>NZ_DASUNC010000191.1:0-73591 GCF_036277355.1 Archangium sp.
GAGCACCTCGTGGCGCTGCTGCACTCGGAGGTGCCCTCCGTCTTCAAGGCCACGCCCGAGTCGCTCACGGATGCCGACTTCTACTTCTGGAAGGAGGAATTCCCGAAGAGCCGCCTGCGCGAAGCCATCGACGAGCACGCGATGCCCGCCATTGGCGCGTACCTGGGCGAGGTGCTGGTGCACAACCTGGGCGGCAAATGGATTCCGCGCCAGAAGCTCGAGGAGGCCCAGGTCCTCGTGGGCAACCGCGTGTGGCTTCCCTTCGCCCGGGCCCGCAACTACATGCGGTCGCGACAGTCGCTGCTGGACTGCTCCCTCACCTGGCTCTACCGCGTGGCGGAGCGGCACCGGGACTGAAGGGCGAAACATGAGCCTGCCCCGGTTTTGTGGACACACCTCATAAGTCGGCTACACGGGAGGTAGTGTTCATGGGGCGAAGGAAGAGGCGGAGTTTCACTGCGGAGGAGAAGGCCGCCAGGGCCATCCAACGCCTCTTCAACGAATACGGAAGCGCCCCATCGAGGCCTCCGGCGAGGCCCTCGAGAAGCGGGGCCGGCGAGGCAGGGTCGGCAGTTCGAGGAGCTCGGCTACTCTGTCTGGGCGCGGAATGGCGAGCCCGACCCCTACGACTCGTGTGGCTTCAGCTTCTACTGCGGCGGTTATAGCGAAGGGCAATCCAACTGCTGTGTGGTCAATTTGCCAGCCCGGGGGCCGAATGCGGAGCGGGTGCTGAGCGAGCCCGTTCTCGCCGAGCTGGTACGGAGCATGGTACGGGCCTGGGAGCCCGAGTCCGCCCTCGCCACCTCAACCATGCACCGTGATGCGGTGAGACCGGATGACAACGCGGAGAACTTCGTGGGCTGGATCATGTATTTCCCGCACAGCCAGGGCAGGGTTCCGCCGTTATCCGCGCCCGTGCGCTTGGAGCCGGTGGAGGACAAGGGAACGCTCATCGTCCTCACGCCCGAGCGCCTCATCGCAGAAAGTCCCGAGCACGTCGAGCCTGGCAAGCGTGTTCACGAGCTACTGAACAGGGCCGGCCTCCTGTAGCCCGGAGCGCCCTGAAACCAGCGCCACCGACTTCGTGTTGCGGTGCGGCTCAACTCGGCGAACACAATGCGGGCGCCCTGCGGCTCAGAGCTTGCCGCGCACGAGCACGGAACGGTGTCCCACCAACCCGGTCACCTCGCGTCCACCCCTCTCCGGGCTCGAAGGTGAATGTCACTGTGGGTGGGCTTGACTGGTAGACGCCTACCAGCCATGTAGTTCCGCGTGTGTCAATGTACGCCTTGAGTGGTAGACGTCTACCAGTGCTCCGGTGGTAGACGAGGTGCTGAGCGCGAGGCCGGGCGGGCCCGTGGCCACCGCTCGAGGAGCGGGCAACCGCACTCAGGGCCAGCGCACCCAGTTCCACCGCCACCTGCCGCCACGCCTCGGCGCGGTAGCTCCAGGCGTCCCACACCCGAAGAGAAGTTCGACGGCATCCCGCCCCTACAGCCCCTGCATGTCGTAGCTGGAGGGCACATCCACGTGGAAGGTGAGGTCCACGGAGCGCTGCTCCGAGGGTGCGAGCGTCAGCTTCCAGGTGACGATGCCATCCATCGCCTCGACGGCGTGGCCGGGCGTCGTCTTCTTGGCGTCCAGCTCCACCGTCACGTCGTCGAGCTCGGAGACGGGGATGTGCTCGGCCACCTCCACCACCTCGGGGCGCTGGCGGTAGTTGGCCAGGTTGAAGCGGTAGGCGTAGTGGAAGCGGCGCCGGCCACCGAAGAGGCCCTCGTCGCGGGCGATCTCCTGCACCACCACGCGCTCCACGCGCAGCGACTCCTCGAGGCCGAAGGTGAGCTGGAAGGCACCGCCCTGGGGTACCTGCTCCAACTCCTGGCGGCCAATGAAACCGGAGTCCCGGAACATGTCCACGGGGCCCGGCAGCAACGGGAAGGGCGCGCCGTTGACGAGGCGGGCCACGCGGAACACCACCGGGTGCAGCTTGGGCACGGTGCGCCAGACGAAGGAGGACTTCAGCTTCGTGCGCGCCACGCGCAGCCGCACGGCCGTGCCCTCTCCGGGCACCTGGGCCAGCTCGGGCACCAGCAGCTGCACGGAGATGCCCTGCGAGGCCGCCTGCAGCGCGCCGTCCGTCTCGCCCGGCGTCTGCCCTCCGGCCTGGGCGTGCTGCTGCACCTCGTCGCGGCGGACCAGCACCTTCTTCTCGGCGCGGCGCTCCCAGGCCCTCAGCGTGAGGGGCTTCAGCTCCGGCGGCGTCGCGTTGTCGCGGGGCCGGGCGGTGGAGAGCGCCAGCCGCACCCCGCTCCAATCCTCGCCGGTGGACTGGCTCACGGTGGCGAAGGTGGAGAGCTCCACCTGATGGGCGGCCTCGTCGGCGCGCGCCTCGTACGAGGGCGTCCAGCCCGCGCCCCCCACCACGTACTGGAGCTCCACGCGGGCGCGGCCCTCGGCGGGACAGGCCAGCCGGACCTCCACCCGCCGCTCCATGCGCGCGGCCGAGGCGGAGAGGAATCCCTCCCGGCTGCGCAGCGAGTCCAACTCCCGCTGCACCTCGCGCATGCGGGCGGCCCGGGAGGACAGCTCGGAGGCGGCGCGCAACCGGGCATCCAGCGCGGTGTCGAAGGCCTGGGTCCACGCGCGGGCATCCGGCTTCGGCTCGGTGAGCTCGCGCGCCACCCGCTTCACCGTCACCTCGGTGAGGCTCTCACCGAGCTGCTGCAACGACTGGGCACGGGCGCGGGCGTCTCCCAGCTCCACCAGCTCGCGCTCCAGCGCCTCGCGCTTCTTGCGCAGGGCCTCCAGCTCCGGGCTGAACTCCGCCTGGCGCGTGCGCTCCTCGGCCACGAGACTCTCCACGGTGGCGTCCTCGGAGCGGGCGCGGAAGCTGGAGGGATCGGCGGCGGGCGGAACGGACTCGAAGACGGCGAGCGGGCGGCCGGTGCAGGCCACCGTCTCCACGCGCGTCACCAGGGCGCGGTCCGGGTAGACGACGACGGAGGACACCTTCGCGGGGGCGGCGAGCGCCAGCATCATCAAGGGCAGGCTGTACATGGTGGCTCCTCGCTACTGCGACTGCTCCAGGCGCCAGCCCTTCGGGTGGCGGACGGTGTACAGGAAGGACACCCCCTTCTTCTCCGAGGGTGGCACCGTCAGGCGCCACAAGAGCGTGCCCTTCGCCGGGTCCTGTTCGGCGGAGGGCTCGGTGCGCACCAGCTTCACCTCCACGTCCTCGCTGCGCGACAGCGGCCACTGGTCGTGGAGCTGCACCGGGAGGGGGAAGGGGTACGGGTTGGCCACCTCGAGGGTGACGAGGTACTCGGTGACGTCGTCCTTGCCGATGAGGCCCTTCTCGCTCGTGACGAGCTTCACGTTGCGCACCGGGCGCACCGCGGAGTCGATGCCCAGGGGCAGGGTGAAGGGCTCGCCCGGGGACACGAGGGTGAGCCGGGCCTGGCCGGCGGGGTCCGCGCCGACGAAGAGCTGCGCGTCTCCCCCGGGCATCACCTGGCGCGAGGGGCTGCGCAGCTCCGCCACGAGGAAGGCATTGGGGGTGAGCGCGGGGTACAGCTTGCGCTCCACCTGCACGGGCCACGTCTCGGTGAAGAGGGGCACGCGCCGCTCGCCCTTGCCGCTGAGCACCGTCTCGCGGCGCTGCGAGGGGAAGGCCAGCGCGTAGCCGCCCGCGAGCGAGGCGGGCAGACGTGGATCCACCACGGGCCGCCGCCAGCCCTCGGGCGGCGCGAGGCCCACGGGGACATCCACCTCCACCGCGCCAGGAGCGGACCCGGCGAGGCTCTCGAAGGACCGCGAGGCACCCGCCTTGGCCCCGGGCCGGTTCGTCGCGATGCGCCGGACGTAATCCTGATCGACGCTGACGCCGGCGCTGGTGGCACCCACGTCGACCGTGGGCGGCGCGGCGACGATCGCGAGCTCCTCGGAGAAGGTCTCGGGCAGCAGCTCCACGTTCACCCGGATGGTGCGAGCCTGCCGCAGCTGGATCTCCGAGCGATGGATCGGCTTGAACGACTCCTTGTCGAAGCGCAGGGAATAGAGGCCCGGCGGGAGCTGGGGGAGGCGGTACTGGCCCTGGGCATCCGTCACCACGATCTGCTCGCCCGGGAGGTTGGGCGAGGTGGCCGTGACGACCACGTCCGCCACGGGCCGCTTCGTGTCCGCGGTCACGACGGTGCCGACGATGGTGCTGGTTCCCGCCGAGGCCTGGGACCGCGAGCGCTCGTCCGCGAAGTTCTGCTGCGCCGGTGCGGAGGCCGGCCGCGCGGGCTCGGAGGAAGCATTGCCGATGAGCGAGAGGAGGCGGGCGCGCATCCGCAGGTCCTCGTTGGGCGGCGCGGGCGGCTTGGGAGGAGCGGGAGGCGGGGCGCGCCAGGAGTCGGGGACGGAAGCGGGCGTGGGAATGAAGCGCTCGCGCTGGCCGATCTTCCAGGTGGCGAGCTCCGGCGCGGTGGTGGCGGTGGCGGGCAGGGCGGTGCTGAGCGTGAGCGCCGCGTCCTCCCAGTCCTCGCCGGACTCCTGGCTGACGCGTCCGGAGAAGGCCACCTGCACGCGGTTGGACTCCGGCTCGAGCCTCAGCTCATAGGCGGGGTACCAGCGCGCGTTGCTGGTGACATAGGTGAGGGTGACGGTCGCGGAGCCCTGGCCCGACAGGGTGGGAGCGATCTCGAGGCCCCGGCGCCGGGGCTCACCGCCGAGCCGCCGTGCTTCCTGGACGTTGCGGGACAGCTCCCTGTCCAACGCCTCCTCCCGCTGGGACACGTCGCGCAGCTTCGCCTGGAGGCGGGCGGTGGTCTCCACCACGAAGTCGGTGGCGGCGCGCCAGCCGGAGGCATCGAGCCGCGAGGCACCCTGGGGTACGCCCCTGGCGTTGGGAGGAGGAGCGGAGGACAGCGCCTCGTCCGTGACGGAGGGCCGCACCTTGGCGAGCGCGGTGAGCTGGGCGGAGTAGGCCTCGCGCTCGGCGCGGACCTGGGCGAGCTGATCATCCAGCCGCTCCAGCTCGGTGACGAGCTTGCTGGCCAGGGTGGCGGGGAGGGCCTCGGACTCGACGGAGCGGATGTCCACCCGAGTCACCTCGGCGCCCTGGGCCTCCACGCGGATGGAGGCGGGGTCCACCGAGCCATACAACAGGGGCAACTCCACGCGCTGGGTGCCGGAGAGGGCCACCCGGGCCGTGCGCACCACCCGGGCCCGATCGCTGTAGACGGTGACCGAGGTGACGGGCGCATCCACCGCCGTGAGCCACAGCGAGCTCAGGACGGACAGTCCAATAACGGGCATTCACCCGTTGTAGCGCCCTCGCCTCGGTGCCGTCACCTGCGGACGGCCCGCCTCACGCGGAGTGCGGGTGCCCGCGGCTCAGAAGGCGGCGGAGGACGGGGCCACGGCCGCGATGGGCCGCGCGGACTGCGAGGTCTCGAGCACGCGCCCCGGCTCCACGAGCACGCCGCTCTGGGCGACGCGGCGGAAGTAGTGGCAGGCGGGAGTGGGCCGGCGCTCGAGCGTCTCGAAGTCCACCGAGTAGAGGCCGAAGCGGGGCCCCCAGCCCTCGAGCCACTCGAAGTTGTCCATGAGGGACCAGTAGAGGTAGCCGCGCACGTCGGCGCCCTGGCGGACGGCGCTGAGCATCTGGCTCCAGTGGTTGTAGAGGTACTGGGGCCGCCGGTCGCCCTGGCGATCGTCGATGCCGTTCTCGGTGACCCAGATGGGCTTGCCGTACTTGTGGTGCAGCTCGACGAGCAGCTGGGAGAAGCCCTCGGAGTAGTCCTCCCAGCCGATGTCGGTGAGGCCGCGGCCGTGGACGTCGCGGTACTGGAACTGGAGGAAGGGGGGCTTGGGGATGAAGCGCAGATGGGCACGCGTGTAGTAGTTGATGCCCATGAAGTCCACGCTGTCGCGGGCGCCGTCGATGCGCTGGCGCGTGGAGGCGAGGCCGGGCATCTGGATGCGCAGCTCGCCATCGGTGAGGGCGCGGTGGAAGGCGTGGTTGTAGTTGTCGAAGGCCAGCCGGGAGAGGGCGCGGTCCAGCGGGTGCCACCAGCGGTCCGGCCGGAAGGCGAGCATGTTCTGCGAGATGCCGATCTCACACCGGCCGCACTCGCGCAGAATCTCCTCGCGGGCGGCGACATGCGAGCGGGCGATGTTGCCGAGCGCGAGCATGGCCTGGGTGCCATCCGCGATGCCGGGAGGGATGACGCCCTGGAGGTAGCCGCCGAGCAGCAGCACCATGGGCTCATTGAAGGTGATGACGAGGGCGTCGAGGCCCTCGAGGATGCGCGCGCAGATGCGGGCGTAGCGGCGGAACTCGACGACGGAGGAGGGCTCGTGCCAGGGGGTTTCGCGGTGGAACCACTGGGGGTGGGTGAAGTGGTGGAGGGTGACGACGGGCCGGATGCCGGCGGCCTTCATGCGCAGCAGGCGCTGGCGGTACTGATCGACGGCGGACTCATCCACCTGGCCGCGGACGGGCTCGATGCGGGCCCATTCGAGGGAGATACGGAACGCCCCGCTGCCCACCTCCTTGGCGAGCTGGACGTCATGGTCGAAGAGGTTCCAGTGGTCCACGCCGCGGCCGCAGCGGTGGTTGGGGTCCTTGCACTTCCCCTGACGTTCCCACTCGGACCAGTCGTTCTCGATGTGCCCTTCGACCTGATAAGCGGCGGTGGCCACCCCGAAGGTGAAGCCGCGAGGAAATTCATTGGTGCCCATGAAACACAAGCTAGGGGCCCGACTGACGAGCGGGAAGTGATCGAGCCCGCTGCGTTGACTGGTGAGAAGGCGCGGACAGCGACAGCCCCAGGTCCGTAAAGCTATCCAACAATTCCAGAGCCTGAGAACCACGGAACCCGCCGCTCCCTTGCCCCACTGCGCCCATTTCCCCTCGCCCTCCGGGAGAGGGACGGGGTGAGGGTGCCCGTCCCCGTGCTCCCCCTGCCCGGCGTCCTCTGAAGAACAGTGGGAGGCGGCCCGTCCGCGTTCAGGGCCCTTCCGCGCCACTGGACGGCTCGCGTAGGGTCCGGCCATGGCGCATTTCGACCTCGTGGTGATCGGCTCCGGCCCCGCTGGTGAGAAGGGGGCGGTGCACGCGGCGCTGCATGGCAAGCGGGTGGCGGTGGTGGAGCGGGAGCCCGTGCCCGGCGGCACGGCGGCCAACACGGGCACCATTCCCTCCAAGACGCTGCGAGAGACGTCGCTGTACCTCTCGGGCTTCCGCCAGCGCGGCCTTTACGGGGTGGAGGCGCAACTGCCGCACGAGACCACCGTCTCGGACTTCCTCTACCGGGAGCGGCGGGTGAAGGGCGGTGAGCGCCAGCGGATTCTGGAGGACCTGAAGCGCCACGGGGTGGAGCTCGTGTACGGCCAGGGCAGGCTGGCGGACGCGCACACGGTGGTGGTGAGCCGCGACGGCCAGCCGGAGCGGCGGCTGACGGCGGACGTCATCCTGGTGGCCACGGGCTCCTCGCCCTTCCGCCCGCCGCTGTATCCGTTTGGCGATCCGCGCGTGCACGACTCGGACGAGCTGCTCGACATCCAGCGGTTGCCGCGCGCGCTGGCGGTGGTGGGCGCGGGCGTCATCGGCTCCGAGTACGCCTGCATGTTCGCCGCGCTGAAGATTCCCGTGACGCTGATAGACCCCAAGGCCGAGCTGCTGCCCTTCCTGGACGATGAAGTCTCCGCGCTGCTGAAGCAGCGGATGGAGGCGCTCGGGGTGAAGATGCGGCTGGGGCACACGGTGGAGGCGGTGGAGGTGCCGCCGGACCCGAAGGCGCCCATCCGGCTGACGCTGAAGGACGGCGAGCAACTGGAGGTGGACCAGGTGTTGGTGGCCTCGGGGCGCTCGGCGAACACGGCGGGGCTGGGGCTGGAGGCAGTGGGCGTGAAGCTGGGCGCGCGAGGCCAGGTGGAGGTGGGGCCCGAGTACCAGACGGCGGTGCCCGGCATCTACGCGGTGGGAGACGTCATCGGCTTCCCGGCGCTGGCGTCCACGTCCATGGAGCAGGCGCGCATCGCGGTGATGCACGCGTTCGGGCTGGAAGACCTCAACAACAACAAGCTGTCGCCGGTGCTGCCCTACGGCATCTACACCATCCCCGAGGTGTCCATGGCGGGCGAGACGGAGGAGGCACTCCGGGCCAAGGACATCTCCTACGTGGTGGGCCGGGCCGCCTTCTCCACCAACGCGCGCGGGCAGATCATTGGCGAGCACCACGGACTGCTGAAGCTGCTCTTCCGCAAGGAGGACCTGCGGCTGCTGGGCGTGCACGTGCTGGGCGAGCAGGCCTCGGAGCTGGTGCACGTGGGGCTGCTGGCGCTGATGACGGGCGCCAGCGCCCGGCTCTTCGTGGAGACGTGCTTCAACTACCCCACGCTCTCCGAGGCCTACAAGACGGCCACCTACGACGCGCTGGAGAAGGTCAGGTCCCTTCCTGCCAGGAGCCCAGGTATTTGATCTGCTCGGGGGTGAGCTTGTCGATCTTCACCCCCATGGCCTTGAGCTTCAGCCGGGCGATCTCCTGGTCCAGGTGCTCCGGCACCGCGTAGACCTTCTTCTCCAGCTTGCGGTGGTTCTTCACCATGTACTCGCTGGCGAGCGCCTGGTTGGCGAAGGACATGTCCATCACGCTGGAGGGGTGGCCCTCGGCGGAGGCGAGGTTGATGAGGCGGCCCTCGCCCAGGACGATGATGCGCTTGCCATTCTCGAGGGTGAACTCCTCCACGAACTCGCGGAGGGACGTGCGCCCCTTGGCCATGCGGTGCAGCGTCTTCAGGTCGATCTCCACGTTGAAGTGGCCCGAGTTGGAGACGATGGCGCCGTCCTTCATCTTCTCGAAGTGCTCCTGGCGGATGACGTCGATGTTGCCCGTCACCGTGCAGAAGAAGTCGCCGATGCGGCACGCCTCGCTCATGGGCATGACGCGGAAGCCATCCATCACCGCCTCGAGCGCGGTGGTGGGATCCACCTCGGTGACGACCACGTCGGCGCCCATGCCGCGGGCGCGCATCGCGAGGCCACGGCCGCACCAGCCATAGCCGGCCACCACGAAGACGCTGCCGGCCAGCAGCCGGTTGGTGGCGCGGATGATGCCGTCGATGGTGGACTGGCCCGTGCCGTAGCGGTTGTCGAAGAGGTGCTTCGTCTTCGCGTCGTTGACGGCGATGATCGGGTACTTCAGCACGCCCTCCTTCGCCATGGCGCGCAGGCGCACCACGCCCGTGGTGGTCTCCTCGGTGCCGCCGATGACGTGCTCCAGCAGCTCCGTGCGCTCGTTGTGCAGCACGCCCACCACGTCCGCCCCGTCATCCATGGTGAGCTGGGGCCGCGTGTTCAGCGCCTCGTGGATGTGGCGGTAGTAGGTGTCGTTGTCCTCGCCCTTGATGGCGAAGACGGAGATGGCGTGGTCCACCACCAGCGAGGCCGCCACGTCGTCCTGGGTGGACAGCGGGTTGGAGGCGCACAGGGCCACGTCCGCGCCGCCCTCCTTCAGGGCGAGCACCAGGTTGGCCGTCTCCGCCGTCACGTGCAGACACGCCGCCAGCCGCACGCCCTTCAGCGGCTTCTGCCTCGCGAAGCGCTCGCGGATCTGGTTCAGCACCGGCATGGTGCGGCCAGCCCACTCGATGCGGCCGCGGCCCTTCTCCGCCTGGAGCGGATCCTGGATGTCCGCGTGCACCGGGGCCTGGTTGACCTTCGTCCGCTTCTTGAGGCTCACGACCTTCGCCATGGGAGTCCTTCCGGGGGTGGAGAAAATGAAAACGCGCGTGAGCCTTACCGGGGCTCACGCGCGTTTCAACCACTTGAGACGTTCAGCGTCGAATCAGACGGCCTTCAGCCGGGAGGTGCCGGCCGGGCCCGCCACGGCCTCGCGCAGCGCGTCCTTCTTGTCGGTGCGCTCCCAGGTGAACTCCTTCTCGGAGCGGCCGAAGTGACCGTACGCGGCGGTCTTCTGGTAGATGGGCCGCAGCAGATCCAGGTACTCGGTGATCTCACGGGGCTTGAGGCCGAACGTGTGACGGATGGCCTGCTGGATGCGCTCCTCGGGCACGGTGGCCGTGCCGAAGGTGTCCACCAGCACGCTCACGGGCTCGGCCACGCCGATGGCGTAGGAGACCTGCACCTCGCAGCGGCGAGCCAGGCCCGCGGCCACCACCGTCTTGGCGATGTGCCGGCCCATGTACGCCGCCGAGCGGTCCACCTTGGACGGATCCTTGCCCGAGAAGGCGCCGCCACCGTGACGGCCCATGCCGCCGTAGGTGTCCACGATGATCTTCCGGCCCGTCACGCCCGAGTCGCCCATGGGGCCGCCGATGACGAAGCGCCCGGTGGGGTTGATGTAGATCTTCGTCTTGGCGTCGATGAGCTTCTTGGGCAGCGCCTTGGCGATGACGTCCTCGCGGATGGCCTCGTGGATGCGCTTGTTGGAGACGTCATCCGAGTGCTGAGTGGACACCACCACCGCGTCGATGCGGGCCGGGCGGCCGTTGCGGTACTCGACGGTGACCTGGCTCTTGCCGTCCGGGCGCAGCCAGTCGTGCGTCTTGCGGCGCACGTCGGCCAGGCGCCGGGTGAGCGCGTGGGCGTAGTGGATGGGAGCCGGCATGAGCTCCGGCGTCTCGTCGCAGGCGAAGCCGAACATCATGCCCTGGTCGCCGGCGCCCTGCTCCTTCTTGTTGTCCACGCCCCGGGCGATGTCCTGGCTCTGGCCCTCGATGGCCACCATGACGCCGCAGGTGTTGCCGTCGTAGCCCATGGAGCTGTCGGTGTAGCCGATGCGGCAGATCGTGCTGCGGACGATCTTCGGGATGTCGACGTAGCAGTTGGTGGTCACCTCGCCGGCGACGATGGCCAGGCCCGTCTTCACCAGGGTCTCCACGGCCACGCGGCCCTGGGGATCCTTGGAGAGGATGGCGTCCAGCACGCCGTCGGAGATCTGATCGGCGATCTTGTCCGGGTGCCCTTCAGTGACGGATTCAGAGGTGAACAGGTAGTCGGTCGGCATGTCGTCTTCGGCTTCGGAGGGGGTACGGCCCACGTCAACGGCTTAGAAGAGCGGGGACACTAAACGTTGGGCTCCAGGGGAGTCAAACCCCGAGACAAGCGGAAAATTCGCCCGCATGGCGTGTTTCGAGCACACCGGGCAGGCGGCCTGGCCCCCGGGCCCCACGCCGGGCGCCGCGTGAATTTCGCGCGCTCCCAGCCGTTCCATTGCGCTACAGAGGCAGCCCTCTGAAGGAAGGACCTGAATGAACGCCCGTCTCCGCTCCCTGACCCTGCTGGCCACCCTCGCCTTTGCCCTCCCCGCGCTCGCCGCGCCCAATGAGACCATTGCCAAGCCGGTGAAGACCGTCGTGCAGTCCGTGCGCTACAGCAAGGATGACCTGGCCCTCAAGCAGCTCGCCAACGAGGAGCAGGGCCGCTTCCTCCTCGGCGAGGACTGGGAGAAGGGCACCGACGCCCAGCGCAAGGAGTTCACGAAGCTCTTCAACAGCCTCTTCGCGAAGATCGCCTTCCCCAAGGTGCGCGAGAACTTCAAGAACCTGGCCTCCATCACCTATGACGACCCGGCCGTGGAGGGCGACAAGGCGAACGTGAAGTCCACCGTCGTCATCGAGCACCCGCTGAAGAAGCAGGAGATGAAGCTCCAGTACACCGTGGTGAAGAGCCAGGGCGGCTGGAAGGTGCTGGACGTGGCGGTGCTCGGCGACTCGATGCTCACCGGCATCCGCGATGACCAGGTGCGGCCCATCCTGAAGCAGGGGGGCTGGGACAAGCTGCTGGAGCTGATGCGCGCGAAGGAAGCCGAGCTGAGCAAGAAGTAGAAGTAGTGGTTATTCCACCTCCGGGAGCCGGGCAGCCGGGCGCCCGGAGGTGAAGCCGGTTGTACTCGGGGACAGGTGAAGTAGAGAGGAGGGGCCGATGTCCCGTCCGCTGCCCCAGCCCGTCCCCGTGCGAGAAGGACGCTCCTCCCGCGAGGTGGACGCCTTCTGCGTGCAGTTCGCCCCACGCGCCCCGGGCCACCCGGCCGTGAGGGACCTCCAGCACCTGCTGGCCGATGTACCCACGGAGGGCCTGGAAGCCCGCCTGGAGTGGGTGGAGCGCTGCGTCGCCTGGCTGAGGGACCCCAAGCCCGCGCTCGGCTTGATGGAGCCCGCCGAGCCCGAGGCCCCCGCGGTGGTGACGCGCCTGGCCCTGTTGCTCCGGGTGCTGGAGGCGAGAGCCTCCGCCCGTGAGCCCGTGGCCGCCCTGGTGCGCGAGGTGATGGCCGCGACGAGCGGACTGAAGCTCTTCTCCCAGGTGGGCCTGCCCGCCGGACTGGGTTTCTTCGGCGAGGTGTTGGACCGGCTCGCCCGCCGCCTGTTGCCCTCGCCGCCCGAGGACCATCAGCTCTCGGAGCTGTTGCTGCGGCTGTTTCCGGACCCCGAGGACGCGGACTGGTTGGAGGCCCTGCCGCCCGAGCTGCTGGCGCGGCTCGCCGACCTGTCGCAGGGCGGCACCCTGCCTCCCGTGAGGAGCCCGGCGCTGGTGGTGCGGGCCTCGCTGGTGGATGCCCTGGGCCTGCTCGCCGTGCAGACGGCGGCCCTGGGACTGGCCGAGGACGTGAGGGACCGTTGTCCGGAGGTGTCCTTCCGGGCCTCGCCCTTCCTGAAACTGCGCCGGGTGTGCGAGGGCGTGCTGGCGCGCGACGCCGCGCCGGACTCGCTGCGGGAGCTCGGGGACGTGGTGGAGGAGTGCCGGCAGGTGGTGGCCATCGTCTCCAGCCACCTGGAGCAGTACGGGGTGAGCGTGGACCTGGTGTACCGGTTGGAGCGCATCCGCCGGAGCCTGGAGCGCATGGAGGCCATCGCCCGGGTGCTGGGCGCGGCGCCGGGCGAGGCGCGCTGGCGCGAGGGGCTCGTGCTGGTGGCGGACCTGCTGCGCCGGGCGCACACGGACCGCTCGGTGCGGGCGGTGGTGGCGAGCAACGCGCGGCTGCTGGCTCGCAAGGTCATCGAGCGCGCGGGCCACTCGGGCGAGCACTACATCTCCACCACGCGGGACGAGTACCACCACCTGGTGCACTCGGCGGCGGGAGGCGGGCTCATCACGGCCGTCACCGCCATCCTCAAGCTGTACGCGGCCACGCTCGCGCTGGCGCCCTTCTTCTACGGGCTGGCGCTGGCGGGCACCTACGTGGGCAGCTTCCTGATGATGCAGGTGACGGGCTCCACGCTGGCCACCAAGCAGCCGTCCATGACGGCGGCCACGTTGGGGAGCGCCATCGGCGGCACGGGCGGCACGGGCGGGCGGCTGTCGCACCTGGTGGAGCTGATTCCCCGCATCACGCGCTCGCAGATCGCCACGGCGCTGGCGAACATGGGCACGGTGCTGCCGGCGGCGGTGGGGCTGTCGATACTCTTCGCGTGGTGGAAGGGGCGCCCGCTGCTCAACCCGGCCCAGGCCCACTACGTGGTGGACGCGCTCCACCCGTGGCACAGCGGCACCGTCTTCTACGCGGCGCTCACGGGGGTGCTGCTGTGGCTGTCCAGCCTCGTGGCTGGGTGGGTGGAGAACTGGGCGGTGTACCGGCGCATCCCCGAGGCGCTCGCGCACCACCGGGTGCTGCGGCGGGCGCTGGGCGACACGGGGGCGAAGAAGCTGGCGGGCCTCTTCTCGCGGAACATCGCCGGGCTGGGGGGCAACGTGAGCATCGGCGTGCTGCTGGCGCTGCCTCCGGTGGTGGGCAACTTCTTCGGACTGCCCCTGGACGTGCGGCACGTGACGCTGTCCTTCGGGCAGCTGTGCCTGGCCGGCTACGCGCTGGGGCCCACGGCGGTGCTGCGGCCGGACTTCCTCGCGGCCCTGGGTGGCATTGGAGTGACCCTGGCCATCAACTTCGGGGTGTCCTTCTCGCTGGCCCTCGGCGTGGCCCTGCGGGCGCGGGACGTGCCGGTGCGGGACGTGGTGCGGCTGGTGCGGCTGATGAGCGCGCGCTTCCTGCGAGAGCCCCGCGCCTTCCTGTTGCCCCCCAGGGCCTGAGTCCACCCTGGTTGAAATCCCGGACTCGAAAAACCGGGGAATATTTTGACCGTCACCCCACCCCTCTCCCAGAGGGAGAGGGAGTCGCAGCAGCCGGGCAGCCGAGGGTTCTCACCGTGCTTCTGAACAGGGCGGTTCTCCGGTAGGGTCCGCGACCGCATGAGTGACTCGACCCACAAGACGCCCCGCTTTGCTCTCGCCTACGCCAGATTGATGGTGCGCAGGCCCGGGCTCGTCATCCTCGCGATCCTCGCGCTGACCGGCGCGGCATTGTGGGGAACCACGAAGCTGACCATCAATTCCAACCAGCTCGACCTCATCTCGCAGGACCTGCCCGAGGTGAAGGACGTCAAGCGCGTCATCGACATGGTGGGTGGCAGCGGCTACCTCATCATGGGCCTGCGCGGCGAGGACGAGGCCACGCTCAAGAAGGTCGCCGACGACATCGCGGCCGGGCTGAACGCGGACAAGGAGAACGTCCGCTTCATCACCTACAAGGTGCCCGTCGAGTTCGTGCAGCAGCAGATGGGCCTCTTCATCAAGACGGAGGACCTGGCCGAGGGCAAGCGCCGCATCATGGCGTACCTCAAGGATCAGCTGCGCCGCAACAACCCCTTCTTCATCGAGATCCAGAAGACCGAGCCGGTGAAGCTCGAGATGCAGGACCTCGTCGACAAGTACAGCAGCGTCGGCAAGAAGAGCATCCGGGATGACTACTACATCTCCAAGGACCGGAAGATGATGCTCATCCTCATCAAGCCGATGTGGGACTCCAACCAGCTCGGCAAGACGAAGGTCTACGTGGAGAAGCTGCGCAAGGACCTGGCGGCCTACTCCCAGAGCGAGAAGTCCGGCGGCGTGCAGCTCGTCGAGGACTACGACAAGATGGGCGACAAGACGCTGGTGGCCTACGGCTTCACCGGCTCCTACAAGACGGCGGTGGATGACTCGTACGCCATCGAGGAGTCGCTCGAGCCGGTGTCGCTGCTGGCGTTCGCGGCCATCTTCTTCATCACCATCCTGGCCTTCCGGAAGATCGTGCCCACGCTCATCGTGTCCATCGGCACGGTGATTGGCACCATCATCACCATGGGCTTCACCTACCTCACCGTGGGCGAGCTCAACATGATCACCAGTATCCTGGGCGCGCTGCTGCTGGGGTTCGGCATCGACTACGGCCTGCACTTCATCTTCCGCACGCGGCTGGAGCTGGGCCAGGGCAAGCCGTATGACCAGGCCATCCAGGACGCGATCGTGAACGCGGGCCGGCCGGCGCTGGTGTCCGCGGTGGTGACGTCGGGCTCGTTCTTCGTGCTGATGGTCAGCGAGTTCCGCGGCTTCAGCCAGTTCGGCTTCCTGGCCGGCTGCGGCACCTTCATCATCGGCGTGCTGCTCTTCGCCTGGAGCCCGGCGCTGCTGGCGATCGCCGGCCGCATCAACCCCGAGCTGCCCAAGAAGCTCATCGGCGAGATGAAGCCGCCGGCCACCCAGAGCGCCACCACGGGCAAGGAGCTGCGCATCCCCAAGCCGGGCCTGATGCTCGGCGTCAGCACCGTCATCGTGGCCATCCTGTGCTTCTTCGCCGTCCCGTGGAGCGACGTGGACGTGCCCACGGACAAGCCCGCCTCCTTCGCGGACCGCATCAAGGCCGGCATCCGCTTCAACTACAACAGCCGCGCCCTCATCCCCGAGGGCCAGTCGTCGGTGAAGCTGCAGGATGAGATCAGCCAGCGCTTCGACATGTCCGCCGATCCCATCGCCGTCTACAGCAAGACGCTGGAGGAGGCGAAGGCCATCTACGACGAGCTCGAGGATCCGGAGAAGCGCAAGACGAAGTACTCGGCCATCGATCAGGTGGTGAGCATCTACACCTTCGTGCCACCCCCGGAGCGCGCCGCGGCCAACGCCAAAATCCTCCAGGAGTGGCAGGAGGAGCTGAAGGACATCGACGTGGCGGCGCTGCCTCCGGAGGCGCAGGAGAAGGCGGCCCTCTTCAAGAAGATGCTGGAGGCCCGGCCCTATGACGTGCACGGGGTGCCGGAGATCTACGCCTCGCAGTTCCGCCACCTGCCGGAGACGAAGCCGGAGAACCACGGCTACCTGACGTTCATCTACCCGAGCGTGGACCTGTGGGACGGCAAGAAGATGCTCACGTTCGTGGACCAGACGAACAACATCCCCACCCCCGAGGTGAAGGATGCGCAGGGCCACGTCATCGCCGAGGCCCAGGTGCGCCGCGCGGCGGGCGCGGCCCAGCTCTTCGCGCGGCTGGCGCGCATCGTGCTCGGCGACGGCCAGCTCACCGTGATGCTGGTGACGCTGTGGATCCTCGTCATGCACTACCTGGACTTCCGCAACGTGAAGCTGGCGCTGGCCTCCGTCATCCCGCTCACGGTGGGTCTGGCGATGATGCTCGGCCTGATGACGATGTTCGATCTGCACCTGAACTTCATGAACATCATCATCCTGCCCATCCTGCTGGGCTTCGGCGTGAGTCACGGCCTCTACCTGCTGCACCGCTTCCTGGAGGGCACCTCGCCCGTGGTGGCGCTGCGCAGCGTGGGCGCGGCGGTCGCCTCGTCCACGCTGACGACGGCCGCGGGCTTCGCCGCTCTCCTGATCGCCAGCCACAACGGCCTGAAGTCCATGGGCCTCGTGGCGTGCATCGGCCTCATCACCACGCTGGTGGTGTCCTTCACGGTGCTCGCCGCCGTGATGCAGGTGATGTGGGATCGGCTGCCGCGCAAGGTGCAGGACGGCGTGGCGCATACGCCTTCCCCGTCGCCCTCCAAGGACGACGAGTCCGAGGCGGCCTGAAGCACTCCCGCTGAGACAGGGGCCCGGAAAGTACCGGGTCTCGTGAAGTGAGAAAGAGCCCGGGCTCCGGGGAAGGAGACGCGAAATGTCCCTTCCCGGCCCGGGCTCGTTACATTTGCGGGGTGCCTACTTCCGGGAACCCCTGCATCCTCGCCATCGACCTCGGGACCTCGGCCGTGAAGCTGGCGGCCGTCACCCTCCGCGGCTCCATCGTCGGCGGAGAGGTAGAGCCCCAGGCGGTCCAGCTGCTGCCCGACGGGGGCGCCGAGCAGGACCCCGAGGCATGGTGGTCCGCCATCGTCCGCGCCACCCGCCGCCTGCTCGGCAAGGGAGTCGTCTCCGCGGACGACATCGTCGGCATCAACATCAGCTCCCAGTGGTCCGGCACCGTCGCCGTGGACGAGCGCGGCAAGCCCCTGCATCCCGCCATCATCTGGATGGACTCGCGTGGCGCTCCCCACGTGCGTCGCGCCGCCCACGGCTTCATGCCCGTCGAGGGCTTCGGCCTCGCCCGCCTGCTTACCTGGGTGCGGTTGACCGGCGGCGCGCCTACCCTCTCGGGGAAGGACCCGTTCGGCCACATCCTCTATCTGAAGAGCGAGCACCCCCAGCTCTACCGCGACACCTACAAGTTCCTGGAGCCCAAGGACTGGCTCAACCTGCGGTTGAGCGGCCGCTTCGCCTCCTCCTTCGACACCATCACCCTGCACTGGGTCACCGACAACCGGGACCTCCAGCGCATCCACTACGCCGAGCAGCTGCTCCAGCTCGCGGGCCTGCCGCGCGAGAAGCTGCCCGACCTGGTGCCCGCCGCCAGCGTGCTCGGCCCGCTGCAACCCGAGGCCGCCCGCGCCCTGGGATTGAGCGAGAAGGTCCAGGTCATCACCGGCGCTCCGGACATCCTCGCCGCCGCCGTGGGCTCGGGGGCGGTGCGCGATTTCGAGCCCCACCTGTGCGTCGGCACGTCCTCGTGGATCGCCGCCCACCTGCCCTTCAAGAAGACGGACGTCTTCCACCAGATGGGCACCCTGCCCTCGGCGCTCCCGGGCCGCTACATCCTCACCAACGAGCAGGAGTCCGCCGGCCTCTGTCTGTCCTTCCTCAAGGACAACATCCTCTTCGGCCACGAGGAGCTCGCCCGCCACGGCAACACTGGAGACCCGGGCCAGGCCCCGGCGGACCTCTACCAGGTGCTCGAGAAGGCGGCCGCGAGTGTCCCCGCGGGCAGCGACCAGCTCATCTTCATGCCCTGGCTCAACGGCGAGCGCAGCCCCGTGGATGACCAGTACCTGCGCGGCGGCTTCTTCAACCAGTCCCTCAAGACGACGCGCGGACACATGGTGCGCGCCGTGCTCGAGGGCGTGGCCTACAACTCGCGCTGGCTCTTCACCTACGTGGAGAAGTTCGTTGGCCGCAGGCTGGACTCGCTCCGCATCATTGGCGGCGGAGCGCGCTCCCGGCTGTGGTGTCAGATCATGGCCGACGTGCTGGACCGGCGCATCCAACAGGTGGACGAGCCCGTGCTCGCCAACGCGCGCGGCGCGGCCTTCCAGGCGGCCCTGGCGCTCGGACACCTCACGGTGGACGAGATTCCCTCGCTCGTTCCCGTGGCGAACACCTTCGAGCCCAACCCCCAGAATCGCGGGCTCTATGACGAGCTCTTCGGCGAATTCGTGAACCTCTACAAGTCCAACAAGGCCATCTTCGCGCGGCTCAACCGCGCCCGGAGCGCCTGAGTCGAACACGGGAGCACTGCAACCCATGGATCTACCCGAGCTCGGAACGAACCTCCTCAACCGCGTCCCTCCCCGCCTGCTGTCGGCGGCGGAGCGGTACCTCAAGAACATCCCCCTGCTGCGAGACCGGCTGGAGAAGGAGACGGACTCGATGCTGGCCGACCTGGAGGGCGGACTGAAGCCCTACCGCGGCCAGACGCCCACCTTCGAAGCGCTGCCCGCCAAGGGCCTCTCGCACGAGGAGGTGCTCGAGCAGATGGAGGAGATGCGCGCGAAGGAGGAGGACCGCTGGAAGGACGGCTACGTGTCGGGCGCCGTGTACCACGGGGACTCCAGCCACATCGACTTCCTCAACCGCGTGTATGCGATCAACTCGCAGGCCAACCCGCTGCACGCGGACCTGTGGCCGAGCGCCACCAAGTTCGAGGCCGAGGTGGTGGCCATGACGGCCCACATGCTCGGCGCCGCCGAGGCCAACGCGGGCCGGGCGCCGGACGAGCACATCTGCGGCGCGCTCTCCTCCGGTGGCACCGAGAGCATCATGCTCGCGATGAAGACGTACCGGGATTGGGCTCGCGACACGAAGGGCATCACCCATCCCGAGATGGTGGCGCCCTCGAGCGCGCACCCGGCCTTCGACAAGGCCGCGCACTACTTCGGCATCAAGATGGTGCGCGTGCCGGTGGGGCCGGACTACCGCGCGGACGTGAAGGCCACGCGCAAGGCCATCACCCGCAACACCATCGTGCTCATCGGCTCGGCGCCGGGGTTCCCGCATGGGGTGATCGATCCCATCGAGGAGCTGTCGGAGCTGGCGCGCAAGCGGGGCATCGGCTTCCACACCGACGCGTGCCTGGGCGGCTTCGTGCTGCCGTGGGCGCGCAAGCTGGGCTACCCGGTGCCGGAGTTCGACTTCCGGCTGCCCGGGGTGACGACCATGTCCGCGGACACGCACAAGTTCGGCTACGCGGCCAAGGGCACGTCCGTGGTGCTGTACCGGGGCACCGCGCTGCGCTCGTACCAGTACTTCACCGCCACCGAGTGGCCCGGCGGCATCTACTTCTCCCCCACCTTCTCCGGCAGCCGGCCCGGGGCGCTCATCGCGGCCGCCTGGGCCTCGCTCGTGGCCACCGGTGAGGAGGGCTACCTGGACGCCACCCGCCGCATCCTGGAGACGGCGGACACCCTCAAGCGGGGCATCCGCGCCATCCCGGGCCTGCACGTGCTCGGAGAGCCGCTCTTCGTCATCGCCTTCGGCTCGGACGACGTGAACATCTACAAGGTGATGGAGCACATGGGCGAGAAGGGCTGGAGCCTCAACGGGCTGCACAAGCCGGCCGCGGTGCACCTGTGCGTCACCCAGCGGCACACGCAGCCCGGCGTGGCCGAGCGCTTCCTCGAGGACCTGAAGGCCGGCGTCGAGCACGTGCGCGCCCACCCGGAGGAGAAGGGCACCATGGCGCCCGTCTACGGCATGGCGGGCACCGTGCCCTTCCGCGGGCTCTTGAGCGATCTGCTCAAGAAGTACATGGACCTCATCTACAAGGTCTGATCGCTCGCGGAGCCGCCGGACGCGGCGGCTCGGTGACCCGGGCGGCGAGTGCGGCTCCGCCCCAGGTGTCACAGAAGTGTCACGAGCGCGTGAACCGCGGGCACCTACAGTCCGCGCATGCCGCACATCCTGATCGTCGATGACGAGCCGGACCTGGCGGGGCTGTTGGCGTACAACCTCGGGCGGGCCGGCTTCACCACCACCCAGGCGCATACGGGAGCGGAAGCCCTGGCGCGGGTGCACGAGGCCCTCCCGGACCTGGTCCTGTTGGATCTGATGTTGCCCGACATGGATGGAGCGGAGCTGTACCGCCAGCTCCGGGCCGGCCCGGCCACGCGCCCCCTGCGCGTCCTGGTGATCTCCGCCCGTCCGGATGCCCACGCCCGCCTCCCGGGGGCGGAGGTCATCCTCAAGCCCTTCAAGGTTCAGGAGGTGGTGGCGCGTGTCACAGCGCTGCTACGAACTCCCTGAAGCTCCCACTCATCTTTCATGCTGGTACTTATGCGCAGGTGTTGTAGTCACGCCCTCGCAACGGATGGGTGACTGGACGCGTCGAGTCCGGCCCAGGAGAAGCGCGATGCTCGAGAAGCTGATGCCCAAGTCGGATGAGTTCTTCGACGACTTCGATGCCCAGTGTGCTGTCACGGTGGAAGGCGCCCGCATGCTGCACACCCTGCTGAGCGACTTCCGGGACGTGGGCGCCCGGGTGCAGGCCCTGAAGGACATTGAGCACAAGGGCGACGAGGTGACGCACACCGCCTTCAACCGGCTGCACAAGCAGTTCATCACCCCGTTCGACCGGGCGCAGATCCACACGCTGCTGGGGCGCATCGACGACGTGCTGGACCTGACCAACGCCGCGGCGGCGCGGATCCACTACTACGAGATCCAGACGACCCTGCCGGACGCCACCGAGCTGGCGCGGCTGCTGGTGCTCAGCGCCGAGAAGGTGCAGGAGGTGGTGGCGGCGCTGCGGCTCATCAAGAAGCCCGAGCAGATCCTCGCCGGCTGCAAGGAGATCAAGCGGCTGGAGACGCAGGCGGACGAGGTGCTGCGCGCGGGCCTGGGCCGGCTCTTCAAGAGCGGCGCGGACCCGCTGACGATCATCAAGTGGAAGGAGATCTACGACCTCATCGAGACGGCCACGGACAAGTGTCAGGGAGTGGCGAACGTCATCGAAGGCGTGGTCCTGGAGCACTCGTAATGCTGCTCACGGCGGTTGTCCTCATCGTCGCGGTCGCGCTCGTCTTCGACTTCATCAACGGCTTTCACGACGCGGCCAATTCCATCGCCACGGTGGTGTCCACGCGGGTGCTGTCGCCGAACCTGGCGGTGGCGTGGGCGGCCTTCTTCAACTTCATCGCGGCGTTTGGCGGCGGGGTGAAGGTGGCCAACACCATGGGCAAGGGCATCATCGACTTCGAGATGCTGCGGGCGGCGGGCCCGCAGGCGGTGCTGCTGGTCATCTTCTCCTCGCTGATGGGAGCCATCGCGTGGAACCTGCTGACGTGGTGGTGGGGCCTGCCGTCCTCGTCCTCGCACGCGCTGGCGGGAGGAATGATTGGAGCCACGCTGCCGGTGCTCGGGATGGCGGGGCTGGTGGGCTCGGGCATCGCGAAGATCGCGGCCTTCATCGTGCTCTCGCCGCTCATCGGCATGGTGCTGGGCACGGCGCTGATGGTGGCGAGCACGTGGACGGTGCACAAGCAGACGCCGCTGAAGGTGGACACGTGGTTCCGGCGGCTGCAGCTCGTGTCGTCGGCCATCTTCTCCTACAGCCACGGCACGAATGACGCGCAGAAGGTGATGGGCATCATCGCGGTGGTGCTGTTCGGCACCATCTGGAAGGACCGGCCCTTCCACATCGACTGGTGGATGATCATCTCGTGCCACGCGGCCATCGCGCTGGGCACCTTCTTCGGAGGGTGGCGCATCGTGAAGACGATGGGACACAGCCTCACGAAGCTGGCGCCCATTGGCGGCTTCGCGGCGGAGACGGGCGGAGGCGTCACCATCATCGCGCTGGCGAAGCTGGGCATCCCGGTGTCCACGACGCACACCATCACGGGCGCCATCACGGGCGTGGGCTCGACGAAGGGCTGGCGCGCGGTGAAGTGGGGCACGGCCGGCCGCATCATCTGGGCGTGGGTGTTCACCATCCCCGCCTCGGCGCTCATGGCCGTGCTCGTCTACGGACTGTCCCGGCTCGTCGTGATGGCGGTGGGGTGAGAGTGGTGTAGAAACGGGCGCCCCTCTCCCGTGCCGGGAGCAGGGCCGGAGAGGAAATCGACGATGAACCGACTCGCGCTCGTTCTGGGACTCGTGCTGCTCGCCGGCTGTGCCACCGTGAAGAGCAGCCGCGTCCGCCCCGACTACGAGACCGTGGACAAGACCCAGGTCAAGCGTCTGGCCGTGGTCACCCAGCCGCTCCCCGACGGCAAGCAGGAAGTCGGCGAGTTGTGGAGCCTCATCGCCCGCCGCTACGTCAACCAGAACCGCGACTTCATCGCCAAGGCCAACATCGCCCTCGCCGGCAACCCCGAGGACACCTCCCACAAGGGCCTGTGCGTCGAGGGCATCGAGGGCATCCTCTGGCTCTCCCCCGACGTGAAGCGCTCCACCAGCGGCGTGGAGGCCGCCGTGAAGGCCCAGCTGCTCCGCTGCCGCGACGGCCAGGAGGTCTGGGCCGCCGAGGCCGCCGGAAGCTGGCCCTCCGAGGACGAGCGCTACAAGGAACTCACCGTCCAGTACTCCAGCGAGCTCGGCTCCGAGGTCGCCCCCTACGTCGGCCCCACCTTCCGCCTCCTCAGCGCCACCCTCGACACCCTCCCCCGCCCCACCCTCAATGACGAGGACGTCGTCGAGAAGATCGAGCTCGGAGAATAACCGCCCATGGTGGACCAGAGCACCGCCCTCCTCCGGCTCGGCATCTCCTTCGGGCTCGGGTTCGCGCTCGGCTTCGAGCGCGAGCTGCGCGGGCAGGGCGCGGGGCTGCGCACGCACATCCTCGTCTGCCTCGGCTCCTGTCTCTTCACCCTCACCAGCCTCTTCGCCGAGCAGCCGCTCGGCGCCGAGACGCACCAGGAAGTCCGGGCCGACATCACCCGCATCGCCAGCCAGGTCGTCGTCGGCATCGGCTTCCTCGGCGGTGGCGCCATCCTCCGCCATGGCACCAGCGTCCGGGGCCTCACCACCGCCGCCAACCTGTGGCTCACCGCCTCCGTGGGCCTCGCCGTCGGGATGGGTGTCCCCCTGCTCGCCGTCGCCACCGTGGGGCTCGCCCTCTTCTGCCTCGTCGGCCTGCGCTTCCTCGAGCGCGCCATCCGCCGCTTCCGGAAGAAGTACGGGCTCGTCGCCGATCGCGACCTGTCCTCCCTGGAGCCCACGGAGGACACTCCGGACCCGGGCAAGCTCCTGAAGTAGGCAGACCCTCACCCCAGCCCTCTCCCAAAGGGAGAGGGGCCTCTCACGGGCTCACGGCTGCTCGCCCAGGCGCCGGTCCATCTCCGTGCGGATGAAGCGTTCGATCTCCTCCGCCGTCGTCAGCTCCATCGCCGTCTCGAGCAGCTGCTGCGCATCGGCGCGGCTGGACTCCCGGATGATGCCCTTCACCGTGGGAATCTGCCCCGCCGTCATCGACAGCTCGTCGAAGCCGAGCGCCAGCAGCACCAGCGCGTAGATGGGGTCGCCCGCCATCTCGCCGCACATGGCCACCGGGATGCCCGCGCCCTTGGCCGCCGACACGATGTTCTTCAGCGAGCGCAGCACCGACAGGTGCAGGGGCTTGTACAGGTACGCCACGTCCCGGTTCTGCCGGTCGATGGCCAGCGAGTACTGGATGAGGTCGTTCGTCCCCACCGAGAAGAAGTCCGCCTCCTGCGCCAGCCGGTCGGCGATGAGGGCCGCGCTCGGCGTCTCCACCATGATGCCCACCTGGAAGCGCTTGCCGAGCGGCACGCCCGCGCGCCCCAGCTCCGTGCGGCAGGCCTCCAGCTCGCTCCGGGCCTCGCGCAGCTCGCTCATCCCGCAGATGAGCGGGAACATCATCCGCATGTTCCCGTGCACGCTCGCCCGCAGCAGCGCGCGCAGCTGCACCCGGAACAGCTCCCGGTTGGCCAGGCAGTAGCGGATGGCCCGCAGCCCCATGGCCGGGTTGGGCTCCTTCTCGTGCTTCGTCTTCCCCGGCACCTTGTCCCCGCCCAGGTCCAGCGTGCGGATGGTGACGGGCCGGCCGCCCATCGCCTCCAGCACCTGCCGGTAGGCCCGGTACTGCTCCTCCTCCGTCGGCGGGCTCTTGCGGTCCAGGAACATGAACTCGGTGCGGTACAGGCCAATGCCCTCCGCCCCGTGCGCCAGCAGGGAGGAGATCTCCTCCGGGAACTCGATGTTGCCCACCAGCCGGATGCGGTAGCCATCCGTGCTCTGCGCCGGCAGGTCCTTGGCCTCCAGTGCCCGGGCCTCCATCTCCGCGTGGCGGCGCATCGTCTCGTGGAAGAGCGCCAGCTGTTCCTCCGTGGGGTTGACGAGGATGAGGCCGCGCGAGCCATCCAGCGCCACCAGGTCTCCCGGAGAGATCTGCTCGCTGGCCCTTCCCGCCCCCACCACCGCGGGCGTCGAGCGGGCGCGCGCCACAATCGCCGTGTGGCTCGTCTGGCCGCCCAGGTCCGTGACGAAGCCCGCCACCCTCCCGCTGCGCGCCATCATCGCCGTGTCCGCGGGCGACAGGTCGTGCGCCACCACCACCGCGTGGTCCGGCAGCGACACCTCCTCGTCCACCACCTGCCCCATCAGGTTGCGCACCACCCGGTCCGCCACGTACTCCACGTCCGAGCGCCGCTCCCGGAAGTACTCGTCCGGGATGTTGTCGAAGAGGTGCTTGAGCTTGCGCGCCACCCGCCGCACCGCCCACTCCGCGTTGATGCGGTCCTCGACAATCAGCCGGTTCACCTCGTCCACGAACATCGGGTCGTGGAGCATCAACCGGTGCGCCTCGATGATGAGGCCGTGCTCGGGACCCTCGGAGCGCGTTATCTGCTCCTTGAGCTCGGAGAGCTGGCGGTCGGACAGCTCCAGGGCCGTCTTCATGCGCATGCGCTCGGGGTCGACCTCGGCCTCGGCCAGCCGCAGCTTGGGGGTGCGCACCCGCTTGCGGTCCAGGATGTAGGCGTGGCCCACCGCCACGCCCGGAGAGGCGCCGATGCCCTTCAGACTCAACGTGGGGGTGGCCTGGCTGCTCACGGTCCCTTCTTCGTCTGCGGCGGCTCGCCGCGCGTGTGGCTTCACTGCGACTCGCCGAACCTGTTGGCGATGAGCTTCTGGATGTCCTGGAGACACGCCTCGGCGTCGTCTCCCTTGCACGTCACCGTCACTTCCATGCCCTGCGCCGCCGCCAGCATCAGCACGCCCATGATGGACTTGGCGTTGGCTTTCTGGCCCTCGCACAGGAGCGTCACCTCGCTCTTGTAGCGGTTGGCCACCTGGACCAGCTGCGCCGCCGCCCGGGCATGCAACCCCAGGGCGTTGATGATCTCGAATGTCCCTTCGGCCACGCTCGACATTGCCAGTCCCTGTTCTCCTCTTCTTCTACAAAAAAGCCCCCGCCACACAGGCCAGCCCGGCGGCGAGGTAGAGCACCACGTAGTTCGGAACCCGCCGGGCGACCAGCAGGTAGGACACCACCCCCAGGGCCAGGCAGCCCGCGGACAGCAGGGGCGCGAAGCGGCCCCCCGCGTTGGCCCCGAAGGTGACGGCCAGCCAGGCCGCCAGTCCGCCCGCGCACGCCGCCGCCACCGCCCGCAGCTTCGCTCCCCGGGTGGGGAGATTGGCCCTCGCCACCGCCTCCACCAGCCTGTCCCCCAACGACAATCCCAGCAAGTACAACCGGGCCCGGAGCGTCAGGTGGACGAGGTTGTAGAGGACGAGGAAGAGCACCGCCGCCCACGCCGCCAGGATGGGCACCAGCGCCGCGCACACCGCCCCGGTGGCCGGTTTGAGTGACAGCCAGAAGAAGCCATCCCCCAGCGCCGCCAGCGGGCCCATGAGGGCCGCCTTGAAGGCCACCACCCGGTCCGGCGGCTCCTCGCCCCGGGCGATGCGCTGCTCGTGGTAGAGCACGCCGCCCACGATGGCCGCCGCCACGTACGGGTGGGTGTTGAAGAAGACGAGGTGCCGGCGCACCGCCTCCTCGAGGGCCTGCTTCTCCGGGTAGAGCCGCTCCAGCGCCGGGTAGATGGCGTAGGCCAGCCCCAGGTTCTGCATGCCCTGGGGGTTCCACGAGGCCTGCAGGAAGAGCGAGCGCAGGAAGACGCGCAGCAGCACTCCGCGGGTGAGGGGCGGGCTGACGGCGCTCACGGGCCCCCCCGGAGCAGGACGAGGAGCACGGCCAGGGTGACGAGGCCGGCGCCCAGGCCCGCGAAGAGGGGCGCCCGCCGGGCATGGCTGCCCCGCGCGGCGATGGAGGCCGCCACCGAGGCCATGGCCGGGTAGGCCCACGCCAGGCCCCGCAGCAGCGGCAGCGGCAGCCGCTCCAGCAAGGGCCCGAGGAAGAAGCCCGCCAGCGCGCACGCGGCGGTAATGGCCCCGAAGAGGGCGAAGTGCGGCCACATGCCCCAGAGGTTCTGCTGCATGGCCCGGGTGAGCTGGCCGGCCTCGGCCGAGGCCATGGCCTTGCGCGCCAGGCGCGACGAGTAGCGCTCCAACACCCGGTCCACCAAGAGGCCCACCCGCGCCAGCCCGATGAAGAGGAGGATGGCGATGGACCAGAGGGCCGGCGTGGAGCCCGCGCCGGTGGCGGCGGCCATGGTGGCCGCGGCGGCGGAGGTGCCGGTGGCCGACAGCGTGTCGTTGTCCGGCAGCGAGGCGCCCAGGTTGGCCGTGCCCAGGTGGAAGAGCTCCAGCAGCATGCCGATGAAGAGCCCCGAGGGCACGTCGTTGAGCAGCAGCCCCATGGCGGTGGCCGCCACCAGCGGGCGGGAGAACATGGCCTGCAGGAAGGCCTTGCGCTCCACCGCGACGAGGCCGCCCCAGACGCCGGCGAGCGCGACCTGGGTCCAGCCCACGCTCACGGCCTCATCCCGCCTTTCCCCACCGCTCTTTGAGGTCCGCCAGCTCCACCGGCTTCTCCGCCGGCACCGCCCGCGCCTCCACCTTCACGCCCTCCTCCGCCAGCCGCTGCAGCGCCTGCAGCTCCGACTCGGCGAGGAAGACGGAGGGCGACACCTGCCGCCGGCCCGTCCCAAAGTGCACGTTGCCCAGGTTGAGCTGCTCCACCTTCAGCCCGTGCGCCAGGGCGAAGGGCACCGCCGCCACGTCCCGCAGCAGCACCAGCGTCTTGATGGAGTCCTTGGAGATGCCGGCGAAGTCCACCTGCGCCAGCGGGAAGATCTGCACCTCGATGGCGCTCTGTACCGCCAGGGCCATGGCGGCGCGCACCAACGGGCTGCTGGCCGCCTCGTCGTCAGCGACGACGACGCGCGAGACCTTCAAATGCGGGAGCCAGGCCTCGACGACCTGTCCATGAATGAGGCGGTTGTCGACGCGGACCAGGGAGATCACAGCAGTCTCGAATCGCCCACCCTCGGGGGGCCGTCAAGTTCGCGGCACGGCCGGTTGCGCCTGACGCTGCTGGGCCTCGCGCAACAGGGCTGAAGCACAGGTGATGTTGCGCTGTCCGTAGGACGCCAGCTGGCTGGCCATCTCCGCCAGCGGCAGGTCCTCGGAGCGCAGGGAGTTGGCCTTGAGGAGCATGGGGAGGTTCACGCCCGCGAGCACCTCCAGCTTGCCCGACTGGCAGCGCTCCGAGCACATCATCAGCGACTCCTTGCACGGAGTGCCGCCGAAAAGGTCGGCCATGACGATGACGCCATCGCCCTGGTCCAACTCGGCCACCGCCTGCCGCATCTTCGCCCGGAGATCCTCGACGGAGGTTCCAGGCTCGATGTTGCAGGTCGCCACCGCGGGCAGCTTGCCCACGATCTGCTCAGCGGTCGCTACCAGCTCGTCCGCCAGACGTCCGTGCGATGCCACTACGAGGCCGACCATGATCACCTCTCACCAGCCCCCCCAGGGCTGGACCTGACTACGCCTGAATGGTGCGATGCGCAACCCCCACCGAAAGTTTCCGTTGGCACCCAAGCCACCACCCCACTCCCGCCCACCTTCCCTTCCTGAAGGAAGGTAAGTCAGCTTCCGGTCCCCCGCCCGCAATTTCACCGTCTTTCGGACGAGCCCCTGTCGGCTGCCAGACGAGGAGGCAGGGACGCCCCCCCTCTAGAGGGAGATGCGTGGGAGGGCGTGTGAGCGCGCAGGGGGGCAACGCTCACCCGGCCCTCACCTGGCGGGAGAGGGAGGAGTCAGCCGGCGGGGAACCACCAGCTCAGCTTGAGGGCAAAGGTGTGCCCACCGGGTGAAGTGAGCGCATCACCGAGGAACCGGGGAGACAGCGGGTCGGTCCGGGCCGAGGGGGTGGAGCGGTCCTGCTGCCACACGAGGAAGAGCGTGCTGCCGAGCCGCCACTCCCAGCGCAGCACCACGTTGCTGCGGAAGGAGCGCAGGTTGAAGTCGGGGTCGTCCAGGCGGAGCGAGGCGTCGCCGTCCACCAGCTCCACGCCCCCGTCGGCCGAGCGCGAGAAGGAGCCGTAGCGGCGCAGGGTGCCCCCGGCCCGCTCCAGCTCGCCGAAGCCGCTGAAGGAGCCACTGGAGGCGAAGGGCTCGGCGTAGGCCTCGATGCTCAGGTCCGGGGAGAGGAAGAGGTTGGCGCGCAGCCGCAGCGCCACCTCGCGGCGCTGCACGGAGCCGAAGACGTAGCGCTTGCCGAACGTCCCGGGGCCGCCTCCCTCCAGCGTGTCCACGTACTGCATGCCGTCGGTGTAGAGGAAGACGGCGGGCTCGAGGCCCAGGCGCAGGCGCCGGTGGGGCTGCAGGGTGAGCCCGGCCGACACGAAGCCGCCGTGGCTGCCCTGCTCGAAGGACCAGAGCGCGCCGGTCACGTTCCAACGCGTGGTGTCATTGAAGCTGTTCTCGAGGGAGATCTCCCCGTCCACGCCCTGCGCCGTCCGCATGAGCGGCCCGCCCCGGGTGAGCGAGTCCGACAAGGCCCGCGGCAGGTACGTCACCCGGAACTCGCCCGCCCAGAAGTTGGGGAAGGTGGCCGCGCCGGTCAGCACCAGCTCGCTGGACTGGCGCGTGAGGCCATAGTTCCAGTTGGAGGCGGCGGCCAGGCCCAGCTGCCAGTTGCGCAGCAGGCGGCCCGGGTTCGTCTCGCGGTACGTCAGGCCCAGGCGGGCGTCGAGGTCGTCCGCGGTGTTGAGCCGGCCCACGTCATTGAGCTCGAAGCCCGGGGAGAGCGCGTTGGCGCTGGCGTTCCACAGCCAGTGCTCACCGCTCACCCGCTCCACCTTGGCGCCGAGCGTGTAGCCGGACAGCGCGGTGGCCTCGGGGTCCACGCGCACGTAGGACTGGTCCGGCCGCTGGAAGAAGCGGGCGCTGGACTCCTGGAGCCGGGTGATGGCGGCGGCGTCTCCGCGCACCAGGCTGCCGCCCGCGTAGCCGGAGACGAAGTACTCGCTGCCCACGCGCAGCCGGAAGTCCGCGCCTCCCGAGTACGCCTCGCGGGTCAGCAGCCACGTGAGGCCCTGCCCCCGG
This sequence comes from Archangium sp., assembly GCF_036277355.1. Taxonomy (GTDB): domain Bacteria; phylum Myxococcota; class Myxococcia; order Myxococcales; family Myxococcaceae; genus Archangium. The sequence goes on from NZ_DASUNC010000191.1 coordinate 29,786, forward strand.
CCGATGTGCCGGTACATCGTGGTGGCGGTGGCCCCCACCACCGAGCCGCCGGGGCCCAGCTCCTGCTGCGCGCGCAGCACGCCGAAGCCGGTGCGCGAGTCCAGCTTCACCCGGTCCTGCACCCCGGAGGAGAAGTCATAGGTGTCCGCGAAGGCGTCGCCGGTGAAGGCCCCCAGGGCGCCCAGCGACAGGCCCGAGGACAGCCGCCCGGTGAGCTTCGCCGCGCCCCAGATGGTGCTGGCGCGGGGGGACTCGACGAAGTCCGCGGACGCGGAGAGCCGCGGCGAGCCTCCCACGCGGCGCGAGTAGAAGTAGGCGGGCCCGTAGCCGCTGCTGTTGTTGAGGAGCTGGCTGCCCTCGGTGAAGAAGGGGCGGCGCTCCTGGAGGAAGATCTCGAAGGCGGTGAGGTTCACCTGGGCCGGGTCCGCGTCCACCTGCCCGAAGTCCGGGTTCACCGTGGCGTCCAGGGTGAGGTTGGGCCCGAGGCCAATCTTCGCGTCCAGGCCCGCGCGGCCCGAGTACGGGGCGCGGCTCTCGAAGGGCGTGCCGACGCGCGGGTTGGCCCCCGAGAAGGCCTGGAGGTCCCCGGCGAGGTAGGGCACCACCTCGATGCGGCGCGAGGGCGCCACGCCGCGGATGCCGGTGAGCTCGCCGAAGTGGGAGGACCAGCCGGTGACGTCGCGCGGCACCACCACCCAGAAGGTGTCCTCGTTGCGGCGGGGCATGTAGCGGTTGATGTTGAGGCCCCACACCTGCTGCTCGGCGGCGTTGAAGCGCAGCTGCGAGAAGGGGATGCGCAGCTCTGCCACCCAGCCCTCGGACGTCTGCGTGGTGCGGGCCTCCCAGACGGGGCTGTAGGAGGAGTCGCGGACGTACTCGTGGTCCTGCGGGTGGTACCAGTCCACGCGCACCCCGGCGGCGGTGACGGCGAAGCTGTAGGCGGTGCGCCGGTCCCGGTACGTGTCCAGCGAGATGATGAGGCGCTCGGCCGAGCCGCTCTCGTCGCGCCGGGTCATCACCGTCTCGATGTCCTCGGGCTTGTCGCTGGCCATGCGCGCGCCCACGTAGAGGGCCTCGGCGTCGTAGACGAAGGCCACCTCGGTGCGCAGCGTGGACGGCTTGCCCTGCTCGGGCTCCTTCTGCGTGAAGTCGCTGGTGAAGGGGATGCGGCGCCAGATTTCGTCATCCAGCACGCCATCCACGCGCGGGCCCTGCTCCACGCGCACGGCTTCCAGGCGCCGCCCTTCCCCGGCCGTGGAGGGCTGGGCGTGGGCGGAGAGGCTTCCGAGAAGCAGGACGCTGAGTGCGGCGAGCACGAGGACGGAGCGCGACATGGCGGGGCGAAGAACCATACCCGCACTCCGGATGCGAGTCCGAACGAGATCGCCTGCCTGGGGAGCGCCCCTCGCCGGTTCGCGGGGCGAGCCGCCTCGGAACCCCCCGGAATAAAAGGGAGAGGAGCGCGCCTACTCCTTCTCGACGTCGCGGTCCCACAGCTGCACGCGCGGGTGGTCCCCCACGAGGCGCTTGCGCAGCTCCTCGGCGATGGCCACCGAGCGGTGCTTGCCCCCCGTGCACCCCAGCGCCACCGTGAGGTACGCCTTGCCCTCCTTCTGGTAGCGCGGGAAGAGGAAGCGGCAGAGGTCCACCACCTTCTCCACGAACTGCTGCGTCTCCTCGCGGTCCAGCACGTACGAGGCCACCCGGGGGTCCTTCCCCGTGAGCCCCTTGAGCTCCGGGACGAAGTACGGGTTGGGCAGGAAGCGCACGTCGAACACCAGGTCCGCCTGCGGCGGCACCCCGTGCCGGAAGCCGAAGGACATGACAGACAGCGACGGCCCGCTCGCCGGCTCCGGGTTGAAGCGCGCCTGCACCATGCGCTTCAGGTCGTGCACGTTGAGCACCGACGAGTCGATGACCTGATCGGCCAGCTCGCGCAGATCCTTGAGGGCCTCGCGCTCGGCTTGAATCCCCTCGGACACGCTGCCCGTGGGCGCCAGCGGGTGGCGGCGGCGCGTCTCGCTGAAGCGGCGGATGAGGCTCTCGTCACTGGCGTCCAGGAAGAGCACCTCCACGTGGTGCCCCGCCCGGCGCACCTCGTCGAGCACCCGCGGCGCCTCGTGCAGGAAGATGCCCTCGCGCGCGTCCACCACCAGCGCGAGGTGCTCGAACTGCCCGCCTCCGGCCAGCTCCGTCAGCTTGGGCAGGAGCAACACCGGCAGGTTGTCGATGCAGAAGAAGCCGACATCCTCCAGCGCGCGGATGGCGGTGGACTTGCCCGAGCCAGACATGCCCGAGATGATGACGACGTGCTTGGCCGGGGCCGTGTTCACTCGACTTCCTCACCCATGGAGCGGCGCATCGCCCCTTCGGCGATGGCGCGGTTGAGCCGCTCGGCGAACTCCCTCGCCGAGTGGTGACCCTGCTGCTTGAGCAACTGGTTGCGCGCGGCCACCTCGATGATGGTGGTCATGTTGCGGCCGGGGCGCACCGGCACCACCGACAAAGGGATGTCCACGCCCACGATGTTCATGAACCGGTCCTCCACGCCCAGCCGGTCGTACTCCTGCTGCGGATCCCACTCGTGCAGTTCGATGACGAGCTCGATCTTCTTGCGCTCGCGCACCGAGGCCACGCCGAACAGGTCCTTGATGTTGATGATGCCCAGGCCGCGGATCTCCATGTGGTGGCGGATGACGGGGTTGCCCGCGCCGTACACCACGCCGGGCCGCCGCCGCGTCACGTCCACGATGTCGTCCGCCACCAGCCGGTGGCCCCGCATCACCAGGTCCAGGGCGATCTCACTCTTGCCGATGCCACTCTTGCCCAGCAGCAGGATGCCCACGCCGAACACGTCCATCAACACGCCGTGCAGGCTGCTGGCCTCGGTGAGGGCCTCCTCCAGGAAGGCCTGCACCTGCTGGATGAACTGGCTGGAGAGCAGCGGGGTGCGCATCAGCGTCAGCCCGGCCTTCTCGCACGCCTCCAGCAGGGCCGGGGGCGGGGCGATGTCCTTCGTCACCACCACGCAGGCCAGCTCCTCCTGGAAGAGCGAGTCCAGCACCTCGCGCTGCCGCTCCTCGGGGAGCGTGCGCAGGTAGGACACCTCGGTGTTGCCGAACACCTGTACCCGGTGAGGGTGGAGGTGCTCGGTGAAGCCCGTGAGCGCCAGCCCCGGCTTCTGGATGCGCGAGGAGTTGATACGGCGTTGCACCCCGCGCTCGCCCGCTACCAGGGTGAGCCGGAGATCGTACTCGCGATCCTCGAGGAGTTGTGAGACCCGGATTGAGTTCATCGGCAAGGGTGGAATATCACCCCCGCCGGACTTTTTGCGTGGTGATCCCTCATGTCCGCCTCCCCTCCCTCCCCCGAAACGCCCGCCGAGCGGCTCCTCGCCCGGGCCGTCCTCGTCCTGCTCCTCGGGGTGGGAGCCACACTCCGAGTGTGGTTGGCGCTCACGGATGACGGCGTGGCGTGGCCGGATGAGATCTACCAGAGCCTGGAGCCGGCCCACCGGCTCGTCTTCGGCTACGGGATGCAGGCGTGGGAGTTCCTCGAGGGGGCCCGGAACTGGACCCTGCCCGGGCTGGTGGCCGCCCTGTTCAAGCTGTCGGCGCTGGTGGGCCTGGAGGAGCCGCGGGGGTACCTGGGCCTGACGAGGGCCTTCTTCGGGCTGGTGGGAGCCGCCACGGCCTGGGGGAGTTGGAGGCTGGCCCGGGCATACGGGGCCTCGCCGCTGGCGGCCAGCGCGGGGGCCTCGCTCTTCGCGGTGGCGGCCGTGCCGCTCTACTTCGCCCCCCGGGCCATGAGCGAGAACGCCTCCGCGCTGCCGGTGGTGCTAGGACTGGGACTGGCGCTCGCACCGGGGGCCTCGCGCCGGGCGGGGATGGTGGGGGCCTCGCTGCTGGGGCTCGCCGTGCTGCTGCGCCTGCAGAATGGCGTCTTCTGCGTGGGCCTGCTGGCGGTGCTGGCGGCACGGCGCGACTGGCGGGCCGTCCGCGACGCGCTGGCCGTGCTCGCCGGGTGGGCCTTCCTCTTCGGACTGCTCGACAAGCTCACCTGGGGCCGCTGGTTCCACTCGGCCCTGGTGTACCTGGACTTCAACGTCGTGAAGAACGGGGCCGCCACCTTCGGCGTCGAGCCCTTCAGCTTCTACAACCGCGTCCTGTTCCGGGCCATGGGCGGCGTCACGCTGGTGACGGTGGGGCTGGCGCTGCTCGCGGCGCGGAGGGCCCCGGGCCTGCTCGGAGTGGCCGCCGCCTTCTACCTGCTCCACGCGCTGCAGCCCCACAAGGAGCTGCGCTTCCTGCTGCCCGTGCTGCCCCTGTTCGCCGCGCTCGCCGGCGTGGGGTTGGACGCGGTGCTGCGCCGCCTGCCGCCCTCCCCCGTCCGGATCGCCCTGCCGCTGGCGGTGGTGGCGGTGGCGAGCCTCTCCGGCCTCCGCATGGGAGGGCTCACCTTCCGGGACCTCGGGCAGTACCCGGGGCCCAAGTCCCTGCAGAACGCCTGGGATGACTTCGGCCCCGTCAACCGCCTGCTCATCACCGCCGGCAAGCTCCCGGACGTGTGCGGCCTGAAGGTGGAGCGGCTCCACCTGGCCTGGACGGGCGGCTACAGCTACTTCCACCGCGACGTGCCCCTCTACGCGGACCATGGCCCGGGGCACGAGTCCCGCCTCTACAGCCACGTGCTCACCGTGGGCACCATGCCCGATGGCGAGGTGGTGGCCTCCGAGGGCCCCTTCGTGCTGATGCGCCTGCCGCACGGCCGCTGCACGCCGGATCCGGCCTGGTCCTCGCGCCTTCCGTGAGCCAACGTTTTCCCACCGGGAGCATTTCCCACCGGGCACGCCGCTGCTAAGCCGGGCCGCCTATGTCCGACTGCATCTTCTGCAAGATTCGCGACGGTCACATTCCCGCGAGGCTCGTCCACCGGGATGACCACTGCCTGGCCATCGAGGACATCAACCCCCAGGCCCCCACGCACCTGCTCGTCATCCCGCTCGAGCACATCCCCACGATGAATGATGTCACCGTGGAGCATCGCGAGCTGGTGGGCCACCTGCACCTCACCGCCGCGAAGCTGGCGCGCCAGCGGGGCCTCGCCGACAGCGGCTACCGGCTCGTCCTCAATACGCGCCGCGACGCCGGCCAGACGGTGTTCCACATCCACCTGCACCTGCTCGGTGGACGCCCCATGGAGTGGCCTCCGGGGTAGTGGCGCCGGGCTCGGGTGTCACCGCGGGACTCACATGTCCGGCTCGCACGTCCAGGGGTATTTCTCGGAGTAGCGGTGACACTTGTAATGAGAGCCGCAGGCGTTAGGGACGGCCGGGTCACAGGATTTCCTGCATGCCCCGATGCTGCAGACGAAGCCCTCGGGACAAGACGCGGGGTTCGCCTCGTCACAGGAGAGGATGCACGTCCCCCAGGCTTCGTGCGGGTGGCTGAAGGTGTTCCACATGGAGCACTTCTGCTCCTCGGGACAAGGCGTCTCCTGGCAGTTGTGGCCATGCACCTGCGCACACACCGACACGCCCTTCTCCATGTTGGGCTGGATGCAGACCTGTCCTTCGGGACACGATCGGCCCTCACACGTGGGCAGGCAGGAAGGACCATCGAGGCCCTCGCGGCAGAAGAAACCCTCGGGGCAACTCCCGGGCGCTTCCACCCGGCACGGCCGACCGCACCGGCGCTCCTGGCACAGCAGGCCCCGTTCACAGGCCGCTTCACGCAGGGACGACATGTCCGAGCAGGGCTCGCCCTCCTTGCGCACCCCCACCAGTGTGCACTGGCGGAGCCGGGGCCCCCCCTTCACCGTCTCCAACGTGCGGCACACCATGTCCTCCGCACATTGCTGGTCCGTCATGCACCGGCTGTCGGTGCAGTACCTCCATTTCGAGCGCGCATTGAAAAAACAGGCCAGCGGTGGGTCGCAATCCTTGCGGCCCGAGCAGGGGCGCTCATAGGACATCAGGCTCTGGCGCTCTCCGGGCGAGAGCATGGGAACGAGCGTCGCCGCAGGAACCGGCCGCAGACCTCCCAGCATGGCCGTATGGAGGGCCCAGGCCAGCGGTAGGAGCAGGAGAAGGCCCAGCAGTGAGGCCATGAGGGGGCGCCAACGCATCACGGGTTGGTCCTGGACTGACACTCATGAGGGCACCCTTTGCTCTCCCACAACTCAGGGGGAACTTCACATTTCTCCAACCACTCCTCCTCGCTCAAGGGGCAGTCGTGCCGGTGCATCTCCTCCGCGAGGTCCTTCGCCATCGCCCGATCGATGGTGCCGCCCTTCCCGCCAGGTCTCCGGGCACGCCGTCCCCACAGCCATCACCACCGTGAACGCGAACACCCGTCGCCAGCGCATGTGTCCTTCTCCTCGAAGAGGCAACACCCTGGTGTGTCCCGGCATCATATACCCCGCCCATCCCCACCTCACGACGAGGAAGCTCCGGCGCCAGGACTCCGTGGCCCGGTCTGCTCACAGGTCCGGCTCGCACGTCCAGGGCTCTTTCTCGGAGTAGCGGTGACACTTGTAATGGGGTCCGCAGGCATCGGGAACGGCCGGGTCACAGGACTTCCTGCAGTAACTCATCTGGCAGACGAAGCCCTCGGGGCAGGAAGCCGTGTCCTCCTCAACACACGGGATGAGACACGTGCCCCAGGCTTCGCGCGGGTGGTCGAAGGAGCTCTGGACGAAACACTCCTGACCTTCAGGACAGGGCGTCCGCTGGCAGCTCTGCCCATGCACCTGCGCACACACCGATACGCCCTCATCGAATCGGACGCAGTCCTGCCCCTCGGGACACGCGCGGCCCTCACACGTGGGTAGACAAGAAGGACCATCGAGGCCATCGCGACAGAAGAAGCCCACCGGACAGCTCCCGGGCTCTTCCACCCGGCACGGCCGTCCGCAGTGGTCCGCCTGACACAAGAGCCCCCGTTCACATGCCGCTTCGCGCGAAGTCATCATGTCCGCGCAGGGCTCGCCCTCCTTGCGCACCCCCACCAGCGTGCACTGACGAAGTCGGGGTCCGCCCTTCACCGTCTCCACCGTGCGGCACACCATGTCCTCCGTGCAATGCTGGTCCGTCATGCACCGGCTATCGGTGCAGTACATCCACATCGAGCGTGGGTTGAAGAAGCAGGCGAGCGGTGGCTCACAATCCTTGCGGCCCTTGCAGGGACGCTCGTAGCTCAGCAGGCTCTGGCGCTCTCCTGGAGAGAGCATCGGGACGGCCTTTGCTTCGGGTGCCGGACGCAATCCTCTCAGCATGGCCGTATGGAGGGCCCAGGCCAGCGGCAGAAGCAGGATGAGGCCCAGCAGCGGTGCCAGGAGCGCACGCCAACGCATCACGGCTCGGCCCTGAACTGACATGCATGGGGGCACCGTTGCTGCTCCCACTCAACGGGCTCTCGGCACTTGCGCACCCACTCCTCCTTGCTCAAGGGGCAGTCATGCTGGTGCAACTCCTCCTCGAGGTCCTTCGCCATCGCCCGGTCGATGGTGCCGCCTTCCCGCCAGGTCTCCGGGCACCCCGTCCCCACCGCCATCACCACCGTGAACGCGAACACCTGTCGCCAGCGCATGTGTCCTTCCCATGGAAGAGGCATCGGTCCCACGCGCTGGCAGCATAGCCTTTCGCTCCACCCCTAACGCGGAATCTCCGTCGCGGAGACCGCGGGCTCCACGTGCAGCTTGCGCTGCTCCCGCCGCAGGAAACGCTCGAGCCCCACGCGCGTCACCACCCCCACCTGCCCATCCCCCTGCACCGGCAGAGCGTCCACGAGCTGGATGTCCATGGCCGCGAGCGCCTCGCCCACCGTCGTATCCACTGACACCGCGGGCGCCTGGTCCGCCAGCGCCACCACCGTGGACCCGTCCCCCACCTGCCTCCAGCGCTCGCCCAGCGTGCTCGCCGTCACCACGCCCACCAACCGCCCGCCCTCGTCCTTCACCGGCAGGGCCGCCACCGGCGCCGTGAGCAGCCGCTCGCGCAACGCCGAGGCCGGCAGCTCCGGCCCCACCGGCTCCATCCACACCACCCACTCCCTCACCGGCGCGCGCCGCAGCGTGTGCGGATCCACTCCCGCCTTCCGCTCCACCAGCGTGTGGCACAGCGCCGAGGCCAATGTGCACGTCACCATCAGCGGCAGGATGATGGAGTAGTTGCCGCTCAGCTCGTACACCATCATCAACCCCGTGAGCGGCCCGCGCGTGAGCGCCGCCACCGCACCGCCCATGCCCACCATCGCGTAGGCCCCGCTCGGCGCGGTGATGCCCGGCATGGCCGCGTGCAGCACCTCCCCGAACGCGCCTCCCGCCAGCGCCCCCATCACCGTCATGGGGAAGAACGTCCCTCCCGAGCCTCCCGAGCCCAACGTCAACGCCGTGGCCACCAGCTTGAGCGCGAAGCCCGAGGCCAGCATCACCAGCGGCAGCGACCGCAGCGCCGCCTCGTTGATGGACTCGTGCCCCGTGCCCCACACCACCGGGTGCACCAGCGCCAGGCACCCCACCAGCAGTCCTCCCAGTCCCGCCCTCAGCGGCAGCGGCTGCCGTCCCAGCAAGGCACTCAGCCGTCCCCGCTTCCTCCCCTGGAAGAAGTCCTCCACCCCGTGCAGCAGCCGGATGAAGGCATACGCCAGCAGCCCCGTCACCAATCCCAACACCGCGTAGAAGACGATCTCCCAGCCACTCACCATGCTGTAGCCCACGCGCTGAATCATCGCCGCGTTGCCCATGACGCCCCGGCCCACCATGGTGGCCGTGACGCTGGCGAGGATGATGGGAGAGAAGACGCGCAGCTGGAACTCGCGCAGGATGATCTCCATCGCGAAGATGGCGCCAGCGATGGGCGCGTTGAAGGAGGCGGCAATGCCCGCGCCCGCGCCGCTCGCCAGGAGGATGGCCAGCTCGCGCCGGGTGAAGCCCAGCGTGCGCCCCACCGCCGATCCGAACGCCGCGCCTCCGAATACGATGGGCCCCTCGCGCCCCGCCGAGCCTCCCGTGCCGATGGTGATGGCGCTCGCCACCAGCTTCAGCACTCCATCCCTCCCGGACAGCCAGCCCTCGCGCTCCACCGCCCTCACCACCTCGGGCACGCCGTGGCCATGGGTCTCGGGCCGGTTGCGCAGCACGTGCCCCACCACCAGTCCGCCCACCATGGGCAGCAGTGGCACCAGCCAGGGCCGCAACTGCTGGATGCTCCGTCCCATGTCGTGCATGTGGCCCAGCACCGAGTTCACCGCCGCCAGCGCCACCAGCGGGTAGTAGAGCGACAGCGCCCCCAACACCAGCAACCCCAGCACCTGCAGCCGCCGCTTCACCTCGTCCCGGGGCCCCCCGGGCAGGATGAACCGCGCGAGCACCAGCGCGCCCATCCCCAGCGGCACGCCGGCGATGAGGTACTCGAAATGCCAGCGCGCCTCGGAGAAGGCCCGGGTCAGCGCCTCGTTCGTGCCGGACTCCGGCAGGAACGCGTTCAGCACCCGGGGGAAGCCCAGGGCCAGCCCGCTGACGAGCGCGATGAGGTTGGCGAACAGGCCCGCAGCCAGCCCGCTGTAGAGGCCCACCACCGCGCCCGCCACGGGCAACACCGAGGGCCCTGGCAAGCGGAGGCGGTTGGTGGCCGCCAACAGCTTCAACAGCTGGCGCTCCACCCCGCCGCGCACCGTCCTGCCCGATTGCGTAGAAGAGTCCATCTCCGCGACGCCCACCTTGGAGTCAACGCGCTCAGCGTCGCACGCCCCTCCACCCCCGACACCTGTTCCGGCATCCCGGTGTGGAGTCTCCGACTTCAGACAGAACGGGCAGGCGGGCGGGCCCTCCTCCCCGGTGTGCTCGCTCCCCGCTCCGTCCCTACCTTCGAGTCACAACAGGACACGCAGGTCCGTCAGGAGGGCGACGATGAAGCGCTGGATGGGATGGACGATCGTTCTGGGGCTGGGAGGGGCGCTCGCCACCGGTTGCGTCTCCCGTCAGGAGGAGAACGCGCAGCAGGCGAGCAAGCCCTACGAGCCCATCAACCAGAAGAACAAGAGCCCCTCGGCCTCGGAGGCGGAGAGCTCGGGCGGCACGGGTGGAGCGGGCGGCGCGGGAAGCACCGGCGAACGGGGCGTCGCCATGCCCGAGAACTGGAGGGATCACCCGGCCAGCATGGACCGCGAGGACCAGGGGCCCTACCTGTTCGGCGGGCCGCAGACCGTTCCCCGTGAGCGCCGGCCCGCCCCCTTCGGCGTGGGCGGTGGCCCGGACAACGCCCGGAAGCAGGCCGAGGAACAGCTCAAGACGGAATGAGGCGCTAACGCCCCTCGGCCGTCCACCGCGCACGCGGGGCGAACAGGCGCGCTCCCGAGGGCGCGCTCGCCATCTCCATGGGCACACCATAGAGGGCCTCGAGCCGCTCGCGCTGGAGCACCTCCGGCGCGGGCCCCCGGGCCAGCACGTGCCCGTCGCGCAGCAGCAACACGTGCGTGGCGAAGGCCGCCGCCAGGTTGACGTCGTGGAGCACCGCCACCGCGCCCAGGCCCGCGTCCACCCGCGCGCGCACCCGCTCCAACGCGCCCACCTGGTGCGCCACGTCCAGGAACGCCGTGGGCTCGTCCAGCAACAGCAGCCTCGGTTGCTGCACCAACCCGCGCGCCAGCAACAGCATCCGGCGCTCGCCTCCCGACATCGCCTCGCAGGAGCGCTCCGCCAGGTACGCCACCCCGAGCTCCTCCAACACCGCGCGCGCCACCGCCTCGTCGCTCGCCGAGGTGAGGCCCCACAGGCCCAGGTGCGGACTGCGGCCCATCAACACCAGCTCCAACCCGCTGAAGCCCTCGGCGGGCTCGAAGCTCTGCGGCACCCACGCCACGTTCCGGGCGAGCGCCCGCGCGTCCCACTCGCTCCGCTCGCGCTCCAACAGGCGGATGCGGCCCCGCGTCCACGGCATGGCCCCCAGCACGCTCTTCAGCAGCGTGCTCTTGCCGGTGCCATTGGGGCCGAGCACCACCCACAGCTCTCCGGCCCGCACCACGCAGTCCACGTCGCGCAGCACCGGAGCCGGCCCGTAACCGGCGCTCAGTCCCTGGATGTCGAGGAGCGTGTCCACGGCGCGTCGCGGGGGCCCCGCCTCAGGAGCCCTTCTTCCTTCTCTGGATTTCCCGCTGCAGCGCCCGCACCTTGCCGAGCAGCTCGGGGCTCTCGACGTCTCCCATGTCCATCACCTCGGACTCGAGGTCCTCGTAGCGGCTGCACAGCAGATCGAGGCTCTCGCACGCGTAGATGCGTGTGAGCGCCTTGTAGGCCGTGCGCGTGCGGACCCACTCCTTCTGCAGCATCGACTGGGTGCGCGAGGACGTGCGCTTGCGCTGGACCTGGCGCTTGCTCGCGGCGGAGGCCGTGGCGTTGGACGGAGCCGCGAGCGGGGCGAGCAGGGACTGATCCGCGGACAGCTCGCCCTCGGGAGAAGCCGTGTCGCCGGTGGGAGCCGCGCCAGGCGCGGCAGCAGGAGCAGCGCCCGGGACGGGAGCGGGCGCCACCGTGCCGGGGTTCTCCGTGTTCGCGGATGCCGTCTGCGCGGACTCGGCGGCGGTGGGGGGCTCACCAGCGGCGGGAGACTCCCCAGCGGCGGGAGCCGGAGCCTGGGCCGCCTTCTTGCCCTGGAGGATCGGACGCGCGGGCGGCGGCTCCGTTGGCGCCTCCTGGTGAGGCGCATCCAGGAAGACGGCGGCGCTCAGGCCACCGCCCACCAGCAGCAGGAGGACCACCACGGCGGCCCATCCCCACGGGAAGGGCCGTGCCGGCACGGACGTGAGGCGGGTGCTCTCCGGCCGGACCGGCGGCTCCGCTTCCTCCGCGTACCGGCTTTTCGGGGCCTCGCGCTCCTCGTGGCTCCGGACGGTGGCGGCCGACAGCCGCGGAGCGGAGGCCGTCGAGCGCGGGGACGCCACGGGAATGCCCGTCGACGTCACGCGGCGGCGGGGCCGCTTCGTCCTGCCTCCTTGAGACAGCTCCTCGTCCGAGTCGCGGGTCAGCGACTCATCGAGCACCACGCGCGGCTGCGTGTCCTGGCGATACACGTCCTGGAGGACCACGCGCGGCTGGGTGTCCTCGTGACCCGAGGGCACCTGCATGCGCGGATTCGTGTCCGCCAGGCCGATGTCCTCCTCGTTCCCGAGCGCCACTTCGCTCCCGGAGGCGGACACGCCCTCCTCGTCCTGCTGGGAGGACGCGTCCGGTTCCTGCCCGGAGACTTCCCACCCGGGCTGGGACTCCCACGCGCCCTCCCCCTGCTCGCCCGACTCGTAGGGCAAGGGAGGTGCCGGGCGGGAGTCCCGCGACGGCTCGATGGCGCTCAGGTCCTCGTCCGAGCGGAGCGGCTCGGACCACATGGGCGTGTCCTCGATGGGCACCGGCCCGAGAGGCTCCGGAGGCATCTGCTCCGCCATGGGCACGGCGTGCGGCGCGCCCGGTGCCGAGCCCGGCCCGGAGGACACCACCAGCTCGCGCGTCGGGGCCATGGAGCCGGAGACCGGCAGGGCCGGAGTGAGCGGAACACGCGGCGCGGACGGCATCGCCGCCGGCTGCGGGGCGGGACGGGAAGACGCGCCCGCGGCCCGGAGCGCACCCGAGCCCGGCTCCGGGGACAGTGCCGGAGAGGCCGCGGGAGCACGGGAAGGAACCGGAGCGGGCGCGGGACTCCGGGGCGCGACCGGGGCCGTGAGTCCCGAGATGTCCACCGTGGGCGAGCCTCCCGGTGGTGACAGCCGCTCCTTGCGCGACTCCTCGATGGCCTCCACGGCGACGGCGGGCCGGGTGGGCTCGTCCAGGGACGAGGAGGGCACGGCCGGGCGCGTCTCGCCGTCATCGCGCACGGGAGCCCCCTCGCGCGTGCGCGGCGTGGGCCGGAAGGAGAGCGGCTCGAAGGAGCCCTCCGGCGCGCCCCCGGACTCCGGCTCGGGCGGACGCGCCGCTTCCCGGAGGCTCGCCAGCAACCGCCGCTCCCCCTGGTACTCCGGGCCGAACAGCTCGTGCATGTACCGGCTGACGCGCTCCGGGCCCGAGGAGGGATCCAACTCCAGCAGGCACGCGTTCAGCTTGCCGCGCAGCTCCTCCGCCGTCTGGAAGCGCTGCGCGGGGTCCACCGCCAGCGCCTTCATCACCAGCTGCGTCACCGCGGGCGGCGCGGACGGCACCACCTCGCCCAGCGGCTGCACGGTGGGCTGGGCCACCGCCGACATCAGCTCGCCCGGGGGCAGCAGATCGAAGGGGTTCCTCCCGGAGATGAGCTCGTACAGACACAGGCCCACCGCGTACAGGTCGCTGCGGCGATCCACCGGCTGGTGCCGCGCCTGCTCCGGCGACATGTAGAGGAACTTGCCGAGGATGATGCTCGGGTTCGTCTTCGCCGCGCTCAGCCGGCTCTTGGCCAGGCCGAAGTCGATGACCTTCACCTCCCCCTCGTAGGAGATGAGGATGTTCTGCGGCGAGATGTCCCGGTGCACGAGGTTCAGCTCGCCCTCGTCATCGCCCTTCTTGCGGTGCGCGTAGGCGAGCGCGTCCAGCACCCGGCCCATCACGAACAGCACGAAGGTGAGCGGCAGCGGCTTCTGCCTGTCCCGCGCCCGCGCCGCCACCTTGCGCAGGTCCTTGCCGTCCACGTACTCGAGGGCCATGTACGCATCGCCCTCGTGCAGCCCCATGTCCAGCACCTGCGCGATGGAGCCGTGCGACAGCTTCACCAGCGTGCGCGCCTCGCCCACGAAGCGCTCGACGAACTCCGGATCCGCCGCCAGCTGCGGCAATATCTTCTTGATGACGCACAGCTTCTCGAAGCCCTGCGCGCCCTCCAGCCGTGCGAGGAAGATTTCGCCCATGCCGCCGGTGGCGAGCTGGGACAGCAGCGTGTAGCGGCCGAACGGCACGGGCCGGAACGGACGCAGTCGAGCGGTCGAGGACGACGGATTCATGCCGGACGCTGGGCGCTCATGCTCGCGAGGGGGGCGCCCATGCTCGCATTGTTCCGGGGCCGAGTGCGAGCCTCCGCCCCACCTTTTTCAGCACAGCATCCCACCTCAGCGCACACCGGGATGGGTGAGCTGGGGGATGTCCTCGTCCATGACCTCGAAGGCGGCGACCTTGTCGCGAGGGGCGCGGATGAGGCGCTCGCCGAGGGGGACGACGTCGAAGCGGGCGCCGATCACCGCGAGCGTCTTGCCGGTGATGAGCACCTGGCCGGGCATGCCGGTGGCGGCGAGCCACGAGGCGATGTTGACGCCCTCGCCCACGGCGGAGAAGGAGGGGCGGGACTCGGGGCCCACGAAGCCGGCCAGGACGCGGGCGGTGTTGATGCCGATGCGCAGCTCGCAGCGCTCCTCCACGGGGCGGCGGGCCATGTGGCGATCCCAATCCTCGCGCAGGGCGAGCGCGGCCCGCACGGCGCGCACGGCATCGTCCGGCTTGGAGGCGGAAGTGCCGAAATGGGCGCGCAGCGACTCGCCGAAGAAGGTCTCCAGGACGCCCTCGAAGCTGAAGACGAGCCCGCCCAGACGCGCGTGGAAGTCGTTGAGCAGCTCGTTGGCGCGCGCGGCGCCGAGCTTCGTGCTCAGCGCGCCGAAGCCGACGAGCTCGGCGTGGACGATGGTGAGGTTGCGCTCCTCCAACCCGGGCAGCTTGCCGCCGGTGCGCTGGGCCTCGGCCGCGCGCCGCTCGGCCACCTCGGGCCCGAGGAAGCGCTCCAGGTGGTGGCGCAGCGGAGGCGCGCCGCTGCCCGAGGCGGCGGAGAACTTCTGCACGCCGGAGGCCACCAGGTGCGCCACGGCGGTGCAGGTGTCGAGCATGATCTCCAGCTCGGTGTCGTTCTTCGCGGAGGTGTTGACGTAGAGGACGCCGGAGAAGGGGGGCTCGAGCCCGATGGGGATGCAGAGCACCCGGTCCACGCCATAGAGGATGACGCTCTCGCGGCCGGCGAAGCGGCGGTCGTCGCGCACGTCACCCACCACGAGCGCGCGGCCCTCGCCGAGGGCCTGCTCGATGATGCCATCGGAGACGGGCACCTCGCCCTTGGCGAGCTTGCCGCGGTGGCGCACGGCGGCGGGCACGAAGACGCCGGTGGGGTGGCGCAACAGCACCACGGCGGTGGTGGCGTCGATGCGCTCGAGCACCCGGTCCATGGTGGCCTCGAGGAAGGCCGTCAGGGTGGCGGAGGTGGCGAGCGCCTCGGCGGTGTGGAAGAGGAGGAGGAGCGTCTCGTAGGCGCCGCGGGGAGCCTGGGGAGCCACGGGCGCGATGGGGGCGGCGGTGGCGGGAGCGCCGTCGAAGGGGCTGGAGAAGTTGTCGAGCGCCCGCAGCAGGTCCACGTTCTTGATGTTCTTGGCGAGGATGACGGAGGGCCCCACGTCCTCGCCGTGGCCGAAGCGGCGCACCCCACCGGCGCCCAGGTCCACCATCTCGGTGGCGGCGTTCTCCACCTGGTTGGGCTGCCGCACCGAGAGTGTGTTCTCCCCCAGGGAGATGGTGTCGCCGGGGTGCAGGTCGATGCTGCCCTGCAGGGGCGTACCATTGACGCGGCTGCCGTTGCGGCTGCCGAGATCCTCGATGCGCAGGCTGTCCCCATCGGCCACGAGCCGGGCATGCCGGCGCGAGACGAGATCACCGCCGAGGACGATGTCGTTCTCATCCGCGCGGCCGAGGTGCGTGACGCCCTCGGGAAGCTCGTAGGCAGTGTCGAAGTAACCCGGGCCGTTGATGATGATCTGCCACATCGCGGCGGGGAGATTACACGACCCGGCCGATCCATTCGCCTGGAGGCGGCGATTGATACCCGGAGTCAAATCCGCCCCAGGGTGGGGTCACGCCGTCAGCGGGGCCGGTGGATCCACACCGAGTCATCCACCCGCGCCACCCGGAAGCTCTGCAAGGGACGGGTGGCGGGACCGAGCAGGACCCGGCCATCCTCGCCGAAGCGCGAGCCGTGGCAGGGGCACTCCAGGAGAGCCTGCCCGGGCACGTGGGTGACGTGGCAGTCACCATGGGTGCAGATGTGCCAGACGGCGGAGAAGCAGCCCGACGCGGTGTGGATGACCACCACGTCGAGCAGGGCCTCGGGGACGCGCACCACCGCCGAGCCCCCCAGCTTCCTCAGCGCCGGGTACTCGGTGAGCTTCACCTCCACCCAGCCCTCCTCGGGACGGCCGGGGGTGACGCCGCAGTCCTCGGCGTCGGAGAACGAGAGCACGGTGGCCTCCCGCCACTCGGGACCACAGCCGGTACAGAGCGCGGCGAGGGCACAGGTGCCGTGCAGCAGCGAGCCGAGCACGGTGCGCCGGTCCATTCCGGGGGTCTCGGGAGGCGGGGGCGTGGGCATCACTTCCACTCGCAGAGGGGAGAGCCGTTCACCACCGCGACGGCGTCCAGGTCGAAACCGCCGGAGGTGAAGCCGTAGCCATTCAGCCCGCTGTCCCGGATGCGGATGAAGCGGGCCCGGGCCACACCGAGCGTGGACAGGTCGAAGCCGTCGCCCCCCGCCACGGACGGGTCCGTGGGGCTGATGCCGTTGTCCGGCGTGGAGAACACGTGCTTCACGCCCGCGCAGCCGGGGTAGCCGTGGGCCGCATCCGCGGGGTCACAGGAGAACTCCCGCCACGTCTGGCCGTCCTCGCTCACCGCCACGAAGGCCGTCTCCGCGTAGCCGCCGAAGGGGTTCTCGAAGACGAGCAGGTCCACGCCGGGACCGTCCACCACGCCGAGGTCGGTGAGCTCGAGGACGATCTCCCCCCGCTCGCCGAGCGAGAGCACGTCCAGCGAGCCCATGCCGGAACCGCCGCCGCGGGGCGGTCCGAGCACGATGGTGGGGTAGCCGTCCTGGCCGAAGCCGGCGGAGTCGCCGGGCGTGAAGGAGACCACCTTGTCGGCGAACGGGTTGTTCTCACTCGCGCAGGCCACCGGGGCCACGGGGTCCTCCTTCTCCTCCTCGGAGGGAGCCCCGCAGCCCGCGGCGAGCAGGCACATGACGAGACAGGCGCGCCAGCGCGCCAGGGTGCCGTGCATCCTCATGGCGCTCAGCGCTGCTGCAGACGGACGAGCCGGCGGCCGCTCTTGTCCTTCACGCCGACGAGCAGATCCTCACCCATGGGAGCCATCACCACCACGTTGGTGCAGGTGTTGCTGGTGGTGAGCACCGGCGTGAGGTCACCCGCGGTCACGGTGCTGGGGGTGATGCCACCCAGCGTGAGCTCGATGCGCGAGACCTCCTTCGTGGCCGTGAAGGTACCGCGGTGCAGGGCCACGCCCTTGCCGAAGCCCGCGACGCCCTGGAGATCGTTCTTCCCGTAGATCTCGATCGCGTTGGGGTTGGTGAGCGAGAAGGCCGTCCCGCCCGTGATGGCCGGCGAGTAGACCGCGGGAGCCACGGCGGTCAGGTAGTTGAGGGTGTCCCACGGATCCGGGGTCGAGGTATCGGAGGTCGCGTATCCGAGCACGGCCACGTTGTCGCTCGTGACGGCCGAGTAGCCGCTGAAGGCACCCGAGACCGGGAAGGTCGCCAGCTTCGAGCCCTGGAAGGGCCTGGTGTCCGTCCGCAACGCGTAGATGGCGGTGTCACTCCCGGTCACGCCCTCGATGCCCACGCCGTTGATGAGGAAGGCGCCGGGGACGGCCGCGGCGGAGAAGTTGCCGGCGGCGGAGACGTAGCGGGTGTCGGCCGGAGTGACCGTGTCGTAGAGGAGAACCTTGCCGGGGAAGCCGGCCTCGCCCTTGGTGTAGCCGGTCAGCAGCCGGGTGCCGTCGTTGGCGAGGAACCCGCTCGGGAACGCGCCCATGTCCGCCTCGGGGATGATGGCCTGGAGGGGCGTCGTGCTGGAGGCGATGGCCGGCCAGGTACCGAGCGCGTAGAGGCTGTCGTCGGCGCCATTGAAGCCGTACAGCTTGAAGTCGCTGCCACTGCGCACGGCCGTCACCGCGCCGATGCCATCGGGGAGCGTCACGGACTCGGCGGCGACGAAGCCCGTCTGGAGTTGCAGCGTGCCGAGCTTCGCGTCATGCGGCAGGTCCGCGCACGTGACGCCCGCGTCGGTGCCGGCATCCGTGCCAGCATCCGTACCCGCGTCGGTGCCCGCGTCCGTCCCGGCATCATTGCCGGCATCGGTGCCCGCGTCGGCGATGTCCCGCTGCACGCAGCGGTTGTCCACGCACTCGTAGCGCTTGCCCTCGGCGGGAGCGCCCTGCTTGTTCGCGCAGTCGGTCTGGTCGACGCACTCCTCTTCGCAGCCCGTGACCAGCAACCCCAGCGACAACGCACCCATCACCACCACGAAGCGGCCGAACCGCCCCGAGCCCATCGTTCCCGTCTTCATTCGCGTCCTGCTCCTCGCCCCCTCGGGCGGAATGCCTGCGCGAGGAGCGGAAGCGGGATGCGGACCGGACACGGCCTGACGAGGACGCACACGGCGGCGCACCCGCTGCCTCCCCTCGGAGGCCTCGGTGTTGTCCGTGCCACCGGCACGGGTCCTCGGCAGGTTTTCGGACTTACGGGCAGTGTGGCCTCGCGCGGAGGACACCTCGCCTACTGGCCGTCGCTTCCCAGCCCTCGGGAGAGGACCAGTGCATCCTGACGGTTTTCGTTCCCGTTCACCGCTGCGGGGCAGTCCCGGACTCGCACCGGATTCCCTCGAGTCCCCACCGGCAGGTGGAGGAACCGAAGACGGTGGGCGGGATATGGCGGCGGGGCATCCCTTGTCAACTGCGAGTACCGCGGGCGCGATTGACAAAACCGCCTGCCCCCAATACCGCTCGCGCAGGGAGGTCCCTTGCCGCAGCGTCCGCCGCTCTTCGTCCTTCGTGCTTCTCCAACGTGGATTACCCTGCTCGTCACGTGGTCGCTCCTCGGTGACGAGGTCCGGGCGCAGGCCCCCGTCGCGCAGACCACCGTCGTGCAGGCGCCCATCGGAGGCCAGCTCCTGCTCCTTCCCAACCGGGTCGTCTGCGGCCCGGCGTCGGAGGGCTGGACGGTGGGCGAGGATTCACGCTCCGTCCGCCCGCCCCGGGCTGGCAGTGGACGCGTGGGCCAGCCGGTGACGCTCCAGGTGGCACCCGCCGCGAGCGGCTGCACGGGCCCGCAGGAGACACTCACGCTCGTGGCGACAGGCGCCTTCCCCGAGGTCGAGCCGGCGAGCGTGCTGCTGGCCGCGGACGAGGGGCGGCTCGAGCTGCGCGGGCGGGGACTGGCGGGAGCGCAGGTGTTCTGGCCGGGCCCCAATCGCGACGAGCGGATGGAGCACGAGGCCTGTCTCGACACCGGGCCCTCGGAGACTCCGCAACCGTGCGTGTTGCCGGTGCGCCGTGGTGTGCCGGCGAACGTGCCGCTCTTCCTGCTGCCAGCGGGGGCGCGCTTCGGAGAGGGCGTCCTCACGTTCAACGCCTCGGGCCGGCGGCTCGAGTCCTCGGAGCTGCAGTTGAGCCCGAGCCGCGTCCTCCTGTCCTCGGTGCTGCCGGGAGTGCCCGCCCTGGATCTCTCCACGGGAGAAGGGCGTCTGGCGCTGCCGCACCCCGAGGCCATCGCGTCCGTCGACTGTGGCCCCGCCCGCTGCGAGCTGAACGAGGGCGGAATCTCCGTGCGCGCCGTACCGGGCCTCGTCTCGAGTCTGGGCCTCCGGGTGCGCCTGGTGCCCCGGGTGTTCGTCTCGAAAGGAGAAGCACTCGAGACCACCGCCTCCGCGGTGCTGCAGCTGCTGCACTGTCCGGTGGAGCTCGTGTCGGGGCCGCCGCTGAGGAGCGCGGAGGACATGCGGGTGGTGGTGCGGGTGGACCCGCGCTGCGCGGCCGAGGCGCGCTCCTTCTACTGGCGCGCCAACGGCGAGCCCGTCGACGTGGCCCAGGTGGTCCGGGAGGAAGAGGCGGCCTTCGTGCTGCTGCGGGTGGGACGCCTGGGCGCGGACCGGCTGACCCTCACGGCCACCCGCTCCGAGGTGGACCCGACCGTGATCGCCACCACCGCGGCGGACACCGTCACGGCCCCCTACCCTCGCGCGAGCCTCCAGCTTCCCGGTTTCGGCAAGATCGACTTCATCCCCACCAACCGGGAGGCGGAGCTCTCGGTGGCGTCTCCGGGGGAGCGCACGAGGCTCGTGCCGCTGCCCGTCGAGGGGGCCTACTCGGTGCGGACCGAGCAGGGACGCTTCCGGGTGCGCGGCGATGAGAACAACAGCGGCTTCGTCCCGCTGCGCTTCGGCTACCGCTTCGAGGGGTTGCCACAGGCCCTGCGCGCGGTGGACCTCGCCGTCGTGTACGAGCGGACCCAGCGGGCGCTCCGGGAGGCCTCGGTGCCCGCGCCGCTCGGCGCGTCGGCCGAGTCCGAGGAGCCGATCATCGAGTTCCTGTGCGCCGACAAGGAGGGGAACCCCCAGCGCATCCAGCCCGGCAAGCCGGCACGCATCCCCTTCGAGGCGCGCGACAGCTGCCGGATCATCATCCACCGGGAGCGGCTGCGGCCCGAGGATGGCCTGCAGGAGATCATCCTCGAGGTGGACGTCACCACCGCCGGTGGCACCTCGCGAGAAGCCGCGCGGGTGAACGAGCGCATGGTGCTCCAGCCCGGCGGCGAGCCCCGGACGTTCTGGCTCAAGAACGTGCTGGAGCAGTTCGATCGCATCGTCGTGCGCGTCAGCCACGTGGTGGACGAGTCGCGCTACCTGCTGGCGGCTCCATCGTCCCGGGCCAGCCTGCCCTCGGTGCAGTGGTCGGCGACCGTCGAGGGCTCGCGGCTGCGCCTGTACGCCACCGCCACCATCCCCAGCGGCCTCTACCGGCTGAATCAGCCGACGGGGCAGCTCACGCTGAACTTCGGCCTGCTGTCCCGGCTCACGTTGTTGGATGAGCAGGGCAAGGAGGGGCTGTTCGGACTGGAGCTGGGGTTGATGGGCGTGGGGCTCGTGCAGACGGGAGGCCTGCTGAACGACTATCCCCCCACGCTGGCCGCCGTCGCGGGACTGGGCATCCGCGTTCCCCTGGGTGGGGGCACCGCGGGCGGACAGGCCGCCTTGAGCATCCACGTCTGGGGAGCCTACGAGTTCCGCGAGGCCTACTTCACCAGGCCCACGGATGGCACACCGGGCAAGGAAGTGGGCCGCTGGGCGCTCATCTTCGGGCCCAGCATCTCGCTGGGAAACATCGGCATGAATCTCTGAGTACCGCGGGCGGGAGTCGAACCCGCAACCTCTGCGTTCTGAATGCAGCGCCTCTACCAGGTTGGGCTACCGCGGCATGTGCTTCCACTGCTGGGACTGCGAAGAGCGGCCGGCGGGATTCGAACCCGCGTACACCTGAGTGGCGCTCAGGGGCCTCGTGCCTCTCGGCCACGGCCGCGTGTGTTGCTGGAGCGCTCCTGCAGGGAATCGAACCCTGTTCACACGGTAGACGGCCGTGCTGCGATCCAATCGCATCCAAGAGCTTGTGTTGCGTGTACCCCGTACGGGAGTCGAACCCGTCTTTCCGCATTGAGAGCGCGGTGTCCTCGCCGATAGACGAACAGGGCAGGAGAACGGGACCCGGAAAGACAAGAGGCCGGGTCCCTTTCTGGGAGCCCGGCCTCCGAGTCCCACGCCTCGTCTGGGACGAGGTCGCGGAAGCTTCAGAGTCCGGGCGATAGACCCCGCTCCAACTCCAGGCCGGGGAGGTCCAGGGCGGCATCCAGACCGGGACGCGTCAGCGCGTCGATGCCAGCGTCAGTGTCGTTGAGGTGCTTGAGGTTCATCGGGCTGTTCGTCGTCACCGTCGTCATGGTCACCGCTCCTTTCATCGAGAAAAGACGCGGCGGAAATCCGTTCCTGACAACGCCCATGCACGCGGGGACATGGCGGAGCCCGCCTGCCCCTCAGCCCGCGGTGAGCCGTCCGCTGCGGTACAGGAGCGCCAGGAACAACGGTCCGCCGAGCAGCGCGGTGACGGCGCCCACGGGAATGCCCTGGTTGAACACGGGGTAGAGCAGCCGCGCCAGCAGGTCCGCGAGCGTGAGGAACACCGCGCCCCCGATGGCCGAGAGCGGAACGAGGAGGCGCTGGTCGGGCCCGAGGATGAGCCGGAGCAGGTGGGGCACGACGAGCCCCACGAAGCCGACGAGCCCCGCGAGCGTCACGACCCCCGCCACGCTGGCGCTCGCCGCGAGGAGCAACCACCGCCGCGTCCGGGCCACGGGCACGCCGAGCGAGGCCGCGTCCTCATCCCCCAGGGTCAGCAGGTTGAGCCGCCCCGAGAGCGCGATCATCACCCCGATGGCCACGGCCTGGAGCAGCGCGGACAGGACGATGGTCCCGGGCTGCTCCGTGCCGAGGTCCCCGGCGAGCCAGGAGAGGATCGCATCCAGCCTGTCACGGCCGGCGAGGGTCTTGATGAGGGTGATGGCCGCGGCGGCGAAGGTGTTGAAGATGACGCCCGTGAGGAGCACGGCATGGGGCGCACGGCCCCCGTGCCCACGGCTGATGGCGAGCACGAGGACCATGGACGCCACGGCACCGAGAAAGGCGAACAGGGCGGGCGCGGAGAGGCGCGCCAGTCCGCCCGTGAGCCCCGGGGCCACCTCCTCCACGTGAGCCAGACCCAGGGCGAGGGCCAGGGTGGCTCCGAGCGCCGCGCCTCCCGAGACACCGAGGATGAAGGGATCCGCCAGGGGATTGCGCAGCACGCCCTGGAGCGTGGAGCCGGAGGCGGCGAGCCCCGCCCCCACGATGGACGCCAGCAGCACATGGGGCAGCCGGACGGACCAGACGACATGGCTGTCCGTGGAACCGGGGTGGAGGAAGGCCTTCAAGAGGGACGCGGGCCATTCCCCGTAGGTGACGGCCGGCATGTACGAGACGAGCAGCAGGACGAGGAACGCACCGCACAGCCCGAGCACCCGGGCGGGAGTGAACCCCTTTCTCGCGATGTGACGGTGGCCCATGCCTCGTCCTCCACGCTCAGCGCGGGGTGCCCGCATCCGGCTTCGCCGCTGGATGCAGCAGCTCGAACAGCTCATCCAGCCCGCGCCCCAGCGAGGGCCCCGGCTGTAGCAGCGCCATGGACGGTACCTCGACCCACCGGGCCTGGGAGATCAACGGGAGCGAGGCCACCTTGTCCTTGCCCACGTCCACATCCGCGGCATCCACCACCACGTCCGGCCGCGAGCCCACCGCATGCTCGAGCGAATAGGTGGCGTACGCCGAGCCCGCATGGGCGGCGACGTTGATGGCTCCCGCATCGCGCAACAGCTCGTCCGCGAAGGAGCCCGGCCCGGCGACGACGAGCGGCTCGAAGCCGTAGACGAACAGGACGCGAGGCGCCTTGAAGCCCTTGGCCCGCTCACGGATGCGGGCCCGGGTGGACTCGATGCCCTGGACGAGAGCCTCGGCCTCCTTCTGCTTCCCCAGCGCCTTGCCCACCGCACGCATCGCCGCCAGGGTGTCCGCGACGGTATGGAGCGGCAGCAGCAGGATGGGCACCCCCACCCGGGCCATCGTCTCCACCGCGCGCTGATTGCCAGGTCCCGGCTGGACGAGCACGAGGTCCGGCTCGAGGCCCACCACCCGCTCGATGGAGGGGTTCACGAACCCTCCCACGCGGGGAAGGCCGGCCACCTCCTTCGCCTCATCGAAGCTCGAGACGCCCACCAGCGTGCTCCCGGCGCCCAGGGCAATCACCGTCTCCGTGAGCGAGGGAACGAGCGTCACCACGCGCTTCACCTTCTCGGGAGGCTTGGGGCCCAGGAAGCGGGGCCCTCCCTGGGGAGGAGCCGCGTGCACGGCGGTGACGAGGCACAGCGCGGCGAGCAGGACGAAGGGAGCGAGTCGGGTCTTCATGGGGAGGCTCAAGGAATCGCGACGACATCACCGACGAGGGAGGGCCCACGGCTGCGCGGGCAGGCGAGGATGGGGGGCTCGGCACCGGGGCCCAGCCCGCGCCGCTCCACGAGCGAGTCGTCCACCACCTCGACGACGAAGACGCGGCCCGCGTTGTTGTCGCCCACGTAGGCGCGGCTGCCCACCACGGAGAAACGGCCGGCGGAGGGCAGCGGGCACGACGTCGCCTCCGGGCACCGCAGCGCGAGTGAGGCCACCACGCGGCCGTCCGTGCCGAGCAACACCAGGCCCGTGCCCTGCACGTCGATGAGGTTGAAGTTGCGGTCATAGGTCGCCGCGCCGCCGCAGCTCACGAGCAGCCGCTCGCCCACGGGAGCGAGCCAGAACGGGTTGAGGCAGCCCGTGCCGAGCTCGACGAGCTCCACCGCGCCGCTGCCGGGGTCGATGCGGGCCAGAAACCCGGGGCCTCCGACGGAGTAGTCCCGGGGATCCAGGTTGCCGAGCGCGGCATACACCCGGCCCTGGTGCACGGCGATGCCCGCGGGCGTGGGCACGGTGGTGCGGCCCGGGAAGGGCTTCAGGGCCTCGCCCGTGGGCAATTGGAAGGTGCCCGTAATGGTGGGCGCGGTGGGATCCGCCACCGAGACCCGGACCACCTTGCCGCCCGCGGATGCGTCCGTCTGCAGGTTGCCCAGCAGCGTGACGTACGCGTCCGAGCCCTCCAGCACGAAGCCATACGGGTTGGTGTTCGCGCCGAAGTTCACACTGCCCACGTCGGTGAGCGGGATGCCATCGGGGGAGCGAGGGCCGCGCCGGAGCACCTGCAGCGTGTTGCTCGTGGAGTTGAGGACGAAGACGTAGGGCTCGCGCACGAGGAGGTGGTTGGGAACCAGACCGGTGGCGTTCCAGGCGGGCAGCTCGCCGTAGTCGGAGAGCCGGGCCTGACGCAGCCGCATGGACGCATCCAGCACCAGCAGCACGTCCTGCATGCGCGCGACGGTCTGGGGACTGGTCCCCACCGCCACCGAGGGCCCCTTCACGTCCGGCCCGGCCTGGATGCCCACCACCTGCCCGGTGTTGAAGCACGCGGCGATGACGTCATAGGTGCAGGTGCCGCCCCGGCAGCTCCGCGAGTCCGCGCACACGGTGCCGCAAGCGCCGCAGTGGAAGGCATCCGTGTCCAGGTCCACGCACGAGCGGTCACAGCGCTCCGAGGACGCCAGGGTGCAGGCGGCCTTGCACTGCCCCTGCTCGCACACATGGTCCGGAGCGCAGGCCGTGCCGCCCTCGCCCGCGCAACCGCCACAGTGGGCCGGGTCCGACGTGGTGACGACGCACTCGCCTCCGCACAACGTGGCGCCCGAGCGGCACTGACAGCCCCCCTCGACACACACCTCGGTGGAGGAGCAGACCACGCCACAGGCCCCACAATGGGCCGCGGTGCCGGAAAGGTCCACGCACGTCTCACCGCAGCGGGTCTGTCCCTCGGGGCACAGAGCCCCTTCGTCCGGGCACCCCATCAGACACAGGGACAGTGTCACCAGGAGCAGCGCCGTGTATGCCCCCTCTCCCCCTGGGAGAGGGCTGGGGTGAGGGTCGTTCCTGATCATGGGATCTCCGTCCCGGAGAAAGCCCCGGACACCGACAGGTAGACAGCGCGTCCGGGGAGCGGATAGCCAACGAAGTCCTCGGCACGCGCGTCGAAGAGGTTCTTCACCTCGCACGAAACCGTGAGCTCCGGACGCGAGCCGAGGGTGCTGGACACTCCCGCATGCACGAAGGCGCGCCCCGGCAGCGACATCGAGCCATCCCGGGTGAGGGCATGGGCCGACTGCGCCACCACCTCCACGCGCCCGGTGAGCCACCGGGGTCCCCCCATCACCCGCGCCGCCAGCTTGTGCCGGGGCCGGTAGGGCAGCTCGCGCAGGTAGAAGCGCTCGTCCCGCCGCAGGTCGCTCGACACGGTGAGCGTGTAGCTGAAGGTACCGGAGAGCAGCGGATGCGGACGCCACTCGCCCTCGGCCTCGAGCCCCAGCACCCGCGCGTTGGCGAAGTTGTACGGCCGGGCCGCGCCGGGCGGATAGGCCTCGTAGGAGATGAGGTCCTCGTAGAGGCTCGCGAAGCCGCCCACCGAGGCGAAGGACTCGTCCGAGCGGTGCACCACCGCCGCGTCCGCGTACAGGGCGCTCTCGGGGCGCAGGTCCGGGTTGGGCAGCAGCGTGCCCTGGCGCACGTACAGCTCCAGGAAGGAGGGCGCGCGATGGGCCCGGCCGGCGTTGGCGCGCAGCTCGAAGTCCGCGGGCAGCTCCACGGTGACGCCCACCTTCGGAGACAGCAGCGTGTACGGGCCCGCGCGATCCACGCGCAGCGAGGGCGCGACGGTGAGCTGCCCATCCCACAGCAGCACCTCGTCCATGGCCATCACGCTCGCGCGCAGCCACGCCGGGTCTCCCCCAGCGGCCTCGTTCGTGTCCGCGGCGGTCACGGACTCACCGCCCACGCTCACCAGCGCGGACAGCGCGTGCCACCCGCCCAGCCGCACCTGTCCCTCCAGCTCCACCCCACCCAACTGCTGCACCTGCGGCTCCGGCTGGCTCCAGAGTCCTCCCGCCAGCGAGATCCGGTCCCGGCGGTAGTACGCGCGCGCGTTCGTCCGCACGCCGCCCGGCAGCGAGCCCATCACCCGCAGGCTCGCCGAGCCGCGTCCTCCCGACTGCCGCGCGTCCGTGCTCGGGTTCTGCGCGGTGCCCGCGAGGCCCCGCTCGTCGAAGGACAGCTCCCCCAACAGGTCCGCGGAGAAACCCCCGCCCAGCTCGCGCCGCAACCGCAGCAGGCCCCCTGCCCCATGCGCGTCATTGTTGGTGCGCCGCTGCTCCACGAGCGCATCACCGGGCAGCGTGGGGCTTGGATCAAAGAGGTACGGGAAGCGCCCGCTGGAGGTGCCTCCGTGGACGAGCACCAGCGCCTCGCCGCCCGCGAGCGGCCCCGAGGCCGACAGCCACCCGAGCGCCGTGTCCCAGCTCCCGTACGAGAGCTCACCCGCCACGCGCGCGTCCTTGCCGGGACGGCGGGTGATGATGTTGACGACACCGCCCAGTCCTCCCGAGCCGTAGCGTGCGCCCGCGCCACCGCGCAGCACCTCGAAGCGCTCGGCCATCGCCGCGGGCACGCGCGACAGGTCCGCGATGCCACCGGGCCCATTGAGGGGAATCCCATCGAGCAGCACCAGCGTCGCGTTGGAGGACGCGCCCCGCACCACGAGGCTCTTGCTCTGCCCGTAGCCGCCCACGTCCTGCAGCGTGACGCCCGGCGCCGTGGACAGCATCGCCGCGGTGTCCCGGGCCGCGCCGCCGAACTCGTCCACGCGGATGACGGTGAGGGCACCGCTCGGATCCCTCCGCGACGCGGAGTCCGGGGGCGCGGGGGCCTCGGCCGTC
Source organism: Archangium sp. (assembly GCF_036277355.1). Lineage (GTDB taxonomy): Bacteria > Myxococcota > Myxococcia > Myxococcales > Myxococcaceae > Archangium. Next base: position 57,039 of record NZ_DASUNC010000191.1, read on the forward strand.
TCCACCACCTGCACGGTGGGCACGCGGAAGGGCTCGCCCTCGGGCGCATCCGGGGCCGGTGCGGCCGGAGTCTCCTGGGGAGGCGGCGCCTGCTGCGCGAGCGCGGTACCACTCGTGATGAGCGCCAGGCAGAGCCACCGCCCGGCGAGGTGCGACCGCCGCATGTCCCCGCCTTCCGCTCTCTCCGTCGAAGAGAGAAGGCCAACGCGGGCAGCTCGCGCCCACACCCCTGGGCAGGTCTCCTGGCTGTCGGACTCTGGCCGAGACGCACGCCGCGTCTCCCAGAAGGGCTCCTCCACCGAGGACCCCTGCCCTGACCTCAGGGCTGCCCGATCACAGTGGCGGGACCGCGCCGGACTCGCACCGGCTTCCCTCTTGAAGGCCCGGCATGGGCACCCAAGGGCAGGCCCTTCCTAGGGGCTCAACCCCCGCGCGTCAAGCCACCGTCGGTGACGTGCGCCGCCGCCCGGGCCCCGCGCGAGTGGCGCGCCAGCCAGTCGAGGATGAACTGATTGAAGGCCGAGAAGTCGACGAAGGTGGCCAGCACGTCCCCGAAGCGCAGCGAGGCCCGGTCGAACAGCGGCGTGGGCCGCCCGGGAATCAACAGCGTGCCGTTGTGCCACGTGCCGTTGTGGCTGCCGTCATCGGCGACGTACCAGACGCCCGTGTGCTTCTCCTCGCTGAAGGTGGCGTGCACCCGCGAGACCGTGGGGTCCTCGACGATGATGTCGTTGTCCGGTGTACGCCCCAACGTGATGCCCGGCACCGGCGTGGTGATGCCCTGTGGGCGCTTGCGCACCTCGAGCACGAGCGGCTCGGCCAGCGTGGGCCGGCGCAACGAGAGGCCCGTCAGGGTGCTTCGGGTGAAGAGGGGACGCACTCCCGCGGGAGGCGCCTCCCACACGAGCACCGGCCAGCGCACGGCGTGTCGCACCGAGTGCGGGTCATCGAGGAACTGAGAAGCGAGGGCGGAGAACTTCAGATGCACGGGACTGCCCTCCAGCACACGAGGGGGTAGTGCAGAGGGTGTGCATGGAGGGTGAGCCAGGCCAGTCCCCCCGGGGGTGGTGAGGGTGGGGAGGACAGTGGCGTTGGAGGTGCTCAGCGGGAGGAGTCGAGCAGTTCACGCACCCGCTTCGCGAGGAAGCCGCGAGAGCGGGGCCCACTGGCAGCGGCGACGAGGTGGCCCCGTGCGTCGATAAAGACGGTGGAAGGCACCTCGCGCACGGAGAGCGGTCCGAGCACCTCACCCGTGGCGAGGGCGACCTGGCCCTGGAGGTTCCACTCGGAGAGGGCGCGGCGCACGAGCGCCTCGTCCTGCTCGAGCGAGAGCAGGAGGAAGCCGACACCCTGGGGCTCGAATTCGTTCCGGACGGCTTCCAGCTCGGGAAACTCCCGAGCACAGGAGTGTCACCTGGGGACCCAGAGGTGGATGACCCAGGGCTTGCCGAGGAGCTGCTCGGAGCCGAGCAGTGGACCGCCGAGCAACCGCACCTGGAAGTCCGCGGGCAGGGGCCGGCGAGGCTTGTCGTAGGGCTCGCACGCGCCCGCGAGGAACGCGAGGGCCACGATGACGAGGAAGAACGAGCGAGGCACGGGGTGAGGATAACACGCGCCCCGGGCGGCCCCTCACCCGCCGGGCCCGTGCCCATCCCCCGTGCCGGACACCTCGCGCGGAAATGAACGCCCCCGTGGCTCACCCTCCGAGGGAAGCCCCGCTGGCACGGCAGCTGCTCTGCGCAGCGGACAACCGCGCCTGGCGAGGCGGCCTCGCTTTGCCGGGGACCGGGCCAGGGCGAAAGTGCCCGAGCACACGTCATTCATCCCGGAACCACGTTGCCGAGATGCCTAGTGCCGCCAGAATCCGCTCTGGCGTTCGCTCTCCCTTGATTTCGGTGACTCTCGGCAGAGACGAAGAGTCACGGGGGGGTTGCGCATATTGCCCAATGCACTCGCCTCCTCGGAGAATGTTGACAACGAACATATCCAGGCTTGGAGAGGCAATCACTCCATACGCGGTCGCAATGGGAATCCGTTCAGACACGGTAACATCAGCGAACCCTATATCGCCGGTTCCGCTAGCAATGAGGAGCCCTCGCGGCGTGTCTTCAAACCGGTACTCCTCTGGAGCGAGTGGCTCGCCCGCATCCTCTTCGAGCACTCGGTGGGCCTCCTGTGCTCGGACGCCTTCGACCAATGCGACATGCCGCAACGGTTGCTGCGGGGGCAAGTCCGAACGCACCTCGCTCTCTGGCAGCGGACAGCCGAGAGACGCCGCCAGGGCCTCCGGAGCGACGTCCTCCACCTCTCCCGCACCGTTTCGAAAAGACATGACCAGCCACGGATCGGTGGCCCGATTGATTGAGTACACGGGCTCATCGAATTGGAGAGACAGATCCTCGGCGATCTGCAACTCGGCGCCCACGTCGCTGGGGTCTGCACCCACAATGGCATGGTAACGACCACTGCCCGAAATGACCTCGAAGGACGGCTCGTCTTCGTCCGCATCCACCATCAAGGCGTCGAGGACGTGGCTCTCAAGCCGTGCGGGCTCGCCTGGAGTCAGGACGGCCCAGAGAGGCCACTTGCTCATGGCGCACCTCCGAACAATCTTTCTGGCAGCTTGAGTGCCGCCCGCAGCTGCTTCGTCTTCTCCAGCATGAGCGCTTCCTCGATGTGTATGAGCGTCGTGCCTCGTGCGTTTTTAACCAGGAAGGCCTCCAACTTCGCCCGGGTTGGTCCGCTCAACCCATCTGTGCTGACGAGGAATGGCGTCCCTCTAGGAGCCTTCGCTGCGTCCTTGAGTTGGTCGAGTAGGCGCTGGAGTTGGTCGCTCAGCGCCTGCTGCCCTTTGTTGAGCGTCTTCGCACGCTGCTTGGACGTCCAGGCGTCGAGCGCCGTTCGCCACCGCTTGTCGTTCCAGCCTTTGACTTCTACCCCGTGTTGACGTCGCAGGCGGTCCATCGAAGTCAACTCTCGATCGATGATGTGCCCCCCGTCCAAAGGCACCTGCCGCCCGGTCAACCGGAAGCCCGGGAAAAGCTTCTGCGCATTGCGCTCCGTCAATAGTTCAGCAGCGATGCCTCGGAGTTGCTCACGTGCCTGCAGTTGCTTCACCCAGTTCCCCGGCTCCGCCGCTGCCTGTTGAAAAAGCCGCCACGGCGTCCTCGTGTCCCTGGCCATGCCGTTGAGATCCTCCAAGGCCAACCCCGCCGAGCGCAGCCAACCCAGGTCCACGCTGCGCCTGCGCGCTTTTCTCGCCAGCTCAAGCACTGCCTCGGCTTCGAGTTCCGAGTGCCCGACAAGCCACTCGGCCTCCTTCAGAAAGGCAAGCGGCGCCTGGAGGCTCCGCGCTCCCGAGCACCTCAGCAATTCCGCCAGGGCCGGTTTCGCCGCACCGCGCGTGGAGGTGCGTAGCGAGTCCACAGCAATGAGGTATGCCTTGGCCTTATCGGCCGGCAGGGCCGCAGCGCGCCGTACCACGGCGCTGTAGGCGCTTGCCATCTCCTGGCTTTCCGACGCCAGCAGGCGCAACGCTTCCAGCGTTTTCTCCGCCTCCTCGGCTGCCAGCCCCGCGCTGCGAATGCCGCCGAGGGCCCGTGCGGCGTCCATCTCCCCACGTATGGCGAAGAAGGCCTGTTTGAAGGCCTCGGCGCCGCCTGGAAGGGAAAACCGCAGTCCGTCGGGTGTCGCAACGGCCTTGCCCTCGGCGAGCATCCGCTCCAGCGTCTTCACCAGGGCCTTGATGGACTCCACCGACTCGCGCAGTCCGGACGAGGCCGGGGCGCCAGCCGCGCTCAACGCCAGTCCTCCCCGGTGTACCAACTCGCGACCTATGCCCGAGGTGGCCAGCTTGTAGATGTCCCTGCCCGCTAGCGCCACCATGGCCAGGTCATGCACCGCGAGGAAGGCCCGTCCCTCTGGCGTGCGCGACAGCTCGTCCCGGTACGTGTCCACCACCGCCAGGGCCGCCACCAGCGAGAGCCGCCTCGCGAACAGGCGCACCGCCGCTCCGCGTGCAGCCGTCAGCGTGCCGCCTTGCGCAGCAGTGGCTGGCGCTCCTGTCAACAGCGGCGCCCGCGAGAGCGCCGACAAGGCGCCGTACACCATCCGCATCTCGATGATACGGCCAATCGCCGACCAGATGACCGAATCGTCTGGTGTGGCGGCGACCAGGGCCAGTTCCACGGCCGTCATCAAGTGCGTGCGCGGTCGTGGCCCATGAACTTCCACCCGTACCCACTCCAGCGGGTGCAGGGCTCGGCTGCGCGGCGCCTCGTCCACCGAGGACAGGTAGCGGGCCTGGAATTGCTGCCGCACCGGCTGGAAGTACAGGGCCATGCGCCTCGAGGGCCCCACCGCTTCTCCAGGCAGAGCAGGTTCGGCTCCCAGCCGCACTCCCTGCTGCACCTCCCACGCTTCCGGCGCCACCAACACCGTGGACACCAGCCCATGGGGGACGTTGAGCAGGTGCGTCGTCTCGCCGTCTCGCCCCAGGTGGAAGGTGGGCAGGGACTCGAGGAGGTCCAGCACGAGGGGAAACGAGGCGAGCGCCTTCTGGGTGAATGCCTGTCCCAGCAGCACCTTGCTGCCCGGCGCGTTACTGCCGAGCAGCGTCTCCAGCGCCCCACTCGAAGTCAGCTTGCGCTCCAGAGGGGGGAATTCCCCGTCAGGCGTGGACAGCAGCACACGCGTCAGCAGGTGCACTGCGTCCTCCCTCATGTCCGAGGTAAGCGCAGGGCCCCCGAGGAGGGTGGTGAAGACGCCCAGGCGCTCGTCCGGGGTGAGCAGGGAGAGCACGTCATGGTCGAGTGCGAGGAGAGGTTGGGGCTCCTGAGAGGTCGCCGTGGCGATGGCCGTCTGGAGAATCTCCCGACGCAGAGCCGCCAACTCGCCCGTACCGGGTAGCCCCGGCCGCCACTCTTCCGGACGGATGAGAAGCGTCCCCGGGTAGTACCAATAGGCGTTGCCCTCGGGATGCTCGAGCGGCTGGGCGGCTTCGGCGGTAGTGTTGAATTCGGCGCCGTAACCCCGCCAGCGTCCATCCTCCCCGAGGACGATGACGCGCGGGCTTCCACGAGGAGCGTTGCGCACGCGCAGTTCCGCACGCTCCAAGGACGTCTCTTCGGTGAGCAGCAGCAGGGTGCGCACCTGGACACTGGAGCCATCGGCGAAATAGAAGCGGCCCACCACGCTGCCCGGGGCGAGAACGGGAGAGCCATCCGTGACGCTGTAGCTCGCCTTGAAGCGTCTGGAGCGCAGCGCGATGGCCTTCTGCAAGGGCTCAGCAGCCTCTCCAAGGATGTGCTCGCGCTGCGACTCGTCCCTCAGAAGTTCCAGCGCCTGGAGGTAGCGATCGAAGTAGCTCTGCCCGGTCCCGTCTGGAATGTCCGAGCGTTGAGCCCAGCGCAGGCCGCGTTCCACCAGCGCGGTGGCCCCAGCCCTGTCTAGAGGGGCCGCGGAGAGCTGGGAGCGGCTCCACGCGACATCCGCCTCCCACTGCGCATCCAGCGCACGGCGCATGGTGGCGAGCAACTCCGGCACGAGCGCTGGCGGGTGGCGCACGCGCACGCAGACCTGGAGGCCATCCACAGCGCTGGACGGAGGCTCACGGGGCTCGATGTCGAAAGCACCCGCCGCTGCGGCATCCCCGAAGAGGCGCGAGGCTATTTCCTCACGCGAGGCGTACCCGGGAACCCAGAGCAGCTCGGGCCGAGCCAGGTCCGCCTGAACGGGGAAGGGGGCCTCCTGTTGCGAGAGAAGAGCTGTCGCGCCGTCTTCCCCGTCCTCCGGCGCCGTCTCAACCTGCTCGTCCTCCAGCCACTCGAGCGGGATTTCCTCCAGGGGTGGAAGGCGCCAGGTGCGCACCAGCGCGGGCTTGCCGGTGTACTTCCAGTCCCACTCATAAGTGAGTGTGAGCAGTTCTCCGGCACCCACTCCCTCTGGAACGTCAACCGCCACCTCCTGCCGCCCGCTCTCGCGGTTGATTACCCTTGGCAAATAGCCGGACGGGTAGGTGTCGAGCGGCTCCACTTGCAGCACGAGTTCCTCGTCAAGACGAAGTGTGGCGGCGGCGATGACCTCAGCGCCCGCCACCACCACCAAACGGCCCGGGTCCACCACACGCAGGGAGAGAGAGTCCCCCTGCCACTCTTCCAGACGGGGGCTGAGCGCTGCCACTTGCAGATGCGCCTTGGCAGAGAGTGTCAACCTCACGCGTCTTGAGTCGTCGGCCAACGCGCTCGTGCTGGCCGCAAGGCAGCTCGCGAGCAGGAGTGCCTGGAAGCTTCGCCCGCCCAGGCATGAGCGCACCATATTCGCAGGACCAGCAGACACGTCGCACCTCCTGTGTTTTCCAGGTCCCTGGCGGATATCCGGGCTTTCAGGAAACCACGACAGGGGTGCCTGGTCCACAGCGAGCGTTCACCGCCTCGGAGAGTCCGGGCGGTGGTCGCCAGTCAAGCGGGAGGCAGAAGAGAGGGAGCAGTTTGTCCATGCAGGTGCGCGCGCATGGCATCGGTCAGGGAATCGAGCACGTTGCGCTGCTGCTGTTTGAGTTGTGGTGACGACCGTCAGCATCCGCTCGATGTAGCGGCTGCCCTGGGGGCCGTGCGTGCCGAAACTGCCCTTGCGCTTGCAGACGGCGGGGCGCAGCGCACGCTCGGCCCGGTTGTTGGTGGGCTCCACCTGCTCGGTGACGCGCGGCTTCACCTCGGGCAGCTCTCCTTCAAGCTGGGCGATACGCGCATCTCTGGGGTCTACCTCGCTCACGCCACGGCTGGTACACCACGTCAGCCGTCACTCGATCCAGCAGGTCATCTCCCTCCTGCTCACCCCTCAACCAAGCCAGACGCGTGAATGGTTACGGAAGTCCATGGGGTACGCAGCGGCCGCTCCGGGGTCGGCCTGGTCGCGAGCGACTCAGACACCTGGCTCCCGGTGGAGGCGCGAGCTGGGACGCTTCAGCCCGGATGGGACGAAGCTCGTGACCGCCCACTTCGACGGCACGGCGTACATCTGGCCGGAGGCGCTCTGGGCGCCCCTCCCAGTCCAGCTCGCGAGTCTGGACGCGGGCCGGAGCCTGACCCCCGAGGAGTGCCAGAGGTATCTCCACACCCGGAGAGCGACCTGCTCCGCCGGGCCCGTGCCCATCCCCCGTGCCGGACACCTCGCGCGGAAATGAACGCCCCCGTGGCTCACCCTCCGAGGGAAGCCCCGCTGGCACGGCAGCTGCTCTGTGCAGCGGACAAGCGCGCCATGGAGGCGCGAAGGAGAAGGACAAAGGTGGTCGAGATGCTGACGGCGGGGAAGCGGTTGGCGGTGTTCTCCATCCGCGAGGGCAAGGGCGGGAGCATCTGGGTGCGGGCGGGGAGCGCGTTCGTGAACAAGGACGGCTCGCTCAACGTGCTGCTGGATGTGCTGCCGCTGGACGGGAAGCTGCACGTGCGCGAGGCGGGGGACAAGAAGGACACGGTGCAGGCGGGGGGGGGTGGGCGCTACGGGCTGGACGGCGGGCTGGACTCGCTGCCGGTGGGAGGCCACTCGTGAGCGCACGGGTGATGCAGGTGGCCGCGGTGCTGGGGCTGTTGTGGCTGCTGGGCTCCGGCGGCGCGCACGCCGCTCAGGCGAAGACGCGCACGCAGTACACGGGGGTGGTGAACCTCAACGAGGCGACGGTGGCGCAGTTGGATCTGCTGCCGGGCGTGGGCGGGAAGGCCGCGCAGCGCATCGTCACCTGGCGGGAGAAGCGGGCCTTCAAGCGCATCGAGGAGCTGGTGCGGGTGAAGGGCTTCGGCAAGAAGCAGTTCCTGAAGCTCAAGCCGTACCTGACGCTGCAGGGCCCCACGACGCTGAAGGTGGAGAAGGTGCCGGTGCGGGCCGACGAGGTCCGCGTCACCGGCTCCGTGGCGAAACGCTGAGCACCCGGGGAGGGAGGGTGCCCATCCCGTGGGCATCCTCTCTCCGCCGTGTGTTCCTCACCGGCCGGAGGCGCGGGGCGGCAGCGAGATGGCGTCGGCCCGCTCGGTGAGGGCCATGTCGGGCGTGAGCTGGAGGGGCTGGACGGGCGCGGAGGTCAGGGTGGTGGCCTCGCGCATGGCCTCGATGAGCTGCTGACGGCCATGGGGATAGGGGGCCTCCGCGCCGGTGAGCGACAGGAGCTGGCGCTGCAGGGCCTCGCCCGAGGGCGTGCGCTGCTCGGGGTCGTGCTGGAGCAGACCCATGATGATGGCGTCCAGCGTGGGCGAGATGCCGGGCACGGACTGGGAGGGCGGCAGCAGCTGCTGCCGGGTGGCGGCGACCATCAGCTCCGCCTCGTTCTCTCCCCGCAGGACGCGCTGGCTGGTGAGGGCCTCGTGGAGGGTGAGGCCGAGGGCGAAGAGGTCCGCCCGCCCATCCAGGGGCTTGCCGTAGGCCTGCTCCGGCGCCATGTAGCCCGCCTTGCCGCGCACCGTCTGGGCCTGGGTGAGGGCGAGCTGGTTGGCCGCGCGCGCGATGCCGAAGTCCGACACCTTCACCTCGCCGATGCGCGAGAGGAGGATGTTGGGCGGGTTGAGGTCGCGGTGCACCAGGCCCAGGGGCTCGCCCTTGGGGCCGGTGCGGCCGTGCATGTACGTCAGCGCGGCGGCGACCTCCACGCCGATATAGGCCACCGCCGCCGGAGACAGCCGCTTCCAGTACACGCGCCACAGCAGCGAGCTGAGCGGCATGCCGTCCACGAACTCCATGGCCAGGAAGACGGTGCCCTGGTGCCGTCCCAGGTCGAGCACCTGGACGATGTTGGGGTGGATGAGCAGCGAGCCCAGCTCGGCCTCGCGACGGAAGAGGCCGAGGAACTCCTCGTTGTCCGCGTACGCCGGGAGGATGCGCTTGATGGCGACCTGCTTCTCGAAGCCGCCCTCGGGGCTGTAGGTGGCGCGGAACACCTCGGCCATGCCGCCGACGCCCAGGCGCTCGTGGAGGAAGTACTTCCCCATGACGTCCTTCTCACGGATGGCGCGCAGCGCGTCCTCGGCCTTGCCCACGATGACGCTGGCCAGCGTCGCCGCCAGCGGCCCGTAGCAGAAGAGGAACACGCAGCGCAGCAGCACCATGGGGAACGTCAGGGTGCTCAGGGCCTCGGGCGGGAGCCGGGGCTGGGCCACCAGCAGGTACAGCGCCATGTACTCCAGTGCCACCAGCGCCGCCGCCGCGTAGGCCAGCTTCCGTCCCGCGCGGAGCGCACACACCACGATGAGCGCGCCCCAGGCCACCAGCGGCGGCGCGGTGAGCGCGTACACGGCGCCATGGGAGTACATGTCCATGACGAACACCGCCGCCGGAATGGAGACGGTGATGGCGCTGTCCACCCACTGCATGGCCGGGTGGAAGCCGCCGCGCCGCAACTCCCGGAGCATGAACGTGTAGTAGAGGCTCAATCCGCCCGTCAGGCCCGCGATGCCCAGCGCCAGCCGCCAGCCAATCACTCCGCCGAGCAGCACCGCGGCCACGCAGCTCAGCAGGGTCATCCCCCGCATGAAACGCGCGATGGACATCTCGCGAGGGACGACGTCCTGATCCAGGTACTCCTGCAGCAGGCGTGCGGAGTGCGATGCGCGGGGGGCGGCGGCGGCTTCCATGAAAGGCCAGTCTATCCGACTTCCTGGCCCGTCATCGACCGTGCCCCCGGAACCAGCCCGTGACTCAGCCGAACGTCACGTTCATCAGCTTCACGATGGGCTCGTCCCCATAGAAGTCGATGATGTTCACCGACGCGTACCCCTGCTCCATCCGGAACAGGTTGGCGTCCGGCATGCCCAGCGCCTCGGCCAGCAGCGTCCGGTTCACCCCGCCGTGCGACACCAGCACGAACGTCTCGCCCGCGTGCCGCGTCCGCAGCTCCCGGCCCGCCGTCAGCACCCGCTCGCGCATCTCCGGGTAGCTCTCGCCCTCCGGGAAACGCACCCGCGTCGGATGCGCCATCCACTCCGCGTACACCTCGGGATAGCGCTGCTCCGCCTCCTCGTAGCTGAGCCCCTCGAAGAGTCCGAAGTCGATCTCCCGGAACGCCGCCTCCGTGTCCACCGACATCGCCTTCAGCTCCGCCAGCGGCGCCGCGCTCTCCCGCGCCCGCTGACGCGGACTCGTGTAGATGCGCAAGAGCGGCGCCTCGGCCAGGAAGCGCGCGGCGCGCTCGGCCTGCAACCGGCCCGCGGACGACAACCCCACGTCCAGCCGCCCGTAGCACCGGCCCCGCATCTCCTCCACGGGCTGCCCGTGGCGCACCAGCACCATCCGCGTCACACCCTTCGGAAGCCGCCAGTCCATCACCCCTCCCCCAGCCCGAGCAGCACCACGAACACCAACGTCTCACATACTTCCGTGTTCGCTCCCATCGTGTCTCCCGTAATCCCCCCAATCCTTTGCATGCACCAGGCGCCCTGGATCGCCGACACCACCGTCACCCCACCGAATATCACTCCTCCCCGCCATCCGAGCACACCCACCGCCAGTGCGAGCACCAGCAGCGTCGCCCCCACCCACTCCGTCCACCCCACGTAATCCGTGATGGCCGACCCCAGCCCGCCCGAGCGGCGCGCGTACGGCAGGAACCGCCCCAACAACACCGAGGCCCACCGCCCCAGCGCCGGGGCCACCACCAGCGCCACGTCCGCCTGTCCCCGCTCGAGCAGCGACGCCAGGGCGCTCGCCTTCAGCCCCACCCCCAGCAGCAGCGCCACCGCCCCGTACGCCCCGATGAGGTGGTCGCGCATGATGCGCAGCACGTCCTCCTTCGTGTGCCCGCCTCCAAACCCATCCGCCATGTCCGCCAGGCCATCCAGGTGCAGCGCCCCCGTCAGCAGCGCCCCCAGGGCCAGCAGCAGGAAGGCGGCCACGAAGGGCGGCAGCGCCGGGTAGAAGGCATGGCGCGCGAGCACCAGCACCCCCCCGAGCAGCGCTCCCACCACGGGGAACAGCAACGTCGCGCGGCCCACGTCCGCCGCGTCGAACGTGGCCGCCCCGGGCACGGGGATGCGGCTGAGGAATGCGATGCCGGCGAACAGGCGCCTCATGGGGAGCGCGCCTCTTGCCACGTTTTCAAGCGGATGGCACCCCCGCTCGACAGCTCAGGGGCCTGCACCTACCCGCGCCGACACGTCCGTCCACGCGGCGACGGCGCCCCGCACCACGGCCACCAGCGCCGAGTCCACCCCTCCCCAGGGCACCAGCCGCCCCGCCACCAGCCCCAGCACGAACGTCAGCGCCAGCATGCGGCTCCCCCACGCCCGGCGCCTCCGGGCCTTCGCCGCCGGACCGCCCCCCTCCACCGCCCGCGCCTGCTTCAGCGCGACTCCCTCCTCGTCCAGCACGAGCACGCGGACCTTGATGCCGCCGGAGAGCAGCGTCTCCACCAGCGTCTCCAGGAAGCGCTCGTAGTGCTCCGGCGAGAGGTCCAGCTCCAGGCCGTGGTGGGACTCGTAGCGCAGGGCCACCGACTCGTAGCAGCGCAGCTGCGCCTCCTCCTTCGCGGTGTCCACCCAGCCGCAGACGATGGAGGGCGCCGACCCCTCCCGGGCCACGAGCGAGATGGATTGCCGGGCCAGGAGGCCTCCCGCCGTGCTGGGGCCCTCGGGCTCGTCCACCCGGAGGACGCGGTAGGGCGCGCGGCCGAAGAACCTCCGGGCGAACGTGTCCCGCAGCAGGTCCGCGATGAGCACCGCCTTCGTGGAGAACGCCGTGCGCAGCTCCGGCTCCTCGTCGAGCGGGGCGAGCAGCTTGCCCGTCGTGTCCTCGTCCGGCACCGGCGGCGCCGTGCGCGTGGCCCCCGTCAGCTCCAGCTCCGGGTAGTGCCAGGACGCGTCCTCACGCTCCTCCAGGGTGGAGAAGTCGAGCTTCCGCTCACTTCCGAGGTTCGTCTTCCTGCTCGCCATGCGCTGCTCCCTTCCAGTCCCTGGAGTCCGGGCGCGGCAGGATACGGTGTCAGACACACCTTTGGGTACCCGCGGGGGTTCCATCCGCTATAACGGATACACTGCTTGACAAACGGAGGGGCGGCGGGCACCTTGAGAATCGTTCAAGCCCGCCCCCCGGCCGCGAACTCGTGAAGAGCCCACCACCCCACGAGGGACGGTGGGCTTTTGAATTTCATGGGGTACCTCTGATGAAGCCGCCGTCCACCCGCAAGCTCACCGCCGCCCTGCTGTCGCTGCTGCTGTCCGCCGTGCCCGCGCTGGGTGGCTGCTCGAAGCCGGGGGCCGCGCAGGGCGAGCCCCTCACCCTGCTCAACGTCTCGTATGACCCCACGCGCGAGCTCTACACGGAGCTCAACGCCGCCTTCGCGAAGCAGTGGGAGGCGAAGAATGGGACGAAGCTCGTCATCAAGCAGTCCCACGGCGGCTCCGGCAAGCAGGCGCGCGCCGTCATCGACGGGCTGGACGCGGACGTGGTGACGCTGGCGCTCGCCTACGACATCGACATGCTCCACGACAAGGGGCAGCTCATCCCCGCGGACTGGCAGAAGCGGCTGCCGAGCAACAGCTCGCCGTACACGTCCACCATCGTGTTCGTGGTGCGCAAGGGCAACCCCAAGGCCATCCGGGACTGGGAGGACTTGCTGCGCGAGGGCGTGAGCGTCATCACCCCCAACCCGAAGACGTCGGGCGGGGCGCGCTGGAACTACCTGGCCGCGTGGGGCTACGCGCAGCGCAAAGCTGGGGGTGACGAGGCGAAGGCGCGGGAGTTCATCTCGAAGCTCTTCAAGAACGTGCCGGTGCTGGACTCGGGGGCGCGCGGGGCCACCACCACCTTCGCCGAGCGCGGGCTCGGGGACGTGCTCATCGCCTGGGAGAACGAGGCGTTCCTGCTCACCGAGGAGGTGGGCAAGGACCAGTTCGAGATCATCGTCCCCTCGGTGAGCATCCTCGCCGAGCCGCCGGTGGCGCTGGTGGACCGGAACGTGGACCGCAAGGGCACGCGCGCCGCGGCCGAGGCCTGGCTGCAGTACCTCTACACGGAGGAGGGCCAGGAGCTGGCGGCGAAGCACCACTTCCGGCCGCGCTCGCAGGCGGTGGCCGCGAAGTACGCCAGCCGCTTCCCCGCCGTGAGCCTCTTCACCCTCGACGAGGTGTCCGGCGGCTGGAAGCAGGCGCAGAAGCAGCACTTCGATGACGGCGGGGCGTTCGACCAGCTCTACGACCCCCAGGCGAAGTAGTCCGGAGCCACCATGCACAGCAGCGCACGACGCCGCGTCCTGCCGGGCTTCGGGCTGACCCTGGGGCTCAGCTGGTCGTACCTGGGCCTCATCGTCCTCCTTCCCCTGTCCGGACTCTTCCTCAAGACGTTCTCCCTCTCCTGGGCGCAGTTCTGGGACACGGTGGCCTCGCCCCGCGTGCTGGCCGCGTACCGGCTCAGCTTCGGGGCGGCCTTCCTCGCCGCGCTGCTCAACGCCGTCTTCGGCCTGCTGGTGGCCTGGGTGCTGGTGCGCTACCGCTTCCCGGGCAAGGCGCTCGTGGACGCGCTGGTGGACCTGCCCTTCGCCCTGCCCACCGCCGTGGCCGGGCTGACGCTCACCACCCTGTACTCGCGCAACGGCTGGTACGGGCAGCACCTGGAGGCGCTCGGCTTCCAGGTGGCCTTCACGCCCGTGGGCATCGTCATCGCGCTCACCTTCATCGGGCTGCCCTTCGTGGTGCGCACCGTGCAACCGGTGCTGGAGGACATCGAGGCGGATGTGGAGGAGGCCGCCGCCACGCTCGGCGCCACGCCCTGGCAGGTGTTCACCCGCGTCCTCTTCCCCAGCGTGATGCCCGCCCTGCTCAGCGGCTTCACCCTCGCCTTCGCCCGGGCCATCGGCGAGTACGGCTCCGTCGTCTTCATCTCCGGCAACATGCCCATGAAGACGGAAATCGCGCCGCTGCTCATCATCACCCGGCTCGAGCAGTACGACTACGCGGGCGCCACGGCCATCGCCGGGGTGATGCTCGCGGCGTCGTTCGCGCTGCTGCTCGCCGTCAACCTGCTGCAACGCTGGACCCAACGCCGGTTCGAAACCCGGCCGGGGACTGGATAGGACGCGCGCCCCATGCACCCCCCCTCGCACGCTCCCCGCCGCGACCGGCGCCTCGTCTCGGGGCCCGCCGCCGTGCGCTGGCTGCTCATCTCCGTGGCGCTCGCGTTCCTCGGCTTCTTCCTCGTCGTGCCGCTGGTGGCCGTCTTCACCTACGCCCTACAGAAGGGCGTGGGCGCCTACTTCGCCGCCATCCTGGAGCCCGAGGCCTGGAGCGCCATCCGCCTCACGCTGCTGGCCGCCGCCATCGCCGTGCCGCTCAACCTGGTGTTCGGCCTGGCCGCCGCGTGGCTCATCTCCCGCTTCCGCTTCCCCGGACGGGACGTGCTGCTCACGCTCATCGACCTGCCCTTCAGCGTCTCGCCCGTCATCGCGGGGCTCATCTTCGTGCTGCTCTTCGGCAGGCAGGGGTGGCTGGGGCCGTGGCTGGCCGAGCACGACATCCACATCATCTTCGCGGTGCCGGGCATCGTGCTGGCCACGGTGTTCGTGACGTTCCCCTTCGTGGTGCGCGAGGTGCTGCCCATCATGCAGGCGCAGGGGCATGACGAGGAGGAGGCGGCCCTGTCACTGGGCGCGAGCGGCTGGCGCACCTTCCTGCACGTGACGCTGCCCAAGGTGAAGTGGGGCGTGCTGTACGGCGTGCTGCTGTGCAACGCGCGGGCGATGGGCGAGTTCGGCGCCGTGTCCGTGGTGTCCGGGCACGTGCGCGGGGTGACCAACACCCTGCCGCTGCACGCGGAGATTCTCTACAACGAGTACAACCTCGCCGGTGCCTTCGCCGTGGCCTCGCTGCTCACGGTGCTCGCGCTGGTGACCCTGGCCGTCAAGAAGTACGTCGAGTGGAAGGCGGAGGCCCCATGAGCGTCATCGTCGAGCAACTCACCAAGCGCTTCACCGCCGGGGGCACGCCCGCCGTCTCGGACGTGTCCTTCCACGCTCCGTCCGCGGCCATCACCACCCTGCTGGGGCCCTCGGGCGCGGGCAAGTCCACCCTGCTGCGCCTCATCGCCGGGCTGGAGCTGCCGGACTCCGGCTCCGTGCGCATCGAGGGCGTGGAGTGTACGCACCTGCCCGTGCAGAAGCGCGGCATCGGCGTGGTCTTCCAGAGCTACGCGCTCTTCAAGCACATGACGGTGCGGCAGAACATCGCCTTCGGGTTGGAGACGCGCAAGCTGCCGCGCGGGGAGATCGAAGCGCGCGTGGACGAGATGCTGAAGCTCGTGCAGTTGGAGGAGCTGGGCAAGCGCTACCCGGGGCAGCTCTCGGGCGGACAGCGGCAGCGCGTGGCCTTCGCGCGGGCGCTCGCCATCCGGCCCAAGCTGCTGCTGCTGGACGAGCCCTTCGGCGCGCTCGACAGCCGCGTGCGCATCGAGCTGCGCGAGTGGCTCCAGTCCCTGCACGAGCAGACGGGCGTCACCACCCTGCTCGTCACGCATGACCAGGAGGAGGCGCTGGAGATTTCACAGCACGTGGTGGTGCTCTCGGACGGGCGCGTGGCCCAGGCGGGGCCGCCGGAGGAGATCTACGACCGGCCCGCGACGCCGTTCGTGGCTTCGTTCGTGGGGGGCACCAGCATCCTGCGCGGGCGCGTGCGCTCGGGCCGGGCCGAGGTGGGCACACTCGTGGTGGCGGCGCCCCAGAGCGCTCGCGAGGGCGAGGCGGTCCAGGCCTTCGTCCGGCCGCATGACATCAAGCTCGCCAGGCCCGCGAACGGGAGCAACGAGCTCACCACGAGCCGGGTGGAGCGGCTGAAGTCGGTGGGCGGCTACGTGAAGGTGCTGCTCAAGCTGCCCTCGGGAGAGACGGTCACCGTCGAGGTGCCCCGCGCCGAGTTCGAGGACCTGGGTGTCGTCGAGGGCGACCATGTGCACGCGGACGTGCGCATGGCCCAGGTGTTCCTCGGCGACTTCGCCATCTGAGCTGTTGCATCCACCCGTCACCTGCTGGCTGTCCGGATTCGTCAGAGATGCCCCCCAGAATGGAGTTCCCCATCGGAGGCGCTGATGATGTGCACGCTGTGGGTGATGCCGCTGCGCACCCAGACACAAGGGCCTGTGAATCCATGGGCGAGGCTGCTGCTCACCCTGGCCCTGCTGTGCAACGCCTGTGCGTCACTGCCGCCTCGCGGCCAGGGGACACACCTGCGCTACACGCCGCATGAGACCGCCGCCCCCTCTTGGGCACAAGGGCCAGGTGAACCACCCACGCCCGAGCCCGAGGGGACACAGCGGCTGCACCGCCGCCAGCAGGCACGGCAGGCGGTGACGGCCGTGGGCCCGGGCGATGCGGACACCCCGGCGCGGGGCAGCGCCCTGGCGGCCCACCTGGCGCTCCTGGAGGCCGTGGACGAGGTGTCCGCCTCCACCCGCCGCCTTTCCCGTGAGCTGCCCAGACTCCGGGCCAGTCACCAGGGCATCGCTCGTGCGGGCAACGGCATCTTCGTCCGCTACATCGAATATGGGGAACGTCAGCTGCGGTGGATGGACGCCGAGCTGGCCGCCGCCAC
>NZ_DASUNC010000192.1:0-2492 GCF_036277355.1 Archangium sp.
TTCGGGCGGACAACAAGGCCATTCATGAGCTGTATCGACTCGATGGCACCCTGGTCCGGCGGTATGTGCCTCCAGGCGTCAGCTTCCCCTGAATGACCAAGGCAGGAAATGAGTCACACGATGGACACGGTGCAGCTACAGCTCGTCTACCTGGGGATGTACAAGCTGCATGGCTACGGTGCCTACGGCTCCGGCTCCTACCTGGATCCCCTGGGCGAGCCCGGGCGCTTCCTGGTGGGGGCGCTGGCGCGGCTGCCGGTGCTGCTCGGCGGGCTGGTGCTGGAGGTGCCCGCGGACCTGTGGTTGGCCGGCGAGCAGGTCCGTCCCGCGCTGGTGGGCGTGGGGCTGCTGGGGCTGGGGATGATGGTGCCGCTGGTGCGCGCCGCGTGGCCCCGCCTCTCCGAGGACGAGCGCCGGCACGGCCGCTGGCTCTTCCTGGGCGCGGCGCTGTCGCTGCTGCCGGTGGCGGCCACCTTCCCCTCCAACCGGCTGCTGCTCGTCCCGGGCCTGGGCGGCTCGGTGGCCGTGGCGCTGGTGCTCGTGGATGCGTGGCGCTCGCGGGCGCGCGGCTGGCGTCCCCGGGGCGTGGCGGCCGGAGCCGCCGTGCTCGCGCTCATGCACCTGGTGCTGGCCCCGCTGCTCTGGCCCCTGATGACGCTGGCCTTCCGGCAGGGCCAGGCCCAGACGGAGCCGACCCTCCTCACGCTCGAGCGCGAGTTGGACTACTCGCGGCTCCCCCAGCAGCGCCTGGTCGTCTTCCCCATCCCGACCCCGACCATCGCCATGTACATCCCGATGATGATGGTCACGCGCGGCATGCCGAAGCCGCTCGCCTGGTGGCAGGAAGGATGGCGCGCTGCGCCCCTTCACCCCGCCCGCCGTGGGCGAGCGCATCGCGCTCTGAGATGCGAGGGCAAGGGTCCGCCCTGCTCCCTCACACGAGG
The DNA here is from genome assembly GCF_036277355.1 of Archangium sp. GTDB lineage: Bacteria > Myxococcota > Myxococcia > Myxococcales > Myxococcaceae > Archangium. Next base: position 945 of record NZ_DASUNC010000192.1, read on the forward strand.
TGGACCACCTCGGCATGGAGGTGGCGGACCTTCTGCTCCGCCAGCAGGCGGTAGAGCCGCTGGGTGACGATCATCATCGAGTAGGGATGGTAGAGATTGCCACGCCTGCCGAACTTCTGCCGGGTGAACACCCAGTCCAGGTCCCCGAGGCTGTCGCTCGAGACATGGAGAGACGAGAGCAACTGGTGACCGAGGACATGGCCGTCGGGACAACGGCTCGAATCGGGCTCCGGGTAGAGGCAGCTGCCCCCCGCCTGGGTGGGAGGAACGACCTCGGCCGTGGCAGAGGGGATGACGAGCTGGTGATGGTCCGAGGTCGGCCTGCCGCCCCTGCTCACGATGGGGCGCAACTCGTAGCCGGTGATGCGGTGCTGGCGAAGAACCTCGACGAGCCGGGAAGAGATGACGTACTCCCCGCCTTGGGTGATGGCGAGGTCACGGCTCTTGGGGATGCGGCGCAGTTCCAGGTGCAGCTCGTTCACCTGCCGGGCCCCGGAGCCGCAACGCGCACAGGCAGTGGAGTCGTCGTAGACGGTGCCACATTCCACGCCCGTAGGGCGGAAGAAGGGCCAGAACCCCACCATGACGTACTCGGCGGCTCGCAGCTCGCGTGGTGTGTAGTGGCGCTCCACGTCACACATGCTGAAGAGCGTGGTGCCCCGGGCGCGGTACTCCAACTCGACGGCCCGTAGCTGCTCCACCAGGGGGTTGTTGACATCCAGCAGCAAACGACGAACGTGCCCCAGCGGCAGCGTCTCACCCACGCCTGGAGGCACATGCAGTCTGGCCTCCTCCTCTGACAGCCTGAGCTCGAGAATCTCTCGCATGGTCAGAAATGAATGCCCGGCAAAGGTTTGCTGGGAGCAGGAGATTTCGCGGGGCGTGGAAAGCGGAACCGGGGGCCGAGGGCCACCTCCTCCTGCCCACCGCTGCCCGCGCTCTCGTATGCGAACGAGGAAGCGGAAGGCGCACGGGCCCCCACACAGGCCTGGAGGAGAACCCAGCCGAGCAACAACCAGAGCCACGGAGAGCGGTTCATGCGGCCGGGGTGGTAGCACTCCCCCGACCCCACCACCAGGCTTGATTCATTTTCCCCGCTGGGAATGCGACTTCTCCCATTGGGTTCAACCACTCCACCTGCGCAGCCACTCCCAACGTCCTCGCCCCCTGGTTGTCCTCCAGTCAGGTTCCTCTATTGCCCCCGGCCAGCGCGACGTTTCTCAATCTGTTTTGGAAGTCCCACTGTAGTACCAGGAGTCGCTCCGCGAAATTGTTGGGACTTGAGGAAGAACAAGCCCCAGCAGAGCGCTGGCAAGGTCGAGGTCTACGACCGGAGACCCACCAAGGGGGTCAATTTCCGCAAGCCAGATGCCTCGTCAATCCGGCCCGATGGCGTACGACACAATACAAACCATGTCTCCAACTCGCGGGACTTGCAGCGCGAGCTGGATGCCTTCGACTCGATGGTTCGGGCGGACAACAAGGCCATTCATGAGCTGTATCGACTCGATGGCACCCTGGTCCGGCGGTATGTGCCTCCAGGCGTCA
>NZ_DASUNC010000193.1:0-196202 GCF_036277355.1 Archangium sp.
TGACGCCTGGAGGCACATACCGCCGGACCAGGGTGCCATCGAGTCGATACAGCTCATGAATGGCCTTGTTGTCCGCCCGAACCATCGAGTCGAAGGCATCCAGCTCGCGCTGCAAGTCCCGCGAGTTGGAGACATGGTTTGCATTGTGTCGTACGCCATCGGGCCGGATTGACGAGGCATCTGGCTTGCGGAAATTGACCCCCTTGGTGGGTCTCCGGTCGTAGACCTCGACCTTGCCAGCGCTCTGCTGGGGCTTGTTCTTCCTCAAGGGAGAGGAACTCCCCGCGCAGCCGCAGCCCCCATGGGGATGCTCGCGCCTGGGTCATTCCCGCCGCTGCCGGGGACTCCCCCAGCAGCCGCAGTCGAGGATGGGCCGGAGGCTGGAAGGACCGGAAGGCGGCGAGAAGGGGGCGTATCTCCTCTACGCCCAGCTCTTCCATTCCCGGGTGGGGCGGCGAGGTGGGAAAGGAGAGCCGAAGCGGGCCTCCGGCAGCGGGCTGATGAGCACCGGCAGGGGCTCGGGCCTGGTGAATCCACCCGCTGCTTCCTGCTCCTGCTGGAGGTGTTCCTCAATGCCTGCCAGGGCTCGTGCGTGTTGCTGCTCCGGGTCCGTCGGGAGCCGCGCTCGAGACGTCGCGCACGCAGCGCAGAAGGCGAGGCCCGACAACAAGAGCAGGTGTAGCAAGAAAGGGCGACGTCTCATGCGAGCCGGCTCCTCGGGTGTGTCCATGGAGCCGGCTCACCGCCAGAGCGCGTGAGCCGGCCGGAGTCCGGGGCGGCTCAGAGGCGCAGGCCGGCGAACAGCTGCACGTTGAAGCCGCTCAGGCTCCAGGTGGACTGCGAGTCGGAGATGGTCACGTTGCCGGCGCGGGCGGTGTACGTGTACTGGCCGGCCGAGTAGCGCAGGCGGCCCTCGGCGCCGAAGAAGAGGTTGTCGCTGAAGAAGTACTTGGCACCCAGGCCCAGGCCCACCGAGGGGCCCACGTCGCTGCCCACGTACTCGAAGTCGGTGCTGGAGCCGGAGCCGCCGGAGACGGTGCCGGCCACGCGCGTGGTGGTGAGGGTGGCGCCCGCGAGCGCCAGTCCGTAGAGGTCCACCTTCTCCAGGCCGGGCGAGTTGCTCGGCAGCAGGTGGTAGGAGGCGCGGACGTGCGGCGAGTAGAACATGCTGCTCCAGCTATAGCCGGTGAGCGTGTTGAGCAGGAGGCAGGCGGAGACACAGCCACCGATCTCGAACTCACCGCCGAGGGCCAGCACGCCGGGGCCCAGTGGCAGCACGCCCACGTCGGCGCCCACGCCCAGGTTGACGAAGGCCAGCACGATGTCCGCGTTGAGCATCGCGCGCGCGTCGATGTCGCCCACGCCCTGCACGCGGTTGAGCCGGGGTGCCGGCTGGGCCTCCGCCGCGGACGTCTGGGCCTCCTGGGCCCGGGCGGACGTCACCGTCAGCAGCGAGGCCAGGCACAGCATTGCGATTCTTCCCTGCATGTTTTCCCCTCCAGGTTTCACGTCACGGTGTCTCGTGTGCCACGTCGAATGTCACGCGCTGGCGGGGCTCGAGCCGGAAGGTCTTCTCCCAACGGGCCTTGCCGGTGGTGACGACGAGCTGATGCTCCCCCTCGAAGAGGGTCAGCTTCGGGCCCGCCTTGCGTCCATTGAGGAAGATGCGCGAGCCGGCCGGGGCGCGCACCAGCACGGTGCCCCTGCCCAGGAGGATGCGCTGCTTCGTCGTGCCCTGGGGCTGGACGGTGATGGCGCGGGTGGTGCGCACGCCCTTGGTCTTGTTGCTCAGCTCCAGCGTATAGGCCCCGGGTGCCAGCGGTACCAGCAGCGGCGTCTTGCCGAGCCGCTTGCCCTCCAGCGACACCTCCACCGGTGGCATCACGAGGAGCTGGAGCTTCGTATTCACCACGGGCGCCTGGGCGGCGGGCGTCTCGGGGCTCGCGGACGCGGGCGGGGTGGCGGGCAGTGTCCCCGAGGCGGGCACCACGGCGCCTCCCGGCGTGGACGGAGACGGCCCCGCCGCGAGGGCCACGGCCGTCCCCCCATCTCCCTCCAGCGCGGGCTGTGAGGTGGCCACGGCCGTTCCCCCATCCTCCAGCGCGGGCTGCGCGGCGGCCGGGGTGGGCTCCACGGGCTTCGCCGGAGCCGGGGCCACGGCGGAGGACGGCTTGGGCTTGGGCCGGGCGGCGGAGGCCACCTGCGCGGCCGCGGGTTGCGCTCCAGCCTGCTGTTGCTGCTGCCAGAAGAAGAAGCCACCGGCGGCGGCCGCGATGGTGGCCAGCGCCCCGGCGAGGAGCGGCAGGCGCGAGCGCCGCTTCCTGGGCACGGGCGCGTCGTCCTCGGCCGGGGGCGCGGGGGGCGTCCGGCGGGCGGCGGGTGGACGGGGCGCCTCGGGCTCGTCCGGAGGAAGCGGGCGGGGCGGCTCGGCGAGGGGCGGCGTGCGGGGCTCCTCCTGGAGCTCCGGTGCGCGGGGCTCCTCGCGCGGAGGCAGCGGGCGGGCCACGCCGGGGCGGGAGTGGCGGCCGGTGAGCTCCATCACCGAGTCCAGGGCGACTTCGTCGTCCTGCTCGAAGGGGACGTCGTGGAACTCGGCGTCCGCGTTCTGCGTCGCCTCGTCGAGGACGACGGGGGGGATGCTGCCCGTGATGGGGCGCGAGGGCGCGACGGTGGCGGTGTTGCCGGAGGGGCGCGTGGGGGCCACGGCCGGCATCCCCGTGAGCGAGGCGCGGCGGGCCACGTCCGCCAGGCCGATCTCCAGCATCTGCCGCCGGGTGGCGCGCGCGTCCCGGTCCGGTGGGAAGAGCTGGGCGAGGAACTCGGAGAACGTCTCCGCGGAGGGCAGCCCCTCGACGGCGGCCACCACGGCCTCGCGGAACTCGAGGGGGGTGGCGTAGCGCTCGTTGCCGCGCTTGGCGGTGGCGATGCGCACCACCTCGGCGAGGCCTCGCGGAACGTCCGAGGGCAGGGGCGGCAGCTGCCGGGTGATGACGGCCTGATCCGAGTCCTGCGCGTCCTGGAAGGGCATGCGCCCCGAGAGGCACTCGTGCAGCAGCAGGCCCAGGAGGAACACGTCGGTGCGGGCGGTGACGGCCTCGCGGCCGCCCATGAGCTGCTCGGGGGCGCTGTAGTTGCGGCGGTTGCGCACGCGCCGGCCGTTGCGCTCGCGCGGGGCGACATTGAGGGCCCCGTAGCCCGTCACCTTGCACACGCCATTGAAGGAGACCATGACGGTCTCCGGGCGCAGATCTCCGTGGACGAGCGGCGTGCCGTCATCGTTGCCGGCCAGGTGCGCGTAGTGCACGCCCATGGCCACGTCCGAGACGATCAGCGCGGCGAAGGCGGGGGGGATGCGCGGACGCACCTCCAACACCCGGCGCAGCGACTCGCCATCGGCGAACTCGGTGATGCGGGCGAGCCCGGCCTCCAGGGGCACCAGCCCGTGGACGCGCAGGATGTTGGGGTGCTCCAGGACGGCGGCGCGCTGTGTCTCGCGCTGCAAGTGGGCGGACAGCTCGGAATCCCGGGTGACGTCGGGAGGCGCCCAGACGAGCACCACCGGACGGGGCGGGACACCTTCCTCGAGCGCCAGCCCGAGGAATGCCCGGGAGCCCTCGCCGGCCAGCAGCGGCCCGAGCGGGTGATAGCGAACCTGACTCATGCAGGCCCCCATGCTAGCAGGCCCGGGCCGGGGAACCGCTAGGGCCCTCTCCAGGGGCCCCCTTTCCCTAGAAGGGCAGGGTGATGTTGTAGCGGTAGCGGCCGCGCTGCACGAGCAGCAGGACGCTCCGGGTGCCCCGGGCGGACAGCAGGGCCTCCTGGAAGGCGGTGGGCTCGGCCACCGGCTGGTTGTTGATGCGCAGGATGACGTCTCCCTGATCCAGGCCGATCTCGTCCGCCGCCGAGCCGGGGCGCACCGCCTGGATGGCCATGGCGCCGCGCGTGGGCTTTACCCTCAGTCCCAGCCGGTTCCACCCGAGGGCCTCCACGAGCTGGGGCGGGAACTCGGCGGGCGTCACCTGGAGGGTGCGCTGGCCGCCCTCGCGGAAGAGGACGAGCGGGAAGGCGGCGCGGGCGGGGTAGCCCCGGGCCCGGCTGATGTAGTCCTCGGCATCGGAGATGCGCGAGCCGCCCATCTCGGCGAGCACGTCACCCCGGCGCACGCCCGCCTGCTCGGCGGGGCTGCCCGGCTCCACGTCGCTGACGACGACGCCATAGGTCCGGTCCCACCCGAGCTGCCGGGCGAGCCGGGGCGACAGCGGCTGCACCTCGATGCCCACCCAGGACGGGCGCACCTTCCCGAAGCGGGTGAGCTCGTCCATGATCCGGCGCACCTTGTCCGCGGGGATGGCGAAGCCGATGCCCTGGGCGCTGGCGATGATGGCGGTGTTGATGCCGATGACATCCCCGTCCACGTTGAGCAGCGGCCCGCCCGAGTTGCCCGGGTTGATCGCCGCATCCGTCTGGATGAAGTCGTTGTAGGTCTTCCCATCCGCCTTGAGGGAGCGGCCCGTGGCGCTCACCACGCCCGCCGTCACCGTCTTGCTCAGCCCCAGGGGGCTGCCGATGGCGATGACCGTTTCGCCGATCATCAGGTCCGAGGTGGTGCCCAGCTTCGCCGCGGGCAGCGGCTGCTTGGAGCTCACCTTGAGCACGGCCAGGTCGTTGTTGGCGTCGCTGCCGATGACCTCGGCCTCCAGCTCGCGCCCGTCGGCCAGCACCACGTGGATGGCGGAGGCGCCGCGGATGACGTGGTCGTTGGTGATGATGATGCCGTTGGGGTCCACGATGACGCCGCTGCCCAGGCCCTGCTGGCGCTGGCGCTGCTGGGGAACGCCGAAGAACTCCTCCAGGGGCGAGCGGCGCCCGCGGAAGGGGGACTCCTCCTCGCTCTCGGTGCCGATGAAGACGACGGCGGGGGAGACCTTCTGCACCACCTCGACGATCTCATTGCGGCGCCGGGCCGCGTCGGCGCGGGCGCTGGTGCCGCTGGTGAAAGTCAGCAATACGGCGAGCAGCAGTCCCCACCGGCTCACTTGGTTCTTCACGTCAAGTCCTCCCTCTGAGGCATGGCAATGTCGGCTCCATGACGCCCTGACTGTCGGGAACTCCGCAGCAGGGCGGGCATTCCCGGCCCCCGGACTGGCGTACAGGTCCGGGGTTGAATGGAATGAGCACATGAGTCTCGTCCTTGTGGCGGACGATGAGCCCGCGGTGCTCGAGGTGCTGAGCCAGGTCGTCGAGGACCTGGGGCACGATGTGATCCAGGCACGCGATGGCGAGGAGGCGTGGAACCTCGCGCGGGCGCGCCGTCCGAATCTGGTGGTCACGGACCACATGATGCCTCGCCTGAGTGGCGTGGACCTGTGTCGCAAGCTCAAGAGCGACGAGGTCCTCGGCCGCGTTCCCATCATCCTGTTGAGCGCGGTTCTCCCACATGGTGCGCCCGAAGCGCACGCCTTCCTGCACAAGCCCTTCGAGATCACGGACTTCGAGACGTTGATCCGCAAGGCGTTGGAGGAGGCACCCCGGCCAAAGCCGCTGGAGGGGGCGTCGGCGATGGAGGCGCTGGGGGACTGGGTGGCGAGGGGCTTCGAGGGGCCGCTGGAGACGGCGCGGGCGCAGGTGGAGCAGCTGCGGGGGGAGGGGAAGGCGGAGAGCGGAGCGCTGGAGACGCTCGGGGCGCAGCTGAAGACGCTGGAGGCGCTGACGAGGGATTTCCGGGAGGCGGCGTACCTGGCGGCGCGCACCGTGGTGGTGGTGCCGGTGGTGGCGGACGTGAGCGTGCTGGTGCGTCAGAAGCTGGAGACGTGGAAGCAGCGGCACCCCGAGGTGAGCTGGGAGCTGCGGCAGCCGGCGGCGCCGGTGGAGACGCGGTTCGATCCGGAGCGGCTGCGCCGGGTGTTGGACGGGCTGCTGGGCCATGCGGTGCGGCACGGGGGCCTGGTGCGGGTGGAGCTGGAGGCCTCGCCGTCGCTGGTGACGATCCGGGTGAAGGACGCGGGCCCGGGCATCTCGGACGAGGAGCTGGGGCACCTGTTCGAGCCGTTCGGAGCGGGAGCGGGGCTGGGGCTCTACATCGCCTCGGAGCTGGCGCGGCTGCATGGCGGCGGGCTGTCGGTGGAGTCGAAGAAGGGGCAGGGCACCACGCTGAGCGTGATGCTGCCGAGGAGTTGATCCTCACGGCCCCAAGCACGGATCCACCCCTCTCCCTTCGGGAGAGGGACGGGGTGAGGGTATCGCGAGCCACGGGTTCCCCCGGTGGCCCCTACTTGCGCTGCTCGGACTTCAGCATCCAGCCGATCATCTTGTAGAGCAGGCGCGCGCCCACGTTGCCATCCCACTCACCGCCCTCGGGATCCGGCGCGACCTCGGTGAGGTCGAAGCCGACGATGGTGCGGCCGGAGCGGACGACCCCGGAGATGAGGGCGACGGCCTCGGGGAAGGAGAGTCCGCCGGGGACGGGCGTGCCGGTGTGGGGGCAGAGGGTGGGATCGAGCCCGTCGATGTCGAAGGACAGGTAGACGTGCTGGGGGAGGCCCTCGAGCATGGCATCGACCTGGCGGTTCCAGGGGATGCCGTCGAAGCGCTTGTGGTTGATGTCGGAGTCGAAGAAGGCGCGGACGCGGCCGTTGGACGAGGCGATGTAGCGGTGCTCGTCCTCGCTCATGTCGCGGATGGCGACCTGGACGAGCGACTTCACCCCGGGGATGCGCTCCATGACGTTGTGCATGATGGAGGCGTGGGACCAGGTGAAGCCCTCGTAGGCGTCGCGCAGATCGGCGTGGGCGTCGAGGTGGAGGACGCCGAGGCCGGGGTACTTCTCGGCGTGGGCGCGGATGATGCCGAAGGAGATGGAGTGCTCTCCCCCGACGGCGCCGACGCGCTTGCCCTGGGCGAGCCACTGCTTGGCGGTGCGGTAGACGGCGTCGTGGAGCTGCTCGCAGAGGGTGTTGACCTCGGTGGAGGCGGCCTGGAGCTCGGGGTTGGAGGGGTCCACGCCGCCGGCCTCGATGATGGGGACGGCGCGCTCCTTGGCGCGGGTGTTCCAGGCGCGCCACTCGGCGGGCTCGGGGAGGAGGGCGATGCCGCGCTCATAGGGGCGGCCGGTCTCGACGTCGAAGAGGTCGACCTGGCGGCTGGCCTCGAGGACGGCGGAGGGGCCGTCGGAGGTGCCACCGCCGTAGCTGGTGGTGGCCTCGAAGGGGACGGGGATGAGGACGACGTGGGCCTCCTCGGGGGAGTGGGGGAGGCCGAAGATGCCGGAGTCGGGGGGGGCGGCGGCGCTGGGGTCGAAGGCAGCAGGCATGATGGCGGCGGAGGATAAGGGGCCGTGTGCGCGAAGCAACGATCCTCTGCGTCCGGACAATCCGGGAGAGGGACGGGTGCCACGGGCCTGGGGTGGAACCCCTGTCCGCCCGCTCGCTGGCCTGTCGCCCGATGCCGTACACCCTGGCCCGGAGGTCATTGCGAGTCCGAGCGTCTGTCTCCAGCTTCGCCCTCCTGACAAAGGAGGGGCCTCACTTCCCGGGGCACGCCATTCGTTCTCCAAGAGGGCGCATGGACGAGACCCGGGAGGGAGCGATGAGCAAGGATGCTCCATGGGAGGACAGGGAGGCGTGGCCGGTCACCGGTGCGCCCCAGGCTCCTGGGGCCTCCGGGCCCGCCTCCGAGTCCGGTGACTCCTTCCTGAGGGAGGTGCTCCAGGTCGAGCCTGCCTCCCGGCTGCCCGTTCCCGGACAGTGGCTCGGGGGCCTGGAGGGCCGGCGTTTCGAGATCCTCGAGCCGATGGGCCGGGGCGGAATGGGGCAGGTGTTCCGCGCGAGGGACGCGACGCTGCGGCGTGAGGTGGCGCTCAAGTTCCTGCTGCCCCGCCCGGGCTTCGAGGAGCTGGCGCTCGCCGAGGCGCGGGCGGTGGCCCGGCTGGACCACGAGAACATCGTCCGCATCTTCGACGTGGCGGAGTGGAGCCCCGCGCCCGGCCAGGCCCGGGTGCCCTTCCTGGTGATGGAGTGCCTGGAGGGCGAGTCGCTCGCCGGGCTGCTGCGGCGCGAGCGCCCCGGGCTCTGGCGGGCGCTGGAGATTCTCGAGGCCATCGCCGCGGGCCTGGCGCATGCGCACGAGCGGGGCATCGTCCACCGCGATCTCAAGCCCGGCAACGTCTTCCTCACCCGCGAAGGGACGGTGAAGCTGCTGGACTTCGGCCTGTCGCACCTGGCCGTGGAGCCGGTTGGCTCCGAGCTCCAGCTGGCGGGAGGCACTCCGGCCTACATGGCGCCGGAGCAGTGGCGCGGGGAGCCGCAGGACGCGCGCACGGACATCTGGGCGGCCGGCGTGGTGCTGTACGAGCTGCTCACGGGCGAGCCGCCCTTCCAGGGGGCCACGTTGGCGGAGCTGCGCGAGCGGGTGACGTCCCCGGAGCCAGCGCCCTCGGTCCGCGTGCGCCACCCGGAGGTGCCGCGGCGGGTGGCGGTGCTGCTGGCCACCGCGCTGGCGAAGGACCCGGCCCGGCGTTTCTCCTCGGCGCTGGAGCTGCGGCAGGAAGTGCGCGAGCCGCGGGGAAGCTCGGCCGAGCCCCAGCGGCGTCAGGTGACGCTGGTGTCCTGCCAGCTCGGGGGGCTCGCCGAGAGCGGAGGGCCGCTCGATGCCGAGGACATGGGCGAGCTGGAGCAGGCCTTCCACGAGGCGTGCCTGGAGCTCATCGAGCGCAACCGGGGCACCGTGGCCCTGTCCATGGGCGGCGAGGTGCTCGCGTGCTTCGGTTGGACCCTGGGCCGGGAGGATGACTCGGAGCGCGCGGTGCGCACGGGGCTCCAGCTCACGCGGGAGCTGCGGGACACGCTTCAGCGCCGGCTGCCGCACCTGCCCCTCTCCGGCCTGTTCGTGCGGGGTGGCATCCACACGGAATGGATGGGGGTGGGCCCGCGGCTCCAGGGCGAGGCCCCCAAGGTGGCCGCGTGGCTCGCGCGGCGGGCCGGGCCGGGAGAGGTGGTCGTCAGCGACACGACGTGGAAGCTCGTACGGGGCGCCTTCCAGGCCGAGCCGCTCGGCACCCACGTCTTCGAGGGACTGTCGGGACTCGTGAGCCTGGAGACGCACCGCGTGCGGGGCGAGCGGGAGGTGGCCTCCCGGTTCGAGCGGACGCACGTGGCCGGACGGCTCTCCCCGTTGGTGGGGCGGGAGCGCGAGTTGGAGCGGCTCCTGGGGTGGTGGGAGCACGCGCGGCGGGGACGGGGGGCCTTCGTCCTGGTGAGCGGTGAAGCGGGCATCGGCAAGTCCCGGCTCATCGAGGCGCTGTGCGAGCGGGTGGCGGAGTCGTCCACCCTGATCCGGGTGCAGTGTTGGTCCCGGTACAGCACCCACGCCCTGCACCCGATCCTCGAGCTGCTTCAGGTGGTGGTGGGCATCCGCCAGGAGGATCCTCCCGCGCTGCGCATGGAGAAGCTGGAGGCGCGGTTGGGGGCGCTGGGCCTGTCCCGGGAGGACCGGGAGCTGCTGGGCCTGTTGCTGGGCCTGCCCGTTCCCGAGGGCTCACCGGTGCTCCAGCTCACGCCCGAGCGGCGCAAGGAGAGGACCTTCCAGTCCCTGGTCCATATGCTCATGCACTGTCCTTGTGAGGACCCGCCGCGGCTGCTGGTCATCGAGGATCTGCACTGGGCCGACTCCTCCCTGCTCGAGTTCCTGGGCTTCCTCCTGGAATGCGTTGGGAAGGCGAGCTTCCTCGTCGTCCTGAGTGCCCGCCCGGAGTTCCAGCCGGACTGGCACGAGGGGGTGCACCGGTTGATGATGGAGCGGTTGCCGGCCGGGCGCGCCGCGGCCCTGGTGCGACAGGTGGCCCGGGAGCGCGAGCTGCCGGAGCGGACGCTCCAGACACTGGTGGAGAAGACGGATGGCATCCCGCTCTTCATCGAGGAGATGACGCGCATGGTCCTGGAGGGAGGGACGACGGCGTCCATCCCGCTCACCCTGCACGAGTTGCTGCTGGCCCGGTTGGATCTGCTGCCCTCGCGCCAGAAGACCCTGGCCCAGCTGGGCGCGGTGGTGGGGCGGGTCTTCTGTGGCAGGCTGCTGGCCGTCCTGTCGGAGCGTGATGAGACCACCGTGCTGCGTGACATCGCCGGGCTGATGGAGGCGGGGCTCTTGATCGAACGGGAGCGGGAAGACGTGCCCGGGCCGGAGTACCTGTTCCGGCACGCGCTCTTCCAGAAGGCCGCGTACCGGTCCCTGTCCCGGAGCACGCGGCGGCGCTACCACCGGCGCCTCGTGCCGGCATTGGAGACGCACTTTCCCAGGCTGGTGGAGGAGCGGCCGGAGGTGCTCGCGCACCATCTCACCGAGGCGGGAGAGCACGTGCGCGCCATCGGCTACTGGGCGAGGGCCGGACGGCTCGCCCGCGAGCGTCACGACAGCCTCGAGGCGCTGGGTCATCTGACCCGGGCGCTGGAGCTGTTGCCCGTCCTGACGGACGACTCGCGGCGCCTCCAGCGGGAGCTGGAGATCCGCATGGACCTGGGCCTCGCGATGTTGCAGGTGCATGGCTACGATGCGCCCGAAACGGAGCGGATGTTCGCCCGGGTCTGGGAGCTCCTCTCCCGGGTAGGCGAGGTGTTGCCGCGGCTCGACCTGTCCTTCTGGGGTCTCTTCGCCTATTACCGGGGACGGTCCGAGTACCACCGGGCGAAGGAGCTGGCGGAGCGGCTCGTGGACCTGGGCAGGCGCCACGGCCAGTTGGAGCTCTGGAGCCTGGGCGACGTGATGAGCGCGGTCATCCTCTTCTCCTGGGGACGGCCGTGGGAGGCCGCGCGGGCTCTGGCGCGTGTCCTGGGCCGCCCGGAGCCTTCTCTCGAGGAGCACCGGGCGCTGGCCATCCGCTATGGGACCGATCCCTGGACGATGGCGCTGGCCGAGAGCGCCATCGTCCAGGCCGTCCTGGGACGGATGGAGGAGTCGCGACGCCGTGCCCGGGAGGCGCTGGAGCTGGCTGGCCGCGTCGGTCATCCCTCCTCGCTGGGCTCCACGCAGGTCTATGTGGCCGTGGCTCGCCTGCTTCGCCGGGAGGCTCTGGGAGCATTGTCGCTGGTGGACCGGGCCCTCTCGTTCGCGAGCGAGCGCAGATTCGTGATGTGGAGCACGTGGGCGACGCTCGTCCGGGGAGGGGCCCTGGCCGGGCTGGGGCGGTCGCGGGAAGGCCTCGCACTCGCGCAGGAGGTCCTCGAGGTCTGGCGCGGGCGGGGCATTCATAACGGGATTCCCTCCTGCTTGAGCGTGATCGCACAGACCCGGTTGGCGTTGGGGCAGGTCCAGGAGGCGTTGGCGGCGATTGATGAAGCACTGGCCGAGAGCGTGGAGACGGGGGAAGTCAGCAGCGAGGCCTGGCTGCACCTGCTCCGGGGCGAGTGCCTGAGGCGGGCGGGAAGGGACGAGGAGGCGGGCTCCTGCTTCGTCCGCGCCGTCGCGGTGGCTCGTGCGCAGGGGGCGGGCCTGCTCGAGTTGCGTGCAACGGTGAGCCTGTGCCGCTTGCTGAGGGATAGGGGACAGGCGGAGGCGGCGCGGAGGATGCTGGAGCGGGCCTGTGCCGGGTTCGAGCCGGGCGGGGAGTGCCTCGATCTGCAGGAGGCGCGGGCGCTGCGGGACGAGTTGTCGCGAGGGGCGGAGCCCGCGTGGGGAGTCGCCAGCCCCTGAGCCTGGGGCTCAGCGCTTCGGGCGCCGGGGCCCCCTGCCTCGTGCCTCCTCGAGCTCGTCGGGCATCCACGGCATGTCGAGCAGCTCCTGCAGGTCGAGCAGCGAGTCGGCACGCAAGGCGCCGCGCCGGCCCCGGCCCACGACGAAGCGCATGGGCCGGTCGAGCAACGGAAGCTCCTCCTCCACGAGCGTACGTGCGAGCTTCTCCGGGAGATCGAGCCGGACCACCCCGAAGGGCTCTTCCGTCTCGTCCTCCTCCACTTCGTAGGCCAGCGGCACCTCGCGGTCGCGGATGAACACCGCGTCTGGCAGGGACAGGAGCTGCTCACGGGTCCCGGGCGGCACCAGCGCGTCCAGGTCGAGCGCCAGCGGGCGCGCGAGGAACTCCTCCATCGAGGTGACGCCCTCGAGCCGGGCCTCGTAGAGGGCGGTGAGCTCGGGCACCCCGAGCTTCGCCGTGCGTCCACCCGAGCGGCGCCACAGCTCGCGCACCTCGTCGATGGCGGGTTGGTTGTGGCGCACCGCCGGGTGCTCCGCCTCGCCGCGTGCCAGTGCCTCCGCGAGCGCGTGCCGGGCCCGGCCGGCCTGGTCCGGCCCCCAGGCGGGGAGCACCTCGGCCTCGCTCTCCAGCTCGAAGCCGGCGTACTCCACGTGCCACTCGCGCACGAGCGACATGTACCGCGTGTCGTAGGCGATCCCGGCCTCGGTGCGGCGCGCGTACTTCTTCAGCACGTCGAGCGGGAGGTGCGTGCCCTCGATGGCCGCATGCGGATTGCCATGGCGGTCGGCGAAGTAGCGGAGCGGCCCCGCCACCGCGCCCCAGCTTCCGCACACGCTCGTCTTCGAGACGCGGGCCTGCTCGCCCGAGGCCGTCCGCTCGTCGAGGGTCAGATCGAAGGGCATGAAGCACGCGAGCAGGTCGGCGAAGCGGCGGTACACGGGCGCCTCGACGAGGGGGAGCTGCTCGGGCAGGTCGAGGCGCAGGCTCCGGTAGACGCCCGCCATCACCAGCGCCGCGTCCTCGAGCGCTTTCACCAGCACGCCGCGCCGCTCGGCCCAGCGCTCCAGCTGCTCCGCGTGGAACAGGTGGCGCGGGAGCCCGTACACCTCTCCGATGTATCCCGCCTCGCGGTACGCGTCGGCGTAGAGGTTGTAGGCGGTGAGGTGATCGCTCCCGGGGGCGAGCACTCCCTCCAGGTCGCGCTCCTCGCGCGTCATGCGGTGGAGCGACTCGATGGCGCTGCACACGGCCAGGTAGGGGAGCAGCGCGTCCTCGGCGTTGACGATCAGCTCCGCCCAGGCGCGCTCCACCGGGAGCGCCTCGACCGCGCGGCCGTAGGACGAGAGCCGTCCCTGCGCGTCGATGATGTTGCGCTCCCGCAGCCGTTGGAGCACGCGCTGGTAGGCGGCGCGGTCGAGCGGCACGGGGAGATCCAACGTGTCGGCCCGCACCCCGAGCGCGGCGGCGGTGAGCGCCACGCGCTCCGGGTCTCCGGCGAGCTGGAACTCGGGCCCGGTCGGGCGGAGCGCGAAGAAGTCGATGTCGCGGTTGCTGAGGATGAAGATGCGCCCGCCCTCCACGCGGCCGTGCACGCGTCCGGCCATCTGGAGCAGCTCGTTGTTGCCGAGGTGGAGGCGCGTGAGCACGTTGCGTCCGCGCTCGACGAGATTGGCGAAGCGCGTGTCGTCGATGACGATGGTGTCGAGCCCCGGCACGTTGAGGGCGCTCTGTCCCGCGGCCGTCATGGCGAGCAGGTAGGGCCGGGGCGCCGTTCCCTCGAGGAAGGGACGGATGGCGCGGATGGGCTCGCCGCCGTGGTAGTGCGCCGTGTGGATGCCGGGCCAGCGGTGGCGGACGTACAGGGCCGCCTGCTCGACGGCCGCCCGCGTGGGGAGGAAGACGCCCACTCCGCGTTGCTCCTTCTCCACGGTGCGCAGGAACGCCTCGTCCAGGAAGGCGAGGGGAGGCCTGTTCTCGACCACGACGGTGGCCACCTTCTTCGGATCGAACGCTTGCACCTGGAGCACGTCGGCGCTGCCGAGGTAGCGCGCGTAGAGCGCCGGGTCGACGGTGGCGGAGAGCCAGATGAAGCGGCAGCCCACGCGCTTGCCGAGCGCGAGGCAGAGCTCGAGCTCCGCGGACGTCTGGTGGATTTCGTCGATGACGAGCGTGTCGTGCGCAAGGATGTCGCCGCTCTGGAACCAGCGCCGCGCGATGCCGGTCGTCACGATGATGACGTTCCAGGAGGGCGTCTCGGGGGTGGCCTCGCGCTCGCGGTTCACCACGCCAACGCGGAGCGGGGCCGAGCCTCCCTGGCCGACGATCTCCTCCGCGATGAGCCGGATGGCGAGCGTCTTTCCGGTGCCGGTCCCGGCCACGATGCCAAAGCCCTCTCCGGAGCGCGCCAGCTCGCGCACCCGGGGCCCGTGGTGCTTCTCGAGCCAGGTTTCGAGGCTCAGTCCGAGCGCGAGCTCGATCGTCTCGCACGCCGCGCGCGTGGGGGCGATGACGATGACGCGGCCCGTGGGGGGCTTGGCGGAGACGAAGGCGTCATGGTCGGGCGGCAGGTGGCGGTCGATCGGCGTGCGCACGCCGCCTACTCACGCACGGCGGAGCGCCTCGGGGAAGGGGGCGATGCCACCGCGCGCGGGTTCCCCGTCAACGATTGACCGCTTGAGGCCCGGGCGCCGCGTCACTCCCAGCGGAGGACGAGCTTGCCCACGGTGTCGTTGCTGGCCATGCGGGCGAGGGCCTCACGGGCCTCGCGCATGGGGTAGACGGCGTCGACCACGGGGGTGAGCGTCCCGGCGCGGAAGAGGGGAAGCAGGCTGCGCTCGGCGGCCTGGGCGAGCGCCATCTTCTCCTCGGGAGGCCGGCTGCGGAGCACGGTGCCGGTGACGCGCAGCCGCCGGGTGAGGAGGACGTCCAGGTCCACGGGCGCCTGCCGGCCGGCGACGAGCCCCACGAGCAGGACGCGGCCCTGGGGCGCCATGGCCCGGAGCGTCTCCGGGAGGTAGTCCCCGCCGACGAGCTCCAACGCCAGGTCCACCCCGCGTCCCCCGGTGGCTTCCCGGATGGCCTCCGCGAAGCGGGGAGGGGCCTCACACAGCACCGTCTTCTCCACGCCCCAGGCGGGGGCGCGGGAGAGCTTCTCCGCGTTGCGCCCCGTCCCCAGGCTCCGGGCCCCGAGGGCGCGGCAGATCTGCGCGGCGGCGGAGCCCACGCCGCTGGCGACGGCATGGATGAGCACGGACTCGCCCATGCGCAGGCCGCCCTGGAGCACGAGCGCGTCGAAGGCGGTGAGGTAGGCCTCGGGGAGCGCGGCGGCCGGGGCGAAGTCGAGGTTTTCCGGCAGGGGGAGGGCCTCGCGCTCGTGGGTGATGAGCTGCTCGGCGAAGGCACCTCCGCCCACGAGCCCCATCACGCGGTCACCGGGCTTGAAGCGGCGGGCGAGCGGGCCGGTGGCGATCACCTCGCCGGCATACTCGAGGCCGGGGACGTCGGAGGGGACGCCGGGAGGGGCGGGGTAGCCGCCGCGGATCTGCAGGAGATCGGCGCGGTTGAGCGCGGTGGCGCGCACGCGCACGAGGAGATCCGAGGGGCCGGGAGTGGGGGCGGGACGCTCCTCGAAGTCGAGCACCTCGGGACCGCCGGGACGGGTGATGCGGAGCACCTGCATGGGAGAGCACCTGGGAGGTCGTTGAACCGGGGCAGTCAAGCACGGATGCTCCCGGCCCCCCACCCGCAAGCTCTTCGAGGTGTTCTGGGGCGACTACCTGGAGTCCTCGAGCACCGGGCAGCTCGACGCGTCCCAGCGCGCGCCCGGTCTGCATCAGGGGCTGGACACCTTCCTGGAGGGAGCGCCCTGGCTGGCGGGGAGGGGGCCGTGAACGCGCTGGCCCGAGCGGGCACCGGGGTTTATGAGTACGGCGTGTCCATGAACCTCAAAGAGTGTTCCGTCTGCCGGAAGCCGGTCGCCCCGCGAGCCGAGAACCCGGCGTTTCCTTTCTGCTCCAAGCGCTGCCGCATGGTGGACCTGGGGCGCTGGCTGGGAGAGGAGTACCGGGTGCCGGACCGGCAGGCGGACGAGCAGGAGGACGAGCTGCCGGCCGAGCAGCATCCGGAGCGGGGCGGCGACGCGTGAGCGGGCTGTGCGACCTGCACTGCCACCTGGTGCCGGGGGTGGATGACGGGGCGCGCACGTTGGAGGACGCGGTGGAGATGGCGCGGGCGCTGGTGGACCTGGGCTTCACCACGGTGGCGCCCAGCCCGCACGCACGGCCCGAGTACCCCTCGCACGCGCGGCAGGTGGTGGAGGAGCGGCTGGCGGAGCTGCGCGAGGCGCTGGCGCGCGCGGGGGTGAAGCTGGCGCTGGGGACGAACGCGGAGAACTTCCTGGATGAGGCCTTCCTCCGGGGGCTGGGCACGCCGGAGGCGCGGCTGCTGGGGGCGGGGCGGTACGTGCTGGTGGAGCTGCCCTACACCTCACCGGTGCCCACGTTGACGGACATCCTCTTCCGCATCCGCCTGAAGGGGGTGACGCCGGTGCTGGCGCACCCGGAGCGGAGCCTGGAGTTCGAGCGTCCGGGCCGGGCGGCGGAGGCGGGGCGGGCCGGGGCGCTGCTGCAGCTGGACGTGGGGGCGCTGACGGGGCGGTACGGGGGGACGGCGAGGAAGCTGGCGCGGAGCTTCCTGGAGGAGGGGCTGTACGCCCTGGGGGCGACGGATCTGCACGGGCCGGTGGGCGCGCGGGAGTGGGTGGGAAAGGCGCTGGGGGAGCTGCGGAGCAGGGTGGGGGAGCGGGCCTTCACGCGGCTGATGGCCACCTCGCCGGGCCGCTTGCTGGCGGGGGAACCCCTGGAGTCCGGGGTGGGGTGAGGGTATACGGGCCGACGTGAATCGCGCCGTCAAACTGATCGCCAGCCTGCTCGTCACCCTCGTCTGCTCCTGGTGGGCCTTCCGGCACACGAACTGGGACTCGCAGATGGCCAGCCTGAAGTCGGCCAACTACCTGTGGGTGTTGCCGTACTTCGTCATCCTGACGCTGGTGCACCTGTCGCGGACGCTGCGGTGGGGCTGCCTGCTGTCGGGCATGGAGCGGGTGCCGTTCCGCCAACTGAACGAGGCGTCGGGCATCGGCTTCATGATGTTGCTGGTGCTGCCGTTCCGGTTGGGCGAGTTCGCGCGGCCGTTGCTCATCGCGCAGCGCAGCTCCATCCGCCGGAGCGCGGCGATGACGTCGGTGGTGCTCGAGCGCATCACGGACGGCATGTCCATCGCGGTGCTGATGCGGGTGCTGCTCTTCTTCGTGCCGGCGGAGGTGCCCGAGGTCCGCTACGTGAAGCTGGGGGCGAACCTGATGTTCGCGGTGTTCGGCGGCGGGCTGCTGTTCCTGCTCTTCGCGCTGAAGCACCAGGCGACGGCGGTGGGGCTGGTGCGCTCCACGGTGGGCCGGGTGGCGCCGGGCGTGGCGCACAAGATGGCGGACATCGTGGACACCTTCGTGGGGGCGATGCGGCAGTTGCCGGACCGGCGCCAGATGGGGCTCTTCTTCCTGTACACGGTGGTGTACTGGGGGCTGAACGGGGCGGGGATGGCGTTGCTGTCGAGGGCGTTCGGCCCGACGAGCCTGACGCTGTTCCAGGCGTACGTGGTGATGTCGGTGCTGGTGGTGGGCGTGATGATTCCGGCGGCCCCGGGGATGGTGGGCACGTTCCAGGCGGCGATCAGCGTGGGGCTGTCGCTCTTCCTGCCGGCCTCGGTGGTGAACGGGGACGGGATGGCGTACGCGAACGTGCTGTGGCTGTGCCAGACGGTGCAGCAGGTGGGCTTCGGGGTGGTGCTGATGTCGCTGGGGCACCTGTCCTTCAAGGAGCTGGCCGGCAAGCTGGACAAGGAAGGGCAGCAGGCCTCGTTACCGTCCGCCTGAGCCACTTGCCCCACTCCACTCCGCCCATTTCCCCTCTCCCCTCGGGAGAGGGACGGGGTGAGGGTATCGAGTGCCCCGGGTTCCCCCACCGTGAAGCACCCCCGTCCCGTCACAGCTCCTCGTTGAGCCAGCGGATGATGGCCTCGCGGATGGAGGGGGGGCGCTCGGAGGAGCCGCGGGTGCCGAAGCCGCGGGTGTCCACGGCAGGAGGAGCCTTCTCGCGGGAGAGGGCGGGAGTGCGGGCCTGGAGGGGCAGGGCCGTCCTCACAGCTCGCCCCCGGAGTGGGCCTTGCCGTACTTGGCGAGCAGATCCTCCACGGCCTCGCGCAGGTACTCGCTCTGGTGGATGCGGGTGCGGCGGGCGAGCTCGCGCAGCTTGTGGACCTGCTCGATGGGGACGAGCACGTGGGTGGAGACCACGGCCTCGGCGGCATCGGGGCCGTTCGAGTCGGCGGAGGCCGGGGTGACCTCGGAGCTCATCGGGCTGGCGCTGGCATCCTGCATCGGAACTACCTCCTCGGGGCTGCTACAGGCCACTACCGGCCTGTGGGCGCATTAGGAGGGCAGGCGGGGAAGCCGTCAAAAAAACCACCCCGGCGGCACGAATGCTTGACGCGCCCGAGGCGGTGGGCCCGTGCCCGCGTCAGGGCGTGGGAGCGTGGCGGGGCAGGCGCACGGTGAAGGTGGTGCCCGAGTCCACCTGGGAGCTCACGGTGATGGAGCCGCCGTGGGCGAGGACGAGCTGCTGCACGATGTAGAGGCCCAGTCCGAGTCCCTGCCGCGAGGGGTGGTTGGCGCGGCGGAAGGGATCGAAGACATGGGGCAGCAGGGCCTCGGGGATGGGAGGCCCCTGGTTGTGCACGGTGAGGACGAACGTGGCGTCCTCGTGGCCCAGGCGCACCTCCACCGGCGTGTCGCGGGCGCCGTGCTGGAGCGCATTGTCCACGAGGTTGGAGACGACCTGGGTGAGCCGGTCCGGGTCCCACTCCCCGGTGTACGGGCCGGGCGCATGGGAGAGCACGGTGCGGCCGGGGTGCTGCACCTCGAGCTCCTCGAGCGTGGCGCGCACCAGGTCCACGAGCTGACAGGGCCGGCGTTGCAGGGGAATGCCGCCACCGAGCCGGGCGCGGGTGAAGTCGAGCAGGTCGGTGATCATCCGCGCCATGCGCTCGGCGCTCCGGGCGATGCGCTGCACCCCGGCGAGCACGGTCCTGGAGACGTCCTCGTGGCGCAACAGCTGCTCGGTGGTGAGGGAGATGCCGTGGAGGGGGCTGCGCAGATCATGGCTGACGATGCCCATGAGCCGCTCGCGGAACTGCTCGGCGCGCTTGCGCTCGGTGATGTCCCGGAAGAAGACGGCGAGTCCCCCCTCGCTGGTGGGATGGACGCTCATGCCCACCCAGAGGTCCAGGGGCGGGTAGTACTCCTCGAACTGCACCGGCACGTGCTGCTCCATGACCTGGCGGAACGCGCGCCGGTAGCTGGAGCCGGGGTGGGCGAGCGGGGGGAACACCTCCCAGATGTTCCGTCCGAGCGTGTCCTCGCGCCGCGTGCGGGAGAGGCGCTCCTGGTGCTCGTTCACGAGGACGATGCGGAAGTCCTTGTCGAGGACGACGAGGGCCTCGCCGTGCTCCAGCACCTCCACCGCGCGCTGGCGCTCGCGCAGGGCCTGCTCGGCCTGTTCGCGCAGGTGGGTCTGCTCTCGCAGCAGCCGCTCGCGCTCCTCGTCGCGGCGCTTGCGGCCGGTGACATCCTGGAAGAGGACGGCGATGCCTTCGTCGGTGGGGTAGACGTGGATCTCGAACCAGCGATCCCAGGGGGCGTAGTGGTTCTCGAAGGAGAGGGGGATGCGCTCGGCGGCGGCGCGGCGGAAGTGGTGCTCCACGGGGGTGCCCACGAGGTCGGGGTAGACCTCCCAGTGGGAGCGGCCGAGCAGCTCCTCGCGAGGCCTGCCCAGGAGCCGCTCGGCCTCGCGGTTGACGTAGATGAAGCGCCAGTCGCGGTCGAAGGCCTCGAAGGACTCGGAGATGTTCTCCAGGAGGGTGGCGACGCGGTGCTTCTCGCGCTCGGCGGCCTCGCGCTCGAGGACGCGCTCGGTGATGTCGAGCACGGTGCCGAGGAAGCGCACCGCGCGGCCCGTCGAGTCGAAGAGGGCCCGGCCGGAGGTGGACAGCCACCGGATGGTGCCGTCCCGAGGGCTCACGGAGCGGTAGTCGAGCCGGTAGGAGCCGCTGCCGGAGGGAGCCAGGGCCCGCTGGACGACCTGGTGGACGTGCTCGCGGTCCTCGGGGTGCACGAGGGAGAGGAAGGTGTCGTAGTCGAGGGGGGAGGAATCCGGGGGGACGCCGAAGAGGGCCTTGCAGCGCTCGTCCCAGAGCAGGGTGCCGGTGAGGGGATCGAGGTCCCAGGTGCCCAGGCCGGTGGCCTCGACGGCCAGACGCAGGCGCTCCTCGTGGAGGTGGGGCGTCTCGGGGCCGGGGGCCGCGGGGCGGGAGTCGGAGTCGAAGTCGGACGACATGGACGAGAGGGGGACCTCTCACGTCGGCCGGAGTTCACGGGGGAGCGGGCAGAAAAAAAGCCCCGTCTCCGAGTGAACCCGGAGACGGAGCCTTGGCCAGGGTCGGACTTGAACCGACTACCTGCGGATTATGAGACCGCCGCTCTAACCAGGTGAGCTACCTGGCCAAATGGTGCAACCGGCTGCTTTTACTGCGGAACTTCGACTGCTTTCTACCGCCCCTCCAGTCGATGCGCAACTTCGTACTGACTTACGCACCTACGTGAACAAGCAGGGCGACACCGTGTAGGTCCTCGAAAAGCAGGTCCACGGGCGGCTCTATACCACAAGGCTCTCGGCGGGCAACGAGAAGGATGCGCTCGCCGAACTGGCGCTCTTCCGGAGGGACCCGGCCGCCTACGTGGCCCGTGCCCAGGAGGCCAAGGCCGCTGAGGAGACCACACCGGGCAACGCGCCGGTCCTCCTGGACCTTCCCACCGTGGAGAGGTTCCTCGGCTACCTGAAGAGCCAGGGTCGCACCGAGCGGCACCGGAAGAACGTCCTCCACTACCTCGCCCAGTGGGCCGAGGTGCTCTACGGGAAGGACCTGCGGCAGCTTCGTCTCCAGGACCTCAAGCAGGCACTCAACGGCTGGTTCGACGCGGAAGCGGGGGACATCCCGGCCAGGCGGCACCGGATCGCGGCCATCAAGGCGTTCTGCTCCTGGCTCCGCGAGGAGGAGGCGGTGCTCACCACCGCCCGGGGCGGGTCCACGTCCAGTTCGTGGATGCCCATGCCCTCGCGGCGGCCATGCGCCTCCGGGCCAGGGGCTCGGCTCCGGCGGACTGGTGGATTCGACAGGTGGTGAGGCGCGCGGCGAAGTCCGTGGGACTGGAGCCGCTACGTATGGGCGAGCTGCGCCACTCCTTCGTCACCTGGGCCGCCGAGTGTGGCACCGAGATGCGTCCGGTGGACGGGGGCGTGCCGCTGACGCGCATCGCGGCCACCATCGAGCACGGTAGGACGCGGCGCATCGGACAATTCGTCCCGTCATGCCGTAAGGCGGGAATACTGCGTTCTCTCATTCTTCCTTCGGCTCTTCTCTCGCTGCTGCCATCGCGGCAGGCTCGTGTACAGAGAGGGGGGCGACAGGGGGGGCACGAGGATGTTGGCAGCAACTGCTACACAGCCGCTCAGGTGGCGGCTCGTCATCCAGCCCGGCTATTGAGACAATGGGCTCCACCGTGTCGCTGAGGTTTCCCATGTCTTCACCTGACGATTGCAGCACTCCTGACAAGGTCGCCCGTTCCGAGTCGCAGCAACCCATCCTCGGAGCGCGCGTCGGTCGACTTGTCGGCGTGAGCCTGGAGGGCCTGCCCTTGGTGCAGTTCGACGGCTGTCCCGGGGCGGTTCCGGCTCGGAGTTTCGTAGCGCTCGACGTGGCACAGCTCCGCGAGGCCGCAGGGGAGCAGCGGCAGGCCGTACTGCTCTTCGAGGAGGGTGATCCGGCGCGGCCCCTGCTTGTCGCCATGGCGCAGGACTCTGATACTCCTTCGCTGCTGGACCAACTCCTGGAGGAGGCGACCCGGCCCGGGGGGCCCGAGACTCCCGCACCCGCTGAACCCGCGCCTGCCACGGCAGCCAGGGCAAAAAACTCCGCGCCGGAGGAACGCTTGGTACTGGGCGCGCAGCGGGAGCTCGTTCTTCAGGTGGGCGAGGCGAGCATCACGCTGCGCAGGGACGGCACCATCCTCCTGCGGGGCGTCCGGGTGGAGAGCCGCGCTTCCGGGCTCCAACTCATCCGTGGTGGTAAAATCGAGTTGAACTGAGTCCTACGGAGGCACGCATGGGACAGCACCTCTCTGGCGGGGGCAAACTGAAGGCACGGCTCAAGCGCTCTCGCGACTACCGGGACAAGGGCCACAAGCACATCAAGGGCAATGGGGGTCGAAAGAGCGTCTACGCAGACCTCGATGTCATCCAGGGCGTGCTCCAGGCGCGTGGTACGCGCGCCCGTGACAAGGGAGTGAAGGCAGGCAGCAAGGCCCACGCGCGGCGCTATACCTTCACGTATGGGAACAACTTCCAGATCGGCCAGTCCCCGTATGTCAACCAGGGGCACCACATGCTTCCGGAAGAGGCGTTCTCCGACAAGTTCTTCAACAGCAACCAACTCCGGATGCTCCAGGGGGTGGATTACAACATCAACAACGGGGAGAACATCATCTTCCTCCCCGCCAGGGAGAAAGACACGGCGTTCCATCTTCTGCCGTTTCACCAGGGCAGCCATCCGGACTATTCCGAGCAGGTCAAAGCGGATATGCATGATGTCAAGAACGCTCTGGACAGGGCTCTGGCGAAGGACAAGAAGCACAAGGAGTGGAACCCTCCCGAGGATCTCAAGAACAAGCTGATGAAGCTCCAGGAGGACTACTGGGACATGCTGGTGGCCGCCGGTCCCATCCCCATCAACAAGTTCGAGAAGCCCGCCGCCAAGAAGAAGGGCCTCACGAAGAGCAAGAAGCCCTGAACGAGGAGCCTGTTTCGGTGAGCTACTACCCCTGGGTGAATGACGACGAGGACGAGTCCTTCGCGTGGCTGGACTCGTACCGGAAGGAAGAACTGGATGGAAAGGGCTATCTGCTGAATGAGGGAGTGCCCTGCAAGGATTGGTTTCCGGAGGGACTCATCTTCGACCTGTCGAAGGAGCGGGGCAGCAAGCTGACGGACAGCATCCCCAATAGCTACGCCCTGCTCGTGGTGTCCGAGAAGCTCAAGGGCATCCTGGACAGGGAGACGGCAAAGGGCACCATCGAGTTCCTGCCGGTGCGTGTGCGCACACCGCGCAAGAAGGTGCTGGACGCGCCCTACTTCATCGCCAACGTGCTGGGCACCGTGGCCTGCATGGATGCCAAGAAGTCCGACTTCACGATGGACCCCATCAGCAAGGATCAGGTGCACCGTTTCCGTCGGCTGGTGCTCCAGGAAAAGAAGATCCCCAAGGACACGAAGCTCTTCCGGCTGGCGGAGAGGTCCCGGCTCATCCTCGTCCGGGAAGACCTGGGGCAGACCATCCTGGACGAGGACTGCACCGGGATGTTCTTCCAGGATCTGGACGATTACGGCTCCGAGTTCCGCAAGCGGGCCAGCTCGTAGACGCTCCGCGTCCGCGGAGGACAGGCGACACCCCATGCCCCAGATGGATGTCATTCGCGAGAACGCGCTCACGGCGGTCGAGGAGCTGGAGGACGGCCTTCGCCAGCCTCTCACGTCTCTCCAGCGCGAGGAGCTGCTGACCCGGCTCTCCACCTATCGCCGCATTGCCGCCATCGGCGCGTTGCTGGCGGAGGGCGACGTCCCGGCGTTCCGCCATGACCTGCGCCTGTCCGCGACGGCGCGCCGGGAGTTGCTGCTCTGCAGTCCGGAGCCGGCGGCGCCGAGCCGGTTCCGCTGCGCCAGCCGGGTGGAACCCCTGTTCGACGCGCTCGCCGCTGGTGAGATAGGCCTCGCCCGCGACATCGCCCAGCATTCCCCGCACCGCTGGGTGGCGGACGAGGAGTTCGAGGACGACTTCCGCTACGCCGACTTCCTTCGCGAGCACCTGCTCGCGGGCGCGAAGACCCCGTCCCCGGGTGAGGAGCGGGCTCTCGCGGCCTTCCAGAAATGCTCCGGCGACAGTGGCTCCCCGCGGCTAGCCGTGTGTGAGTCGCTCTCCAACCGGGACCAGGAGGCATTCGATGCCGCCCTGGAGGATCTGCTCGTCGAGCGCGACGCAGAGTTCCGGAACGCAGGCCCACCCCTCCATCCCCAACGCTTCCACACCGAGCGCCACGTCTTCATCGAGGGACTGGCCCTGCTGCGGCTGGCCGAGGAGCGCGGCCTGAGCACGCAGCCTGAGTACCGGATGATGCCGGGCCTGGCCCGGCGCTGACGTTCCACCTCACCGCGCCGTGGGCGCCCGTACGTGAAGCGCAGTCCGCTCCCCCGCCCACCCCCAGAGCCACGCCAGGATTCCGGACGCCGGTGCATGGCCCCGCGCGAAGCTTCGTGACGCCATGCAGACGGCCAAGGCTCCCGTTGCCGCGCCCACGCCGCCCCACGCGTCCGCAGGGTACCACGTGGGCAGTTCCCTCAGCGGGAAGCCCTCCAGCCTCACCTGGGCGTAGCCCCAGTCCTGGGCCCGCTGCATCGTGCCGTCGAGGTCTGCGAAGACAAGGCCCGTCTCCCGCCCTCGATCCTCCAGGCTCCCGAGCACCTCAGCGAGCACCGACGTCAGCGCGACGCCCAGGTGGGTCTGGCCGGAGAACATGTGGGTCGGCTCGGAGGCGGAGGCCATCGCGTCGATGTGCGCGTGGACAGATGCGCCTCGGAGGGCCGCCGCGTTCGCCTTCTCCACCAGCACGAAGGCTGCACACTCTCCGGGCATCAGTCCCACTGGCCGATTGGGCGTCTTCAGCAGCCGCAGTTCCTCCAGCGCGTCCAACCACTCTGGCTCGACGAGGCTGTCGATGCCGCCCACGATGCATCGCTCCACCGCGCCCGACCTGAGCGCGCGCTCCGCCGCGCGCAAGGCGGTGACGAAGCCAGGGGAGTCACCGAAGAAGAGCTCCTCCTGCGAGACACCGCCCGGCAAGGCGGCCTGAGCGAGCAGCCGCGGCAGCAGCGTCCGTGAGTACTGCTCTCGCAGTACCTCCGCGAGCAGGGGCTCCTCTTCGGAGACTTCTGCCTCCCCGGAGTCCTCTTCTTGCCCGGAGGCGACCGCCTCCCGCTTCGCGGCCTCACGCGCATGACGCTCCGCGGCGGCGAGGAGGAAGCCGCTCGGCAAGTTGAGAAAGAGGCCGGTACGCGGTCCCGCGGTCAGTCCGGTCTGGTGTACGAGGTCCGTCAGGGCCGCCACGCCCAGCCGCACCAGCCGTCCCACGCCGCTGAAGCCCTGCGTGAGGTGGGGGATGGCATGCCCCGTTATCGGCAACTCCTCGCCCGAGTCCTCGTCAACGATCGAAGTGCCCTCCAGCGCCCCCGGCCGGGCCACGCCCACCCGTGCAGCCGCGCAACTGCCCACCACACCATCCCCCAGGGACGACACCAGCCCCAGCCCTGTCACCGCGAGCGCACCCGGAGGCGGAGGGCGCTGGCGGAACACCGGCGGAAAGAGCGGCTCGTCCTTCATCGGCAACGCCTCCGGGACGGCGAGGGTACGCGGCAGCGCGCGGAAGGAGCCCAGGGCCAGCCTCCCACGTACCGCAGGCCCCATGGACTGTAGCACCTTCCATTGCCGCAGCGCCCAAGTCCCGGTGGAAAGCTGCCAGGCACCCTGGGTGCGCACGGCCAGTTCCAGCGCCAGCGTCGCGCGTCTGCGCATGGGTCCAGCGGTGAGGGCCTCGAGGAGTGGCTCGGCCCCGAAGGGTTTCCCGGCGAGGTAGCGCCCCTGGGGTGGGAAGTGACTCTGGGCCTGCTTCCACCAGCTCTCCACCCTCTGGGGCTCGGGGAGGGGGAGTTCGGCCTCGGGTCCGAGCGGCGTAGGTTCCTCCTCCTCGGGAGCATCCGGCGTCCAGGCTTCGCGAGGCACCGAAAGGTCACCGGTGAGAGCCAGGCCGGTGATGGCGCAGAAGGACTCCGCAGCCAAGGGCGCGACGGCCTCGTCTCGCATGGCCTCAAGCAGCGGCCCCACGGCGGCAACGCGCCCGCTAAGCCCCAGGGCCCAGAGCGCGTCCCGCCGCAGCGCTGGTTCCGGCAGCGCCTGGAGGAGGAGGTTGACGTCCTGGAGGTCGCCGCCCAGCGCGAGCAGCGCCGCAGGCCCACCCCAACCCGGCCCCCGGCGGCGGACGGCCTCGACACAGGTGCTCCACGCGCCGGGGTGCCCCAGCAGAAAGGCTGTCTCCAGCGCCGTGTTGCGCACCTCCGGCACGTCCGAGCCGAGGGCGCGATCGAGCGAGGAGACCCTCAGCCGCGCGGGAAAGCGGCGGGCGGCGCGCAGCACCGCGCAGGCCAGCGGTGCATCGCTCGCGGCGAGGAGCCCGTCCAGGTCTTGAGCGGGATCCGTCTCCCACTGCGTGAGGATATCAAGCACACGGGTCTGGACTACGGGAGTGTCATCCTTCAGGAGCGCGTGCAGCCGAGACACCGCGTCCACGCGGCGGGTGAGTTCCAGGGCTCGTGCCGCCCCCTGGCTCGTCGGCTCCACGTCGACACAGAGCGTGGTGAGCACGGCATCGAGCCCTTCCGCTCCGCCCTGCATGAGGAGGGCGGAGCATGCGCAGGCGACTGTCTCCAGTTCCTCCGAAGCCAGGGCGGGCCGCAGTAACTTCCGATGGACTGTCGGTCCACCCAGCACCAGTGCGTCAAGGCAGGCGAGTAGCCGCTGCTCGGGGCCTTCCAGGAGCTCCTGAAGGGTGTAGTCGGGAGCTACCAGTCCCTGCTCGCGCTGCACCCAGAAGAAGGCGGCATCCGAGAGGAAGTCCCGCGCCATGTCCATTCGGGGTGAGGCATCGTGCGGCGCGGAGGACGCGCCGGTGCTGCGGTGGGCTTCCATGGAGAGCATCAGCGCGTTCCCGGCAACCTGCCTAGACGTCCTCTTCGCAGCAGAGACACTTGGGCTTCGTGTCACCACTCCCCATGGCGATGATGGGTCCCTGCATGACCGGGAAGGGAGGCGTGTTCTTGTCGTTGTGAAGCATGAGGTCGAAGGCGCGCGCTACGTTCTTACCCTCGAACTTCACGTCGAAGGAGAAGTTGACGAACTCGGCCTTGCCCTTGGTTTTACTGGAGGCCACGCCGCCCCCGGCCGTGCCTGCCTCATCACCCGTGCTGGTGCTGAAGTTCGAGTCCTTCACGCACACCGGGTTGCCTGCCACGGATACCTTCTTGGTGCCCTTCGCGGTGTCCGAGGATTGCGCCACGTTGGGGTAAGGGATGGGCACGGGCCCGGCCGGACTGGGCGTCTTGCACACGTCCGGGAACGCGGTGGTGACGCCACCACTGTCCTTGGTCACAACGGACATCTTGTTGACACCAGTGTTGACGGGCATGTCCACCTCCAAGAGGGAAGAGATTACCACGCCGAATCCACGTAGCGCGAACACAGGCCCGCTCAAGGAGTCAAGTGGGCGGCGAGCCAGAACCAATTCAGGAAAGCTGGAAATGAGTCTGCACTCTCAGGCTGTCTTCAGTCGAGAAACACCCTCAGCAGTGACGCGTAAGTCGCGCACATCATGCATACCGTCACTGAGCACCACATGCCCGCGCCATAGGAGCAGGACGTGCTCCGCGTCCGTGTCGAGGATGACGGTGTCCAGGCGCATCTCGGGCTTCACGTCCCCGGAGCTGGTCAGGGCTACGGTGACCCTGGGGGCTGCTTGGCCAGGGAGTGGAAAGGTGAGCCGACCTCTTGGAGAGGCGCCAGCAACGACCACGGCCTCGTTGCCTTGGAGGTAGCCAGGGGCGATGAGGCCTGGTGCTGCGGCATTGAAGAAGCGTTGGTCGAAGTCCTTCGGCAGTAGTGGCTTGCGCGTCTTGTTCCAGGCTTCGTCGTAGGTGCCCGCGTACTTCGCCCTTGGCTGCCAGTGGGGCGAGATAAATCCGAAGTTCGCTGGCGTGACCTTCTGCCCGAAGTCGCGCAGCGGTTCCGCCGGATCCTCCAGGTTGGGCAGTTTCAATCCTTCCTCGAAATGGCGCGCGCTGGCACGGAATCCGGTACCCACCGGGTTGTGCGGCTCGAAGGCGGGCTTGCCCGAATCCGTCCGGTCCCAACCACCGAAGGCCCGCTCCCAGGCGAGGGGCATTGTCTCGAAGGGCAGCGGCTTCGTCATGCCCACTCGGCCCATGCTGCGGAACCAGGTGCGCTCGCCCACCACGCGCACGACCTTTTTCAGCGGGCCTACTCTGGAGGGCGACCACTGTCTCGGTAGTACCCCGCTGTGGTGCGTGTGCGTGGCCGATGAGTGCCACATCCGTGGCCGGCTTGATGAAGGCTCCCTCCGGCTCGTACTTGTAGCTGGATTCGCCGGGTTCACCCCAGGACTCGCCGCTCCAGTTCACTGGGAACTGCTCCTCGGCGAGCCGCAGCCTCGTGTCGCCGATGGAATAGGTAGCCTTTACCACTAAGAGCAGCAGGGGCCTCCCGTCCTCATCCACGAGGCTCATGATGTCGAAGGCGAACGGCGTCTCGTTATCGACGGTGGGGTGTCCCATGGCATGCCATCTCCGCTAAGGCTGAGAACCGAGATCCTCGCGAGAGCGCCCAGTGTAACTCAACAGTTCACCATGCCCCTTCTGGTCGGAGCGCGGTTCAGGTTCATCGGGTGTAGGTTCAAGAGGTGTTGCACGGTGGGCCGGGTCCGTCCTACGCCGCCGCGAGGTACACGAGCGAGGTCTCCTCGTTCCGCCGTGCCGCTTCCTGCTTCAGGAGCACGAACCGCGTGGTCTCCCGGGCCTTCATCCGCAGCGGCTGCCGTGCCTCCAGGAACGTGGAACCCCTCTGGGTCATCTCCATCCCCTCGTGCTCGACCTCCACCGTGCCCGAGAGCACGAACAGCCAGGTGCCCGCCTCGAGCTCGTGCTGCTCCCTCGGTGCCAGCTCGCGGTGCTCTCCTTCCCGGAGCAGGGCGAGCCGGTCCTTGCGCCCGAGCTGCCCGTACCGCTCGCTCCCGCGCACCAGGTCATCGAAGCGCCGCTCGGCGAGCGTCTTCCACATTCCCTCCCGCAGACGCGCATCCCCCTCCAGCAGGGGCAGCACCGCCGAGCGCGGAATGCGCACCAGCGTCGACGCCGTCGCCGTGCGGATGGACGCCGAGCGGCGCTCGCCCGTGAGCAGCGCTCCCTCCCCGAACACCGTGCCGCTGCCGAGCTCGTCCACGAGCTTCTCGCCTTCGGCCAGCACGTAGACCGCGCCCCGCTCCAGCACGTACAGCTCGTCGCAGGCGCTCCCCGCGTGGAAGACGTACCGGCCCGCGGGCAGCACGAGGCGCTCCGCTCGCCTTGCCAGGCCGCGCAGGGTGCCTTCGTCCAGGTGGGCCAGGGACGGTACCCGGCGCAGCTGCTGGACCACCCGCGAGGCGATCAGGCGGGCCCCGAGGCGCGTGCGCTGCACCCTAGCCGCCAGCTGCTCCAAGGACTGGCGCAGCCGCTTCGTCAGCAGTGACCGCGCCATGCTCCGCAGGTTCCCCAGGGTGATGGGCACCAGTGTCACCAGCCCGTGCCCCTCGCCATACCCGGGGTTGGCCTCGACGAAGTAGCGCACCTCGGGCTTGTCACAGTGCGCCCAATACTCGCGCTCCACCTCCGTCTCACGTGTCCGCCAGCCCACCTTCCGCACCAGCGGCCGCGCCGGGTGCACCTTCTCCAGGCCGAACTCCGTGGCCAGCGTGTCCATGAAGGCCAGCAGCTCCGGGGGCGTCTCCTGGTCTCTCCGTGGCCACACCTCGCCGCAGTGCCGGGCGAACAGCCAGTAGCTGGACGGGTGCACCAGCGAGCCCATGTAGAACACGCGCCGGCCCGGGTGCGTCAGCACATGGTGGATCACCCGCTCCATCCAGAAACGCGCGTTGACGTTGCCGCCCCGGTACTCCCTGAGCAGGCCCGCTTCCGCGCGGAACACCGCCAGGGGCTCGTCGCCCAGCTGCTTCTCGAAGAGGTGCAGGGCGAAGTAGCCGACCACCTCTCCCGCCTCGTTCTTGTGGAGCAGCAGCCACGTGTGCTCGGCCTGGGACTCGACCACGTAGCGGGCGAAGGACTCCCGGCCCACGCCATCGAAGATCCGCCGGTGGACGGCGTAGAGGGAGTCGATGAGCTGGCGCCGCGCCTCGGCGGACAGGGAGTGGGGGAGGATGACTTCGGTGTTCGTGACGTGGGACATGCGAACGACTCTGCCCGGAAGGCCGCCGGGCGGCTGTGACGGCACGAACAGCCCACGTGTGCACGCCGTCACACCCCTCACCCCAGCGGCTTCGTGGGCAGCAGCGCCAGCACGCGAGCGAGCACCGCGACGCCCTCCTCGTACTCGTCGAGCCCGATGTGCTCGTGCGGCGTGTGGTCCAGGGAGGAGTCGCCGGGGCCGTAGGCGAGCGTGGGCACCTGCCACGC
Source organism: Archangium sp. (assembly GCF_036277355.1). Taxonomy (GTDB): domain Bacteria; phylum Myxococcota; class Myxococcia; order Myxococcales; family Myxococcaceae; genus Archangium. Next base: position 30,190 of record NZ_DASUNC010000193.1, read on the forward strand.
CGCCGCCACGGTGTTCCAGTCCGACGTCCCCGTCTTCAGCCGGAGCGTCGGACGAGCCCCCCGCTCGCGGATGACGCGCTTGAACATCCGCGAGAGCGCGTCGTTCCCATCCGTGCTCACCGCGCCCTTGTTCGAGAGGGCATTCACGGTGACGCCGGGAACGCCGCCCAGGAGCGCCAGCAGGCGCTCGCCATCGCTGGACGGGCCGGTGCGGATGTTCACGCTGGCCCGCGCCCACTCCTCGGTGTCCGTCGCGCCCGTCTGGAACGAGGTCAGCGAGGGCAGGTTCTGCTCGAAGAGCGGCCGCTCCCGGTTCCACGCGTCACAGTCCGCGCGCAGCTGGTTCCAGGACTCGACGACGTGCTCGGCGGCGGCGCGGTACTCCCGGCTCGCCGTGTGGCGCCGGCTCGCCCGGTACTCGAGCTCGGCCCGGACGAGCCCCTTGTACCCGATGGTGACCGCGTGGGCCCCGCTCGGCTCTCCGTTGATGACGAAGTCCGGGCGGTAGCGCTCGCGGACGTGGAACGCGCCGCGCGTGATGGCCACCTCCTCCTCGACGCACCCGAGCAGCAGGAACTTCTTCCCGGCGCGCTCGCTCTCCTCGAGCAGCTCCACGGCCTCGATGAAGGCGCCAATCGCCCCCTTGGCATCCACCGTCCCGCGCCCGAAGAGCCGCCCGTCCTCGATGCGCACCGGCACCTCTCCGGGCACCGTGTCGATGTGGCCGAGCAGCGCGATGCACGTATCGCCCTCGCCCAGGCTGGCGATGGTGTTGCCCACCTCGTCCGTGTGGGCCCGCCAGCCGCGGCGCTCCAGTTGCCCGGCCAGGGCACGGGAGAAGGCGTGCTCGTGGTGGCTGGGGCTGTACTGCTCCACCATCCACTTGAGGAACTCGATCGACTTCTCACGTGCCCGCATTGGCCGCGTCCTTCCGGGGGAGGGTGAACTTCGTGCCGGACTCCTCGGTGAGGGCGACGAACACGGGGCGGGGCACGCGGGAGGAGCTCACATAGACGGAGGGGACTCCGCCCTGGAGCGCCTTGCGCGCGGCGTCCAGCTTGTACCGCATGCGTCCGGCCGCCAGTTGCATGCAGCCCTCCACGTCGTCGCTGTGCCGCACGAGCGTCAGCGGCTCGTTCGGGTTCTCCAGCAGCCCCGGCACGTTCGACAGCATGACGAAGGCCCGGGCCCCCATCGCCGTGGCCACCGACGCGGCGACCTGATCCGCATCGGCGTTCACCAGCACACCGTCCTCCGTGACCGCGGGAGGGCAGAGGACGGGCACGTGGCCCAGCTCCAGCAGCGTGCCCAGCAGGCCCGTGTTCACCGCCGTGAGCTCCCCGGCCAGGTGCTCCCGGTCGATCCGGAGCCGCCCGTTGTCGTGGATCTTCAACGGAGGCCGCCGCCGGGCGATGAGCACCCGCCCATCCGCGCCGCACAGCCCGAGCCCGGAGATGCCGCGCTCCCCGAGCGCCAGGACGATGCGTTTGTTCACCTCGCCCACCCACGCCATCATCAGGATGCGCAGGGTGGCCGCGTTCGTGAGGCGCACCACGTTGCCACTGGGCGTGGTCACCTCGGGGCGCTCGAGCGAGTGGAGCTTCAACAGCCGCTCTCCAGCGTCCGAGCCTCCATTCACCACGAGGACGCGCTCGCCCTGGCGGACGAGCTCCGCGACGTCATCGCAGACGTTCTCGAGGTCCACCCCCGGGGCGCCGCCGATCTTCACCACGATGGGCCCGCGGCTCATCCGATCACACTCGCGCCACCATCGACGAGCTGCACGGTCCCGGTGATGAACGAGGCCCGCTCGCTCGCCAGGAACGCGGCGGCGGCGGCGAACTCCTCGGGGAGGCCCACCCGGCGCATGGGGATGTGGGCGGCCATGGCGCGCAGCCCGGCGTCCACGTCTCCCTCGGTGCCGGCGGTGCGCTCGACGGGGGGCGTGCGGGTGTAGCCGGGGGCGAGCACGTTGACGGTGACGCCGCAGTCCCCCAGCTCCTGCACGAGCGCGGACGCGAACCCGACGATGCCGAGCCGCGAGAAGCCCGAGAGGGCGAACCGCGCCACGGGCCGGACCACCGTCTCGGAGGTGATGAAGAGCAGCCGTCCCCACCGGGCCTGCTTCATGTGGGGGAGGGCGGCCAGCGCCAGGCCGATGGGGGGCAGCAGCACCGCGTCCACGGCCTCCCGGTACGCCTCGAGTCCGAACTTCGTCGCCGGGCCCGGAGGAGGTCCGCCGCTGTTCGTCACCGCGATGTGGAGTGCTCCCATGCGGCCCGCCACGTCCTCGACCCAGCGGCGGACGGCATCGGGGTTCTTCAGGTCCACTTCCGTCGCGAGCACCCGGCCCCGGCCCATTTCCTTCAACCGGCGCTCGGCCCGGCCGAGCTTCTCCGGGTCCCTCGCGCCGATGGCGACATGGGCCCCCTCCTTCGCCAGCTCCTCGGCGACGGCCAGCCCGAGCCCACTCGAGCCTCCCGCGATGAGCGCGACCCTACCTGCCAGTCCCAGTTCCACGGACGTCCTCCCGGGTGTCGTTGTTCGCCGTCACGGAGCCCTCGCTCGCGCGGGCGTGGGTGCGCGGCGGTTGGTAGTAGCCGTAGCGGGCCATCAGCGGCCAGGAGAGCGCCTCGGTGAGGGCCCTCGCCCGGGAGGGCAGCTCCTTCCGCCACGCGTCGTCCTCCGGGCGCAGGAGCGTGGTCCCGGCGCGGAAGCGATCCGGATTGCCGGTGACGGTGTGGTTGCCGCCCAGCTGCACCGTCCGCCCCTTCACCGGATTGACCGCGCCCTCCTCGCCGAGCATCCCGAGCAGCCCGTCCACCCCGCTGGCTGGATTCGCGATGAAGTCCTCGTAGCGGAGGAAGAACGAGCGCTCGGGGTAGCGCCGGATGACGGCCTCGGAGGCGAGGTTGAACCCGACCCAATACGAGGTGCTGCGGAACGTGGACATGGGGACGACGTACTGCTTCGTCTTCGTCCACGAGTGCGCGGCGGCGCGGGGATCCCTCACCAGGTAGAGGTAATAGGGCGTGATGCCTTCCACGTGCGGAAGGAGTGCCGCCTCGGACGGGAGCTTGCCGCTGTCCACCAGGGTGTGGCTGCCGGTGGCCTTCGCGATGGCGCGGTACGTCCGGCTCAGCGTGGCGGCGTACTCGCGGACCGCCTCCGAGCGGGTGCCCTCCCGGAGGATGTTCCACGTGTGCCGCGTCCGGACGGCCTTCGTCTGGCGCTTCACGACCTCGCGGGCATGGCCGGCGGGATCCTGGCCCGGAGGCGTCTCCTCCTGGAGCACCCGGGACCAGATGCCACAGCTCGTCAGCGCCTCACCGCAGCCACAGGAGGTGTTGGAGCCGTTGCCGTAGGCATTCTTCCACAGGAAGCTGAGCTCACCGGTGTGGAAGAAGCCCTCCACCTCGTTGAGCACGTTGCCGATGATGGTGCTGCCGTTGCGGCACCAGCCGGTGATGTAGAGAACCTTCAGTGAATTTCGAGACACGCGCGCTCCCCGTTCCAACCGCCGTCAGGCCAGCGCCGCGACGTAGAAGTGCGTGGGCAGGTGGACCACCAGGGCCTCTTGGATCTCCCCGCACACGGCGAGCCCCTCGCGCGGGAAGATGCCCTTGGGGGGCTCGGCGAAGCGGATGACGGAGCGGCCGCTGTCGAAGATGGTGGCGGCGGCGGTGTAGTCCCCGACGATGATGGTGCCCGGGTTCACCATGCGCGCGCGGGCGATGCGCACGCCCATGTCCGCGAGGTCCTTCAGCAGGCTGCCCTGGCCCACGAAGTAGCGGTAGTAGTCCTCCGGGTTCATCAGGATGCCGTCGGCCGAGCCGCCCACCTGCTCGACGCGATTGCACGCCGCCAGCAGCGAGGCCACCGGGGTCTCGCGCGCCGCGAGCCGGGTCACGCCCGGGGTCTCCAGCAGTCCGCGCACGCGCTCGCCACCGGGGCCGCGGGCGAGCGCCTGGTTCTCCGCCGTGCACAGGCGCACCAGCAGCCGGTAGTCGATGAACGTCGCGAGCGCCTCGGGATCATCCAGCAGGGCGGGATCGATCTGCACCCACGCCGTGGTCGGCTTCAGCTCCGTCCTGTCCGAGTGGAACTCGAACGTGGCCTCCTGCCGCAGCTGCGCGTCGATGACCTGCTCGGTGAGGGCGGACTGGGGGCGCGTCTCGTACCAGTACTTGACCTGGGGCTGCTCCGTCTTCACGACCTTGAAGAGGCCGCGCACCGCGATGCGGGGGCGGCGCTTGAAGCCCGGGAACGAGTCGGTGATCGTCGTGGAGAACTCCACGGACGCCTTCGTGCCCTGGGAGACGACCGCCGCGGCGAAAGCCCTCCCGGGGGACAGCTCGGTCCCCGCGGTTTCATTCGTGCTCATGTGTTCTTCCCCTGTGTTTCAGATGGGATGCAGGCCGCGGAAGCCGAGGCCCTCGGTCTCGGGTCTCCCGAGCATCAGGTTGATGGCGTGGACGGCCGTTCCCGCCGCGCCCTTCACCAGGTTGTCGATCGCCACGTTCACGACGATCCGCTGCCGCTCCGTGTCCACGTCCACGGCCAGGTCGCAGTAGTTCGTCCCCTGCAGGGGGCCCGGCTCGGGGAAGGGCGAGGCGCTCGTGTTCGGCCGGATGAGCCGCACGAAGGGTTTCTCGCGGTAGGCCATCGCGATGGCGCGCAAGGGCTCGTTCTCGTCGAGGGGCCGGGCGGCGAAGCCGTGCACCGTCGCGAGGATGCCGCGCACGCTCGGCACGGCCGTGGCGCTGAAGTGCACGCTGGGGCGCGTCCGGGTGAGCCGCTCGACGACGTTCTCGATCTCCCCCGTGTGCCGGTGCCCCACGGGCCGGTAGCAGCGGAGGGCGGAGGCGCGCTCGGGGTGGTGGGACGCGCGGTCCGGCGTAGCGCCACCGCCAGAAGAGCCCGTCTTCGCGTCCACGACGAGCTCCGGCTTCACCAGCCCCGCGCGCACCAGCGGGAGGATGCCCAGGAGCGCGGCGTGCGCCATGCAGCCGGGGATGGCGACATACCGGGCCTCGGGCAGCTCCTGGGCGGTCCACTCGGGGAGCGCGTAGACGAAGCGCGGCGCGTCCTCGGGCCGCGGGTGCTTCGCGTACCAGCGTGAGTGGTCCACCGGGTCCAACCGGAAGTCCGCGCTGAGATCGACGATCCGGCCCGCGAGCTCGCGCACCTGGGCCCAGCGCTGGAGGAGCCCTCCCTGGGGCAGGCAGCTCACGAGCAGATCACACGGCTCCAGCGCCTCGTGCGGGACGAAGCGCAGCGCGCTCATGCCCCGGAGGCTCGGGTGGGGGAAGTCGAGGCGCTTGCCGGCGAACTGCCCGGAGGTGGCCTGGACGACTTCCACGCCCGGGTGGGCCAGGAGCAGCCGCAGCACCTCGCCCCCCGTGTAGCCCGAGGCGCCCAGCACGGCCACGCGCGTCATGGGTGCACCCCGGCGGCGTAGTCCGCGATCAACTCCGGCAGCGGAATGCGGGTGGACTCGATGCTCCGGGCGAACTCCACGCAGTGGTTGACCTCGTTCACGAGGATCTCCCCACCGCGCGTCTCGAGCAGGTCCACGGCCGCGATGTCCGCCCCCACGGCCGCCGCGGCGCGCTCGGCGAGCTTCGCGTGCGACTCGGGCACCTCGTACCGCTCGGGCACGGCGCCGCGCGCGGTGTTCGTCACCCAGTGCTCCGAGCGCCGGCGGATGCCTCCGGCCGCCCGGCCCAGCACGTAGACGCGCAGGTCATACCCCGGCTTGTCGATGTACTGCTGCACCAGCGCGACGTGGTCCTGCGCGCTGCCCATGTCGAAGCGCATCTGCAGGAGGCCCTCGGCCGCGCTGCGCCCGTCGATGCGCGCCACCATGCGTCCCCACGAGCCCACCGCCGGCTTCGTCACCACCGGGTAGCCCCGGCGCTCGATCTCCGCGAGGCAGGCCTCCTCCTCGAAGCCCACGAACGACCACGGCATGGGAATCCCCTGCGCGGCCAGCGCCAGGGTCGTGAGGATCTTGTCCCCGCACGTGGTGATGGCCCGGGAGCTGTTCACCACGCGCGCCCCCTTCACCTCGAGGATGGCCGCCAGGTACCGGGAGCGCGTGAGCGACATGCTCCGCATCAGCACGACGTTTCCCCCGGACCAGCGCCCGGCATCCAGGGGAAGGACGAGATCCGCGTCCTGATGGAGCTCGACCGCGCAGTCCCGCTTGCGGAGCGCCTCGAGGATCATCCGTTCTTCCGTGCGCAACCGTGTGTAGATCAGATCGATCTTCTTCATGGGATCCGAGCGGCTCCATCCGCCAATACGGCGCTGGGGGGAGGGGGCTACTCGCCCCAGTCCTCCTCGACCTCGGGCGCCTCGGCGAACCGGAGGGGCTTCAGGCCCACCACCTCGAGCTCGGCGGAGCAGCCCTCGCACGTGACGACCTCGCCCTCCATGTAGCCGTCACCGGTGATCTCGAAGGCGCACGTGGGGCACCCGTTGATTCCCGCCACATCCTTGGCTTCCATCTGCTTCTGCAGCTGCATGCGCTCCTCCTTGAGTCAGGTTCCAACGACGCCTATTGGGGACGCGGCCACGTGCCGAGGATGCGCTCGGCCACCGCCGCGCCCTCGAGCCCGTGCCCGAGCAGCAGCGACTCGTGGGAGCCCGCGAGCGGGTCGTAGCGATCCTGGATGCCGATCCGCAGCACCCGCCGGGCGGGCCCATGCGCGCAGACCGTCTCGCACACCGCGCCGCCGAGCCCGCCGAGGATGTTGTGCTCCTCCACCGTGACGAGCAGCCGCGTCCGCTCCGCCGTCTCGAGGATGGCCGCCTCGTCGAGCGGCTTGAGCGTGTGCAGGTTCACCACGCGCGCCGAGACGCCCTGGCCCTCCAGCCGCCGGGCGGCCTCCAGCGCCACGTGGACGCCGATCTCCCCGTGGGCGATCAGCCCCACGTCGGTGCCCTCCCGGAGACAGAGCGCCTTGCCGAGCGCGAAGCCACCGCGCGGCTCCTCCAGCCGGCTCACCCGGTTGCGGCCGAGCCGCATGTACACGGGGCCGTCGTGGTCGATCATCGCGCGCGTGGCGAGGATCGTCTCCAGGCCGTCGGCGGGGGAGAACACCGTCATCCCCGGCATGGCGCGGAGGATGGCGAGGTCCTCGATGGCGTGGTGGGTGGGCCCGAAGAACGCGCCCGAGATGCCGCCGTAGTCACAGACGAGCTTCACGTTGGCCTGGGGGTAGGCCATGCCGAGCCGCACCTGCTCGCAGGCGCGCATGGCCCCGAAGGGCGCGAAGGTGTGCGCGAAGACGACGTGCCCCACGTGCGCCATGCCGCACGCCATGTCGAGCATCGTGGCCTCGCAGATGCCCAGGTTGAAGGAGCGGCCGGGGTGGCGGGCCTCGAAGGGATCTCCCCCGCCGCCGAGGTCCGCCTCCAGCAGCACGAGCCGCGAATCCTGGTCCGCGAAGCGCGCGAGGGCATGCCGGAAGATCTGCCGGTTGGAGAGCTTGGGGTTCTCCCGCAGCCAGGCCTCCGGGGCGCTCGCGAGATCCGCGCCGCCCGTCTGGGGGCCGCTCAAGGGGTCTCTCCCATGGACACGAGCGCGCGCCGGAGCTGCTCGGGAGAGAAGACGGCGTAGTGCGGGCCCTTGCCCTTGAACAGCGGCACGCCCGCTCCCTTCTGGGTCTTCGCGATGACGGCGCGCGGGGCCGTCCCGGTGGCGGGGGCTTCCAGCGCCTGGAGCAGCGCTGGGAGGTCATGCCCGTCCACCTCCACGGTGTCGAACCCGAACGTGAGCAGCCGGTCCGCGAGGGCGGCCTGGGAGAGGATGGACTCCGTCGGGCCGTCGTTCTGGCCCCCGTTCCGGTCGATAATTATTGTCAGATTGGACAGGCGTTGATGTGAGGCTATCTGGAGGGCCTCCCAGTTGGAGCCCTCGCCCATCTCGCCGTCGCCACAGATGACATAGACACGATTGGACAGGCCTTTCAGCCGGTAGCCGAGCGCGAGCCCGGTTCCCAAACCCAGTCCATGTCCGAGACTGCCGGTGGAGAAATCCACCCCGGGAACCCTTGCACTGACATGCCCAGTGAAATGACTGCACTCCGCGTTGTAGTTCTGGACGAGCTCCTCGGGATCGAAGTATCCAAATTCAGACAGTGCGGCATACAGCCCCGCCGCGGCATGTCCCTTGGACAGGATGAGGTGATCCCGCCCCTCCCAGAGGGGCTCCTGGGGATGGAGCTTCATGACGCGCCCGAGCAGCGCCACGAGGATCTCCACGAGGGAGAGGGAGCCTCCGACATGGCATCCCGCGGGGGTGGCGGCGAGCCGGACGATGAGCCGCCGGATATGTCTCGCATGCGCCTGGAGCGGGCCCAGGGCATCATCCGAGGGGCGCTCGACGCGAGCGTTTGTCGTTGCTGCGGTCATCGAGCGAGTCATGATGGATGGGGGGGCAATTCCTGACTTCGATGCTAAAGCGGGCTCACCCTATAGGAAATCGAGCGGTGACTCGTCAATGTGTGAACTTTGGGGCCGATGTAAAAAAAAAATCCGACATTGGCCAGCCACAAAGAAAGTGTTAGGGCATGAAACCCCAAATCACATAATAACAAATCAATCGGGGAGATATGACAATGGCGGAGAAATCCGGCAGCACTGTCGTGCCGCTCAACGGCTCGGCCTATCGCCAGAGGGGTTGGTGGCGCGACGAGACTGTTGTCGATGACCTCCGCCGTGCGATCCGGAAACACCCGGACAAGACGGCGATCATCGCGGCCCGGTACTTCTCGAGGGATCTCACGCGGATCAGCTACGCGGAGCTGGGCCGGTACATGGAGCGGTTCGCCGGGGCCCTGCGCGAGCTGGGCGTCGGGCGCGGGCAGATCGTCGCCGTGCAGCTCCCCAACTGGTGGCAGTTCACCGCGCTGGCCCTGGCGTGCGCGCGGATCGGCGCGGTGCTCGCGCCCATTCCTCCGGACTACCGGCGGCGCGAGGTGGAGTTCATCCTCGGCAGGACCGAGGCGCCCGTGTACATCGGGCCCGCGAGCTGGACCGGCTTCTCCCATCGCGACATGCTCCGCGAGATGGCTCCGGCGCTCCCGGCGCTGCGCCACCGGATCTTCCTCGGGGCGGGCAGCGGGGTGGGGGAGGGCGAGCTCGACTTCGACGCCCACTTCGTCTCCCAGCCGTGGGAGGAGCGCCATCCGTCCAGCAGCCTGGACGCGCTGACGGCCCGCGCGGATGACGTGTTCAACGTGCTCTACACCTCGGGCACCACCGGCGAGCCCAAGGGCGTCATCCACTCGTACAACACGAACTACGCCATCACCCGCGCGCTCAACGAGACCCTGGGGCTGGGCGCGGACGACGTCATCTCCCTGCCGAGCCTCCTCACCGCCTCGAGTGGTTTCACCTACCTCTTCCAGATGCCCGTCCTGCTCGGGGCGACGGCGGTCTACCTGGACGTGGCGGATCCCGAGTTCCACCTCAAGCTCATCGAGGAGCATGGAATCTCGTTCATGTATGGGATTCCCACGTACTACCTGAACATGCTGGCGTCGCAGAAGCGCCGGCCACGGAAGGTGGGCACGCTCCGGTGTCTGGCCACGGGTTCCACGCCCGTGCCTCCCCACCTCATCGCCGAGGTGCGCGAGGTGCTCGGCGTCCGGCTGCACACGCTCTGGGGCATGACGGAGAACGGCGCCGTCACCATCACCCGGCACGAGGATCCGCCCGACTGGCCCGCCAACAGCGACGGCGCTCCCGTGCCCTGGATGGAGGTGAAGATCGCTCCGGCCCTCTCCGAGGACGGGACGCCCTTCCCGGATGGCGCGGGGCGGTTGCTGGTGCGCGGCGCGAGCCAGTGCCTCGGGTACTTCAAGCGCGAGGACATCTACAACGCGTGTGTGGATGCGGAGGGGTGGTTCGACACGGGCGACCTGGCGCGCGACGACGGGCGCGGAGGCATCCGCATCGCCGGCCGGCTCAAGGACATCATCTTCCGGCACGGCATGAAGATTCCCGTCGTGGAGGTCGAGTCGGCGCTGTACGCGCATCCCAAGGTGCGCGAGGTCGCCGTCGTGGCCCACGCGGATGATCGCATCGGCGGCGAGCGGGTGTGCGCCGTCGTGGTGCCTCGCGACGAGGTCCCCACCTTGAATGAACTGCGAGAGCACCTGCGCAAGGCCGGCATGTCCGTCTCGTACTGGCCGGATCGCCTGGAGATCATCTCCGAGATGCCGAAGACGCCCTCCGGGAAGATCCGCAAGTTCCTCCTGCGCGAGCGCTTGAAGGAGCAGCCCGGCAGCCCCGCCTGAGTCTGTCTTCCACCCTGGTTTCGAAGTCTTCCATCCGATTCAGGACTCCCAGGTCGATATGAACGTGCGCGATGTGCAGCCCCCCGAGAGAACCACCGGAGCGAAGCCGGGCACGCGGCCGGGACGCGGAGCCTCGCCCCTGGTCCCGGTCTCCAGGGCCGCGGCGTTGCCCCTGTCCTCCGCTCAGCAGCGGTTGTGGTTCATCGAGCAGCTCGCGCCGGGGGGCTTCACGTACAACGTTCCCCTCGCCGCGCGGTTGAAGGGGCGGCTCGAGGTGGCGGCGCTGGAGCGGAGCCTGGAGGCGCTCGTCCGGCGGCACGAGGCCCTGCGGACGACGTTCACCCTGGAGGATGGACAGCCGGTCCAGCGGATCGGCCCGGAGCCGGAGCTCCCGCTGCCCGTGGAGAGCCTGGAGGGGCTGGCGGAGGGCGAGCGCACCGGGGCGGCCCTGCGGCTCGTGGAGGAGGAGGCCCGGCGTCCGTTCGAGCTGGAGAAGGGGCCGCTGTTCCGGGCCCGGCTGCTGCGGCTGGCGGCGGACGAGCACGTGTTGCTGCTGTCGCTGCACCACATCGTCTGCGATGGCTGGTCCCTGGAGGTGATGGAGCGGGAGCTGACGGCGCTGTACGCGGCGTACTCGCGGGGAGAGGCGCCCCGGCTGACGGCGCTGCCCGTGCAGTACCCGGACTACGCGGTGTGGCAGCGGGAGGGGTTGAAGGGCGAGGCGCTCGAGGCGCAGCTCGCGTGGTGGAAGGAGCAACTGGCCGGAGCTCCCCCCGTGTTGGAGCTGCCCACCGACAGGCCCAGGCCCGCGGTGCAGTCCTCGCGCGGGGCCGTGCTGCGGGTGGCGCTGCCTCCGGCGCTGTCCACGGCGGTGCGCGAGCGCAGCCGTCTGGAGGGGGTCACGCCCTTCATGACGCTGCTGGCGGGCTTCCAGGCCCTGCTGGCGCGCTACAGCGGACAGCCGGACGTCGTGGTGGGCACGCCCATCTCCGGGCGCAACCGGCGCGAGCTGGAGGGGCTGATCGGCTTCTTCGCCAACACGCTGCCCCTGCGGGTGGAGGCTCCGGGAGGGCTGGGCTTCCGGGAGCTGCTGAAGCGGGTGCGCGCGTCCTGCCTGGGGGCCTTCTCCCACCAGGAGGTGCCCTTCCAGCAGCTGGTGGACGCCGTGCAGCCGGTGAGGGACTCGAGCCGGACGCCCCTGTTCCAGGCCTCGTTCGTCCTCCAGGGGACCGCGCCCTTCGCCGCGCTGGAGCTCCCCGGGGTGGCCGTGGAGGAGCTCGTCTTCGAGCCCGGAGTGGCGAAGACGGATCTCACCCTCTTCCTGCGTGAGACTCCGCGGGGGCTGGTGGGCCTCTGGGAGTACAGCACCGCGCTCTTCGACGAGGCGACGGTGGCTCGCATGGCGGCGCACTACGCGCGGCTGCTGGAGGTGGCGCTCGCGCATCCGGAGCGGGCGCTGGCGGAGCTGCCGTTGCTATCGGAAGCCGAGCGGCACCAGGTGCTGGTGGAGTGGAACCCGGCACGGACGGAGTCCCCGCGCCCCGCCACCGTGCACGGGCTGTTCGAGGAGCACGCGGCGCGCCGGCCCGAGGCGGAGGCGGTGGAATACGAGGGCGAGCGGCTCACGTACGCGGAGCTGAACCGCCGGGCCAATCAGGTGGCCAGACATCTGCGGCGGCTGGGGGTGGGGGCGGGGACGCGGGTGGGGCTGTGCGCCGAGCGGTCGCTGGAGCTGATGGCGGCGATGCTGGGCATCCTGAAGGCGGGGGGCGCCTACGTGCCGTTGGATCCGTCGTATCCCGCGGAGCGGCTGGCGTTCATGGTGGAGGACACGGCGGTGCCGGTGGTGCTGGCGCAGCCGGAATACCTCTCGAGGTGGGCGGCCGTGAGCGCGACGGTGGTGCCGCTGGAGCGCTCCTGGGAGACGTTCGCGCACGAGGGCGGGGAGAACCTCGGGGAGACGGGCGGGCCGGAGGCGCTGGCGTATGTCATGTACACGTCGGGCTCGACGGGACGGCCCAAGGGCGTGTGCATTCCGCACCGGGGCATCGTCCGGCTGGTGCGTGACACCGTCCATGTGCGGCTGACGGAGGAGGAGCGGGTCGCGCAGGTGTGCAACACCGCGTTCGATGCGTCGACGCTGGAGCTGTGGGGCGCGCTGCTGAATGGCGGGTGTCTGGTGGGGACGCCCCGGGAGGTGGCGCTGTCCCCGCGGGCGCTCGCCACGTTCCTGCGGGAGAAGCGGATCAGCGTGACGGTGTTGCCCACGGCGCTGTTCCACCAGGTGGTGGCCGAGTGTCCGGATGCGTTCCACTCGCTGAAGTACATGGTGGCCGGAGGCGAGGCCCCGGATCCGAAGGCGATGCGGACGGTGCTGGAGCGGGGCGCGCCGCGCTCCCTGGTGAATGGCTACGGGCCGACGGAGAACTCGACGGCGTCCACGTTCTTCGTGGTGAAGGAGGTGCCGGAGGGGGCGGTGTCCGTGCCCATGGGGACGCCACCGGCGAACGCGGAAGCGTACGTGCTGGACGAGCGGATGCAGCCGGTGCCGGTGGGGGTGGCGGGAGAGCTGTACGTGGGGGGCGAGGGCCTGGCGCTGGGGTACCTGAACCGGCCGGAGCTGACGGCGGAGCGGTTCGTGGCCCACCCCTTCAGTGCGAGGCCGGGGGCGAGGCTCTACAAGACAGGAGACCTGGCGAGGTACCTGGCGGATGGGAACCTCGAGTTCCTGGGGCGGCGGGACGAGCAGGTGAAGGTGCGCGGGTTCCGCGTGGAGCTGGGGGAGATCGAGGCGGCGCTGGCGAAGCACCCGGACGTGGGCGAGGCGGTGGTGGTGGCGAGGGACGACGGCGCCAGCGGCAAGCGACTGGTGGCCTATGTGGTCCCCACTGCCGCCAGTATGCCTGGTGGCTCGAGTACGCCCACTGAGTCCACCTCCCCTCTCCCCCCGGGAGAGGGACGGGGTGAGGGTGCCACGGGCCCCGGGCTGAATCCCGAGTCTCTCCGGACCTGGCTCAAGCAGGCCCTCCCCGTGCACATGGTGCCCTCGGCCTTCGTGAGGCTGGAGGCGTTACCGCTCACCCCGAACGGCAAGGTGGACCGCAAGGCGCTGCCCGAGCCGGAGCCGGAAGGGCTGAGCACGGAGTACGTCGCGCCCCGGACGGCGCTGGAAGCACTCGTCGCGGAGCTCTGGGCCTCGTTGCTGGGCGTGCGGCGCGTGGGCGCACACGACCACTTCTTCGAGCTGGGCGGGCACTCGCTGCTGGCGACGCAAGTCGTCTCGCGCCTGCGGGAGGTGCTCCGGGTGGAGCTGCCCGTGCGTGCGCTCTTCGAGGCCCCGACGGTGGCGGAGCTCGCGCGGTGGCTCGAGTCGGCCGCCGAGCCGTCTCAGGGGCCACGGCCGCCACCGCTCGTGTCCCAGCCGGGCGGAGGAGTCCTGCCGCTGTCCTTCGCGCAGCAGGGACTCTGGTTCATCGAGCAGCTCGCGCCGGGAGGCTTCACGTACAACGTGCCGTACGTCACCCGGCTGCGAGGCCGGCTCGAGGTGTCCGCGCTGGAGCGGAGCCTGGGGGCGCTCCTCCAGCGGCACGAATCACTGCGGACGACGTTCACCCAGGTGGAGGGACAGCCGGTGCAGCGGATCGCGCCAGCGCTGGCGCTCTCGCTCCCGGTGGAGAGCGTGGAGTCCTTGCCGGAAGCGGAACGCACCGGAGCGGTCCAGCGGCGGGTGGAGGAGGAGTTCCGGCGCCCGTTCGATCTGGAGAAGGGACCGCTCGTCCGTGCGCTGCTGCTGCGCGTGGCGGCGGAGGAGCACGTGCTGGTGCTCGTGATGCACCACATCGTCTGTGACGGCTGGTCCGTGGGGGTGCTCGCGCGGGAGCTGGCGGCGCTGTACCAGGCGCTCTGCTCGGGGAGTGAGCCCTCGCTGCCGGAGCTGCCGGTGCGGTACGGGGATTACACCCGGTGGCAGCGGGAGTGGCTGAAGGGCGAGGCGCTGGAGTCCCTGCTGGGCTGGTGGAAGCAGCAGCTCGCCGGGGTGCCTCCCGTGCTGGAGCTGCCGACGGACAGGCCGAGGCCCCCGGTGCAGACCTTCCGGGGCGCCATGATTCTGGTGCGGCTGCCCGAGGCGCTCTCCAGGGCCCTCCGGGAGCTGAGCCGCCGGGAGGGCGTCACCCCCTTCATGACGTTGCTGGCGGGCTTCCAGGCCCTGCTGGCGCGCTACAGCGGGCAGACGGACATCGTGGTGGGCTCGCCCATGGCGGGGCGCACCCGGCACGAGCTGGAAGGGCTGGTGGGCCTCTTCGTCAATACGCTTCCCCTGCGGGTCCAGGTCCAGGGAGCGGCGAGCTTCCGGACGTTGCTCGGGCGCGTGCGCGAGGCCTGCCTGGGTGCCTATGCGCATCAGGAGCTGCCGGTGGAGCAGTTGAGCCACACCCTGCAGCCGGTGCGGGACCCGAGCCGCGCGCAGCTGTTCCAGGTGATGTTCTCGCAAATCGACCCGGCGCCCGCGCTGCCACTGCCCGGAGTGGTGTCGGAAGAGGTGGCCTTCGAGACGGGGCTGGCGAAGTTCGATCTCAACCTCTTCGTGAGGGAGACGGAGGAGGGCTGGGAGAGCTTGTGGGAGTACAACACCGGCCTGTACGACGAGGCGACGGTGGCGCGGATGGCGGCGCACTACACGCGGCTGCTGGAGGGCGCCGTGGCGCGGCCGGAGCAGGAGGTGTCCGCGCTGCCGCTGCTGGATGAGGAGGAGCGGCGGCTGCTGCTGGTGGAGTGGAACCAGACGCGGACGGAGTACCCGAGGCACGCCAGTGTCCACGCCCTGTTCGAGGAGCAGGCGGCGCGCCGGCCCGAGGCGATGGCGGTGGAGTACGAGGGGCAACGGCTCACGTACGCCGAGCTGAACGTACGGGCCAACCAGGTGGCGCGGACCCTGCGGGGGCTGGGGGTAGGGGCGGGGACGCCGGTGGGCCTGTGCGCGGGGCGCTCGGTGGAGCTGGTGGTGGCGACGCTCGGCATCCTGAAGGCGGGGGGCGCCTACGTGCCGGTGGATCCGTCGTACCCGCCGGAGCGGCTGGCGTTCATGTTGGAGGACACGGCGGTGCCGGTGGTGCTGGCGCAGCCGGAGCTGGCCTCGGAGCTGCCCGCGGGCGGCGCCTTCGTGCTGGAGCTGTCGCCGGAGGCCTTCGCGCACGAGAGCGGGGAGAACCTCGAGGAGACGGTGGGGCCCGAGTCGCTGGCGTACGTCATGTACACGTCGGGCTCGACGGGGCGGCCCAAGGGCGTGTGCATTCCGCACCGGGGCATCGTCCGGCTGGTGCGTGACACCCACTTCGTGCGGTTCACGGGAGAGGACCGCGTCGCACTGCTGTCCAACACCTCGTTCGACGCGTCGACGCTGGAGCTGTGGGGTGCGCTGCTGAATGGAGGGGGCCTGGTGGGAGTGCCGCGGGAAGTGGCGCTGGCCCCGAGGGCGCTGGCCGCGTTCCTGCGCGAGCAGCGGGTGAGCGCGATGTTCCTGACGACGTCGCTCTTCAACCAGGTGGCGGCCGAGTGCCCGGACGCGTTCCGCACGGTGCGGCAGGTGTTGTTCGGGGGCGAGGCGGCGGACCCGAGGTGGGTGAGGGCGGTGCTGGAGCAGGGCGTGGCCGGGACGCTGGTGAACGGGTACGGGCCGACGGAGGTGACCACCTTCACCTGCTGCTACGTGATGACGGAGCCGGGGCAGGTGCGGAACCCGATGCCGATCGGAAGGCCGATCTCCAACACGGTGGTGTACGTGCTGGACGAGCGGATGCAGCCGGTGCCGGTGGGGGTGGTGGGAGAGCTGTACGCGGGAGGAGACGGGCTGGCGCTGGGGTACCTGAACCGGCCGGAGCTGACGGCCGAGCGGTTCGTGCCGCACCCCTTCAGCGAGGACCCTCGGGCGCGGCTGTACAAGACGGGAGACCGGGTCCGGTACCTGGCGGACGGGAGGCTCGAGTACCTGGGACGCGGGGACGCCCAGGTGAAGGTGCGTGGCTTCCGCATCGAGCTGGGAGAGGTGGAGGCGGCACTCGCGAAGCACCCGGGGGTGGGCGAGGTCGCGGTGGTCGTGAGGGACGATGGACCCAGCGGCAAGCACCTGGTGGCCTACGTGGTCCCAATCTCCCCTCTCCCCCCGGGAGAGGGACGGGGTGAGGGTGCCACGGGCCCCGGGTTGAAACCCGAGGAACTCCGCACCTGGCTGAAGCAGACGCTGCCCGAGTACATGGTGCCATCGGCCTTCGTGCGGCTGGAGCGCCTGCCGCTGACGCCGAACGGGAAGCTGGATCGAGATGCCCTCCCCGCGCCGGAGGCGGAGGGGACGGAGCGTGAGGAGTACGTGGCGCCGCGGACGCGGATGGAGCAGCGGGTCGCGGACATCTGGGCGCCGCTGCTGAAACAGCCGCGCGTAGGGGCACGGGACGACTTCTTCGAGCTGGGCGGGCACTCGCTGCTGGCGGCGCAGGTGGCCACGCGGTTGCGCGAGGAGCTCCAGCGGGAGTTCCCCATCCTGATGCTCTTCGAGGCGCCCACGGTGGAGGCGCTGGCGGCGCGGCTCGAGTTGCTCCCGGGAGGAACGGAGGAGGCCGGGGTTCCCCCGCTGGTGCCCGTGCCGCGAGAGGGCGAGCTGCCGCTGTCCTTCGCGCAGCAGCGCTTGTGGTTCATCGAGCAGATGGAGCCGGGAGGGTTCACGTACAACGTTCCCTACGCCGTGCGGCTGCGAGGCCGGCTCGAGGTGGCCGCATTGGAGCGGAGCCTCGCGGAGGTCATCCGGCGGCACGAGACGCTGCGGACGACATTCCTGCTGGTGGATGGACGGCCGGTGCAGCACATCGCGCCGGAGCTGGCGCTGCCGTTGACGGTGGAGGACCTGGAGGGACAGGCGGCGGACGCGGCCAAGCGGCGGGTGGAGCAGGAGGCGCGCCGCCCGTTCGACCTGGGGACGGGTCCGCTGGTGCGCGTGAAGCTGCTGCGCACGGCGGCGGAGGAGCACGTGCTGGTGCTCGTGATGCACCACATCGCGTGCGATCTCTGGTCGCTGGGCGTGCTGTCGCGCGAGCTGGAGACGCTGTACGCGGCGTTCCGCGCGGGGACGGAGCCCGCGTTGCCGGCGCTGCCGGTGCAGTACGCGGACTACGCGGCGTGGCAGCGGGAGTGGCTGAAGAGCGAGGTGCTGGAGGAGCAGCTCGCGTGGTGGAAACAGCGGCTGGCGGGAGCGCCTCCGGTGCTGGAGCTGCCGGCGGACAGGCCGAGGCCGCCCGTGCAGACCTTCCGTGGGGCGCACCTGACCGTGCCGCTCCCGGCGGGCCTGGCCGGTTCGGTGAAGGCGCTGCTGAGCCACGAGGAGGGCGTCACGCCGTTCATGGCGTTCCTGACGGGCTTCCAGGCGCTGCTGACGCGCTACAGCGGGCAGACGGACCTGGTGGTGGGCACGCCCATCTCCGGGCGCAACCGGCGCGAGGTGGAGGGGCTGATCGGCTTCTTCCTCAACACGCTGGCGCTGCGGGTGGATGGCTCGGGGGACGTGAGCTTCCGGGAGCTGCTGGGCCGGGTACGGGAGTCGTGCCTGGGCGCCTATGCGCACCAGGACGTGCCCTTCGAGCAACTGGTGGATGCGCTCCAGCCCGCCCGGGATCTGAGCCGGTCGCCGCTCTTCCAGGTGATGTTCGTCTACCAGACCGAGCTGACTGCGATGGCGCTCCCCGGGGTGTCCGCGAGCGAGCTCGCCTTCCAGCCGGGGATGGCGAAGTTCGATCTCACGCTGTTCGTGAGGGAGACGCCGGAAGGGCTGGTGAGCCTCTGGGAATACAACACCGGCCTCTACGACGAGGCGACGGTGGCGCGGATGGCGGCGCACTACACGCGGCTGCTGGAGGGGGCCGTGGCCGAGCCGGAGCGGAAGGTGTCGGGGCTGCCGTTGATGGACGAGGCGGAGCGGCGGCGGGTGGTGGTGGAGTTCAACGACACGAAGGTGCTGTACGCCCCGGCCAACGGGGTGCACGAGCTGTTCGAGGCGTGGGCGGACCGGACGCCGGAAGCGGTGGCGGTGAGCTTCGGGGACGAGCGGCTCACCTACGGAGCGCTGAACCGGAAGGCCAATCGGCTGGCGCACCACCTGAGGGGCCTGGGAGTGGGGCCGGACGTACCGGTGGGCCTGTGCGTCAGGCGCTCGATGGACCTGGCGGTGGGGGTGCTGGGGATTCTCAAGGCGGGTGGCGCCTACGTTCCGCTGGACCCGGCCTATCCGGCCGAGCGCCTGGCGATGATGCTCGGGGCGTCCCGGGCGCCGGTGCTGCTCACGCAGAAGCAATGGGGGGACACGCTGCCGGCCGGTGAGGCGACGCGGCTGTACCTGGACGCGGACGAGGGGGCCTGGGCGGGGTGCGCGGAGGGCAACCCGGAGACGGTGTCGGGGCCGGAGTCACTGGCCTACGTCATCTACACTTCGGGCTCGACGGGAGTGCCCAAGGGCGTGGCGATGCACCACCGGCCGCTGCTCAACCTGATTCGCTGGCAGGTGGAGCGCTCGGCGGAGAAGCCCCGGACGCTGCAGTTCTCGGCGCTGAGCTTCGATGTGAGCTTCCAGGAGCTGTTCTCCACGTGGGGGGCGGGTGGAGAGCTGGTGCTCATCCCCGAGGCGCTGAGGCTGGAGCCGAGGGCGCTGCTGGAGAGGATGGACCGCGTCGGCGTGGAGCGGTTGTTCCTGCCCTTCGTGGCGCTGCAGAACCTGGCGGAGGAGGCGGATCGGGGAGGCCTGGCGCCGAGGGCGTTGAAGGAAGTCATCACGGCGGGAGAGCAGCTGAGGGTGACGCCCGCGCTGCGCCGGCTGATGAAGAGGCTGGGAGGGGTGCTGGAGAACCAGTACGGCCCGACGGAGACGCACGTGGCGACGGCGTACCGGCTGGAGGGAGATCCGGAGCGGTGGCCGGAGGTCCCGAGCATTGGCAGGCCGATAGCCAACACGAGCGTGCACCTGCTGGATGCGAAGGGAGAGCCGGTGCCGGTGGGAGTGGTGGGGGAGCTGTACATCGGAGGGGCGGCGGTGGCGCGGGGCTACCTGCACCGGCCGGAGCTGACGGAGGAGCGATTCCTCCCGGACGAGTCCAAGACGAAGCCGGGAGCGAGGCTGTACCGGACGGGGGACTACGCGAGGTATCAGGAGGACGGAAACCTCGAGTTCCTGGGGCGGAGGGACGCGCAGGTGAAGGTGCGCGGCTTCCGCATCGAGCTGGCGGAGGTGGAGTCGGCGCTCGCCAGACACCCAGCGGTGAAGGACGTAGTGGTGGTGGCGAGGGAAGACGGCACTGGCATCAGGAAACTGGTGGCCTACGTGGTCCCCACATCCCCCACCGTTCCCACATTCCCCACTGCGCCCATATCCCCTCGCCCTCCGGGAGAGGGACGGGGTGAGGGTGCCACGGGCCCCGGGTTGAAGCCCGAGTCTCTCCGTCTCTGGCTGAAGGAGCGGCTACCCGAGTACATGGTGCCGTCCGTCTTCATGACACTGGAGTCCTTCCCACTGACGCCGAGTGGGAAGGTGGACCGCCGGGCGTTGCCGGAGCCGGAGGAGGAAGGCACCGGACACGAAGCCTACGTCGCGCCCGGGACGAAGCTGGAGCAGGTGGTGGCGGACATCTGGGCGCCGCTGCTGGGCGTGCGTCGAGTGGGCGCACACGACAACTTCTTCGAGCTGGGCGGGCACTCGCTGCTGGCGATGCGGGTGATGTCGCGCCTGCGCGAGGCGCTGAAGGGAGACGTCCCGGTGCGGGTGCTCTTCGAGGCGCCGACGGTGGCGGAGCTCGCGAGGCGGCTCGAGTCGATGTCGGAGGACTCGCGGGAGTCCCGGCTTCCGCCGCTGGTTCCCGTGCCGAGGGAGGGGGCGCTGCCGCTGTCCTTCGCGCAGCAGCGGTTGTGGTTCTTCGATCGCCTCCATCCGCGGAGTGCGCTCTACAACCTCGCCCTGGTGCTGCGTCTGGACGGGGAGCTCGACGTGGCGGCGCTGGAGCGGAGCTTCCAGGCGTTGGTGTACCGGCACGAGTCGCTGAGGACGACGTTCCAACAAGGTGAACACGGCGGAGTCCACCAGGTCATCTCCGGGCCAGCGGCGCTGCCCCTGGCGGTGGTGGATCTGCGCGAGTTGGCGGAAGGGACGCGGGAGCAGGAGGCGAGGCGGCTGGCCACGGAGGAGGTGCTGCGGCCCTTCGAGCTGGGGAAGGGGCCGCTCCTGCGGGTGAGCCTGTTGCGGACGGGCGAGGCGGAGCACGTGCTCGTCCTGACGATGCACCACATCCTGTCGGACGGGTGGTCGATGGGGGTGCTCGCCCGGGAGGTGAAGGCCCTGTACGAGGCGTTGCTGGCGGGGAGGGAGCCCGTGCTGGAGGCCTTGCCCATCCAGTACGCGGACTACGCGGCGTGGCAGCAGAGCTGGCTCCGGGGCGAGGTGCTGGAGTCACAGCTCGCCTGGTGGAGCAAGCAGCTGGAAGGCGCACCACCGGCCCTGGAGTTGCCGACGGATCGCCCGAGACCGGCGGTGCAGAGCTACCGCGGCGCGCTCCACTCCGTGCACCTGCCGCTGGCGCTGACCGAGGCGCTGCGCGAGCTCGGCCAGAAGGAGGGCGTGACGCTCTTCATGACGTTGCTGGCGGGCTTCCAGGCGCTGCTGCACCGGTACTCGGGACAGGAGGACATCAGCGTGGGCTCGCCCATCGCGGGCCGGAACCGGGCCGAGCTGGAGGGGCTGATCGGCTTCTTCGTCAACGCCCTGGTGATGCGGGCGAAGGTGAGGGGAGAGACGTCCTTCCGGGAGCTGCTGCACCAGGTGAAGGAGGTGGCGCTGGGGGCCTATGCCCACGAGGAGGTGCCGTTCGAGAAGCTGGTGGAGGCGCTGAATCCCGCGCGTGACACCAGCCGCGCGCCGCTCTTCCAGGTGGCGTTCGCGCTGCAGAACGCGCCGTCGCCGGAGCTGAAGCTGCCGGGCATCGAATCCCGGCCGGTGGAGCTGACGGGCCAGGCCTCGAAGAACGACCTGACGTTGTCGTTGAGGGAGACCGGGGCGGGTCTGGAGGGCGTCATCGAGTACAGCACCGATCTGTTCGATGCCTCCACCATGGCCCGGATGTTCGGGCACCTGCGGACGCTGTTGGAGGGCGTGGTGGGGGACCCCGGACGGCGGGTGGGAGAGCTGCCACTGCTGGGAGAAGAGGAGCGGCGCCAGCTCCTGGTGGAGTGGAACCAGACGCGGACGGAGTACCCGCGCCAGGCCACGGTGCACGGGCTGTTCGAGGAGCAGGCGGCACGCCGGCCCGAGGCGGTGGCGATGGAGTACGGGGAGCAGCGGCTCACGTACGGGGAGCTGAACCGGCGGGCGAACCAGGTGGCGAGGGCCCTGCGGGGCCTGGGCGTGGGGGAGGGGACGCGGGTGGGCCTGTGCGCGGGACGCTCGGCGGAGCTGGTGGCGGCGATGCTCGGCGTGCTGAAGGCGGGGGGCGCCTACGTGCCGTTGGATCCCTCGTATCCGGCGGAGCGGCTGGCTTTGATGTTGGAGGACGCGGCGGTGCCGGTGGTGCTGGCCGCGCCGGAGCAGGCCTCGGAGCTGCCGGCGGGGGGCGCCTTCGTGCTGGAGCTGACCTGGGAGTCCTTCGCGCACGAGAGCGGGGAGGACCTCGAGGAGACGGGCGGGCCGGAGTCGCTGGCGTACGTCATGTACACGTCGGGCTCGACGGGAAGGCCCAAGGGCGTGTGCATTCCGCACCGGGGCATCGTCCGGCTGGTGCGCGACACCGACTTCTTCCAGGTGACGGCGGAGGACCGCTTCACGCAGATGGCCAACACCTCGTTCGACTCGTCGAACCTCGAGCTGTGGGGCGCACTGCTCAACGGGGCGAGTCTGGTGGGCGTGCCCCGGGAGGTGGCGCTGTCTCCGAAGGCGCTGGCCGCGTTCGTGCGCGAGCAGCAGGTGAGCGCGATGGTCTTCACGACGCCGTTCTTCAACCAGGTGGCGGCCGAGTGCCCGGACGCGTTCCAGACGGTGCGGTACGTGATGTTCGGCGGCGAGGCGGCGGACCCGGTGCGGCTGCGCGAGGTGCTGCGGCGGGGTGGAAACCCGAAGCTGCTGAACCTGTACGGGCCCACCGAGAACACGACGAACACGACGTGGCACGAGGTGCGGGAGGTGCCGGAGGGGGCGGTGTCGGTGCCCATCGGCCGGCCGGTGGCGAACACGGACGTGTACGTGCTGGACGAGCGGATGCAGCCGGTGCCGGTGGGAGTCCCGGGAGAGCTGTACACGGGCGGAGACGGGCTGGCGCTCGGGTACCTGAACCGGCCGGAGCTGACGGCGGAGAAGTTCGTCGCGCACCCGTTCAGCACGGAGCCGGGAGCGAAGCTCTACAAGACGGGAGACCTGGTGAAGTACCTGCCGGACGGGAGGCTCGAGTTCCTGGGCCGGCGGGACGGACAGGTGAAGGTGCGAGGCTTCCGCATCGAGCTGGGCGAGATCGAAGCGGTGCTGGCGAGACACCCGGGGGTGAGCGCGGGTGTGGTCCTGGCCAGGGAGGATGGCCCGAGTGGCAGGTGGCTGGTGGCCTACGTGGTCCCCAATACCCCTCTCCCTCCGGGAGAGGGACGGGGTGAGGGTATCTCGGGCCCCGAGCTCAAATCCGAGGAGCTGCGGACCTGGTTGAAGCAGCTCCTCCCGGAGCACATGGTGCCCGCGGTCATCGTGTTGCAGGAATCCCTGCCGCTGACACCCAACGGCAAGGTGGACCGCAAGGCGCTGCCCGCGCCGGATTCGCAGCGGGCGGGGTTCGGTGCCTCCTATGTCGCTCCCGAGAGCGGGCTCGAGCAGTCGCTCGCGGCCATCTGGGCGGAGGTGCTCCAGTTGGAGCGGGTGGGCGCGGACGACAACTTCTTCGACGTGGGTGGCAACTCGCTGCTGCTGCAGGCCGTGCACATGAAGGTGGAGGCCCTGGTGGGCCGCACGTTGCCCATGGTGGAGCTGTTCCAGTTCTCCACGGTGCGCACGCTCGCCGCGCAACTGGCGGGGAAGCTCGGGGACGGTCGCGAGCCGGCTGTGCCGAAGCGGACGAGCTGCCTCGTGCGGCTCCAGGAGGGCTCGCCCGGGCCGGCGCTCTTCTTCCCGCACGCGATGGGGGGACGCACGCTCTTCTACCGGGAGCTGGCGCGGCGCATCGCTCCGCACCTGCCGGCCTACGGCTTCGACGCGCCGGGGTTGGAGGCGGGAGGACTGGAGCCCACCACCATCGAGGAGATGGCCGCGCACTACCTCGAGCTCCTGCGCGCCGTGCAGCCCACGGGGCCATACCTGCTCGTGGGGGCGTCCTTCGGCGGGGTGATTGCGTACGAGATGGGCCGCCGTCTGTCCGCCGAGGGCCATGCGGTGCCGCTGTGCGCGCTGCTCGACTCGCCCGGCCCGGAGCACTTCCCGCCACCACCCGAGGATGACGCCGAGCTCCTGGCGGGCATGGTGGCCTCCTGGGTGGACCTCCCGGCCGGAGCGCTGCGCGGACTGCCAGCCGAGGCACAGCTCCAGAAGGTGCTCGACGAGGCGGCCCGGAGGGGCATCGAGCCTCCCTTCCCGGACGTCGAGCGGGGCCTCCGCTTCCTCCGGGTGTGGAGGAGCCATGCGGAAGCCCTGCACCGTTACACCGCCCCGCGCTGGGAGGGAGGAGCGCTGCGGTTCTTCCGGGCCGCCGAGCTCCAGCCGGGGAGGCCGGAGCGGATGGAGTCGGGCTGGACGGACCGGTGCCCGGAGGTGCACGTCGAGGTCGTCCCGGGAGACCACGACAGCATGTTGCTCCCGCCCCATGTGGACGTCCTGGCGGCGCGGATCCGGGCGTGCCTGGAGCGGGCCCGGGCCGAATCACTGTCTTGGATGAATGAAAGGTCGGGTGGGCAATGCTGAACGCTGTCACGACGTTCGCGAGGAATCTCAAGAAGGCGCTGCTGGCGGATCCCAAGCGCTTCTATACGGTCGACACGGGGGCCTGGGTCACGGGTCTTCCCAAGTCGGATGAGATCCAGGTCACCACGGGCCGTGAGCCCTTGTGGCTCAACCTCGGCTATTGGCGCGAGGTGGAGCGCGTCGACGAGAACAACTACGAGCGCGTGGGCGAGCTGTTCAAGGCCGCCCAGGCACAGATGGCCCACCTGCTCGCGAAGACGGCGCGCCTGGGGCAGGGCGACGTGGTGCTGGACTGTGGCTTTGGCTATGCGGATCAGGATCTCCTCTGGGCCGAGGAGTACCGCCCCGCGCGCATCCACGGGTTGAACGTCACGCCCAATCAGGTCCGGATTGGCCGGGAGCGTGTCCGGCTCACGGGGCTCGAGAAGGTGGTTCAGTTGGACGAGGGCTCCGCGACCGAGCTTCCTTTTGGCCCGGGCGAGTTCGACGTCGTCTTCGCGCTCGAGTCCGCCATGCATTTCAACACGCGGCGCGATTTCCTGCGCGAGGCGTTCCGGGTACTTCGTCCGGGGGGCCGTCTGGTCATGGCGGACATGTGCCAGAAGACGGATCGGGAAGCGGGCGCCGGACTGCGCCGCCGCCTGCGCCATCGCTACTGGCGGGGCCTGATTGCCTTTCCGGAGGCCAACGTCTGGACGGTCCAGCGGTATGCCACGGAGCTGAAGTCGGTGGGCTTCCAGAAGGCCCGGCTCGAATCCATCGCGGCGGATGTCTATGGGCCGGTGAATACCGCGTTCACGGCCCTGCGCATGGTGACGGCGGCGAGCCGGCAACCCGGCTCGGTCAGCCCGGAGCGCATCCGCGCGCAGGTCCGCGAGGTCCGGGAGCTGGAGCCCGAGCAGTACCAGCACCTCGCCCAGTTCAACTGCGATGACTACGTCATCGCCTCCGCCGAGAAGCCCTGAGGCCCCACCATGAGCACCCCTTCTCCCAGCACGCAGATGGAACAGAGACTCGCCGGATACTGGAGTGAATTGCTGGGCCTCCAGGAGATCGGCCGGGGAGACCATTTCATCTCGCTCGGTGGCAACTCCCTGCTCGCGACGATGCTGGCCAACCGCATCGAGGAGGAGCTGGGCATCCGTCCGATGATGGGAGAGCTGTTCAACACCCTGGAGGAGGTGGCCACGCTCTGTGAGCAGTTGCTGCGGGAGCAGGCGGAGGCGGGGCGATGAGCTACGCGCTGTCTCATCTCCAGGCCCTGGAGGCCGAGTCCATCTTCATCCTGCGGGAAGTGGTGGCCGAGTTCTCGCGGCCCGTCCTCCTGTTCTCCGGTGGCAAGGATTCCGCCGTGATGCTGTGGCTGGCGGAGAAGGCCTTCGCGCCCGCGCCGCTGCCCTTTCCGTTGATGCACGTGGACACGGGGCACAACTTCCCCGAGGTGCTCGAGTACCGGGACGAGCGCGTGGCCGCCCTGGGCGCCCGCCTGGTGGTGGCCTCGGTGCAGGAGTTCATCGACTCGGGCCGGGTGGTGGAGGAGAAGGGCCCGCGCGCCTCGCGCAACCGGCTGCAGACGGCGCCGCTGCTCGACGCCATCGAGAAGCACCAGTTCGACGCCGTCTTCGGTGGCGCCCGCCGCGACGAGGAGAAGGCCCGCGCCAAGGAGCGTGTCTTCTCCTTCCGCGACGAGTTCGGCCAGTGGGACCCGAAGAACCAGCGGCCCGAGCTGTGGAGCCTCTACAACGGCCGCCACCGCCGCGGGGAGCACATCCGCGTCTTCCCCCTGTCCAACTGGACCGAGATGGACATCTGGCAATACATCCACCAGGAGCGCATTCCCCTGCCGTCCATCTACTTCAGCCACCGGCGCGAGGTGTTCCTCCGCGACGGCATGTGGATGGCGTGCTCGCCCTATCTGCCGCTGCTGCCGGGTGAGCGGGCGGCGACAGCCCAGGTGCGCTTCCGCACCGTGGGCGACATGACGTGCACCGCCTGTGTCGAGTCCACCGCTTCCACGGTGGAGCAGGTCATCCAGGAGGTCGCCGCCTCCCGGGTGACCGAGCGGGGGGCGAGCCGGGCCGACGACAAGTTCAGCGAGACGGCCATGGAAGACCGCAAACGCGAGGGGTATTTCTAGATGGAACTGCTCAGGTTCGCCACGGCTGGCTCGGTGGATGATGGGAAGAGCACCCTCATTGGCCGGTTGCTGTACGACACGAAATCCATCTTCGAGGATCAGCTCACCTCCGTGGAGCGCACCAGCAAGGCGCGCGGGGACGAGTACGTCAACCTCGCCCTCCTCATGGATGGCCTGCGCGCCGAGCGGGAGCAGGGCATCACCATCGACGTGGCCTACCGCTACTTCGCCACGCCCCGGCGCAAGTTCATCATCGCGGACACCCCCGGCCATCTCCAATACACGCGCAACATGGTGACGGGGGCCTCCACCGCGGACCTCGCGCTCATCCTCGTGGACGCGCGCAAGGGCATTCTCGAGCAGACGCGGCGCCACGCCTTCATCGCCTCGCTGCTGCGCGTGCCCCACGTGGTGTTGTGCGTCAACAAGATTGACCTGGTGGGCTACGACGAGGCCGTCTTCGAGTCCATCAAGGCCGGGTTCCGCGAGTTCTCCATGAAGCTGGAGCTCACGGACCTCACCTTCATCCCCATCTCCGCGCTCAACGGCGACAACGTGGTGACGCGCTCGGAGAAGATGCCCTGGTACCAGGGCCCCGTGCTGCTGCACCACCTGGAGAACGTGCACATCGCCTCGGATCGCAACCTCATCCAGGTGCGCTTCCCCGTGCAGTACGTGTCCCGTCCCATCTCCCGGAAGCTCCACGACTACCGGGCCTATTCCGGGCAGGTGGTGGGCGGTGTGCTGCGGCCGGGCGATGAGGTGGTGGTGTTGCCCTCGGGCTTCACCTCGCGCATCCGCGCCATCGAGCTGGCCGGCACGCCCGTGGAGGAGGCCTTCCCTCCCATGTCCGTCAACCTCTCGCTGACGGAGGAGCTCGACATCAGCCGGGGAGACATGTTGTGCCGGCCGGGCAACCCGCCCACCGTCTCGCAGGACATCGACGCCATGGTGTGCTGGATGGTGGAGCAGCCGCTGCGGCCCGGCGCCAGGCTGGCCATCAAGCACACCACGCGCTCGGCCCGGGCGCTGGTCAAGGACATCCAGTACCGGATCGACGTGAACACGCTCCACCGGGAGGGGGAGCGCAAGTCCCTCGAGCTGAACGAGATCGGCCGGGTGTCCTTGCGCACCACCGTGCCGCTCTTCTTCGACGAGTACCGGCGCAACCGCCACACCGGCAGCTTCATCCTCATCGACGAGGGGACGAACGCCACCGTGGCCGCCGGAATGATCAACGGTCCAGCGACGCAGACCTCGGGTGCACATCCGTGAGCCAGTCCACTTCAGACGCAGCGTTCCCCCGGGGTTTCATTGTCTGGTTCACCGGCATGTCCGGTGCGGGCAAGAGCACCCTCTCCCAGGCCGTCCGCAACCAGTTGCAGTCCACCCGCTCCGTGGAGGTGCTGGACGGGGATGAGGTCCGGACCTTCCTGTCGCGAGGGCTGGGTTTCACGAAGCCCGACCGCGAGGAGAACATCCGGCGCATCGGCTACGTGGCCCGGGTGTTGGCCAGACACCGGGTGGCCGTCATCTCCGCGGCCATTTCGCCCTACCGTGAGTCGCGCGACGAGGTGCGGCGGTTGGCCTCGGACGCGGGAATCCCTTTCATCGAGGTGTATGCGCAGGCGAGCCTGGACGCGCTCGTCCAGCGGGACGTGAAGGGGCTCTACAAGAAGGCCCTGGCCGGGGAGATTCCTCATTTCACCGGCATCTCCGACCCGTATGAGCCTCCCGAGTCGCCCGAGGTGACGGTCCGTACCGACTCGGAGACGGTGGATGCGGGAGTGGAGCGCATCCTCGCCGCGCTGCGGGCGCGGGGGCTCATCGCCTGAGCCAGCCGAAGCAGGTCCGTTCAGGGCAGGGGTTCCGGCGCTCCGTGCTCCTTTCCACCACTCCGTCCAGGACACGAGAATCTTCATGAGCGCACAAGAGGAGAAGCCGGTGGGCCGGCGGGGTCGCGGTCTGCCCTCCATGGCGAAGGCAGAGCGGCTGGGGGAGTTGCCGCTGTCCTTCGCGCAGCAACGGCTGTGGTTCCTGGAGCAGCTCGCACCGGGAGGGTACGCGTACAACGTCCCGCTCGCCGCGAAGCTGAAGGGGCACCTGGACGTGGCCGCGTTGGAGCGGAGTCTGGTGGCGCTCGTCGGGCGGCACGAGGCGTTGCGGACGACGTTCGGTCTGGAGCGTGGACGGCCGGTCCAGCGGATCGCGCCGGAGCCGGAGCTCGCGCTACCGGTGGAGAGCCTGGAGGCGCTGCCCGAGGGAGAGCGCGCCGGGACGGCCCGGAGGAGGGTGGAGGAGGAGGCCCGGCGCCCGTTCGAGCTGGAGAAGGGGCCGCTCCTGCGGGCGAAGCTGCTGCGGCTGGCGGCGGACGAGCACGTGCTGGTGCTGACGCTGCACCACATCGTCTGTGATGGTTGGTCGCTGGGGGTGATGGAGCGGGAGCTGACGGAGCTGTACCGGGCCCACTCGCGAGGAGAGCCGCCGGCGTTGCCGTCCCTGCCGGTGCAGTACCCGGACTATGCAGTGTGGCAGCGGGAGTGGCTGAAGGGCGAGGTGCTGGAGGAGCAGCTCGCGTGGTGGAAGCGGGAGCTGGAGGGAGCGCCGCCGGTGCTGGAGTTGCCGGCGGACAGGCCCAGGCCCGCGGTGCGGTCCTCGCGCGGGGCGGTGCGGAGGGTGGAGCTGCCCCCGGCGCTGTCCGGAGCGGTGCGGGAGGTGAGCCGCCGGGAGGGGGTCACGCCGTTCATGACGTTGCTGGCGGGCTTCCAGGCCCTGCTGGCGCGCTACAGCGGACAGCGGGACATCGTGGTGGGGACGCCGATCTCCGGGCGCAACCGGCGCGAGGTGGAGGGGCTGGTGGGCTTCTTCGCCAACACGCTGGCGCTGAGGGTGGAGGCCCCGGGCGAGGTGAGCTTCCGGGAGTTGTTGAAGCGGGTGCGGGAGGCGTGTCTGGGGGCCTATGCCCACCAGGACGTGCCCTTCGAGCGGTTGGTGGACGCCCTTCAGCCGGTGCGGGATTTGAGCCGCACGCCGCTCTTCCAGGCCTCGTTCGTGCTCCAGGGCGCCGCGCCCTTCGCCGCGCTCGAGTTGCCCGGCGTGGCCGTGGAGGAGCTCGACTTCGAGCCCGGCGTGGCCAGGTTCGACCTCACGCTGTTCATGCGGGAGACGGCGGCGGGGTGGGTGGGGTTGTGGGAATACGACGGCGAGCTGTTCGACGAGGCGACGGTGGCGCGGATGGCGGCGCACTACGCTCGGCTGCTGGAGGGAGCGCTCGCGGACCCGGAGCGGACGCTGGCGGCGCTGCCGATGTTGTCGGAAGCGGAGCGGCGCCAGGTGCTGGTGGAGTGGAACCCGACGCGCACGGAGTACCCGCGGGAGGCGTGCCTCCATGAGCTGTTCGAGGCGCATGTGGCGCGCCAGCCCGAGGCGCTGGCGGTGGAGTACGAGGGCGAGCGGCTGACGTACGCGGAGTTGAACCGCCGGGCCAACCAGCTGGCGAGACACCTGCGGCGGCTGGGCGTGGGGGCGGGGACGCGGGTGGGGCTGTGTGCCAGCCGCTCGCTGGAGCTGGTGGCGGCGATGCTCGGCATCTTGAAGGCGGGCGGAGCCTATGTGCCGCTCGACGCGTCGTACCCGCGGGAGCGCCTGGCGTTCATGGGGGAGGACGCGGCGCTGCCCGTGGTGCTGACGCAGCCGGAGCTGGTGTCGAAGCTGCCACCCTTGAGCGCGAAGGTGGTGCCGCTGGAGCCCCGGTGGGACGCCTTCGCGAGCGAGAGCGGGGAGGACCCTGGCGAGCGGAGCGGGCCGGAGGCGATGGCGTACGTCATGTACACGTCGGGCTCGACGGGCCGGCCCAAGGGCGTGTGCATCCCTCACCGGGGCATTGTCCGGCTGGTGTGCGGCACCGGGTATGTCCGGCTGACGGAGGCGGAGCGGGTCACGCAGCTGAGCAACACCTCGTTCGACGGGTCCACCTTCGAGCTGTGGGTGGCGCTCCTCAGCGGCGGGTGCGTGGTGGGTGTCCCCCGGGAGACGGCGCTGTCCCCGAGGGCGCTGGCCGCGTTCCTCCGGGAGCAGCGGATCAGCACGGCATTCCTGCCCACGGCGCTGTTCAACCAGACGGTGGCCGAGTGCCCGGAGGCCTTCCAGACGGTGAAGTACGTGATGTTCGGGGGCGAGGCGGCGGACGTGAAGTCGCTGAGGCGGGTCCTGGAGCGGGGCGCGCCGAGGCACCTGGTGAATGGCTATGGGCCGACGGAGAACACGACGCTCTCGACCTTCCACGAGGTGAGGGAGGTGCCGGAGGGGGCGGTGTCGGTGCCCATTGGCAGGCCGTTGGCGAACTCGGAAGCCTATGTGCTGGACGCGTGGAGACAGCCGGTGCCGGTGGGGGTGGCCGGAGAGCTGTACGTGGGGGGAGACGGGCTGGCGCTCGGGTACCTGAACCGGCCGGAGCTGACGGCGGAGAAGTTCGTGCCGCACCCGTTCAGCACGGAGCCGGGAGCGAAGCTGTACCGGACGGGAGACCTGGTGAAGTACCTGCCGGACGGGAGGCTCGAGTACCTGGGCCGGCGGGACGAGCAGGTGAAGGTGCGAGGCTTCCGCATCGAGCTGGGGGAGGTGGAAGCGGTGCTGGCGAAGCACCCGGGAGTGCGCGAGGTGGCCGTGGTGGCGAGGGACGCGAGCCCCAGCGGCAAGCACCTGGTTGCGTATGTGGTCACTTCCCCTCTCCCCTCGGGAGAGGGACGGGGTGAGGGTGCCACGGGTCCCGGGTTCAAACCCGAGGAGCTTCGGACCTGGCTCAAGCAGACATTGCCCGAGCACATGGTGCCGTCGGCCTTCGTGCGGCTGGAGGCGCTGCCGCTGACACCCAACGGCAAGGTGGATCGCAAGGCGCTGCCCGCGCCGGAGGCGGAGGGGACCGAGCGCGAGGGGTACGTGGCGCCCCGGACACCCATGGAGCAACTGGTGGCGGACGTCTGGGCGCCGCTGTTGGGGTTGGCACGCGTGGGGGCGCGGGACCACTTCTTCGGGCTGGGCGGGCACTCGCTGCTGGCCACGCAGGTGGTGTCGCGCCTGCGGGAGGTGCTCCACCGGGAGCTGCCGGTGCGGGTGCTCTTCGAGTCGCCCACGGTGGAGGAGCTCGCGCGGCGGCTCGAGGCGCCGGCGGAGGGGACGCGGGCATTCCGGCCTCCCCCCTTGCTTCCCATGCCCGGGGACGGAGTGCCGCCGCTGTCCTTCGCGCAGCAGCGGCTGTGGTTCCTGGACCGGTTGGAGCCGGACAGCCCGCTCTACAACGTCTTCCTGGCGCTTCGGCTGGAGGGGGCGCTCGACACGGCGGTACTGGAGCGGAGCTTCCACGCGCTCCTCCAGCGGCACGAGTCGCTGCGGACGGTGTTCCCGCAGGGGGAGCGAGGGCCCTTCCAGGCCATTTCCGCCCGGGGAGAGCTCCCGCTGGAGGTGGTGGATCTGCGCGAGCTGCCCGGGGACGCGCGTGAGGCGGAGGCGTTGCGGCGGGCGGGTGAGGAGGTCCGGCGGCCGTTCGCGCTGGCGGCGGGGCCCCTCCTGCGGGTGGCGCTGCTGAGGCTCGGAGAGGCGGAGCACGTGCTGGTGCTGGTGGTGCACCACATCGTGTCGGATGGCTGGTCGCTGGAGGTGCTCGTCCGGGAGCTGAAGGCGCTGTACGAGGCCTTCCTGGCGGGCGGCGAGTCCCCGCTGGCCGGGCTGCCCATCCAATACGCCGACTACGCGCGGTGGCAGCGGGAGTGGCTGCGGGGCGAGGTGCTGGAAGCGCAGCTCGCCTGGTGGCGCGAGCAACTCCGGGGCGCGCCGCCCGCGTTGGAGCTGCCCACGGACAAGCCGCGGCCGCCGGTGCAGTCCTACCGGGGCGCGTGGCACCGGATCCACCTGCCCCTGGCGCTGACCGAGGGGTTGCG
Source organism: Archangium sp. (assembly GCF_036277355.1). Classification (GTDB taxonomy): domain Bacteria; phylum Myxococcota; class Myxococcia; order Myxococcales; family Myxococcaceae; genus Archangium. The sequence goes on from NZ_DASUNC010000193.1 coordinate 62,521, forward strand.
CGAGCTGAGCCGGCGCGAGGGGGTGACGCTCTTCATGACGCTGCTGGCGGGCTGGCAGATCCTCCTGCACCGCTACTCGGGGCAGGAGGACGTGTGCGTGGGCTCGCCCATCGCCGGCCGAGGCCATGCCGGGTTGGAGGGGCTGATCGGCTTCTTCGTCAACATGCTGGTGATGCGGGCGCGGGTGAGGGGAGAGGAGCCCTTCCGCGTGTTGCTGGGGCGGGTGAGGGAGACGGCGCTGGGGGCGTACGAGCACCAGGACGTGCCCTTCGAGATGTTGGTGGACGCGCTGAAGCCCACCCGCGACACGAGCCGCGCGCCGCTGTTCCAGGTGGCGTTCGCCCTGAATCACGCCGCGCCGCAACTGGCGCTGCCGGGGGTGGTGTCGCGGCCGGTGGAGCTCCACAGCCAGACGGCCAAGAACGATCTGCTGCTGGCGCTGACGGAGACGGAGGAGGGACTCGAGGGAGGCCTCGAGTACAACACGGCGCTGTTCGAGGCCTCCACCCTCGCGCGGATGGCCGGGCACCTGAGGACGCTGCTGGAGGGCGTGGTGGCGGACGCCGGACAGCGCGTCTCCGAGCTGCCGCTGATGGGCGAGGCCGAGCGGGCCCAGGTGCTGGTGGAGTGGAACGGACGCCGGGCGGGCTACCCCCAGGACACGTGTTCCCATCACCTCATCGAGGAGCGGGTGGCGCTCACGCCGGACGCGGTGGCCGTGGCCTTCGAGGACAGCCAGCTCACGTACCGGGAGCTCAACCAGCGGGCCAACCAGCTCGCCCACCGCTTGCGGAGCCTGGGCGTGGGGCCGGAGGCGCGGGTGGGCGTGTGCCTGGAGCGCTCCCTGGAGATGGTGGTGGCCCTGCTCGGCGTGCTCAAGGCCGGAGGCGCCTATGTGGCGTTGGATGCCTCCTACCCCTCGGAGCGCCTGGCCTTCATGATGGACGAGGCCCGCATGCCGGTGTTGGTGACCTCGCGGGCCCTGGCGGACGGGTTGCCCTCGCGGGGCGAGCGGCGGGTGCTGCTGGACGCGGAGGCCGGGGTGCTGGCGCTCCAGCCGGAGGACAATCCGGCGCCGGACGTGGGGGTGGACCACCTGGCCTACGTCATCTTCACCTCGGGCAGTACGGGCAGGCCCAAGGGGACGCTGCTGACCCACCGGGGCCTGTGCAACACGGTGCTGGCGGCGGTGGAAACGCGCGGGCTGCACGCGGGCAGCCGGGTGCTGCAGTACGGGGCGCTCGGCTTCGACGTCTCGGTGACGGACATCTTCCCCACGCTGGTGGTGGGTGGGTGCGTGGTGATGGCGCCGCGGGAGTCGCTCCTGCCGGGCGCGCCGCTGGACGCGCTGCTGAAGAAGCAGCGGGTGACGCTGTGGGCGATGACCCCCTCGGTGCTGGCGCAGCAGGAGGGGGAGTACCCGGCGCTCGAGACCGTGGTCTCCGGGGGCGAGGCGTGCACCCCGGAGCAGGTGGCGAAGTGGCGGCCGGGACGGCGCTTCATCAACGAGTATGGCCCGACGGAGGTGACGGTCTGCGCCACCTCCAACGCGGACGTGGACGCCTCGAGGCCGACGCTCGGGCGGCCGCTGCCCGAGGTGCGGGTGTACGTGCTGGACAGGTGGTTGCGGCCCGTGCCGGTGGGCGTGACGGGGGAGTTGTACGTGGGAGGCCCGGGGGTCGCGCGGGGCTACCTGGAGCGGCCGGAGCTGACGGCCGAGCGCTTCCTCCCGGATCCCTTCAATGGAGCGCCGGGCGCCCGGATGTACCGGACGGGAGACCTGGGCCGGTGGTTGTCCGGAGGCTCGCTGGAGTTCCTGGGCCGCTCCGACGCGCAGGTGAAGCTCCGGGGCTTCCGCATCGAGTTGGGAGAGGTGGAGTCGGCGCTGGTGGGCCACGCGGAGGTGAAGGAAGCGGTGGTGGTGGCACGCGAGGACGTGCCGGGCGGCAAGCGGCTGGTGGCGTACGTGGTGCCCGTGTCACCTCGGCCTCCGGCGGGGAGCACGGCCCTGCGGACCTGGCTGAAGCAGACCCTCCCGGAGCACATGGTGCCCTCCGCCTTCGTGTTCCTGGAGGCATTGCCGCTCACGCCCCATGGGAAGGTGGACCGCGCGGCGTTGCCCATGCCGGACATGCACCGGCCCGTCTCCGGTGACTCCTATGTCGCTCCGGAAGCGGGGCTCGAGCAGTCGCTCGCGGCCATCTGGGCCGAGGTGCTCCGGCTGGATCGCGTGGGCGCGGACGACAACTTCTTCGATCTCGGCGGCAACTCGCTCCTGCTCCAGGCGGTGCACGTGAAGGCCGAGGCGTGGGTGGGCCACCGCTTCCCCCTGGTGGAGCTCTTCCAGTTCCCCACGGTGCGTGCGTTGGCCGCGCGGCTCGCACGCGGAGAGGGGACGGCCGCCGCCGGGGGGCCGGCTTCCGGAAATGGCAACCGCCGGGATGGACAGCGGCGCCTGGCGCAACAGCGGCGCGAACGGCCGGGCTCGAACTGAGGAGCAATGCACGTGGAAGATCTGAACGAAAACGTCCCGTCCCGGGACATGGCCATCGCCGTCGTCGGCCTCGCGCTGCGTTTCCCCGGAGCGGCGGACGAGCGCCAGTTCTGGCGCAACCTCGTCGAGGGAGTGGAGTCGATCACCCGCCTGGATGCCGCGCAACGCGCGAAGGCCGGCCTTCCCTCGGAGGAGGGCTGGATGGCCGCGGCCGGCGTGCTCGAGGACTCCGAGTGCTTCGATGCCACCTTCTTCGGCTACACGCCGGGCGAGGCCGAGCAGATGGATCCGCAGCACCGGCTCTTCCTCGAGTGTGCCTGGACGGCGATGGAGTCGGCCGGGTACGCGCCCCGGGGCAGGCCGATGCGCGCGGGCGTCTACGCGGGAGCCACCTTCAGCACGTATCTGCTCTCCAGCGTGCTGCCCCATGCCGCGCGCAATGGGCGTGGTCTCATCGAGAACGTGCTGGGCACCGCCGGTGACTTCCTCGCCTCGCGCGTCTCCTACGAGTTGGATCTCACCGGCCCGGCGCTGAACGTCCAGAGCGCCTGCTCGACGTCGCTGGTCGCGGTCCACGTCGCGTGCCAGGCGTTGATCGCCGGGGAGTGCGACGTGGCGCTCGCGGGGGGCGCCTGCGTCCGGGCGCGGCAGCTCGAGGCGTACCGTTATCAGGAGGGCGGCATCTTCTCGCCCGATGGCCGCTGCCGCGCCTTCGATGCCCGGGCGGCGGGGATGGTGACGGGCAACGGCGTCGGCGTGGTGGTGCTCAAGCGGCTCTCCGACGCGCTCGCCGATCGGGATCCCATCCGCGCCGTCATCCTGGGCTCGGCGATCAACAACGACGGTGGCGCGAAGACGGGCTTCACCGCCCCCTCGGTGACGGGCCAGGCCGCGGCCATCTCCGAGGCGCTGTCCCTGGCCGGGGTCGAGCCGCGTTCCATCTCGTACATCAAGGCCCACGGGACGGGCACGCCGCTGGGAGATCCGATCGAGGTCTCCGCGCTCGAGCAGGTGTTCCGCGGAGGAGCGCCGGGCTCGTGTGGGCTCGGCTCGGTGAAGACGAACCTGGGGCACCTGGACGCGGCGGCGGGGATCGCCGGCTTCATCAAGACGGTGCTGGCGCTCGAGAACCGGATGCTGCCGCCGACCCTGCACTTCCAGGAGGCCAACCCGCGGCTCGGGCTGGAGCGCAGCCCGTTCTACGTCGTGGACCGGGCACGCCCGTGGAGTGGTCCCACGCCGCTGCGCGCGGGGGTGAGCTCCTACGGTTTCGGCGGCACCAACGCCCACGTCATCCTGGAGGAGCCTCCCGCTGTCCCGGGCGATGCGCCCCGGCGTGACGAGGAGCTGGTGCTGGTGTCGGCGAAGTCCGAGGCCGCGCTCGAGAGGATGACGGATGCGCTGGCCGGGCACCTGGGGCAGGGGAGCGAGCCGCTCGCGGACGTGGCCCACACCCTCCAGGTGGGGCGGGCCCGTTTCCCGTTCAGGCGCGCGGTCATCATCGGCCGGCGCGAGGAGGCGGGGGCATGGCTCGCGGGCCGGGAGCCGGGACGGGTGCGTACGGCACACGACGAGGCCGTGCGGCGGGGGGCGGTGTTCCTCTTCCCGGGAGGCGGCGCGCAGCGCGTGAACATGGGCACCTGCTTCCTGCGAGAGCCCGTGTTCCGTGAAGCGCTCGACCGGTGCGCCGGGCTGATGCGCGGGCCGCTCGGGGGAGATCTCCGGGAGGTGATGTTCGCGCCGTCCGAGCGCTTCGACGCCGCGAGCCGCGAGCTGGATCAGCCGAGGTGGTTGCAGCCGGCGCTGTTCGCCTGTGACTGGGCCTTCGCGCAGCTCTGGCGCTCCTGGGGCGTGGAGCCCGAGGCCCTGTTGGGCCACTCGCTCGGAGAGTACGTGGCGGCCTGCCTCGCGGGTGTCTTCACGCTCGAGGAGGCCGCGTCGCTCGTCGCGGCGCGCGCCCTCCTGGTGGACGGGATGCCCGAGGGCGCCATGGTCTCGGTGCTCGCCCCCGTGGGGGAGGTCGAGCCGCTGCTCGGGCCGGAGCTGTCCGTTTCGGCGATCAATGGCCCCGGGACGTGTGTGATCGCCGGGCCCGTGGAGGCGGTGGACGTGTTGGAGAAGGTGCTCGGGGAGCGGGGCGTTTCCTTCAAGCGGGTGCGCTACCCGAGGGCGATGCACTCGTCGATGCTCGAGCCGTACCTCGCCGACTTCGGGCGGCGGGTGTCACAGGTGAAGCTGTGTCCGCCGAAGCTGCCGGTGGTGTCGAGCGTCACCGGGCGCTGGCTGGGGGAGCGCGAGGCGACGGATCCCGGGTACTGGGTGCGTCACCTGCGGGAGACGGTCCGGTTCTCCGACGGCCTGGCCTTCCTGCTCTCCTCGGGGGAGCGGGCGTTCATCGAGGTGGGGCCGGGCTCCATCCTGAGCGCGCTCGCGCGGCAGCACCCGGCGCGCACGTCGCAGCCGGTGGTGGCCTCGCTGCCGGACGTCTCCGCTCCGCCGGCCAGTCCGCTGGTGCCGCTCGGCGAGGCGTGGCTCGCGGGGGTGGAGATCGACTGGGAGCGGTTCCGCGCCGGGGAGCGCCGCCGCCGCGTGGTGTTGCCGGGCTACGGCTTCGAGCGCGAGCGGTACTGGCTCGAGCCCGTGGCGCCGTCCACACCGGGGGGAGCCGGGCCGGCCGGACAGCCTCCCACGCCACCGCCCTCGCGGACCCTGGCGCCCGCGAAGGCTGCACGCCGGGGTGCCGCCGTGGTGCCGGCCCGTAACGACACCGAGCAGACGCTGATCGAGTGCTTCCGCGACGTCTTCCGCCTGGGGGAGGTCGGCATTCACGATGACTTCTTCTCGCTCGGCGGGGACTCGCTCATGGCGCTGCGGCTGACGGCGTGGCTGGCGGATCGGTTTGGAACCCGGCTGGCATTGAAGGACGTGATGGAGTCGCCCACGCCCGCCGCGCTGGCGGAGAAGCTCGGCCCGGTGATGGCTGGCGCGTCTCACACGGGAGTGAGTGAAGGTGGGTATGCTGGGGGGGAGGAGGTGGCCATGCGCTGTGAGCTGTCGGACGCGGCGGGTCCGCGGGGGTTCATTGTCTGGTTCACGGGGATGTCGGGGGCGGGCAAGAGCACGCTCTCGCAGGCGATCCGCCACCGCTTGCAGAGCACCCGCCCGGTGGAGGTGCTGGACGGGGATGAGATCCGGACCTTTCTGTCGCGAGGGTTGGGGTTCACCCGGCCCGACCGCGAGGAGAACATCCGGCGCATCGGCTACGTGGCGCGGATATTGGCCAGACACCGGGTGGCGGTCATCTCGGCGGCGATCTCGCCCTACCGCGACTCACGCAACGAGGTGAGGCGGCTGGCCTCGGAGGAGGGGATTCCCTTCATCGAGGTGTATGCGCAGGCGAGCCTGGACGTGCTCGTGCGGCGTGACGTGAAGGGGCTCTACAAGAAGGCGCTGGCGGGGGAGATCCCCCACTTCACCGGCATCTCGGACCCGTACGAGGCCCCCGAGTCGCCCGACGTGCTGGTGCGCACCGACTCGGAGACGGTGGAGGTGGGAGTGGAGCGTGTCCTCACCACGCTGAGGGAGCGCGGGCTGATCACCTGATCGTCCGTGAAGGAGTGCCCCAGGGACTCAGCGCCGACAACGCGCCCATTGCCCCGCCAGCGCGTCCATTTCCCCTCCACTGCGTCCATTTCCCCTCTCCCGAGGGGAGAGGGAATATTGGCTCAGCGTCCCTCGAGCAGCGCGAGCCAATCCGGGCGGGAGTCGCCGAAGGCGAGGAAGGACGGATTGAGGATCTGCTCCTTGTTGTAGACGAGCCTTCGTCCCGCCAGGTCCGTCACGGCGCCGCCCGCGGCCTCCAGGACGCACTGGGCCGCCCCGGTGTCCCACTCGCAGGTGGGCTGGAGCCGCGGGTAGAAGTCCGCCTTGCCCTCGGCGACGAGGCAGAACTTCAGCGAGCTGCCCATATTCGCGGTGCTCGCCGTGGTGAGCCGTTTCAACAGCGCCTCCACCTGGGGGCCCGCGTGGTCCTTGCTCGCCACGATGACGAGCCGCTCGAGGTTCGCCGGCCGGGTGCGGATGGCCTCTGGCGCCTGGCCGGGCCGGGCCACGAAGGCCCCCGCGCCCTTCTGGCCCCAGTAGGTGACGCCGGTGACGGGCACGTGCACCACGCCCAGCACGGGCTCGGAGCCGGAGATGAGGGCGATGTTCACGGTGAACTCGCCGCTGCCCTTGATGAACTCCTTGGTGCCGTCGAGCGGATCCACCAGCCAGAAGGTGCGCCACGAGCGCCGCCCGGCCACGTCCTTCTCGCTGGACTCCTCGGAGAGCACGGGGATGTCGGGCGTCAGCCGCCGCAGTGCGTCGAGGATGAGCGCGTGCGAGGCCTTGTCCGCGGCCGTCAGTGGGGAGTCATCCCCCTTGCGCTCGACGGAGACGGCGCCTCCATGGAACGGGAGCGTGGCCCGTCCGGCCTCCCGCGCCACCTCGCACACGGCCGCTACCAGGGCTTCATCCATCTTCGTCATGGTGGAGGGCGGGGAAGTACCGGGCGCCGTTCCCCGTGACGGCGCTCATCGGTGGGTCCGAGCGGGGAGCTCGGGATTCCGGCTGGGGACTGACTTCCGGAGACGTACGGTCCAGGGCTCCGGGCGGCGCAGCCGGCACGCCGCTTCACTTCACGACTTCGTCACTTCAGGAGGCGTGGGGCAGCTTGCGGCGGCCTATGCCATCCTCCGCGTCGTCCGACTCGTAGTAGAGGGTGGCCCCTCCCTCGTCGTAGACGACCAGCACGCGCTCACTCCGGTCCAGCAGGCCCGTGGCGGCGGCAGCCGCCTTGCGGACCAGGGTCTCGGTCCGCGCGGGACTCTTCTTGGTGTTGCCTGTACGCGTTGACGCACCGGGCATGTGGGAAACGACTCCTTGGAACCCTCCCGTACAGGGTGGGGGTAACGTGCTATAGCCAACGTAAACCCGCGTTGACAAGCGCTTGACAAGCCCTGGCCGGAAGCGAGGTAAGGAAGCGTCATGAATCGTCGCCTTGTGCCCTGCGTCCTGTTCACCCTGTGTCTCGCCTCGGCCGCACTGGCCCAGCCCGCTCCCCAGCCGCCCTCGCCCACGCCTCCCTGGGTCCCCCGGGCGGCCTACCTGGGCACCTTCATCCGCCCGGACGTCATCGCCCCCCAGGCCCGCATCCAGTGGCAGCTCGTCTTCTTCCAGGGCCGCACGGATGCCCTCGGGCTGCTCATCGAGCCCATGGCGGCCCTCGCCGTGGTCCGCCCGTCCACCGTCGTCGAGGGGGAGAGCGTCCCCATGACGTCCTTCCAGTACTACTCGCTGATGTTCGCCCTGGGGTACACCAGCCGCCGCGGGCCCGGCTGGGAGTGGGGCTTCCAGATCGGCACCGGCCCCACCTGGCTGCACGCCCGCTTCCAGAATGGCCCCAAGGACGAGGAGTCCTACCTGGGCGGCCTGCTGGATGGGCGGGCGCGCATCGGCTACCGCTTCAGCTCCGTTTCCCTCGGCTTCACCGTGGGATATGGTGATCCCTACAACTACAGGCGGTCGAGTCTGTCCCGGTCGTATGTGGGCGGACTGCAACTGGGATTCTATGCGGACTGGCGCTAGGCGCCTCTGGACCCCCACCCCCCGGGTGGGGTGAAGTGTGTAGCGAATGGTCGAGCTTCTCAGCCTCCACATCGGCCGCTTCCAGCGAGAGCGGGCGGACTATGAGCGCACGCTGCCGGCGGCGCTGCTCGTGTTCTCGCCCGCGCCCTCCCTGCTGAGCGCGTCCGAGGGGGACGACGACGACGAGACGCACCACCACTTCAAGACGCTCACCAGCGTGTCCACGCCGATGCTGGGGGTGGGCGAGCCCATCGTCTTCCCGGTGGTCAAGAATCAGGAGAACGCGTTCGGCCGGGGAATCACCGTGGGGCGCACGGGCAACAACGACGTGGTGCTGGACGACGGCACGGTGTCGCGCTTCCACGCGTGGTTCCAGCGCGAGACGGATGGCCGCTTCATCCTCACCGACGCGGGCTCGAAGAACGGCTCGTTCGTGGGAGGGGTGCGGTTGACCCCGCGGCGCCCCTCTCCCATCACGGACGGGACGAAGCTGCGCTTCGGCCAGGTGGAGGTGACGTTCTACCTGGCGAGTGGTTTCACGAAGGTGTTGTCGCGGCGGGTGGGACCGTGAGCTTGTCAGCCCTTTCACGGGCTTCGAAACGTGTGATTCACCCCTTTCGAGGGAACAGGGAGCGTTCGCGGTGCCATTGATGACAGAGGCGTTCGGTCAGACGGACGTGGGCCGGAAGCGGCAACACAATGAAGATGCGATGCTCGTGGACGCCCCGCTCGGCCTGTTCATCGTGGCCGATGGCATGGGAGGGCACGCGGCGGGCGAGGTGGCCAGCAACCGTGCCACCGAGGTGGTCCGCCAGCACATGGTGTCCAACCGGCACCTGCTCAAGGACCTGAGCACCAACACGAGCCAGGACGCGCGCAACGCGGCCCAGGCCCTGATGGAGGTGGCCATCCAGCGCGCGTGCGCGGACATCTTCCGCATGGCCCTGGCGGACCCCACCAAGCGCGGCATGGGCACCACCTTCGTGTGCCTCGCCGTGAGCGGCAACAAGGGCGTCATCGGCCATGTGGGTGACTCGCGCATCTACCTGGTGCGTCACGGCCAGTGCCACCGGCTCACCGAGGATCACACCCTGGTGGCCGCCCAGCTCAAGGCCGGCACCATCACCAAGGAGCAGGCCGCCACCTCGCAGTACCGCAACGTCATCACCCGCGCGGTGGGCATCCAGGAGTCCGTCCAGGTCGACACGCTCATTGTGGACCTGTTCCCGGGGGACCTGTTCCTGCTGTGCTCGGACGGTCTGCACGGCTACCTGGACGACGACGAGGTGCTGCCGCTGGTGCAGGGCACGCAGCCGGCGGAGCTGCCCAAGCGCTTCGTGGACCTGGCCAACGAGCGCGGGGGCAAGGACAACATCACCGCGGTGGTGGTGAAGGTCTCCGGCGAAGGCACCATGGAGGCGGAGACCTCCGAGGCGCAGAGCCGCATGGAGGCGCTGCGCAAGATTCCGCTCTTCCGCCACCTCACCTACAAGGAGCAGACGGCGGTGCTGTCCATCGCCACCACGCGCACCTTCCCGGCCGGGAGGGAGATCGTCGTGGAGGGCCAGCCGGGCGAGGAGCTCTTCGTGGTCATCCGGGGCCGGGTGGTCATCGAGAAGAGCGGGGTGGAGATCGCCGAGCTGCGCCCGGGTGGGCACTTCGGAGAGATGGGGCTCATCGACAACGCCCCCCGTTCGGCCACCGTGCGGGCGGTCGAGCCCACGCGCACCATGGTGATTTCACGCTCGGATCTGATGGGACTCATGAAGCGCGAGTCCATCCTGGCGGTGAAGATGCTGTGGAGCTTCGTCCAGGTGCTGTCGGACCGGTTGAGGGCGACGAACTCGGAGCTGAGCGAGGCGAGGCAGGAGCTGGCGGTGGCGCAGGCCATCCAGCCGTTCGCCGAGGAGTAGTGAGCACCCGGCGGGCGGAAGGCGTCCGCCGGGCGACTTGGCCGGAATGAAAGGCCAGGAATGTCGGTTGGCAGGCCGGTCGCGGGGGTAACGTCCCGCGCCGTCCCATGCGCAAATGGCTCGTCATAGGGGCGGCAGCCGCCCTGGTCATCGTGGCGGTGGCGGTGTTGTGGCCTCAAGGTACGCCACCGCCGCCGCCGTCGTCCGCCGTGGATGCGTCCGCGGCCCGTGTGTTGCCCGACTTCGAGGCGGTGGAGGTGTCCTCCGGCAGTGAGGAGGGCCTCACGCTGACGGGGCGGGTGTTGGACTCCGCGGGCCGGCCCGTGCCCGGCGCGGAGGTGTTCCTGTCCGCGAGCGCGCAGAGGACGCTCACCTCGGTGCGGTGTGACGAGTGTGGGCAGGCGCTGCTGGCGTGTCCGGCGCGGGAGAGTGGCCTGCACGCGCTGGCCTTCTTCGAGCAGGCGCGGGGATTCCTCCAGCCGAAGGCGACGGCGCGCACGGACGGGCAGGGGCGCTTCCGTTTCGAGCACCTGGCCGGGGTGTCCTTCTCCGTGTGGGCGAGGGCGCCGGGCTTTGGCGCGGCCATGCGCGAGCGCGCGGCCCCGGGAGATCCGGTGGACTTGTTCCTGCCGCCCCTGCGGAGCATTGGCGGGCAGGTGGTGGACGGGGCGGGCCGGGGACTGGCGGGGGCGCGGGTGTACGCGGTGTCGCGCAAGGTGCCGCTGCCGTCCGAGACGGTGGCGGGGCCGGATGGGCGCTTCACGCTGTCCGGGCTGGGCGAGGGCCCCTTCTACGTGCTGGCGAGCGCGGAGGGCTTCCTGCCGGCGGTGGAGCCGCTGGTGGAGGCGGGCCCGCAGCCGGTGCGGTTGAGGCTGGAGACGTCGCGGACGCTGGAGGTGCGCGTCATGCGGCAGGGCACGCCGGTGACGGCCACGGTGCGGCTGAAGGCGGACCACCTGTCGCGGGAGGCTCGAGCCGAGGGCGGGGTGGCGCGCTTCGAGGGCCTGTACCCGGACGAGCTGGTGGTGACGGCCGAGGCCGGGAAGCTGGGCGCCATTCCGCGCACGCTGACGCTGAGCGAGCAGTTCACGCAGGTGACGCTCGAGCTGGAGGACGCGGGCACGCTGCTGGTGACGGTGGTGGACGAGGCGGGGGAGCCGGTGGCCTCGCCGCAGCTGGTGCTGCGCACGTCACGGGGCAGGCCCATCCAATCGCAGAAGGCGGCCACGGGAGCGCTGGTGCAGTTCGGCCCGCTGGCGGTGGGCGACTACGTGCTGGAGGGCAAGGCGGAGGGCTACCGGGACGCGCAGCTGCCGGCGCGGGTGAAGCAGGGCGAGACGACGCTGGAGCTGGAGCTGGCCCGGGCCACGCTGATTCGCGGGCAGGTGTTGGACCAGTACGGCCGGCCGGCGCCCAACGTGTCGGTGCTGGTGCAGCCCACGGGCGACGCGGTGTCGGCGGACGGAGAGGGCAACTTCACGGCACCGGTGCCCACGCCGGGCCTGTACGAGCTGCACGCGCACCACTCGGAGTGGGGCGGTGGGCAGGTGAAGGCGACGGCGCCGGCCGAGGGGGTGAAGCTGGAGCTGGAGCCCCGGGCGGCGCTGGAGGTGACGGTGATGGGGGAGGGGCGCCGGCTGGAGGGCGCCGACGTGGTGCTGTGGGTGGACAACGAGAACATCTTCCGGAGCGACACCTCGTCCGGGCCGGACGGAATGGTGCCGATGCGGGGGCTGCCGGCGGGGACGTACTCGATGGTGGCCGCGCACAAGGACTACCTGCCCTCGGATCGGCAGAAGGTGGTGGTGGCGGACGGGCAGACGCAGAAGGTGACGGTGACGCTGGAGCCGGGAGCGGTGATTCGCGGCGAGGTGGTGGACACGCGGGGCGCGCCGGTGGCGGAGGCCTCGGTGTCGGTGCTGCCGCGGATGGCCGAGCCGGTGGTGACGGATGGGCAGGGGCGCTTCGAGGTGCGTGCGCTGAAGCCCGGGCGGCCCTACCTGGTGGAGGCGCGGCACGCGAAGTTCGATCAGCGCGAGCGTGTGCAGGCCTCACCGGGGGGAGAGGCGGTGCGGGTGGTGATGGAGGAGCGCGGGACGTTCACGGGCCGGGTGGTGGCATCCAACGGGGAGCCGGTGAAGCGCTTCCGGCTGGACGAGCACGACGTGTCGAGCCCGGACGGACGCTTCGAGGTGGCGCTGCAGACGGCGGGAGATCGGCTCATCGTGTCGGTGGAGGCGCCGGGCTTCGAGCCGTTGATGGTGGACAAGCCGGCGCAGCCGAGCGACCTGGGAGACCTGGTGCTGGAGCGGGCGCCATCGGTGACGGGGCTGGTGAGGGACGAGGGAGGGGGACCGGTGGCGGACGCGGTGGTGGGGTGTGATGCGTGCGAGGACTCGGTGCTGACGGGGCCGGACGGACGCTTCACGCTGCCGAGCCCGGCGTTCGTGGCGAGGTTCACGGTCTCGGCGCGCAAGGGGAGGCTGAGCGCGTCGGCGCAGGCGTCGCGCGAGGGGCAGCAGCCGGTGGAGCTGGTGCTGAAGCCGGCGACGAAGCTGTACGGGACGGTGTACCGGGCGGACGGCACGCCGGCGGCGGGCTTCCAGCTGGAGGGAGTGAACGCGGACCGGGGCGAGCCTGTGAACATCGTGACGGGGCCGGACGGGAAGTACAGCGTGGACGTGGCGCCGGGGAACTACCGCTTCGCGCTGGGAGCGGCGCGCGAGTTCTCGGGAGAGCCGGCGCTGCTGGTGCAGGTGGAGGGAGGGGAGAAGCGATTGGACATCGGGCCGGCACCGGGGACGGCGTCGGTGACGGTGCAGCTCACGCCCGAGAGGGGCAACGCGCTGTGGGTGATTGCCGGGGACGTGGGGGCGGTGAGCAGCCCGCCGACGGCGCTGCTGAAGGTGGGCTACGGACAACTGCTCTACCAGCCGAGGGGCGAGCGGGTGACGCTGCAGGGCTTCCCGCCGGGGCGCTACACGCTGGTGTGGACGAACTTCCACACGGAGATGGAGGGAGGCCCGGTGATCCGCACGGTGCAACTCCCAGCCTCGGGAGACATCGTCCTCGGTCCGTGAGCAAGATTCCCTCTCCCCTCGGGAGAGGGTCGGGGTGAGGGTATCGAGGCCCCAGGTTGGATCCGCGTCAACCCCCTCTCCCTCTGGGAGAGGGTGGGGGTGAGGGTCTTCCCGCCTGTCCGTGCACTGGGGTTGCGAGCCCGACCTGGCCCGCGTAATGAACCCGGTATGGAAGCTTCGGCTCTGCAGGGGCGCCGGGTGATCGTCGGAGTGGGAGGCGGCATCGCGGCGTACAAGGCGTGCGAGCTGGTGCGCGAGCTGGGGCGTGCCGGGGCGCAGGTGCGAGTGGCGATGACGGAGGCGGCGAAGCAGTTCGTCACGCCGCTCACGTTCCAGGCGCTGAGCGGGCACCCGGTGCTGACGGACTACTTCGATCCGGCGCAGGAGGGGAACTTCGGGCACCTGGACCTGGCGCGCTGGGCGGAGCTGTACGTGGTGGCGCCGGTGACGGCGGACCTGCTGGCGCGGATCCGTGCGGGGATGGGGAACGACGCGGTGACGACCTCACTGCTGGCGTTCCGAGGGCCGGTGTTGCTGGCGCCGGCGATGAACGTGGCGATGTGGGAGAACGAGCGGACGCAGGAGAACGTGGCGGCACTGCGAGCGGAGCCGCGCTTCCAGTTCGTGGGTCCTGGGGCGGGGATGCTCGCCTGCGGAGACGTGGGAGCGGGGCGGCTGGCGGAGGTGAAGGACATCGTGGAGGCGGCGGAGCGCCTCTTCGCTCCGGGCCCACTGGCGGGCCGGCACGTGCTCATCACGGCGGGGCCCACGCGCGAGTACCTGGATCCGGTGCGGTTCATCTCCAACCCGTCGACGGGGAAGATGGGGCTGGCGCTGGCGGAGGCGGCGCGGGGGTTGGGAGCGAAGGTGACGGTGGTGCTGGGTCCGGTGGGGGCGGTGGAGCGGAGCGGCTACGAGGTGGTGGACGTGGTGAGCGCGGAGGACATGGCGCGCGAGGTGCTGGCGAGGGTGGACGAGGTGGACTGCTTCATCGCCTCGGCGGCGGTGAGCGACTGGAAGCCGGAGACGCGAGCGGAGCAGAAGGTGAAGAAGTCGGAGGGCCCGGAGACGCTGACGCTGGTGCGCACGCCGGACGTGCTGGCCGAGGCGTCGCGGCGGGTGTCGGGGAGGGCGAAGCGGCCGGTGCTGGTGGGGTTCGCGGCGGAGACGCAGCGGGTGGTGGAGTACGCGCGGGACAAGCTGGAGCGCAAGAGCCTGGACGCGATCGTGGCGAACGACGTGTCGGCGCCGGGAGCGGGCTTCGGGGTGGACACGAACCATGTGACGGTGCTGACGCGGGACGGGAAGCAGCGGGAGCTGTCCGGGACGAAGCGCGAGGTGGCCCGGTCCATCCTGGGGCTCATCCAGGACCTCCTGACCCCTCGATAGTAAGGACCCCAATCAGTCCCCCGGGGACCCCAATCAGTCCCCAACGGATTTCCACCATGGCGTCGTACTCGACGCTGGGGTAAGCGTACGGGCACCCTACCCGGCAGGCGGTTGAACCGGGGCGTCCGGACCCATAAACCCAGAGTCATCGTGAGCGAAGCCCCCGAGACCTCGCAGGAGTTGAGCGAAGTGCTGGAGGATCTGCGCCGTCACCTCCTCTGGCAGGAGGAGGACGGTGGCCGGTTCCTCCAGGTAGACGCACGCCTGGCCGCCGAGCTGCGCGGAGCGGGACTCGCGCGTCTGCGAGCCCAGACGGCGAAGCCCGCCCCGGCCGTGGCCGCGCAGCCCGCGCCCGCCGCCCAGCCGCCCCCGAGAGCCCCGGCTCCCGAGCCCGAGCGCCCGCTGGCCGCCCGAGCCCCCGAGCCCGCTCCCGCGCGCCGGGAAGCCCCCGCGTCGAGGCTCATCGAGGCCCCTGCCCAGGTGGTGCGCCCGACCGCGGGTCCGCTGCCCGGGGTGGTGGAGGGCGAGCGGCCGACACTGGATGAAATCCGCCGCGAGCTGGGCGACTGCCGCCGCTGCAAGCTGTGCAACGGACGCAAGAACATCGTCTTCGGCTCGGGCAACCCGCGCGCGGAGCTGGCCTTCGTGGGCGAGGGCCCCGGGGCGGACGAGGACGCGCAGGGCGTGCCCTTCGTGGGCGCGGCGGGCCAGCTGCTGACGAAGATGATCGAGGCGATGGGGTACCGCCGCGACGACGTCTACATCTGCAACGTGGTGAAGTGCCGTCCGCCGAACAACCGCAACCCGGAGCCGGACGAGGTGACGGCGTGCGAGCCGTTCCTGCTCGCGCAGCTCCGGGCGGTGCAGCCCAAGGCGATCGTCGCGCTGGGCAAGTTCGCGGCGCAGACGCTGCTGCGCGACACCACCCCCATCACGAAGATGCGGGGCAACTGGCGTGAGTACGAGGGCATCAAGCTGATGCCCACCTTCCACCCGGCCTATCTGCTGCGCCAACCGGCGGAGAAGAAGAAGGCGTGGGAGGACCTGCAGCAGGTGATGAAGTTCTTCGGCAAGCAACCCGGGCAGCGAGGCTGAGCCGGGAGGTCCCTGGAGGGGGAACGCGATGAAGGGAGTCCTCGAGACGCAGGAGATGCACTCGCCGGCGCTGGAGTCCAATGCGCTGGGAGATCCATCGCGGCGTCAGCTGTTGGTGTACCTGCCCCCGGGCTACGCGGAGGGCACGCGGCGCTACCCGGCGGTGTACTTCCTCAACGCGTTCTCCAACAGCGGCAAGTCGTGGACGAACTTCTCCGCCTTCTCGGTGAGCGTGCCCGAGCGGCTGGACGCGCTGGTGGCGGCGGGGACGATTCCCCCGGTCATCGGCGTGTTCCCGGACGGGTGGACGTCGCTGGGCGGCAGCCAGTGGGTGAACAGCGACGCCATCGGCCGCTACCGGGACTTCCTGGCCAAGGACGTGGTGGGGTGCGTGGACCGCACGTACCGCACGCTGCCCAAGGCGGCGGCGCGCGCGGTGGTGGGGCACAGCTCGGGCGGCTACGGCGCGCTGGTGATGGGCCGCTACCACCCGGAGATCTTCTCGCACCTGAGCGCGCAGTCTCCGGACGCCTACTTCGAGTACTGCTACCTGCCGGATCTCCCCAAGGCCGCCTCGGCGCTGCTCAAGGCGGGCGGAGTGGACGCCTGGTACCAGGACTTCACCCGGCGGGCCCGCGAGACCAAGGCGCGCGGCGAGGACTTCAGCGTCATCAACGTGCTGGCCATGGCGGCGGCCTACTCGCCGAAGAAGGGCGAGCCGCTCAACCTGGAGCTGCCCTTCGACGCGCAGACGGGCCGCATGCGCCTGGACGTGTGGAACCGCTGGCTGGTGCATGATCCGGTGCGCTTCGTGCCCAAGTTCCTGGACGCGTTCCGCAAGCTGAAGACCGTGTTCATCGACTGCGGCTCGCGCGACGAGTTCAACCTGCGCTGGGGCGCGCGGATGATGGCCGAGGACCTCAAGAACGGCGGCGTCGAGGCCGTGCACGAGGAGTTCGAGGACGGCCACACCGGCGTGAACTACCGCTTCGAGCGCTCGCTGTCCGTCATCGGTCCGCGGCTCGCGATCGAGTAGGCGCCCGGGCGTTTCTCACTCCCTGGAACGAGGCCGGCGATGACGCGGGGCGTTGTCGCCGTCCGGTCACGTTGCCTCTGGCGCTCCACCGTTCCCCCGGGTACACGCTAGCCGTGTATCCCGAGCGGGTGGGACACGTGCCCACCCGAGGCCTGGAGAAGCCATGAGCATCGACCGATACGGATTGTCCCGCGTGGTGGGGGAGAAGGGCGTGCTGCCCCAGCGGGCGCGCAAGCTCGAACCCTCGCTGCCCTGCCGGGAGGCCGAGCTCCTCATCGACGTGGAGAGCCTCAACATCGACGCGGCGTCCTTCAAGCAGATCAAGGACGACGTGGGCGCGGAGCCGGCGCGCATCGCCGCCCGCGTGCAGGAGATCGTCCGCGAGCGCGGCAAGATGCAGAACCCGGTGACGGGCTCGGGCGGCATGCTGATCGGCCGGGTGAAGGAGATCGGCCCCAAGCACCCGGCGCGCGGCGAGCTCCAGCCGGGCGACCGCATCGCCACGCTGGTGAGCCTCAGCCTGACGCCGCTCGTCATCGACGAGGTGAAGGCCGTGCACCCGTCCATCGACCGGGTGGACATCCGCGGCCACGCCATCCTCTTCGCCACGGGCCTCTACGCGAAGCTGCCCACGGACATGCCGGACACGCTGGCGCTGGCGGCGCTGGACGTGGCGGGCGCGCCGGCCCTCGTGGCGCGGTGGCTGCGCCCGGGCATGACGGTAGCGGTGCTGGGCTCGGGCAAGAGCGGCGCGCTGTGCCTCGCGCAGGCGCGGCGCAGCCTGAAGGGCCAGGGCCGGCTGCTGGCCCTCGACATCTCCCAGCAGGCGCTCGATACCCTGCAAGGCATCGGGCTGTGCGACGTGGGCCTGAAGGTGGATGCCACCCAGGCGGTGGACACCATGGACGCGGTGTCCCGGGCTACCGATGGCGCCCTGTGCGACCTGGTGATCAACTGCGCCTCGGTGGGGAATACGGAGATGGCCTCCATCCTCAGCGCGAAGGACGGCGGCACGGTCATCCTCTTCTCCATGGCCACGAGCTTCACCGCGGCGGCGCTGGGTGCCGAGGGTGTGGGCAAGGACGTGACGATGGTGGTGGGCAGTGGCTACGTGCCCGGGCACGCGGACTTCACGCTCGAGCTGTTGCGCGCCGAGCCCGCCCTGCGCCGCCTCTTCGAAACGCGTTACGTATAGTAAGGTGCCACCATGCCAGGTCCGTTCATCGATGACGCGCAGATCGCCCGTGCGCGAAAGCTGGCGGAAGACATCACCGAGCCCATCTTCGAGCTCATCCGCCGCAATACCACCGTCTCCGTCGAGCGCACCGTGCTGCGCTTCTTCGGCATCTCCGACGCGGGAGCCGGAGGCGTGCCGCTCGCCAACCTGATGGTCGACCGGCTCAAGGCGGCCGGAGTCCTCAACAAGGGCGCGGCGTACTGGTACGGCCGTGCGCTGCAGATGGGGGCGCGCAGCCCCATGGAGGCCGTGGAGCGGCTGACCGCGCTGCCAGCGGAGAAGCTGGGGCCCCTCTCCCCGGAGATGGAGCAGAACCTCCGCGACGAGGTGCGCGCCGAGGCCCGCGCCGCCATGGACGACTTCAAGTCCCGCATCGCCCAGCGTGACGCGTTGCGCAAGGAGCTGGGGAGTGGCCAGGCGCCGCACAAGTACGTGATCGTCGCCACGGGCAACATCTACGACGACGTGGATCAGGCCCGTGCGGCGGCGCAGGCGGGCGCGGACATCATCGCCGTCATCCGCTCCACGGCGCAGTCGCTGCTGGACTACGTGCCCCACGGCGCCACCACCGAGGGCTACGGCGGCACGTACGCCACCCAGGAGAACTTCCGCATCATGCGCGAGGCCCTGGACGACGAGGGCCGCAAGCTCAAGCGCTACATCCAGCTGACCAACTACTCGTCGGGTCTGTGCATGGCGGAGATCGCCTTCGCCGCGGCCTACGAGCGGCTGGACATGCTGCTCAACGACGCGATGTACGGAATCCTGTTCCGCGACATCAACATGCGGCGCACCTTCATCGACCAGTACTTCAGCCGCCGCATCTGCGCCGCCGCCGGCATCATCATCAACACCGGCGAGGACAACTACATCACCACCGCGGACGCGTACGACGCGGCGCACACCGTCATCGCCAGCCAGTTCATCAACGAGACCTTCGCCAGGCGCGCGGGCCTGAAGGACTGGCAGCTGGGCCTGGGGCACTCGTACGAGATCGACCCGTACCGGGCGGATACGCTGCTCTTGGAGCTGTCGCAGGCGATGCTGGTGCGCCGGTGCTTCCCCAACGCGCCGCTGAAGTACATGCCGCCCACCAAGCACAAGGAGACGGACATCTTCTTCAGCCACGCGTACGACGTGATGGCGGACCTGGTGGCCATCTGGACGCGGCAGGGCATCCAGCTGCTGGGCATGATGACGGAGGCCATGCACACGCCGCTGCTGGCGGACCGGTACGTGGCGCTGAAGGCGGCCAGCTACATCCACCGGGCGGCGGCGGGCATCGACGAGGAGTTCACCGTGCGCGAGGACGGGAAGATCGCCAACCGGGCGCGCGAGGTGTTCGGCAAGGCCATGGAGCTGCTGGAGGAGTGCCAGCGGGACGGCATGGTGGCGGCGATTGGCCGGGGCCACTTCGGCGACGTGAAGCGCACGGAGACGGGCGGCAAGGGGCTGGACGGCGTGCTGGAGAAGGCGCCGGACTACTTCAACCCGTTCCAGGACATGCTGGAGGCGCCATGATGCTCGGCTCATTGCTGGTGATGGTGCTCGCGGCCGGGGAGCCGGCGGCGGAGCTGACGAAGTACGAGGTGAAGACGCTCGCGCTGCAGGTGCCCTCCGAGTGGCAGCAGTCCGAGGCGGATGGCACCCAGCGCTTCGATGACCCGGCCGGGGACGCGTACCTGCTGGTGGACGTGGGCACGGTGCAGTCCACGGGGATGAAGCCGCAGAAGTGCCTGGAGAAGATCCTCGCGGCCATGGGGAGCGAGCCGGGCGGCTGGAAGCAGCTCAAGCTGGGCAAGGCCCCGGCGGCGCGCCGCGTGGACTCGGACACCACGCCGGACGGCGCGGAGTCGGTGCAGACGGTGACGTACGTGGGTTGTGACGGGAAGACCACCTGGTCGCTCGTCTTCCACATGGACGCGAAGAAGAAGGACCGCTTCGAGACGCTGGCGGAGAAGGTGGCCGGCAGTGTCGCGTACGCGAAGTCCTCGGCCAGGAAGGGGAAGTAACGGCCATGGCGACGAAGCCGACGAAGCAGATCATCCGCCCCTACGGCGACCGGCGCGATGACGGCGTGGTGCAGCTGTCGTTCACGCTGCCGGTTCCGTTGTCGGAGAAGGCCAAGGAAGCCGCGGCGGTGTTCGCGCGGAAGATGGGGTTCTCCGACGTGAAGGTGGCCGCCGCCGAGCGCGCCGCCGACACGTACACGTTCTTCATCGTGTACGCGCGCACGCAGCACTCGCTGGACTACGCGGAGATCGACGTTCCCGAGGTGGTGGTGAAGAAGCTCGGGTTCGATGACCTCAACGCGCTCATCAAGGAGAAGGTGGGGCGGCGCATCGTGGTGTTCGGCGCGTGCACGGGCACGGACACGCACACGGTGGGAATCGACGCCATCCTCAACATGAAGGGGTACGCGGGCGACTACGGCCTGGAGCGCTATCCCTGGTTCGAGGCCTTCAACCTGGGAAGCCAGGTGCCCAACGAGGAGCTCATCAAGAAGGCCATGGCGCGCAACGCGGACGCCATCCTCGTGTCGCAGGTGGTGACGCAGCGGGACGTGCACAAGGACAACTCGCGCCAGTTCATCGAGGCGGCGAAGGCGGCGGGCATCCACGGCAAGACGCTGCTCTTGCTGGGGGGGCCGCGCGTGGATCTCAAGCTGGCGCTGGAGCTGGGCTTCGACGTGGGCTTCGGCCCGGGGACGAAGCCCTCGGACGTGGCCAACTACATCGTGCACCAGGTTCTCCAGAAGGAAGGCAAGGAGGACAAGAACGTGCACTGGGAGGGGGAGCCCAAGTGAGCAACGTGAAGGCTGTCATCCGGCTGCGCATGAGCAGCCACGACGCGCACTACGGTGGAAACCTGGTGGACGGTGCGCGGATGCTGGGGTTGTTCGGCGACGTGGCCACCGAGCTGTGCATCCGGATGGATGGGGACGAGGGCCTGTTCCGGGCGTACGACTCGGTGGAGTTCCTCGCGCCGGTGTACGCGGGGGATTTCATCGAGGCGGAGGGGGAGATCATCCAGACGGGGAACACGTCGAGGAAGATGCGCTTCGAGGCGCGCAAGGTGATCCGCCCGAGGCCGGACGTGAACGACTCGGCGGCGGACGTGCTGGCGGAGCCGGTGGTGGTGTGCCGGGCGAGCGGGACCTGCGTGGTGCCGAAGGACAAACAGCGAGGTCAGCGATGAACCCCATGGTCATTACGGCGGCGATGGTGGGGGCGGAGACGACGCGCGAGCAGACGCCCTACCTGCCGATCAGCGCGGAGGAGATCGCCGAGGACGCGGCGAAGTGCCGGGAGGCGGGAGCGGCGATGGTGCACCTGCACGTGCGCACGCCGGACGGCAAGCCGTCGCAGGACACGGAGCTGTTCCGTGCGGCGATCCGGGCCATCCGCAAGCGGACGGACATCCTCATCCAGGTCTCCACGGGAGGAGCGGTGGGGATGGGCGTGGACGAGCGGTGCGGGGGGCTTCGGCTGACGGGCGAGGATCGGCCGGACATGGCCACGCTGACGACGGGGACGGTGAACTTCGGGGACGAGGTGTTCTGGAACCCGCGTCCGCTGGTCCGGGACATCGCGAAGCGGATCAAGGCGTTGGGGCTGAGGCCGGAGTTCGAGTGCTTCGACGTGGGGATGGTGGACGAGGCGAGGGCGCTGGCGAAGGAAGGGGTAGCGGACCTGCCGGGCCACTTCGACTTCGTGCTGGGGGTGCCAGGGGCGCTGACGGCGCGGGAGGACGCGCTGGACTTCATGATCAAGTCCCTGCCGGAGGGGAGCACGTGGACGGTGGCGGGGGTGGGGAGGCACCAGTTGCCGTTCGTGGAGCTGGCGGCGGAGCGAGGCGGTAACGCGCGAGTGGGGCTCGAGGACAACATCTACGTGTCCAAGGGCGTGCTGGCGAAGGGCAACTGGGAGTTGGTGGCGGAGGCGGCGAAGCGAGCGAAGGCGAAGGGCCGGACGCTGGCGACGCCGCAGGAAGCGCGCAAGCTCCTGCGCCTCGACGCCTGAGCCACTCGAGTCGATACCTCGCCCACAATATCCCCTCTCCCTTCGGGAGAGGGACGGGGTGAGGGTATCAGTCCCTGGGGTTGAACCCGTTCACCCCGCCGAAGCGGTGGGCCCCTGGAACCCCCTGGAGCGGAACGTCAGCACCAGGGTATCCCGGTGCCCCCGTTCACCCAGGGGCTGGATCGGGGTGCTCTCATGAATCACCCGTTCATCATCGAGCAGCAGAGCTGACCAAGGCTCGGTGAGGGTGAACCGGATGCCATGGGGTCCGGAGGCCTCGAACACGCGGGTCTCGCCGCCCTTGATGCCCTCGCGTCCGACGAGGAGCACGGCGACGAAGTCGACGCCGTCCCGATGCGCACCCTCGGGAGTCGGCCGGCCAATGCCATCCGTGGTGTCGATGCGGAACTGATGGGCCTCGACGAACCACGGCTGTGCCCCCTTGATAGCGGAGCAGCACGCGGCGAGCCCGCGCAGCAACTGGGCCCAGACCGGCTGATCGACCACCGCGGAGGTCATCGGCTCGAACCACCGCTCCAGCCCGCCATGAAGCGCGTTGTACTCGACGGGCTGCCAGTGGGCGCGGTGGGGCACGGGTCTGACCTCCGAGCCCTCGACGACGAAGCACGAGTGCCTGCGGGAGCGATAGCGGCCGCCGTCGCGCAGGTAACCATCGGGAAGCAGACCCTCCCAGGTCGGGCGCAGGGCATCGAGTGAGGAGGCGGGGGTACCCACCAGCTCGCACAGGCCGGAGCGGCTGAGGACGGCGTAGCCGCGCTCGCGCAGGACGGCGGTGACCTCGGAGGGGGGAGTGAGGGGAGGCGAGAAGCTCATGGACGCGCGCACCATGGCCGGGCGGCGCCTGCTTGAAAAGAGCCTTGGCGCCATCCGTCCTTGCGCCGGGCCCGGTTGCGGATTGTCCATATCATATTGCGGTCGTAATTAGTGTTCACGAAGAGGGGCGAACATGACCACGAGCTACGTCATCGACGCGGTAAACGGCGCTCGACGAGCTGGAGCGGACCGGCGAGCAGACCGCGCTCATCACGCTGTGCGTCAGTGGAGGCCAGGGCATCGCCACCGTCCTCGAGCGGCTCTGAGCCCCCGGGCCGCCCCTCGTCCGGAGTCCGAGCGAGCCTTGACCCATGAGGGGCGAAACATTATCCCCATCATGAACCGGCGCGAGGTGGCGGCATGAGCCAGAAAGCGGAGCAGAAGCAGAAGTCCCACGAGGCCATCCTCGAGTCCGCCGCGGCGCTGCTGCGGGAGCGGGGGATTCGAGGCAGCTCCGTGATGGACGTGATGAAGGGGGCGGGGCTCACGGTGGGGGGCTTCTACGGGCACTTCGAGTCCAAGGAGCAGCTCTTCACCGAGACCATCCGGAGCACGGCGCGGGCGATGTGGAAGGCGATGCTCCAGCGGGCGACGAACGACCCCGCGCGCACGCCGATGATGAGCGTGCTGGAGCGCTACCTGTCGCGGAAGCACCGGGACAACCCGGAGGTGGGGTGTCCCCTGCCGAGCATCGCCTCGGAGGTCGCGAGGGAAGGGGAGCCCTACCGGGGAGCGCTGGAGAGCGAGCTCAACGGGTTCATCCATGACTTGAGTGGCCTGGTGGGGCAGGGGGAGAAGGCCCGGGAGAAGGCGATCGCGTTGCTGGCGCTCATGTACGGGGCGCTGACGTTGTCGCGAGCCGTTCGCGGTACGCGCCTCAGTGACGAGTTCCTCGAGGCGGCCAGGAAGTTCGGAGCACAGGCCCTGGAGGAGTAGCGGCCTGCTCTGCTAGAGGGCGGCCCATGGATACGGATCTTCGAGGCAAGGGAGTGCTCGTCACGGGGGGGGCGGGGGGCATCGGGAGCGCGGTGGTGAGGGCCTTCGCGGACGAAGGGGCGAAGGTGGCGGTGCACTACCACCGGAGCGAGGACAAGGCCCAGGCGCTGGCGAAGGAGCTGGGCGGCACGGCGGTGCGAGCGGACCTGACGTCCGAGTCCGACGTGGACGCGATGGTTCCCGCGGCGGTGAAGGAGCTGGGCCGGCTGGACGTGCTGGTGGCGAACGCGGGCGTGTGGCCGCCGCCGGACGAGGGCGTGTGGCAGATGTCGCTGGAGCGCTGGCGCCGGACGCTGGCGGAGAACCTGGACAGCGTCTTCCTGAGCTGCCGCGCCTTCCTGCGCCACGTGGAGAAGACGGGCACGGGCAACATCATCATCATCGCCTCGACGGCGGGGCTGTTCGGGGAGGCGGGGCACTCGGACTACGCGGCGGCGAAGGGCGCGCTGGCGAGCGGCTTCCTCAAGAGCCTGAAGAACGAGATCACCCGCATCGCGCCGATGGGCCGGGTGAACACGGTGTGCCCGGGTTGGACGGCGGTGGAGCGCCACAAGGACAAGCTGGAGAACCCGGCCTTCATCAACCGGGTGACACGCACCATGCCGCTGCGCAAGGTGGGCCGTCCCGAGGACGTGGCGCGCGTGGTGGTGACGCTGGCCTCCGACCGCATCTCCGGCCACGTGACGGGCGAGGTCATCACCGTGGCCGGCGGCATGGAAGGCCGCGTCCTGCACGAGACCTGAGCCCCGCTCAGGGCGTGGGGGCCGGAGCCGCCGCAGCGGCCTCCTCGCGCGGGCTCGTGGCCCACCTGGCCAGGCCGATCGCGCACAGGCTGGGCGGAGTGGGAGTAGTGTGCCACCAAGAGCCGAGCGGCGGTGCTGTTCTCGCCCCCACATCGTAAATGGGGCTACTGGGTGGTATGCTTCTTGCCGTCCATCAATTGAGGTAGGGGGGATATGCAGATCATCGTCACTGACGTAACCCTCATGCATAACGGGCATGTGTGCGTTGCTGGTTGGGACTTGGAACGTAAGTGCATGGTACGGCCGCTGGCTGGACCGGGTCAGCACTGGGCCGAGGAAATGGCGGGTGAGCACCTCTTCGAGATGGGGAATGTTGTGCAACTCGTTCCCTCGAAGGCACGCAATACGCGTGGCCTCCCTCATGCCCGAGAGGACGTGATCATTAAGGAGGAGCCCGAGTTAATCGGTAGTGTTCCGCCCGCACAGTTACCGTCACGGCTGGCGGAGAGTGAGCATGCGTCGGTGAGGCAGCTATTTGCTGGTCATTTAAAGTCAGGAATGTACGTATTGGAAGGGAGCGATTGCCCGTCTCTCGGGGCCGTCTCCGTCGATTGTAGGCGGATGGGGTTCGAAGAGAGAGAAAAGCCCAAAGGCCCTCAATTACGGTGTTGGTTCTATGACGCTGAGGGCGTGTCTTACAATTTTCCGGTGGTCAGTAGGACAATCCGCGCAATGTATGAGGAAGGTGGACTGGAGGCAGTCGTAGAGTTACGCAAGAGGCGGCGATTAGCTCATGTGCGTTTGGGCCTCGCCAATCCATTCAAGGACGATGGTCGTTGTTGGGTCATGGTCAATAACGTCCTCTTCTACTAGGTTGATGGCATGAGCGGTGGTTCGCGAACCATGGGTGGAAGCGATTCACTGGTGATCTACACCATTGGTCACTCCAACCACGATGTGAAGAAGTTCACCGCGCTTCTGCGGGGTGCCGGAATCACCGCAGTAGCCGATGTGCGCTCGACGCCTTTTTCTCGCTTCACGCCGCAGTTCAATCGGTCCGCGTTGAAGGTAGTTCTGGCCGAGGCAGGGATAGCCTACTCCTTTCTAGGGGAGGAACTAGGCGCACGGCCTAAGGATCGTGCCTGCTACCGCGATGGCACCGCCGTTTACGAACTCATAGCAAAAACCTCTTTTTTTCAAGCAGGATTGGAGCGGGTACTAAAGGGAACTCAGCGTTACCGCATCGCTCTCATGTGCACGGAAAAGGATCCGTTGGACTGCCACCGTAACATCCTAGTCGCGCGGCACTTGGGGGCACGCGGTGCTTGCATTCGTCATATTTTGGCGAACGGTCGTGTCGAGGAAAATGCAGCGACCGAGCTAAGATTGCTCAAGCTTACAGGGCAGCGAATGCGTGACATGTTCGTGCACGAAGCGATGGGAGAACCGCTTACGCGAGCCTACGAGATACGTGGTGCCACCATTGCCTACACGGAGGTGGGGGCGGAGCAGGATGAGTCCTCCCCTTCACATGACGAACGGGGAACGCGACAGTAGGTCTCGTGGTAGAGGGGATTCTATGGAACTGATGACCATTGGATTCACGCAGACCTCCGCCGAGCACTTCTTCAAGCGCCTCCAAACCGCAGGGGTAAAGCGCGTAATCGACGTTCGTCTCAATAACACTTCGCAACTCGCAGGCTTTGCCAAAGCTCAGGATTTGGCTTGGTTTCTACGCGTCATTGGAGGCATCGACTACGTGTACGAGCCATTGCTTGCTCCGACGGAAGATATGCTTGCTGCCTACAAGAAGGAGAAGGGAGATTGGGGAGAGTACGAGCGACGCTTCTTGGCTCTCTTGGAGCAGCGGCGCGTCGAGGATAAGTTTACGCCGACGCTCTTCGACCGTGGGTGCTTGCTGTGTAGCGAAGCCACTTCAGAGCATTGCCATCGTCGACTGGTGGCTGAGTACCTGCGCCGCAAGTGGTCTGAGCCCGTCGCTGTGCGACACCTTTAGTTAAAGGTGGGTTTTCTTTGTGCTTCGTGTCCTCTCGTCCCAGTGCCAACTGGGCCAGTCGGAACGTGGCACAAATGTCGAGCTTCTCGGGTAACTCCCACTACGTCAACCCTGTATGTGTCTATTGCGGTTCCCTCGTACAGGAACCTTGGACTCCTGCCTGTAGCTTGCGTCAGGCGGTAGGGCTAACGGCGGCCTCCTCGCGCGGGCTCGTGGCCCAGCCGGCCAGGCCGATCGCGCACACCAGCATCAGCGCGGCGAGCAGGAAGGGCGCGCCGGGCAGACCCCAGCCGAGCCCCGGGCCGATGAAGTACGCGAGCGTCTGGGTGAACATCGCGGGGCCGATCATCCCCGCGATGCCCATGATGCTCGAGAGCGCGCCCTGGAACTGGCCCTGCTCCGAGGGGCTGATGCGGCGGGACATCAACCCCTGGGCCGCGGGGCCGGTGAGCCCCCACAGCGCCATCACCGGCACGCCGAGCCAGAACACGAGCCCGGTCGGGGCCAGGCCGTAGAGGATGAAGCCCAGCGCGCCGAAGAACAGCCCCAGCATCAGGGCGCGCCGCTCCCCGAGCTTCTTCACGGTGGGCCGCACCAGGACTCCCTGCACGAGCCCGGAGCTGAGGCCCACGCCCGCCATGGTGATCCCCACGGTGCGCTCGTCCCAGCCGAAGCGGTAGCCCGCGTACAGCACGAACACGCTGGGCAGCGCGACGTGGGCGAGCTGATAGAGGAATTGGACGCTCGACAGCCGGAGCACCTCGGCGTTCGAGCGCAGCAGCTTCAACGCGCCCACCGGATTGGCGCGCCGCCACTCGAAGGCCTTGCGCCGCTCGGGAGGCAGGGACTCCGGCAGGACGAACAGGCCGTACAGCGCGTTGGCCAGACTCAGGCCCGCGGACACCCAGAAGGGCAGGCGCGCATCCACGCCGCCCAGCACCCCGCCGAGCGCGGGCCCCAGGACGAAGCCCACGCCGAACGCGGCGCCGATCAGTCCGAAGCTGGCGGCGCGCTTCTCCGGTGGCGTCACGTCCGCGATGTAGGCGCTGGCCGTGCTGATGCTCGCCGAGGTGATGCCGGAGATGACCCGGCCCGCGAACAGCCAGCCCAGCGTCGGCGCCAGCGCCATGAGGATGTAGTCGAGCCCCAGCCCGAAGTTGGACAGGAGGATCACCGGCCGCCGGCCGAAGCGGTCCGAGACGGCACCGAGCAGCGGCGAGAAGAAGAACTGCATCAGCGCCCAGGCCGTGGAGAACACGCCGAAGACGCCCGCGGCCCGCGCGGTGTCGCCGCCCAGCATGGAGACGACGATCTTCGGCAGCACGGGGATGATCATCCCCATGGCCAGGATGTCGAGCAGGACGGTGACGAAGATGAAGGCCAGCGTGGCGCGGCGGGGGCCCGCGGGGACGGTCGGTTCACTCATGGCGGGCGACGTCTAGCACCTTCCCGGCCGAAGGGGTGAGTCCCCCCACGCATCAGGTCACGTCGCTGGTGCACTGGATGTACGGGCCATGAGGCGCGCAGGTGGCGTTCTTGACCCTCGCCCAGTCGCCCTGGGGCCAGACGGTCTTGGCCCAGTCGGCGATGGTGTTGACGAGCGCCGGGTCCGCCCCGTGGTACTTGAACCGCGGCAGCATGAAGTAGATCCGGTTGCCCAGGGAGCCGTCGTAGAAGCCGTTGATGACCTCGGTGGTGGTCGCGCCGCCCCCGTTGAGCCAGTCCGAGACGCTGTACTGGCGCGTCTTGTCCCACCAGGTGGACAGGAAGGCCTGCAGGATGGCCGCGCGCTCCGCGTGGGTGATGTCCGACCACCCCGGCATGAGATCCGTCACGACGAAGCGGCTCAGGTCCCCCGAGGTCCTCGGCGTCCACCCCGCCCCGTACGGCGCGTTGGGCTTGAGCGTGTTGTCCGCGGTCTGCATCCCCTTGGCCAGGTAGAGCGTGAGCAACCCCTGGACGGGCGTGGTGCCGAGGGGCGTGCGGCTCAGCCCCTTGATGGCGCCGGGCACATAGCCCCAGTCGAGGGGCCGCTGCGAGCTGCGGTCCGCTCCATCCGAATGGTTGCCATTGAAGAGGACGAGCGCGACGTGGTACCAGCTCATCGAGAAGTAGGTGAACATGAACGGGCTGTTGTCCTTGATGCCCGTGTTGTTGACCGGCAGCTTGATCATGTGGGGCGAGGCATCGAAGGTGCTGTTGGTCATCCACGCCCGGGTGTCTCGCGAGGAGGGGTGCACCAGGCGGGCCTTGTCCTCCAGCCCGAACTCCTGCATCACCTCCCACGTCTTCACCACGTGCCAGAGCGCGGTGGAGTAGACCTTCCGCGAGTACTCGGCGGTCAGGCCGTTGGTGGCGCTCGGGAACCTCGGCGAGAGGAACTCGAAGAGGCGCAGGTTCCACAGGCCGTTGGGGTAGTAGAGCAGGTTGCGGTAGTGGGTGTAGCCGGCGGCCTTCACCCGCGCGGCCAGCTGCCGCATGGACTCGGTGGGCGTCGCGGTGCCCTCGCCGTTGTAGGCCATGTTGAGTCTGTCATTGACGAAGGCATCCCCCCACGCGTCCTTGGGATGGATGGCCGGCAGCCAGTGATTCCAGTCGGGGAGCTGGAAGAAGATGGGCACCTCGCGGGCGCTGAGGTTCCTCGCCGTGGAGATGGCCTCCTTCGTGATGCCCGCCGGGAAGAGGTACCGCAGCATGTCGCGGTTCTGCTCCACGACCGCGTCCACGCCAGCTCCCGCCGCCCATTGCTCGACGGGCCTGGAATCCAGCCCCGGCCCGGGCTGATAGGGCGGGTTCCACGGCCGCCCCGGATTGGGTACGGGCAGGCTCCGGATGTACGAGGCCACCCGCTGGGCCTCCAGGTCGCTCAGGCCATGGAACCTCGAGCGCTCGATGATGGAGGCATTCGAGTAATTGAAATACTTCAAGTCCCGTCCGTCCTGGGCATGGCAGTCCATGCACCGGGCCCGGATGGCCGTGGAGTCCTTGTAGGAGCGCCTCAACTGCCGCGTGCGCCAGAGCTTCTCGCCCTCGGCGATGGAGAAGGCATCCGTGAGCGGGGGCTTCCAGGTGTTGGGATCCTCCTGCACGAAGAGGGAGTCCGGCAGGACGCGGCTGCCATCGGCCCGGAGCAGGTTGAGCTTCAGCACCCGGTAGCCGATGGAGCGCCCATCCGAGGTGTTGAACCGGAAGGCGATCTGGTTCGAGCCCGCCACGAGCGCCCCGGTGGGAACGCCCAGGTTCAGCTTCACCGTCGAGAAGGCGCCGCCAATGCCTCCGTAGTTCTTCCCGAGCCCCTCGACGGTCACCGTGGTGTTGCTCAGGGGCAGCCAGGCACCGGAGTTGAAACGGACACTGGCCTTGTTCGCGTAGCTCAGGTTGTACACCTGCAGCCAGAGCCGCAGGGGCTGCTGCGCGTCCTGGGCCGTCAGGCCCACCGTCACGCTCTTCGTGACGCCCTCGGCCCCGAGCACCTCGATGGGCAGGGTGATGGCCGGGGCGAGCTCCCGGCGGGCCGACGCCTGGACCGGCTCCGGCTGTCCCGTCTCCAGCTCCTCGGGGGCCGCGAGGCATCCCGTGAGCCACGACGTGACACCCGCGAGGCAGCAGAGGAGGAAGGAGGAGTGTTTTGTTTTTGACATTGTTTGAGGCGCAATCATTCACCTCGTGCAATGGCTGACAAGAGCGGGCGGGGGAGCGAGTGCCCCTTCGCCAGATCAGACAGCAGGCGATGGCTGTCTTTCCGGGGTGGTGCAGGGGCCCACGAGGAGGAGGGAAGAGATCTCGCGGAGGGGGAAGGGCAGCGGGTAGCATCGCCCGCGATGGCATTCGAACTGGTTCTGTTGTGGCTCGTGACGGCGGTGCCGTGCGAGAAGACGCCGCCGCCCGGCATGGTGTGCATCGAGGGGGGAGAGGCGATCGTGGGCGCCGATGATCACCAGGCCGCGGAGAAGCCCCGGCACCCGGTGTTCGTCGAGACGTTCTACCTGGATGCGAAGGAGGTCACGATCGCCGACTACAGCCGGTGCGAGCGAGCGGGGGCCTGTCCGAAGCTGCAGCGTCCACCGTACTACGCGCGCTTCCAGAAGCCCGAGCTGCCCGCGGTGCCCATCACCTGGGACCTGGCGCACCAGTACTGCGTGTTCGCGGGCAAGCGGCTGCCCACGGAGGCCGAGTGGGAGAAGGCCGCGCGCGGGCCCGAGGGGAAGACGTACCCGTGGGGCGACGAGGCGCCCTCGTGCGACAAGGCGAACTACAAGGGCTGTCCGGGAGACGCCACGCGGCCGCCTGGCAGCTACCCGCCCGGTGCCTACGGCCTCTACGACATGGCGGGCAACGGGTACGAGTGGGTGAAGGACTGGTGGACGCCCTGTTTCAAGGGCTGTGACAAGGCGTGTGGGGAGGCGTGCCTGCGCGCCAACCCGAAGGGGCCGTGCGACGGCGCGAGCCCGTGCAAGGGCTACACCCAGCGTGTGCTCAAGGGAGGCTCCTGGTACTGGCCCGAGGAGATGCTGCGCGGTTCCTGGCGGCGGGGCGAGCGTCCCAAGAGCGGGCTCCACCGCCTGAGCTTCCGCTGCGCCTCGACGACGCCCCAGCTGTCCGCGTGGCCGCCCCGGTTCATGACGGAGCCCCCGGGCCGGCCGGCGGATCCGAAGCCTCCGAGCGAGGAGGAGCGCGCCAAGGCGTTCGCGGTCGTCGAGGACACGGACGTCTTCGAGATTCCCCTCTGTGGCCGCGTGGGCAAGGCGCGCGTCGATTGCCGCGACCCCATGAGCTACGTCAAGTCGAACGAGGTGCTCCAGTACCTCTTCGGGGATGCCATCAAGAACGTGGGGGGCGGGTACGTCGGGCTCGGAGCCGATCAGGGCTATTCATACATCGCGCATGCGCGGAGCCAGTGGGCGTGGCTCTTCGACTATGACCCGACGGTGGTGCGGCTGCACCACGTGCTGAGGGCCGTGGTGAAGCGGGCGCCGACCCGCGAGGACTTCGTCGCGGCCTTCACGGACAAGCAGGTGAAGGCGACGCGGGCCGCCATCGAGGAGGAGTGGGCGTCCCTGCCGAAGGAGGAGCGCGCCGCCATCAGCGGTGTGTTCGAGCGCGCCCGGCGGCAGCTGTGGGCCAACTACGCGCGTCAGCTCAAGCCCGCGCGCTGGACGCAGGGATTCGGCTGGCTCCAGACGGACGAGAACTACCGCTACGTGCGCCTGATGTTCGAGCAGGGGCGCATCATCGCCGTCAAGGGCAACATGCTCACGGACAAGGCGCTGCCGTCCATCGCTCGCGCCGCCCGTTCCCTGGGCGTGCCCATCCGCGTCTACTACCCGTCCAACGCCGAGGAGCAGTGGAAGCAGCTGCCTCCCCAGTACCGGGAGAACGTGCGCCAGCTGCCCTTCGACGAGCGCAGCGTGATCCTCCGGACGTTGATCTCCCACAAGTTCCACAAGTTGGAGTCGTACTGGCACTACATCGTCCACGGCGGGCTGCATGCACAGGAGCACCTGGGGCTCCCGGGATACGCGAACGTCTGGAGCTTCATGGAGGACCGCCAGCAGGTGGGCGCGTTCGAGAATGTTTCCAAGCGAGACCGTTACATCGACTTCCTGAGCTACATCGGCGTGCCCTCGGCCACGAGCTCCGTGGTCGCGGAGTCGAAGCCTTGAGGTCCGGCGGGGCGCTCGTCCTCGCCGTGTTGCTCGCCGCGGGTCTCGCGCGAGGGGAGGGTTACCCCATCCCTCGTGGCGAGCACCCGGTCGCGTGGAAGCCGGCGGAGACCGTCGGCGAGTGGAAGGCCGAGGGGGACGCGCTCGCGCTCACCACGCCGAAGGCGCTCCGCAACTACTTCATCCAGGAGGACGAGGCCGCGTCACCGGCTCCCTTCGTGCGCGCGAGGATCCAGAATCCGGCCCGTGCCGATCTGGCCCTCCTCTTCCGCGCGAAGGTACGCGCGACCCAGCCCCTGTTCGCGCTCACGGGCTATGGCCTCTACGTGGATGGGCGCCGGGAGACGGTGGGCTTCGTTCGCTATGACAGGACGCGCTCGGATGACAGCGGCGTGCGCGCGAAGGTGCCTGGACTCGCGAAGGTGGCGGAGCTCGAGCTCGTGCTCTTCGCCGCCGGGCCGGCCTTCGCCGTCCACGTGTACGACGCCCGCACCAAGGCGGAGCTCGCGAGCCTCGTCTGGTCCGACGCGGCGTTCGCCGGGGGCTCGCTCGGCGTGTACGCGCACAGGAATCAGGCCGCGGACGTGCGGGTGTCGCTGTTCGTGCCGGATCCTCCGGAGGAGGAGGCGTCGGCTCGTGATGGCCTGACGCTCGAGTGGCTCGTGCATGTCGAGCGGGGCCTCCAGTTCGCTCCGGAGCTGCGCCGTCATCTGCGCCGTGTCGCGCGCGAGGCGGACGCGGATGTGTACATCGCGAGCGAGCTGGGTGTGCACCTGCTGCGCGCGAGCTCGGTCAGCGTGCTCCAGATGCATCCCGGGGTGCCTTACCGCTTCCTGGACTCCACTTTCGAGGAGCGCCTGGCCCAGGCCCGCAAGGCGCCCGTGCGCGATGGCTTCGTCGAGGGCATCAAGGATCCCGAGCTCATCGAGCGGGCGATGAGGGCCCTCGCCGCACGGGCTCCGGAGCGCACGCGCATCATCGAGGTCGGCCGTACCCACGAGGACCGGCCCCTGCTCGCGTTGCTCATTGGCGACGCGTTGGACGACCACACCCGCCCGGCGCTGCTGTTGTGCGCCGGCACCCATGCCAACGAGGTGGTGACACCCGAGCTGCCGCTCGACGCGGCGCGCTGGTTGTTGGAGAACGCGAAGGACAAGCGGGTCGCGCGGTGGTTGAGCACGTTCCATGTGGTGGTCGTTCCGCTGGTGAATCCCGATGGAAGCCACGGGTACTGGCACGTGTCCACCGAGCGGGGGCGCACCAACCGGCGCAAGGACGAGCAGGCGGCGGAGCTGGGGCTGTTCGAGTACGGCGTGGACCTCAACCGCAACTATCCATTCCAGTGGGGGAGCGTGGAGGACCGCTACAACAGCGCGGATGCGCGCTCTCCGTTCTATCGAGGGCCGGCGGCGGGCTCGGAGCCCGAGGTGCAGGCGATGATGAAGCTGGGCGAGGCGTGGCGCTTCGTCGCGATGGTGTCGTACCACGCGGCGGCGAGCCGCCTGCTCGTGCCGTACACGGTGGAAGGAGCCCGTGAGCCGAAGCCCTCGGCGGCGTGGGCGGTGGCGCCCGGGATGATCGACGCGGTGGCGCCATTGCCGAAAGGCAAGCGCTACGAGGCGGTGCGCCACCTGTATCCGGTGGCGGGGACGGATCAGGACTGGTTCTACTGGAGCTTCGGGACGCTGGCGTACCTGGTGGAGCTGCCGTTCGTGTCACCGGGGCCGAAGCGGCCGCTCGAGCCGATGGTGGAGGGAGCGCGAGGCTTCTGGCAGGTGTTGATGGATCGCTTCCTGGATGGCCCGTCGCTCACGGTGCAGGTGCCGGAGTCCTTCCGGTCGGAGGGGCCGGTCACGGTGGCGGTGGAGCAGGTGACGTGGCCGAACGGGGAGCGCTTCACGGCGCACCCGGAGTCGGGAGTGTTCCACACGTACCTGCCCGCGGCCGGGCGTTACACGGTGAAGGCGACGAGCGCGTCGGGCAGGACGGTGTCCCAACCCGTCGATGTCGGCACGGAGCGAGTGGTGCTCGCCCTCACCGAAGCGTCCTGAATCAAAGTACCCCCAGGCAGCTCAGGCACGGAAGACACAGAGAACCCCCAAGGACCTCTGGCGCGGAGAACCCCTCGCCCTCCGGGAGAGGGACGGGGTGAGGGTATCGAGGCCCCCGGGTTCCCATCCCTCATCCCATGCCCAACCCCAGAGGTCAGGGCCCGCCCCCTCCTCTCTCTGGTAGCGTCCGGAGCTTCCGGAGGGACGCGGCATGCTCGACGAAGACGGTCAGTTGTGGGGGGCGGTGCCTGTGCTCACCCCTGGCACGGAGGTGGCGGGTTTCACCATCGAGGGAACGATTGCTTCTGGCAGCTTCGGAACCGTGTACCGTGCGAGGCGGAGCGGGCGGCCCTACGCCGTCAAGCTGGTGCGCATCACTCCGCGAGGTGACCGGGAGGCGGCTGCGCTCCGTCTGATGCGGCACCCCAACGTGGTGACCTTCCACGGCTATGGCCTCTGGCCCGAGGAGGAGCCGTGCTTCCTCGTCCTGGCCTTGGAGCTCGTCGAGGGCCGTACGCTCGACGTCTGGGCAGAACAGGAGAATCCCTCCGCGCTCGAGTTGGTGATGCGGGTGTTGCTGCCCCTGGCGCTCACCCTGGCGGACGTGCACGCCTCGGGTGTGGTGCACCGGGACATCAAGGAGGCCAACATCATCGTGCGCGAGTCGGACGGGCAACCGGTGCTGGTGGACTTCGGCGCCGCGGGCCTCAAGGAGGGGGCACTCCGTCTGACGATGCGGCTGCCGCCGGGCACCGCCGAGTACCGCAGCCCCGAGGCGTTGCGCTTCGCCCGGCAGTGGGAGGGCGAGCACTACCCCTTCTCGCCGGGAGATGACCTGTGGGCCCTGGGGGTCGTCCTCTACGGGCTGTTGACGCGCACGCTCCCTTTTGGAGACCGGAACAACCCCGGGTTGAATCGGGCCATCCTCGAGGAGACGCCGCCGGCCCCGCATGAGCTCAACCCGCGTGTGCCCCAGGTCTTGAGTGACGTGTGCATGGGGTTGCTGGAGAAGAAGCTCGAGGACCGCTACCCGGACGCGAAGGCACTCGCGGAGGACCTGCTGGAGCAGTGCACCCAGGCGGACTCCTCCTGGCGCACGCCGATGTTTCCGAGAAGCGGCCAGGAAAAGCGCTCCCCATCCCCCGCTCCGGGGGCGCCCCGGCGCCAGTGGCCCCGGCGATGGTGGGTGGCTGGCGGGCTCGTTCTCACCGCGGCCCTCCTGCTGCTCGTGCCCGGGGTCACCCCACGTAAGGCGTCACCCACCTCTTCCGCGACGCCCCGGGGCAACTCCGGCCAGGAAGTCGTGGCTCCGGCCAAAAAGGTGGAAGTTGTTCCCGGCGCGGCACTCCCGCCCGCGCCCGTCGCCGCCGCGACGAAAAGCGAGGAGCCCAAGATGAAGAAGACGATCCGTACCCTGGTTGCAGCCGGTTGTGTTGCCGGCTCCCCCGGCTGTGTCAGCGGGCCGCAGTCGCGCCCGCCCCCTCCGGAGGAGTGTCCCCCCGGAGCTGCTGCGATTCACCAGCGCTTCGGCATGTTCGGGTGGCACGGGACCATGTTCCCGCCCTTCGTCAATGGGATCTTCCCGGTGCGAGAGGGGCCCATCACCACCGAGAACATTGGCCCTTGGGGGGCGATCCCTGATCGAGCGCTTTTCACCGGACGCGTCTTCTTCGGGAAGGACCGCGTCTATGCACGCTTCACCCAGGTTCGTTTCCCGACCGGCGAGGTGCTGCCGGTCTGTCTCCAGATGGTGCGGAATGCGGATCTGGGCATTCCGAAGGAGCCCGGCAGCAAGGGCGATGTGGCGCTCATCGACTCCTCCGTGAGCATCGTTCCGGTCCGCCGCTTCGATTGATCAGCTCCTCATCTGGAGGCTTCGTACCGTGCCCCTACCGCCCCCATCGGTCCTGCTCCTCGTGCTGCTGCAGAGTTCACCGCGGACACCGCCCGGGGTTGGTGCGTGTGAGACCGTGGAACGTGTTGAGCTGGCCTCCCCGACGGGGGGCCGGGAGATCTGTGTCAGTCCCGGCCTGGCAACGAACCTGCGCTTCGACGCTCCCGCGTTCGTGGAATTGCAGGACGAGGTTCGCTTCGAGCAGGTCGTCCGTGACCGCCGGCTCCTCACGTTGATGCCGCCGCCAGACATGGCCGAGGGGGAACGGCTGCGGCTCACAGTGCACTTCGAGGGAGAGCCTTCCCCGAGCGGCATCTCATTGATGCTGGTGGGCCATTCGGGGCAGGCGACGCACCAGGTGGAGGTGTCCCGCGACGAGCGCACTCGGGAGTCTCTTCGACGGGAATTGCTCCAGGAGCGTGCCAGGACAGCGCAACTGCGCGAGGCACTTGCGCGAGCAGCGGCCAGGCTCCATCAGTCCGGTGGACTCCGGGGGCTCATCCTCAGCGGAGCATTGGGGTCAAATGCCATCCAGTTCCACGAGTTCTACCAGGGCTCGAAGGGATACACGGAAGGCGAACTCACCGTGACGCGCGGAGCGAGCTACCGCTCGGACAAGACTGTCGCGCTGGAGGTTTGGTTGGAGAACTCTGGCACGACGCCGTGGACGGTTGCTGGGGCCGCTCTGTCCGTGAACGGCGTGCCGATGGAAGGGCTCTCCTGGGAGGCCACGACGATTCCGCCAGGCCAGAGAGATCGGGTGGTGGTGGAGGTGCCAGCCATCCGAGGAGAGCCGCAAGGCAACGTCACGCTGAGACTGTGGGAGGAGGGGCCTCGCACCATCGACATTCCAGACGTCATCTTCCCATAGGGGTAGTGCTCAACCCGCCTTATTCACCAGAAGGGCTGGAGGGTGACCGGAAAAAATGTCCACCGGACATTGTCGGCCCGCCGGTTCCAGGGCGCCGTCTTGGGACAAGCTAGGCCCGTGGTTCCGGGGAAATGAGGTCCGTGCCATTGACGAAGATTCTCCCATTCAAGCTGCGCGCCAGTTCCAGTGCGGCTTTCAGGAAGACATCCTCAGAGAGGACCTCGGAGGTTCCCACGACGCCGACCAGCCACTTGGTTCCTCCCACGAAGTGAATCAGCTCCTTTCTGGTGGATTTAGGAAGATCCTCGCGTCGCCAGAAGTAACTGCTGGTTCCCAGGATGATCCTGCTGAACTGATCCAATGGCCCGGCATACTCCAGCGAATTGAAGGTGAGCGTTCCCTGGGCGCTCGTGAAACTCGCGGAACTCCACCGCTCAGGTTCGCCCTCCCAGTGCAACAACCATCCGGGAAGGACGTCCCGCATGGAATGGATGGCCTGATGGTCAACGACCGGGCTGTAGATGGTGCAACGCACGTTTTCTTCTCCCCTTACTCGTGACGTCCACCAGAAGCTTCCCGGCCTCCAGAATGGCCCGTCCTGACATGAGTGTCACGAGCGACCAGTTGAAGCGTCACACCATCTTCATGGTGATGCCAGGTCAACTCCGGGATGCGTGGCCAGCCCTTCTTGATGGCATCGAGTTGCTCAGGGGTCAAAGTGGGCACCGCCTCCGGCCTGATCTCGAGTATTTCTCGGAGTTGGCGTGTGGCATCCGCGAACTGGCGGGCATCGCTCACTTCGGGGCCGCGGAGCTCCTCGGGGATGGTGATTTCCGCGATGGGTTCGAAGATGGGGTAGCCACCGCTGTTGTAGAGAACCCCCGTCACCGGATGGCGCTGGCCCGCCAGGTGCTCGTTCTTGTGCGAGCGGGCCCTCTCACATTCCGGGACCTGGCCGGGCGCGTGGGCCGTGCCCGGGAGCAGGACGAGCGCGGCGACCCGGGCCCAGAAGGGCATGGGGAGTGCGATGGGCTGGGGCGCCCTGACGGGCGGTGACTGGATGGCCGTGGGGCCCGGCGCTCTCCTCGGCCAGACGGCCCAAGTCCAACTACCAGGGCCATCCGCCCGTGCGGCGCTCGGTTTCAATCGATGCCTTCGCCAACAACGAGGTGCGCCTGCTGCTCAACGCGCTGGCCTACGACCTCGTGCACGCCGCGCGCGTCTTGCTCGAGCAGGCCACGGTCGAGGGCCGGGGGCTGCGCCGCGTGCGCGAACGGGTGCTCAAGGTGGCGGCGCGAGTGCTGCTACACGCCAGGAGAGTGGTGCTGGTGATTGCCCGGGAGTCGGCTGGCCTCTGGCAGAAGTCATGGACGAAGCTGGGCTCGCTGAGCACGGCCCACCTCACGTAAGCCGCCTGACGGCAATCCCATCGCCCCCGTCGAGTTCTCCGTCGTCCCCTCCAACTCCTCCTATTCGCTCCCCGCTGCACCGGGCGGACTTCGTCTGCCTTGCGTTCGAAGTCGCAAGCCAACGCCCTCGACTTCAGCCCTCGTGCATGCTTTGAGCCAGTCATCGTGAATATGGTGGGCTCAACCGGTCAGCGGGATTCGCGCGCCGGAAACCGTGACACCGGGCGCGCCGGGTTCGAGGATTCGACACGATGAATCCCATCGAACGCTTGCAGTCGTACATGCGCCGGAGTGCCGCGGGCCGCTACGAGTCCATCCCGGTTCCGCCCTTCACGGTCTTCATCCATCCGCACGATCCCCTCATCTACTTCAACTACGCCATCCCGGACGGGCCCATCACGGGGGACGTGCGCGAGCCGTTGCGGCGGCTCCGGGCCGAGTTCCAGAAGAGGGGCCGGGTGCCCCGTTTCGAGTACGTCTCCGAGCTGGCGCCGGCCCTGGCGCACACGCTGCTCGCCGAGGGCTTCCAGCTGGAGGCCGAGGCCCGGTTGATGGTCTGCACGCGCGAGCGCTTCACGCCCGTGGCGGTGCCGGAGGGGGTCTCGTTCCCGGTGCTCTCGTCCGAGTCCTCGCGCGAGGAGGTGCGCACGTACTGCAACACCTCGCGGAAGGCCTTCTCGCCGGGCGAGCCCTACGAGGCCTCCGAGGAGGATGTCTCCAAGACGCTGGAGGAGCTCCGGGAGGGCAGGGCGGTGGTGGGGTACGTCGAGGGAGAGCCCGCGGTGGTGGGCACGTTCACCCCACCGTGGGACGGCATCGCCGAGCTCGGCGGAGTGGCGACGATCGAGCGCTTCCGCAAGCGGGGACTGGGCAGCGCGGTGACGTCCCGGGTGGCACAGGAGGCCTTCGCGCGGGGCGTGGACGTGCTGTTCCTGAGCACCATCACCGAGGAGGCCGGCCGCATCTACGAGCGGGTGGGGTTCCGGTTCGTGACGCGGATGCTCTTCATGTCCGTTCCGGCCTGAGACGCCCGGTCCTTCCTTCACCGAGCGGGCAGGGAAGGGCCAGGCTGATTTGTTCTCAGCCGCGCACGGGCGCGGTAGCTTGCGCGGGAGATGGAGACCCACCTCGCTCGTGTGCTCGTGTGCCTCGCCGCCCTGTCCACCGGAGTGGGGCGGGCGGACCCTGGGACGGACGGGAAGCCGGAAGCACCTCCGGCCCGGACGGTGCTGCTGCTCGGGGACAGCCTCATCGTCACCAGCTTCGGCGAGTCCCTCGAGAAGTCGCTGAACGAGCACCCGGGCACCCGCGCCATGCGGAAGGCGAAGTCCTCCACGGGGCTCGCCCGCCCGGACTTCTTCGACTGGATGAAGGTGGGCCGCGAGGAGGTCGAGCGCCACCGGCCCGACGCCGTCGTCGTCATCATGGGCGGCAACGACGGGCAGGGGCTCACGGACGAGAACGGCAAGGCGAAGGTCCAGTGGGGCGCCTCGGGCTGGGAGGACGCGTACCGTCAGCGCGTCGTGGACTTCCTGGGGGTCCTGCATGCGCCCGGCCGGAAGATCCTCTGGGTCGAGCTGCCGTACACCGGGCTGCCGAGGTTCGAGCGCAAGCTGGGCATCATCCGGCGCGTCCTGCGCGAGGCCGTGTCGGCGCACGAGGACTCGAAGTACCTCGAGACGAAGCCATTCTTCACCGACGCGAAGGGCGCCCTGCTGCGCGAGGCCCGGGTCGAGGGCTTCCGCAAGCCGATGAAGCTGAAGATGGAGGATGGGGTCCACTTCACGTTGGCGGGCGGCCGGTACTTCGCCACCCAGGTGTACCCCGCGGTCCTCGGGCTGTTCGGGCCCGACACTCCGAAGCCGGCTCCGGTGGCCGCTGTGGCCCCGGCTCCCTCCGAGGCCTCGGCTCCCTCCGTGGCCCCGTCCTCCGCCCCGCCGGTGGAGAAAGAGGTCCGCAACCGGGAGCCGGCGGTCTGCCGCGAGTTCGACGCCGTGTCGGAAGCTCCAATGACGACGATGCCCATGGCCCTCTGCTACCCATGAGAACCGGAAGAAAAACCACCCCCTGGCCGCGCCTGGTTGCGTGTCTGCTGGCGATGGCGACATGCTCGTGCGCAGCCATCACCATGACCTCCGCGCCCGCACGTGTCTCCGCCGCCGGTGCTGCCCCCGGGCGGGTTCCGGTCCTGCTGGTGCACGGCATCGATGACGATGCGAGGACCCTGGCGCCGCTCGCGAACGGGCTGACGCGGGCCGGCTTCCAGGACGTGCAGATCGTCGAGCTGAAGCCCAACAACGGGGATGCCCCCATCTCCGTGCTGGCCGGACAGGTGGCCGAGGCCGCCGCGAGCCTGCGCGCGCGGACGGGCCAGGCGCGGGTCGACGTGGTGGCCTTCAGCATGGGGGCGCTCGTCAGCCGCTACTACCTGCAGCGGCTGGAGGGGCGGAACCACGTGCGCCGCTTCGTGTCCATCTCCGGTCCCCACGCGGGAACGCTCACGGGCTGGCTGCGCGCCAACCCCGGTGCGCGCGACATGCGGCCCCACAGCGAGCTGTTGCGAGGGCTCGCCGCGGATGAGGCCCCGTTCGGGGACGTCGAGGTCTTCACCCTCTGGACGCCGCTGGATCTGATGATCATCCCCGCCAGCTCCTCGCGGCTGAGCGGAGCCCGGGAGCGGACCATCCCTGTCATCCTCCACCCGCTGATGCTGCGCGATGGGCGGGTCCTCCGCTCGGTGGAGGAGGCCCTCACGCTGGAGCGTCCCGAGGACTTCAGGCCCCTGCCGGTCGAGCTGCCTCCCGGCGGTCCCTGAGACCCTCGCTCGAGACGTGGAGCCTCAGGCCCGCGTGGGCCCGGAGTCGCTGGGCGGGGTGGGGGCGGGCGGCGCGGGCTTCTTCGGAATCGTCGAGCGGCGCGGCGAGCCCTTGATGGCGTAGTTCAGCAGCATGGCCCCTGGCAGGAGCATGCCCAGCCCCTGGTTGAGGTTGGCGGGGGGATGGACCACGGCCCCGAGGGCCATCGCGGCGAACAACAGACCACACACCACACGGACGATGATGGAGCTCACGGGGCTTCCTGGGAACGGGGCGACCCATGATAACCAGGGATTTTCCGCGTGCACGTGTCCCCATGAAAAAGTCCTCCACGGCCCTGGTGGCGATCCTGCTCGGACTGGCCTCGGCGCTGTTCTTCACCATGACCTACGTGCTCAACCGCAACATGGCGGCGGGAGGGGCGTTCTGGGCCTGGAGCGCGTCGCTGCGCTACTTCATCATGTTGCCCCTCATGTCGGTGCTGGTGGCGGCGCACGGGGGCATGCGGCCGTTGGTGGCCGAGCTGAGGAGGCACCCGGGCGAGTGGCTGCTCTGGAGCAGCGTGGGTTTCGGCGTCTTCTACGCGTTCCTCACGGTGTCGGCGGACTACGGGCCCTCGTGGCTGATCGCCGGCTCCTTCCAGCTCACGGTGCTCGCCGGCCCGCTGCTGTCGCCGTTCATCTACACCGACGCGCGCCGGCGCATCCCCTTCAAGGCCGTGGGCATGGGCGCGTTGATCGTCCTGGGCGTGCTCGTCATGCAGCTGGGGTACTTCCAGCTCTCCATGCCCGCGAGCGCCTGGCTGGCGCTGCTCTTCGTGGTGATCTCCGCCGTCGCGTACCCGTTGGGCAACCGCCGGGTGATGCTGCACCTGGAGCGCGAGGGCGTCTCGCTGGATGCCAGCCAGCGCGTGCTGGGGATGACGCTGGGCAGCCTGCCTTTCTGGCTGTGCGTGGCGGCCTACGGCTACGCGAGGGTGGGGTGGCCCCCGGCGGGGCAGGTGCTGCAGTCGGCCGGTGTGGCGCTCTCCTCCGGGGTGATCGCCACCACCCTGTTCTTCCGCGCCGCCCAGATGACGGCGAACAACCCGGTGGGGCTGTCCGCCGTGGAGGCCACGCAGGCCACCGAGCTGCTCTTCGCGCTGCTGCTGGGCGTGCTCTTCCTGGGCGAGCCCTGGCCCTCCGCGTTCAGCTTCGTGGGGGCCGGGCTCATCGTGGTGGGGATGGTGCTCTACAGCCGCGTCAGCGTGGCCGCCGAGCTGGAGCCCGCCGCGGTACAGACGTGAGGCGGCCATGCGCGAGTTGGAACCGGTCTTCGCCATCTGGGACAGCCTCGCCGAATTCAATACATCGGAGAGCGATGCCGCGCTTCGTCATCTCTTCGAATGCCTGGCGAAGCTCGTGCGCGCGGACAATGTCTTCTGGTTCTCCGCCGTGCGGCTCATGTCGGGAGAGCTGACGAACGAGGACCTCGGCCACGGATGGCGGATGCGTTCCTACGAAGTCTGGCGGCCCGATCCCGCGAAGCAGGCGCGGTTGCAACTCTTGCAGAAGAGCCTCGACAAGAAGAGCGATGTGCCGCTGGGTCTGACGACCACGACCATCTCGGGAGAAGCGGGCCGCTTCCGCGTGCATCGTTTGCGTGACGGGTGGATTGATTTCAAGACGTTCAAATCCACCCCGCACTATGATTTGTTCTACAGGCTCCCGCGAATCGACGATCGCATCTGGGTGGTTGTCCCCCTGGGTCCCGATACGGAGTCCTACTTCGTCATCGACAAGATCGCGACCCGCACGCGTTTCTCCGCATCGGACGCGGAGCTCGCCGGCGTCGTGCTCCGTGGCATCAAGTGGTTCCACCGGGCCCTGGCGCTCAGCCACGGCCTCATCGCCGCCCGCTCGCCTCTCACCGCCATGGAGCGCCGCGTGACCCGGCTCCTGCTGACGGGGCGCTCGGAGAAGGAGATCGCCGATGCGCTGGGCTCCACGCTCGGAACCACCCACAACCACGTGGGACAGATCTTCCGCAAATTCGGCGTCCGGAGCCGCGCGGAGTTGACGGCCATCTGGCTCGGCCACCGCAAGTAGCCCGTCGCGCGGACCGTGCTGATCAGCACGGTAGGCAGCGGGGCCGGGTTCCGCTACAGAGGTGGCTATTCCGACGAAGGCGGTTTTGACACGTCTTGCGCGGAATCCAG
The DNA here is from genome assembly GCF_036277355.1 of Archangium sp. Taxonomy (GTDB): domain Bacteria; phylum Myxococcota; class Myxococcia; order Myxococcales; family Myxococcaceae; genus Archangium. The sequence continues at coordinate 105,906 of NZ_DASUNC010000193.1, forward strand.
TTCCACATCCGCTCGACAAGAGCGAGGAGATGAGTTCATGAAGAAGCTTTGTACGGCCTTGGGCGTTCTGGCAGTCCAGCTCTCGGGTGCATCGGCTTTCGCGCAGGTCGCCACCGTCTATTCCGGAGACAACGCCAGCGGCACGGCGGTGCAGCTCTATTCCCAGGGGACGTATGCGATGGACAGCGGGTGCGGCCCGGTCCTGGGACTGGGCCCGAGCAATGTGCTGGGTTTCCGTCCCCGCTTCATCCAGCTGGCGGACGGCTACCAGGTGAAGCTCCAGGGGTGGTACGGCAACCCCGGGGACACGCACTGCGCGGGACCCAGCGCCTCGCTGGTTCCGATCACCTGCACCAACTCGAAGAACCTCTATGACGCGGGTTGCATCAGCGGCTGGGTGTACGACAACGTCGGCGGCGCGGTGATCATCGAGAAGGTGCCGACCCCGCAGACGGACCCCGGCGTGCTCGCCACCGTCTACTCCGGTGACAATTTCAGCGGCAAGGCCGTGGCGATCCGCTCCCAGGGGGCGTACGCCATGGATAGCGGGTGCGGCCCGGCCCTGGGATTGGGCGCGAGCAATGTGCTGGGTTTCCGCCCCCGCTCCATCCGGCTGGCGGATGGCTACCAGGCGAAGCTCCAGGGCTGGTATGCCAACCCCGGGGACACGCACTGCGCGGGACCCAGCGCCTCGCTGGTTCCGATCACCTGCACCAACTCGAAGAACCTCTATGACGCGGGTTGCATCAGCAGCTGGGTGTACGACAACGTCGGCGGCGCGGTGATCATCGAGAAGGTGCCGACCCCGCAGACGGACCCCGGCGTGCTCGCCACCGTCTACTCCGGTGACAATTTCAGCGGCAAGGCCGTGGCGATCCGCTCCCTGGGAGCGTATGCGATGGACAGCGTGTGCGGCCCGGCCCTGGGATTGGGCGCGAGCAATGTGCTGGGTTTCCGTCCCCGCTCCATCCGGCTGGCCAGCGGCCGTCAGGTGAAGCTCCAGGGGTGGTACGGCAACCCCGGGGACACGCACTGCGCGGGACCCAGCGCCTCGCTGGTTCCATCCACCTGCGTCAATTCGAAGAACCTCTATGACGCGGGTTGCATCAGCAGCTGGGTGTACGACAACGTCGGCGGCGCGGTGCTCGTCGAGTAGAGCGAGCTGCCCTTTCAGGGGAGGGGGCGAGCGGGCAGTCTCACGGAGAACGTCGAGCCCTTGCCCGGCTCGCTCTCGACGTCCAGCGAGCCGCCGTGTGCCACCAGGATCTTCCGCGCCACCGCCAGCCCGAGCCCCACGCCGGGGATGGTTTCACGCGTGGAAGCGCTCCGGCGGAAGGGCTCGAAGATGCTCTCCTTCTCCGAGGGCGCGATGCCCACTCCCGAGTCCGTCACCTCGATGCGGTGACCCCCCTGCTCCGGCACGACGCGGATGCGCACCGGCCCTCCCTCGGGTGAGTACTTGATGGCGTTGCTCAGCAGGTTGTTGAGGGCCCGCTCGGGCGGAATCGTCCCGGAGCCGGCCCCGCTCGCGGCCAGCTTCAAGGCGGTGATGGGGTTGCGCAGATCATGGGCCACCCCCGCGAGGAAGCTCACCTGGGCCTCCCGCTGCCGCTCCAGCCGGGCCACCATGTCGTTGAAGGCCCGGGCGATGTTCCGCAGCTCCCGGGCGCCGAGCTCGGGTGCCGGCGTCCAGGAGGAGCCGAGCTGGAAGCCCACCAGTGCCCGCTGGAGGAGCTGCATCGGGCGGTAGACGAGGCGCTGCTCGGCCCAGAGCACCACCCCGACGCCCGTCAACAGCATCAGCACGGCGAGCAGCCCGATGAGATCGGCACGGTCGTCGCCGCATGAGGACGACCCCCAGGAGGGAGCCGTCACCATACCGATACGGGTGGGCAGGGGCTCCTCCCTGGCCGCCGGGTGACGACTTCTGGCCCATGGGCGCACCCACCGCATCGGCGGAAGAAGCAGGGGAGAGGATTCCTCGTTTTACAAGAATATCTTCTTGTGGTATGGATATCTTCCGTTGAGCCCGGAAAGCCCTGGACCCGGGTTTTCGGAGGAATACCCCCATGATGAGAGACCGGACTCGCTCCTCGTTCTCGCTCGTGCTGTCTGGACTGTTGCTGGCGGCCTGTGGCGTTGCCCCCGAGCCCGGGTTGGCGCCCACGGAGCCCCTGGGAACCCGGGAGGCGGCGATGTGCTCCGGCACGAGCGTCTCGGCCCTCGACTTCTACGGCATCAGCACGTACCAGGGCGAGATGGCGGGGAATGGAGGGTGGGCGGTGTCCGGCGGGGCCAACGCCATCTATCTGGACTACTACGTGGATGGCGCCCTCTACAGCTCCGAGTTGCGCATGGGTCTCTCCGGCACCTGGTACTTCAGCCAGGGGGGGATCTCCTGCGGCTCGCACTTGTTCGAGGTGAAGGCCTCCCCGGCGGTCATCGACAGCAGTGGGAATCAAACCTATTGCTGGATGTCCGGTCCCCGCGCGCTGTCCCAGTACGTCCAGGACGAGACCTGTGCGCCCCCTGCTTCCGGTGGCAATCCGTTCCGGTACGTGTCCGCGAGCGATCAACGCCAGGGCTGCTATGGAATCGCAGGCAGGAACTCCGCCTCTTGCGCGAGCATCAGCGACTTCAATGATCGGCAGATGTGTTACGGCCTCGCGACCGCCTCCCAGCAGCCCTGCACGTCCATGACGGATCGCAACATGCAGCTGGCCTGCTACGGCATGTCCATCAAGTACCCGTCCAACTGCCGCGACATCACTGACGCGAACATGCAAGCCTTCTGCTACGGGGTGTCGTACCAGAATGGCACGTATTGCAACAGCATCACCGACCGCAATACGCAGTTGTTCTGCTACGGGATGTCGAACCGGATCGGCTCCAACTGCCGCGACATCACCAACGCGAACGATCGGCAGTTCTGCTACGGCGTGTCGAGCAGCTACACCTCCGACTGCGCGTACATCCAGTAGGGGTTGCGGGCGGCGGGTTCGATTCCCGCCGCTTCCACTAGAAGTTGCCCGCCGCTCTGAGCCGCGCCCCTCTCCTGTGTTACCGAGCACGCTGGATGAGGGAGAAGTGGGCCTGGGTGAGCGCGCAGAATGATGGAGAGGCCCATGGCCGTGGCCAGGATTCCATCAGCAAGCCTGACGAAGAGGGAAGGAGGGGGAGGGTCCTGCGTGGAGGCCCGCCCCCGCGGGTCCGTGTCAGGCCGCGCCAGCACGCGTAGAGCACGTCGCCAGGAGGGCGGGCGGGGGCTCAGCGGCGGCTCAGTAGGAGTAGCCCTGGAAGCCGCTGCCGTTCCAGGTGATGTAGCCACCCACGAAGTTCTGCCGGGGCGCGCCGTTGGCGGAGTACTCGTCACCCGTGGGGAAGCCCAGCCAGCCCTCGCCACCGCCGTTGACCATGTACGCGTCACGGATGCCGCCGCGGACCATGTACGCCGTGCTGTAGCCGTTGCGGCGCATGCACATGTTGGGGCCGAGGTAGCCTCCCGTCATGTCCTGCGTCACGCCCGCGCCCCAGGTGTGCACGTACGCCGTGCCACCGCTGTCGAAGGGCAGGCCCGCCGCCGCCTGGCCCCCATTGCGGTTGTAGCAGTCCACGATGGACGGCTCGTACGCACCGCTGGCCCAGTAGCCCACCCGCGCCGACGTGTTGTTGTTGGCGTGGATGAAGCAGCTCGCCTGCGAGAGCGCGTACTGGTTGCGGCCGCTGCACGAGGCGTTCTGCTCCACCACGTTGGCGTACCCGCCGCTCACCGAGTCCACCACCGCCACGTGGCCCCACGTGTTCCAGTTGAACACCATCAGGTCTCCGTGCATCGGCTGGTAGCCGCTGCCCTGACGGTACACCGTGGAGCCCGCGGGCGCCCGGTCACACATCTGCGCCGCGTAATCCACCGGCCACATCTTCGGGCCCACGCCCCAGCGCTTGTAGAAGTAGCGCTGCGCCAGCTCCACGCACTGGTAACACAGGCCGAACTCGCAATAGCCCACACAGGAATAGCCCGTCCCCTGGCTCCCCGCGTTCGAGTACGCCGCGTGTCCGTCGATGCTCGCCATCACCGCGCCACACGCGCTGCTGCACGCCTCCTGCTCCCCGGTGCCCAGCTCCTCCCGCGTTGCCAGCTCCTCCTGCGTGTCCTCGACTCCCGCGCAGCCTGCCGCCACCGCGAGCAGCACCGCCATCAGCGTCGCGCGGATGAATCCATTCCGTGTCATCGGACTTCTCCCTTCCATACGGAGCCCTCGTTCCGGCCAGGCCCGACGGAGTCGTTGAAGGTGGGGTTTCCCGGCGCTCGTCTGGCGTCGGAGTGGGAAAAGCCATACACGATGACACGCGGGAATTTCAAGAAACGGGCGGATGGAAGGATTCCAGCGTCTTCGTATGTCCTTACATCCCTTACACGCCTTACATCCTCCCTTACAGCCCTTACAGCGCCTTACGCGCGCCCGTTTCCATGCAACTCGCGAGGGGGAAGATGCGATGATATGTCTCGAGCCGGGCATCGCATTGATTTCCCCCAGGCTCCGGATGGTTCCATGAGCTTCATTTCGCGCAAGTCCTCCCATTCCCCCTCCAACACGGCGAGTTCCCGGTCCCAGGGCACTGGGGACACCCCGCGCACCCACCGCGCCCCGAGCGAGTCCAAGCCGAACACGCCCCCGGGCTACTCGTCGCGCAGCTCCTTCGAGTCCAGCTCCGCGCCGCGCCGGTCCACCTTGAACATGATGGCGGCCGCGCGGCCGTCACCGGCCGATGGCATCCGCCCGAAGCCGGCATATGCCGCCGCCTTCCAGCCCCACCAGGTCGCTCCCAACGTCTCGGTCCCCACGAAGATCGGCGTCCACTGGGGCCCGGCGACGGCCTACTCCGACGTGGGCCGCATCAACGCGGTGGCGGATTCGCTGAAGGAGCGCGGCGTCGGTTTCGTCACGGTCATCGTCAACAGCGAGAACGTCGAGGCCCAGCAGGCCAGCATCAAGGCCCTGTTGGATCGCGGCATCGAGCCCGTCATCCGGCTGCTGCCCGGCAGCGACTACAACAAGACGATGGACCAGCTCTCCGACGCGGAGATGGAGTCCATGGCCAACGCCGCCAAGAAGCTCCAGGACATGGGCGTCAAGCTCATCCAGCTGGACAACGAGCCCAACCACGACGAGGGCGGCAAGCAGCTCTTCTCCAAGCTCGAGGCGCGCTACTCGCCCAACGCCACCGAGGCGCAGAAGCAGGAGTACGAGCAGGCCATGAACCGGTACGCCGACAATCTGGCGAAGACCATGTCCCTCATCGAGCAGAAGGCTCCTGGGATGGCGGTGGGCTTCGCGGCCTTCGCGCCGGGACGGCCGCACCAGGAGGAGATGTTCAACGATCTGGTGTGGAGGATGAAGTCGCACAACGATGCCTCGGGAGGCGAGCTCCTGAAGAACTCCTGGCTCGCCACGCACCCGTACAGCACCGGCCAGGAGGGGGACGGCGTCGCCCTGGCGGAGCACTGGCGGCACACGGCGGAGCAGGTGCTGGGCTTCCCCATCAAGTCGCTGGCCACCGAGGGCGGCAACGCCATCCGCCATGATCGCGCCACGACGGAGCAGCCCAGCTCCGACATCAACCTGGCCCAGATGCGCGCGGTGGCCAATGATCCCAACGCCACGCAGAACTACTGGCTCATCGGTGATCAGGTCCTCACCGGCAGCAGCGAGCCGGGCCCCTGGGAGATGGACTCGCTCGTCTACCTGAAGGAGGAGAACGGGCAGCTCGTCCAGAAGGAGAGCATCTTCTTCCAGAACATGCTCAAGGTGACCCGGGGCGAGATCGGCTGAGCGTCCGCCCCCGGACTCCACCCGACACCGGCGGCCCGCTCACACGAGGTGCGGGCCGAGGCTCAACGTTGGGCCTGGAGCGTCTGGACGCTCCGGGTACCGCCTCGCGACAGGGGGGCCTCGGTCTCCACCTGCAGCACGCGGCGCGCCTCGCTTTCGATCCACAGGATCATCTTCCGCGGCGCCTTCTCCGGCTCCTTCTCGCCGGTGGACTCGCGCAGCTCGACCTTGTAGCTCGCGACGTCCTTCTTCAGTCTCGCGAGACCCGAGACCGGGCCGGCGAAGGGAACGGAGACCCGCCAGGTGGAGAAGGGCGCTCCCGTCTCCATTCCCCCCGGGTCGAGCACCCGGACGCTCCCGGTGAAGCCCGGTGCCAGGGGAAGCGTGGAGAGGGCCAGCTCCAGCGGCGCACCCGGGAACAAGAGCGGCGTGTCTCCCACGTGCTGGTTGAACTTCACCGCACTGGCGCCCTTGCCCTCCGCGCGCAGGAAACCGTCGATGACTTCCAGCCGCCTCGAGGCACCGGGAGACCGGCTCACCCACCGGTAGGGAAGCAGGGTCTTCGCATCGAGCCAGAAGCGCTGCTCGAACGTCCCCGCCTGGGTGCGGCCCGTCTCGATGATGATGAGCGCGTCACGCTTCTTGTCGCGCTTGCGCTGGATGATGCGTTTGACCGTCGCCACGGAGAAGCTCCAGGGCATCCCCTCTCCGGGGAGCTTCTCCTGGATGCTCTGGTACTGGAGCATGCCTGGCTTGAGCAGCGAGGCCTGCACCCGCGCGGTGATGGAGGGAAGAGAGGGCTCGGGCCGGACCGAAGCGGAGGGCTCCGGGGTGGGCTGGGGCTCCGGAGCCAGGCTCGCGACGGCCTCGGACTTCCCCGGCGGGCCCTCCAGGCGAAAGGTGTTCATGAAGCGCTGGATGGCGTCCTCGGGGGGCAGCGTTTCACCGCCCACCTCGATGGCGGCGATCCGCGCGCCGATGAGCACCAACCGCCCCACTGTCCGATAGGTCGGCTCGTCGGTGGACTCGAGGCGGTAGTCGAGCGCGGGGAGATCGCCGACGTGTGTGGCCTCCTGGCGGACGATCCGGAAGCTTCCTTCCTCCGCACTCGTGTCCAGATGCTTCTGGAGGGACGCGGCGGGTGGCTTCGAGGACTCGGCCTGCGAGAGCGACGCGCTCAGGACCCACCCCTCCGCGGGGTACACATAGTGGCAGCCCGGCTCGTCCGCGTTCGCGTTCGCGTCGCAGGTGGGCGCCGCGGGAAACTCGATGCTGAACGGCCCGCCCGCGGGCGTCACCCGCTGGGGCGCGTCTCCGGGGGAGGGCTCGGCGGCCGAGGACGTGCCGCACAGCAGCGACAAGCCTACCGACAGACACAAGGACGCGACGACTCGCCGTGAACGGAAGCGCATGAGGGGGGTGTGTACCACGGTGGCCCCCGTGCCGTTCTACCCCGGGAGCGCGGGAGGAGCACCCGTTGTCAGCCCTGTCCCCGAGAGGCTAGAAAGTTCGGACCATGCCGACGAACGCTCCCGGACATCTGCTGCCCCTCGCGAATGGCTGGTCTCTCTGGAAGGACTTCTGCGTTCGTGGCGCGGGCTTCCCCGCGGAGGATGTGCTGCGGCTCGCCAGCCGGGAGCTCGCCTCGGCGGTGGACGCGTGGTTGGAGCTCGAGGAGCGCATCCGCGAGCTCCGTCAAACGCTCATCGCCACCCTCGACCGTGAACGGCAGGGGCTGCCTCCAGACGAGGCCCGCGCGCTCAACGGCGCCATCAAGCGGCTGGCCCGGGGAGGACTGCCCCAGGAGCTCCAGGCCGGGGACGAGGCCCGCACGCGCTTCGAGGCCCTGCGCTCCAGCCTGGCGGAGCTGGAGGCCGCCCGGGCCCGCCTGGACGCGCTGTTCGAGCGCGAGAGCACCCGTCTCGGCGAGGTCCTCCGGGCCCAGGCTCGCGACAGCCGGTTCCGCGAGGCCCTCGTGTGGCAGAACCGCGCCGCGCTCCACTCGGCCATCGAGCCGTTGCTGCGCAGCCCGCCGGATGAGCGTGGCGCCAAGGTCCGCACCCGGGAGCAGCTCGTCGCCAACTACCTCCAGCGCTACACCGTCAAGAACGACTCCATCGGCTTCTTCGGCCCGCTCGGCTGGGGCACCTTCTCCGAGGAAGGCCCCTCCGTCATGGCCCGGCCCGGCCCCTCGCTCATCGAGGGCCGCCGGGTGTCCCTCGACTTCTGGGCCATCGAGGCCCTGGCCCAGAAGTTCTCCAAGATGCCCGGCATCCGGCCGTGGCTCGCCCCCCGCCTCATGGCCTATGCGCGCATCGAGGGGCGCACCTTGCACATGCCCCTGGGCAGCGACGAGCTGTCCCCCACGGTGTTGCGCCTGCTCTCGCTGTGCAATGGCGAGCGGCTGGCCCGGGAGATCGCCCCCCCGGTGATCGCCGAGGGGCTGTTCACCTCGGAGGCGGACGTCTACGCGGCGCTGGAGGAGCAGCGGTCCCGCGGCGTCCTCGTCTGGGAGCTGGAGCTGCCCACCCTGGCGCTCGGGCGCGAGCGGGTGCTGCGGCAGCTGCTGGAGCGGGTGGGCGATGAGGCCGCGCGCTCCACCGCGCTCGCCCAGCTCTCGGAGCTGGAGGAGGCCCGCGAGGCCGTCGTCCGCGCGGCCGGAGACCCGGACGCGTTGGACCGGGCCCTCGGCGAGGTGGAGAGCCGCTTCAGCCGCCTGACGTCCATGGATGCCACCCGCAACGCCGGCATGACGTACGGCGGGCGCACCATGATCTACGAGGACTGCCGCCGGGGCCTCTCCGTGACGTTCGGTCCCGAGCTGCTCGACCGCATCCGGCGGCCCCTCTCGCTGCTGATGCTCGGCGGGCGCTGGTACAGCCACCAGCTCGGCCGCCGGTGTCATGAGGCCCTGCTCGGAGTCTTCCGCTCCCTGTGCGAGGGCCTGGGGACGGACACCGTGGAGGGCGTCCTGTTCTGGCCCGCCGCCGCCGAGCTCTTCCCCGAGAATGGCAAGCACCCCGCCTTCGCCGAGCCCCTGGTGGCCGACTACCCGGCGCGCTGGGCCCGCGTCTTCGGCCTGCCCCAGGCCCAGGGGCAGCGCGTGGTCGAGCTCACCTCGGATGCGATCGAGCCCCTCGTTCGCGAGCTGTTCGCCGCCCCCCATCCCGGCTGGCCCACGTCCCGCTACCACTCGCCGGATCTGATGATCAGCGCGAGGAGCCTGGAGGCCCTGCAGCGCGGCGACTATCAGGTCGTCCTGGGAGAGCTCCACTTCGCGGTCAACTCCCTCGAGCAGGAGTTCTTCATGGACTCGCACCCGGAGCCCGCGCGGCTGCGGGGCGCCATCGCCGAGGACGTGGGGCCGCGCTTCATCCCCGCCGTGATGAAGACCGACCTCTACAGCGGCCGCGGTGTCACGCCCCTCTCGGATCACCCCGAGGACGTGGTGTTCGAGTTCGGCGCCTCACGCTCCTGGCGTCCCCGCTCGCAGGTGGTGGCGCTCAGCGACCTGGTGATGCGGGTGGTGGACGGACGGCTCATGTCGTGCACCCGGGACGGCTCCCGGTGCTGGGACGTCATGCAGGTGGCGCAGATCATCCTCCCGGCCATCATGTTCCCGTTGCTGCCCCCGATGCCGTATGTGCCGCGCGTCACCCTCGACGGCCTCGTGGTGGCGCGCGAGGCGTGGCGCTTCCAGGTGGCCGAGCTGCCCTTCGTCCAGGCGCCCACCACCGTGGAGCGCTTCATCGGCGTGCGCCGGTGGGCCCGCGACCGGGGTCTGCCCCGCTTCCTCTTCTTCAAGGCCTCCTCGGAGCGCAAGCCCAGCTACCTGGACCTGGAGAGCCCCCACGCCGTGGACAACTTCCTGCGGATGCTCCAGGGCTCGCAGTCGGTGTTCGTCTCCGAGATGCTCCCGGCGATCGATCACACCTGGCTGCCGGATGCCGAGGGCCACACGTACACGAGCGAGTTCCGCATCGTCGCGGTGGACCCGGAGACCTGGCGGCCGGACTGAGGGCCTGCTCGAGCGCGTGTGGAGTGACGTCGCCACCTCGAGTGCTCTCCGGCCGGCGGGACAGGCTCCAGCCATGCTTGGCCCGGAGGGCCGTTTCGAGACACTTCCCGCGAGGCCCTCGCAGATGCCCCGGCGCTTCTGCCTCGGCGTGGCGAGCTGCCACCAGCCCTTCGATGACACGGGCGAGATGCACGAGCAGGGGCAGCGCCGCGGGCGCTACGGGACCCAGCCGGGCAGGGCGGCCGCCTGACGGATCCACTTCGCCAACCGCGCCTCGTCGAGCGGATCGTCCTCGTGGATGTCCAGGTAGCGCACTTCCTTTTGCTTGGACTCGCCGGGAGGGACAGGGCGAAGCGACGCGCCGCGGAAGAACGTCACCTTGATGTATTTCGTGAAGGTATGGAAGCTGAGGAACCAGCCCTGGCCCTCGACTCCGTAGAAGGGCGAGTTCCATTTGACCGCCTTGCGCACGCCGGGGACGGTGCGTGTGATGAGCGCGTCGAGGCGGCGCCCGGCGTCGCTCTTCCAGCCCGGCATGGCCGCGATGTAGGCCTGCACGGGGGCGTCGCCGTCGGCCTTCGCGATCTGAGGGTTGCCGCCCGCGAGGAGGGTCGGCTTCGCGGCCACCTTGCGTGGTTTGGCCGCCTTCGCGGCGACCTGCCTGGTGACGGCCTTCTTTGCTGCCTTCGCCGGCTTCTTGGATGTCTTGTTGGCCATTGCGTTCAATCTCACTTTCATCCGAGCCAGGAGAGGAGGGCGCGGACGGCGTCCTCGCGGCGCCGGGAGCTCTCCTGGACGCGCTGGAGCGTCCCCGCGAGCGCGCCCATGCCCTTCGAGGCCCGCTCGGGAGCGGTGCGGTAGTTCTCGGCGAGCTGCTCCAGTTGCTCGCGCAGCCGCGGGTGGCGCTCTCGCACCTGCGCGGGCCCGGTGTCCGGCTTCACCTCGGAGTGGAGCGCCGAGGCCAGCCGCTGCCACTCCTCGAGGCTCTGCCCTGTGCGTCTGGCGAAGCCACCGCGCACCATGGGCCTGACGAAGAACGGCATCGACGAGAAGTCGCGCCCCGTGTCCTCGAGGATGTTGCGGAGCGCGGCGACGAGCGTGACGGGGTCCTGGTTCATGGGGCGTGCAGCCTAACCCCACCGGCCCCCGGCTTCAGGCGGAACGTACAGGGGCGCCGGCCGAGGTGTTCTCGAGTGAAGCGATCAGGGACGAGGGCTCCAGGCGGAGCGGCAGGGCACGAGGCCCCCGGGCGATGATCGACCGCGACCAGTCGAGCTCCTTCCGCTGGAGCGAGAAGCCCCGGATGCGCGAGAAGAGCGCCTCCAGGCCGAGGCGTGCCTCCAGCCGTGCGAGCATCGCCCCCAGGCAGTAGTGGGGCCCGTGGCCGAAGGCGAGGTTGCTCGGGCTGTCGCGGTCGAGCAGGAACCGGTCCGCCTGGGGGAAGCGGCTCTCGTCGCGCATGGCCGCGCCCACCAGGGCCACGACGAGGGAGCCCCGGGGAATCGTCACACCGGACAGCTCCACGTCCTCCGTCGTCAGCCGGAGGCTGCTCTGTCCCGGTGGCTCGAAGCGGAGCACCTCCTCGATGAGCCGGGGGATGAGCGCGGGATTCTCGCGCACGCGCTCCAGCTCCCGCGGATGCTCCGAGAGCACCACCATCGTGTTGGCGAGCAGGTACACGGTGGTCTCGACGCCGGCCGGCACCAGGCCGAAGAGGAAGCTCAAGACCTCCTCGTGCGTCAGCTCACCGCGGAGCAGCTCGCTCACGAGATCCTCTCCGGGCCAGGCGCGCCGCTGCTCGATGAGCGCGTTGAAGCAGCGCTCCATCTCCTGGAGGCTGTGGCGGATCTCCTCCTGGCGCTCGGGCGAGGGCTGGCTGGCGGGGATGCTGACCAGATCATCCGCCCAGTGCTTCAAGCGCGGGGCCATGGCGGGCTCCAGGCCGAAGAAGAGGTTCAATACGCGGGCCGGGAGGGGCAGGGCGAGCTCCGCGATGAAGTCCACCTCCTGGCGGCGCACGGCGGCGTCGGCGAGTTCCTCGGCGATGGCGCGGATGCTCGGCTCCAGCCGGCTCAGCGCCGCGCCGTTGAAGGTCCGGCTGACGAGGGCCCGCAGGCGCGTGTGCTCCGGTGGATCCTTCATGACGAGCGAGTCCGCCGTGGGGTTCCGCTCCAACCAGGGCGGCCGGAAGCTCCGGCCCAGGCCCGCCGAGGAGAAGCGCCGGGGATCCTTGAGCACGGTCACCACGTCGTCGTAGCGGCTGACGGCCCACATGCCGCCCGGCTCCACCTGGCACACCGGCCCGCGCCGCAGCTCCGCGTACAGCGGATAGGGATTGGCTCTCACCTCGGGGGTCATCAGGTTCAGCGGCTGGCTCATGGTTCCGTTCCTCGTGTGAGGGGTTGCGGAACCCAGGAGGGCAAACGGCGGGCCAGCGCTCATCGCTCCGGAGTTTCAGAGGAGAGCGGGTTCACGAAGGTGGCGCCCGGGCCGGCGGTATCGGTCGAATCGACCGGGTGGGTCTTCCAAAGTGGAAGAGCGGGGGGGGGCTCCGTGGGGTGGGAGGCTCTGGTAGAGTCCGAGCGCTCGGGAGGAGCGTGTCATGTTCATCACGGTGCTGTGTGTGCTGCTCGCCATGCTGCAGCCCTTCGTGTTGTCGGTGCTGGCGCGCAGCTCCACGCGGAGGGGTGACTACCTGCCCAGCCCTCGCGAGTACAACGAGGGCCTCACCGGCTGGCACAAGCGGGCCCACTTCGCCCAGCTCAATGCCTTCGAGGCCTTCCCGCCGTTCGCCGCCGCCGTCGTCCTGTCCTGGTTGGCCGGCGTCCCCCACGGGCGCATCACCCTGTTGGCGGTGCTGTTCGTCGTGTTCCGCATCGGCCATGCCGCCTTCTACCTGGCGGACAAGCCGGGCCTCCGCAGCCAGAGCTGGAAGCTGGCCATGATGGCGGTGGTGGCCCTCTACGTGCTCACGCTGGTGCAGCTGGGCTAACGCTCGAGAACGAGCAGCTCCACGCGCCGGTTGAGCTCCCGGCCGCGCGCGGTGAAGTTGGGCGCCTTGGGTTGCGTGTCGGCGAGGCCCTGCGTCTCGAGGCGCGATGGCTCCAGGCCCGCGCCCACGAGCAGCTCCATCACCGCGCGGGCCCGTGCCTCGGACAGCTGCTTGCGCGCGCCCTCGTCACCCTCCTGGTTGTGGGTGTGGCCCTCGATGCGCAGCCGCCAGGTGGGGTTGCGCACGAGCAGGTCCACCAGCTGCGAGAGGCTGGCGCTGTCCGGCAGGGGAACGGGCTTTCCCTCGGGGAATCGCAGGGGTTTGGGCAGCTCCACCCGGCCGTTCTTGTCCTTGGCCAGCGCCTTCTTCGGCGCGCGTACCAGCGCGAAGTCCAGGGGCTGCGCGGTGCCTCCCTCGAGCCTCACCCGGCGCGTCTGGGCGAGGAGGCCGGGCGCGAGGACGTCCGCCACGTAGTCGCCCGGCGCCACCTCCACCTGCACGGGCGCCCGGGCCCCCTTCTTCAGCGACACCTGCTGCGCCGTGGCCCCGCGCAGCGAGACGGTGGCCGCCACGGGTTTCAGGCTCGACAGCACCCGCACCAGCAGCTTCGCCTTCTGCTGCCGTGCCGGGGGGGCCGGAGTGGGCGCTGGCCGCGGTGCCTCGGCCTTCTTCGCCGGGGGCGGAGGCGGAGGCAGCTCGGGGAGCGCGACGTCCTCGAGCTTGGCGATCATCTCCATGTTCACGCCGTGCGCCAGCTTGACCTTGAGCCGCGGATCCTTCGCCTCCGGGACCAGCACGGTGGTGGCCGTCACGTCCACGCGCAGCCCGTTCTGCGTCTGGAAGTTGAGTGTGGAGGTGAGGTTCCACAGCAGGCCGGACGTCGGGCTGAACATGTTCCACGACGCGTCCATGTAGACGACGTTGGTCACCAGCGTGTGCGGCCCATCCTTGACCTGCCGCGTCACCAGCACGTGCGGCCCCGGCGAGCCGATCTTCTCCACCGGCGGCGTGGGGAGCGGCTCTCCGTCCAGCGTGAAGTGGACCTCATCGAGCCGGTACTGCGTGGGATCCAACCCCACGAAGAGCAGCCGCATCTCCGGCGGCGGAGTGTTGACCATCTCGCTCAGCTGCCGGTCCAGCTCCGTGCGCACCTGGTCGACGGAGGGCGGCTCCGCGGCGTGCACCACGCCGACAGAGAGCACCAACGAGACCACGGTGGGCTTCAGCAGGGAGTCCAAGGGAGCGAATTCAGGCCTTTGACGCATAGCATCTCACGCCGGACGGCTCCTCCCCACTTCTCGGACAAGCCCGGTTGGAGGACAGGCGTCCTGTCTTCCTGCTATAACTTCTTATTCTCGGCCACTTCGAGAGGCTCCTTCACCCCCCCCGCCTCCAGGAGGTTCTTCCATGCACTTGTTTCCCAGGTCCGCAGGCCTGGCCCTCGTGGCCGCCTGCGCCGTGCTGCTCGGTGTGAGCGGCGAGGCCCATGCCACCGCGGGCGTGGTCTTCGTTCACGGCACCGGCGATCAGTCCGTCAGCTCGGCCACCAGCGGCTATTGGACCCAGAGCTCCATTGACACGATGCGCAATGGCCGGCCCTACCTCATCGTCGGCTATCCCGGCGCGAGCTGCGCGGGCTTCAGCCAGTGCAGCTGGGGCTCCATCGTGGATCAGATCGTCCCGTGGGTGAACGCCAACGGCATCTCCAGCTTCACCGTCATCACCCACTCCAACGGCTCGAGCCCGCTGCGCTACATGCTGGCCCACACCGGTGCGGTGAGCGCCAAGGGCTACGCCGTCAGCCAGGTGACGAGCAAGATCTCCCAGGTCATCTTCTCGGCGCCGGATCTGGCGGGCACGCCGCTGGCGGACCAGGTGACGACGAGCGGCTCGTTCCTCAACATCGCCAACAGCGTCGTCGAGTTCTTCGGCGGTGGCAGCTACAACAACCCGGCCGTCGTGCAGCAGCGCATGGACAACATGCGCGTGTACAACTCGAACGGCACCTTCGGCGGCACCCAGGGCGCCACCTCGGTGGGTGGCAAGCCCATCTCCGTGGTGCGTGGCAACCGCGTCTACGCCAACCTCTTCTCCAGTGACGCGCACTGCGGTGGCTACCTGTACTCCATTGGCCTCAAGGCGGCGGCGCTGCTCGGCTGGGGCAGCTTCAACGCCGGCACGGACGGCTTCATCGGCAATGACAGCTCCGGCTACTTCGGCAACATCATCATCGACGACGGCCGCCTCAACCACCACCAGTCGCGCCGCAGCTGCCACAACAGCGGCAACATCATCGCGCAGAAGGTGGCCAACGCCCCCATCCCCGCGCCCTCGCAGCAGACGTACGCCCCCGAGTACGCCGTGTCGGAAGCGGCCCAGGCCTGCAACAACTACGCGTCCGGCTACGCCACGGACTTCATGACCGGCAACACGGTGTGGAAGTACGGCTGCACCACCACCCAGCTCAACAACGGCTACATGGAGCCCGACTGCCTCATCGCCTATGGGCGCTCCAGCGGCTACACCATTCCGAGCACGGCGAGCTGGAACCCCTTCATCAACCCCTCCTACTACCCGACCTGGAGCCAGGTGTGCCCCGACTCGTGGCATGGCGACGGCATCTGCGACGCGTGCCTCGTGGCCAAGTACGGCTTCGATGCCACCACCGGCTCCACGGGCGCCAATGACTGCGTGCGCTCGCCTCCGGGTGGCTCCAACTGGTGCGGTGCCCTCGCCTGGGACACCTGGTACGGCTTCCACAACTACACCGTCGTGAAGGCGCTTCACTGAGCCCGAGAGAGAACGACCATGATCTTCCACCGCTCCATCGTTCAGTCCGCCAGCCTGTCGCTGGCGGTCCTCCTCCTCGGGGGCTTCACCCAGGAGTCCAACGTGTCCTCCACCCTGCGCAGCGCCTCGGGCGCCACGCTGGCCCCGGGTGACGTGGCCCCGGGCAAGCTGTACGCGCGTGATGCCACCGAGGCGCTCGGCAAGGGCCTCGTGTCGGTGTCCAACCCGGCCTCGCCCAAGCAGCCGCTCGCGGCGCCGCTCGCGCCCGAGACGCGCCGCTCCAAGTCCACCATGCTGCACGTGGCGCCGGGCTCGGCCCCCACCGAGGTGCGGCTCCCCATCACCGCGCCCGAGGACGCGTGGGTGATGTTCATCCCCAAGAGCAACAACCCCAAGCTGGGCGAGGAGGCGCTGCATGACGTGGCGCTCTTCGATCCCCAGGGCGTGCGCGCGGACCAGCGGGCGTCGCGTGCGGCCCACGCGGCGCTGGGCATGGACGCCGAGCGCATGAAGGCCGAGGGCGTCTCCCGCCCCATCTCCATGCTGCGCATGGACGCCAAGAACACCCGCGGCCTCTACAAGGTGAAGGTGGGCGCCAAGGCGGCCGCGCTGGGCCTCGCCATCGAGGTGCGGGAGCCCTCGTCCTCCATCGAGCTGTCGCTCACGGCCTCGGCGATGCAGCTGTTCCCGGGCAGCGACGGCTACGTGACGGTGGGCGTGACGTCGGCCGAGCCGGTGAAGCACGTGCGCTACGAGGCCTCGCTCTACAACCCGCGCTTCGAGCGCGTCCGCACGGTGCCGGTGGTGAAGGTGGGCAACGAGTACCGCGCCATGGTGTCGCGCGCGATGGACGAGCGCGATGAGCCGGGCTCGTGGGTGCTGGAGGTGCGCGCGGTGGGCTCCGCCGGTGGGCAGGACTTCGACCGGCTGGCGCAGACGGCGTTCGGCTTCGCGGTGCCCACGGCGCGCATCGCGTCCGCGGGCAAGGCGCGGCTGGTGCGCGAGGCGGGCGGCAAGGTGACGGCGCTCGAGCTGGACGTGGTGCTCGAGAGCCAGGCGCTGGACCGGTACGAGGTGACGGGCACGCTCGTGGCCACGGACGCCCAGGGCGTGGAGCGCCCGGTGGCCGAGGCGCAGGTGACGGACCTGCTCGGCGCGGGCACGCACACGCTGACGCTGCGCTTCGAGGCGGGCCACGCGGGCCTGTCCAAGCTCGAGGGCAGCTACGCGCTGCGCGGGCTGCAGCTGTACTCGCTGGGCACCAACACCCTGTACCACCGCCTCGCGAAGGGCCTGGACATCCGCATGCCGGCGGTCCGCGCCTCCGAGCTCGCCGCCGCCGAGGTGACGCCCGCCATCGACGGCCTGCTGCGCGCCGGTGAGTTCGACGTCGGTCAGTAGTGTAGGGTAGGGGAACACCGTTCGAGGTGTTCCCCTATGGCCCACCGCGATTTCAGCCGGGGCGAGTTCCTCGCCCTCTCTGGCCTGCTGGCCGGCTCCACGCTCCTGAAGGGCACGGCGCACGCCGCCGCGCCCAAGCCTCCCCCCGCGCCGAAGAAGGAGGTTCCAGCGGCCAGCCCGGCTCCGGCCACGCCGCCCGGCCCCACGCGGGAGGACTTCGAGCGTCTGCGCCGCGGCTGCCGCGCGTCTCTCACGCTCGGCACTTCCGGCAACGAGGGCGCCGAGCTGATCCGCATCGGCGAGTGGGTGCAGCGCCAGGGCCTCATGGGGGACGTGTACGGCAATGGCGAGCTCGTCCAGTCGCTGGAGAAGCGCGTGGCGGGCCTGCTCGGCTTCGAGGACGCGTGCTTCATGCCCACGGGCACCATGGGCCAGCTCATCGCGCTGCGCATGTACGCGGACGCCGGGGGCAAGCGCACCTTCGGTGTGCACCCCTCGTCCCACCACGTGCTGCACGAGAACGACAGCTACGCCGTGTTGCACGGGCTGCGCGCGGTGAACCTCTTGCCCTGGACGCGGCCGGTGCTCGCCGCGGACGTGCGCGAGGCCCGCGAGCCCCTGGACGTCGTCAGCGTGGAGCTACCGGTGCGGTGGCTGGGCGGGCAGCTCCAGACGTGGGAGCAGTTGGAGGAGCTCAAGCGCACCTGCCGCGAGCAGGGCGTGAAGCTGCACATGGACGGCGCGCGCCTGTGGGAGAGCCAGCCCTTCTACGGGCGCTCCTACGCGGACATCTGCCGGGGCTTCGACTCCGTCTATGTGTCCTTCTACAAGATGGTGGGCGCGCTGGGCGGGGCCATGGTGGCGGGCTCCCGTGACTTCATCCGCACCGCGCGCCTGTGGCGGCACCGGCATGGCGGCAACATCTTCCAGCTGTGGCCCTACGCGGCCTCGGCGGCCATGCGCCTGGACGACACGCTGGCCCGCATCCCCGGCTACGTGCAGCGCGCGAAGTCCCTCACCGAGGCGCTCGCGGCGGACCCCCGGCTCACCGTGCTGCCCCGGCCCGTGCAGACGAACCTCTTCCGCGTCTTCGTGCGCGCCGACGCGGGGGCCCTGAACCGTCAGCGCGATCGCATCGCGCGCGAGACGGGCATCTGGGTGGCCAACGGCTTCAGCCCGACGCGGGTGCCCGGCGTCGTCGAGACGGAGCTGCAGGTGGGCGAGGGGCTCACGGGAATCGACGACGCGGAGGCCACGCGGGCCTTCCTCCGGTTGCTCGAACCGGCGTAGCCGCCAGGGGCGTGACTCCGGGCGCCCGCATGCACGGACGCTCGGGAGACCGGGGGGCTTTTGTGAACTTTCCTGATGCTTCCCGTGCGGCCTAGAAGTTGGAATCGCGTCCTGGTGATTGTTTGTGTATCCAGCGTCTCGCGGCCGAGTCGCCCCCCACCATGTCCGACACCCTCGACTTCCAGGCGCTCTTCAACCACTCCCCCAACCCCTACATGGTGCTGGAGCGTGAGCTCCGGTACGTCGCCGCCAACGAGGCCTATCTCCGGCTCACGGTGAGCCGGCTCGAGGAACTCGTGGGGCGCTCCATCTTCGAGGCGTTCCCCCTGATCCCGCGGACCCCGACAACGCCAACGCGCGGATGCTGCGCACGTCGTTCGAGCGGGTCCTCACCCGGCGGGCGCCGGACATCCTGGCGCTGCTCCCCTACCGGGTGCCCGTGAGACGCCGGAGGGCGTGGTCGTGGAGGAGCGCTTCTGGAGCGCCACCCACACCCCCATCCTCGACAAGCGGGGGAGGTGGCCTTCCTCCTCCAGCACATGGACGGTGAGGCCGCCCCCTCCCGGGGTGCCAGGTGACCCGGGAGTGTCCGGCGGATGACACTTCCGAGGGGGGCTCGTTATGCTCGCCCCGCATGAGCGCCCGTTCCAACCCGGCCTTGCCGCCCGACGAGGTGGCCGAGAGTCTCTTCCATGCCGAGCATGAGACCCTGTTGCGCGCCATCCTCGGCAACTCCACCGATGGCTTGTTCGTGGTGGACGCGCAGAACCGCATCCTCTACGCCAACGACATGGTTCGGAGGATCCTCGGCCCCGGGTTCATGAACCACACGCACTACGACCCGAGGAACTGGAGCGAGCGCAACGGCCTCTTCTACCCGGACACGCGCACGCCGTACCCCGCCGAGGAGCTTCCGCTCTACCGCAGTCTCCGGGGTGAGCAGCCGCCCGAGGTGGACCTCTTCGTCCGCAATGCCGCCCACCCGGAGGGCCGTCACTTCCGCGTGAGATCCAGGCCCGTGCGCGACAGCCACGGACAGCTCCTGGGGGCCATCACCAACCTGAAGGACACCCACGATCAACGCCAGGCCGAGGCCGTCCAGCGCCGCAGCAAGCTGCGCTTCCAGCTCATGCTGGAGACCGCCCAGGAGGGCGTCTGGATGATCGACGCCGACAGGCGCACCACCTACGTCAACCAGTACGCGGCCACGCTGCTCGGCTACACGCCGGAGGAGATCCTCGGCAGGCACCTCTTCGAGTTCATCTGCCAGGAGGAGCTCGCCCGCTCGACCCAGGAGCTCGCGACGCAGGAGAGCGAGGGCCAGGCCGTCCTCGTCCATGACTTCCGGCTGATGCGCAAGGATGGGACGCCCGTGTGGACCCTGATCGCCGCCTGCCCCGTCCAGGACGAGAGCGGCGGATACCTGGGCTCGCTGGCCATGATCACCGACATCTCCCAGCGGCGCGAGAACGAGGAGAAGGCGCGCCGGCTCAACGCGGAGCTGGAGCAGCGCATCAGCGAGCGCACGGCCCAGCTCGAGTTCTCCAACCGCGAGCTGGAGTCCTTCGCCTACTCGGTGGCGCATGATCTGCGCGTGCCGCTGCGCAGCATCTCCAACTTCACCCAGGCGCTGTCCGAGGACTACTCCGCCACGCTCGACAGCACCGGCCGGGACTACCTGCAGCGCATCCGCGCCTCGTCCCAGCGCATGGCCGAGCTCATCGACGGCATCCTCGCGATCTCCCGCGTCAACAGCGCGGAGCTGGTGGAGACGGACGTGGACCTGTCCGGCCTGGCGAACACCGTCGCCGAGCAACTCCAGCGCTGGGCGCCCGAGCGCACCATCCGCTTCCAGATTCAAGAGGGGCTGGTGGATCGCGGGGATGCCCAGTTGCTGCGCCTGGTGCTGGAGAACCTGATGGGCAACGCCTGGAAGTTCACCCGCGAGAAGCCGGTGGCGGAGATCGCGTTCGGCACGCTGCCGGGGACGGGGAACGGGCGCGTCTACTTCGTCCGGGACAACGGGGCGGGCTTCGACATGGAGTACCAGAAGAAGCTCTTCGGTGTCTTCCAGCGGCTGCACACGCAGCAGGAGTTCGAAGGGCACGGGGTGGGGCTGGCCACCGTGCAGCGCATCATCCGCCGCCACAAGGGGCGCGTGTGGGGCGAGGGCCGGGTGTTGCAGGGCGCCACCTTCTACTTCACCCTCCACGAGCTCGCTGGCCCTCCACCCGCCTCCCGCTGAATCCAGAGGAAACCCCATGTCGAATCTCGATCCGAACCTGCGCCGGGAGACTTTCGGTTGGTACAGCCACCGGCTGGGCATGGACATGCCCATCGTCCGCTACGGCCACTGGGGCCCGGCCCTGCTGCTCTTCCCCACCGCCGGAGGTGACTTCCTCGAGGCCGAGCGCATGGGACTCATCCAGAGCGTGGCGCACCACCTGTTCGCCGGCCGGGTCCAGATCTTCAGCATCAACAGCATCAACCCCTGGGCGTGGATGAACGAGGGCCTGCCGCTCCACCAGAAGGCGCACAACCAGGCGCGCTTCTCGGAGTACGTGGAGGAGGAGGTCGTCCCGCACATCCGCCGCTGTCTGGGGAACGACCACGCGCGCCTCGGCGTGGCGGGGGCCAGCTTCGGCGCCTTCCACGCCGCCAATGCCTTCTTCCGGCGCCCGGACCAGTTCGAGCTGCTGCTCGGGCTGGGCGGCTTCTACGATCTCCAGGGAGAGTTCCTCCACGGCTACTGGAGCGACGACGTCTACTTCAACAACCCCGTCTCCTACGTGCCGAACCTGCCCGAGGGCCAGCGCATGGACCTGCTCCGGCACCACAGCCGCATCCATCTGGTGACGAGCCGCGGCGCCTGGGAGAACCCGGGGTACTCCGAGCACCTCAGCCAGCTGCTGCACCAGCGGGGCATCCCCCACAACCTGGACATCTGGGGCCACGACATGCCCCACGACTGGCCCACGTGGTACCGGCAGCTGGACCACTACATGGCCGAGCGGCTCGGGTACTAGACGGCCTTCCGGGGAGTCATCCCCTCCCGTGCCTGGAAACTATCCGTTGCATCGGGGGAGTGAGAAAGGCATGCATCGGGGA
Organism: Archangium sp.; assembly: GCF_036277355.1. GTDB lineage: Bacteria > Myxococcota > Myxococcia > Myxococcales > Myxococcaceae > Archangium. The sequence continues at coordinate 127,339 of NZ_DASUNC010000193.1, forward strand.
TGCCTCATTTCACGTCCCGATTCATCGACTCGATGCCTGGAGATCCGCTCCAGGACGCGCGGCCGCGCCAGGTCCAGGGCGCCCTCTGGTCGAAGGTGCAGCCGACGCCCGTGTCGGCGCCCCGCATGGTGGCGTACTCGAAAGAGGTCGTGCAGCTGCTCGGCCTCGAGGAGGAGACGCTGCGCTCCCCCGAGGTCGTGCGGGTGCTCGCGGGCAACGCGCTGTGGCCGGGCATGGTGCCGTACGCGGCCAACTACGGGGGACACCAGTTCGGCAACTGGGCGGGGCAGCTCGGAGACGGCCGCGCCATCGTGCTGGGGGAGCTGCTCGCTCCGGACGGCCAGCGGTACGAGCTGCAGCTGAAGGGCGCGGGCCGGACGCCCTATTCCCGCCGGGGGGACGGGCGCGCGGTGCTGCGCTCCTCCATCCGCGAGTTCCTCTGCAGCGAGGCCATGCACCACCTGGGTGTGCCCACCACCCGCGCGTTGTCGCTGGTGGCCACCGGGGACGAGGTCATCCGGGACATGTTCTACGACGGCCATCCCGAGGCCGAGCCCGGTGCCATCGTCTGCCGGGTCGCTCCGAGCTTCCTGCGCTTCGGCAACTTCGAGCTCTGCACCAGCCGCGATGATCTGGGGCTGCTCGAGCAACTGGCCCGCTACACCGTGAAGCACTTCTTCCCCGAGCTCGGCGAGCCCGGGAAGGACACCTACGCCGCCTTCTTCCGCGAGGTGGCGCGGCGCACCGCCCGGCTCATGGCCCACTGGCAGGCGGTGGGGTTCGTGCACGGGGTGATGAACACGGACAACATGTCCATCCTCGGCCTCACCATCGACTACGGGCCCTACGGGTGGCTGGAGGACTTCGATCCCGGCTGGACGCCCAACACCACCGACGCCATGGAGCACCGCTACCGCTATGGCAACCAGCCCAACATCGGCATGTGGAACGTCGAGCGGCTGGGGGTCGCGCTCCTTCCGCTGCTGGAGGACCAGGAGGCGCTGGTCGAGGAGGGGCTGATCGAATACCAGCGCACCTTCTCGGAGGAGCTGTCGCGGCGGTTCGCGGCGAAGCTCGGGCTGTCCGCGTTGGAGGGCCAGGGCGATGTCGGGCTGGTGAACGAGTGCTTCGCCTGGCTCGCCGCGCACGAGACGGACATGACGATCTTCTTCCGCGGGCTGTCGCAGGTGGTCACCCTGCCGGAGGCTCCGCGCGAGCTGCCCCGGCCGGTGCGCGAGGCCTTCTACGGGCCCGTCCCGGAGGCGCACGCGGCCCGGGTGCTCGAGTGGCTGAGCGCGTGGTGGCAGCGCACGAGGAGTGAAAAGGCACCGCCCGCGGAGCTGGCGCGGCGGATGGACGCGGTGAATCCCAAGTACGTGATGCGCAACTGGCTCGCCCAGGAGGCGATCGACGCCGCGCACGACGGGGACGACAGCAAGGTGCACGCGCTGCTCGAGGTGATGCGCCGGCCGTACGAGGATCAACCGGGCCGCGAGGCCTACGCGGCGAAGCGGCCCGAGTGGGCGCGCTCGAAGCCGGGCTGCTCGGCCCTCTCGTGCAGCTCTTGAGCACGTTCTGCTAGGTTTCCTCCCATGGGAGTGGACATGGATCGAGCCAGAGACTTCGCGCGGCAGGGCTACCTCGTACTTCCCGGTTTCGTCCCGCCGGCCGCCTGCGATGCCTTGAAGGCCCGGGCCGAGCAGCTGGTGGCCGGCTTCCAACCGGAGACGGTCTCCATCTTCACCACGAATGATCAGACGCGGACCTCGGACGAGTACTTCCTCGGCTCGGGGGACGACATCCGCTTCTTCTTCGAGGAGAACGCCTTCCGGCCGGATGGCTCGCTGCGCCAGGACAAGGCGCTGTCCATCAACAAGATCGGCCATGCGATGCATGATCTGGATCCGCTCTTCGAGCGGTTCTCCCGCACGCCGGAGCTGGCGGGGCTGGCCTCGGAGCTGGGCCTGACGCAGCCGGTGCTGCTCCAGTCCATGTACATCTTCAAGCAGCCCCACATTGGCGGTGAGGTCAACTGCCACCAGGACGCGACGTTCCTGTACACGGAGCCGTCCACCTGTCTGGGCTTCTGGTTCGCGCTGGAGGACGCCACGCTGGAGAACGGCTGTCTGTGGGCGCTGCCGGGCGGGCACACGCTGGGCTTGAAGAAGCGCTTCGTGCGCGCCGCGGGAGGCGGCACGGCGTTCCAGGTGTTGGATCCCACGCCGCTGCCCGAGGAGGGGATGGTGCCGTTGGAGGTGGAGAAGGGCACCCTGGTGGTGCTCCACGGGCTGCTGCCCCACAAGAGCGGCGCCAACACGTCGTCCAAGAGCCGCCACGCCTACTCGGTCCACCTCATCGATGGAACGGCCCGCTACCCGGAGGACAACTGGCTGCGCCGCGCTCCCTCGCGGCCGCCCCGCGGCTTCGGTCCCCTCGCGAACGGCTGAACAGGCTTCAACTCCCGCGCAACTGCCGCCCGTTGCTCCGGGTACGCCTTCCCGCGGGTGACCCTCTGAACTTTCCGTATCCGTGGAATCAGGGAGGTCCGTGGATAGGGTCCAACACGGGAGACACCTGTCAGCCCGGTGGTGTATGGGGGTACCTCCCCTCGCAGTCCCCCCCAGAGGAGCCCCCCATGCGTCATCTTGGAACAGCCCTTCTCGCCGCGAGCCTGTTGGCCGGTTGCGGTGGTACCGAGCCCGAGTCGTCCAACGCGTCCATCGCGCGGCAGCAGGCGCCGCTCACCACCACGGACGTGGACGTGTCCCCGGAGTGCCAGGGCATCCTCCAGTTCGCGAACACGGCGTCCTACGAGACGCTGGACGCGTACCTGCCGAGCGATGTCGTCTCCAACCTCGTCGCCCGGCGGTCGGTCTCGCCGTTCGTGTCCCTGGCGGACATCTCCTCGGTGCGGCTGGTCGGTCCGGCCCGTCTCGAGCAGCTCGCGGGCGGCGCCCGGGCCCAGGGCTTCATCGGCTCCAGCTGTGTCGGCATCCTGGACGGCCTCGCGGTCTCCACGGATGACGCCGCCGCGATCGTGTCCCTGGTGAACACCATCAGCGACTCCGAGCTGCACGACGTGCTGCCGGACGCGTGGAATGGCGCCGTGAACCTGCTCACCCTGCGCCCGTTCACGTCCGTCCAGGCCATCTCCAACGTCGCGGGCATCGGCGAGGTGAGCCTGCGCAACATCCGCAACTCGGCCACGCTGAGCCGGCCCCTCGAGGCGCTCATCGACGCGGCGAATGCGGTGGGCAACCAGGGGAACAGCGGTGCGTACATGGCCCGCCACTTCGACTGGTGGCAGGAGGTGACGGGCAACGGCTCCTACCGCTACGGTGGGCTGGAGTGCTTCGGGCTCGAGCCGAGCAGCGTCCCGTATGGCGCCACCGTCCGGCCCTACCTGGCCGACGCCGCCGAGGTGCGTGCCGAGTTCGTGAGCACGCTGTCCTACGCCAACCGGTACAACCAGCTCTCCAGCAGCGTCATCTCCGCCGGCCTGGCGAACCTGGATGAGCGGATCGCTGGCCGCTCGTTCAAGGGCTGCTACTTCAGCTACGCGGACGATCCCTGGAGCGGGCACAGCGCCGCCATCTTCGTGGACACCGTGAACGGCTTCAGCCTGATGACCGACACCTACTGGGTCGAGTGATCGCACCGCGCTCCGGGGTGAGGGGCGCTCCCTCCCCCGGAGTGGCGGCTCCCTACGGCCAAGCGAGGAAGGCCCCCTGCTTCACGGACCACAGCTCCCGGCCATGCTCACCGTCGTTGGCGACGAAGAAGAGCCGCGAGCCGGAGGCGGTGAGCTGGAGCGGGGCGGCGCTCGCCGGGCCCTCGTGGATGTCCGCGAGGCGGTGGGTGCCCTCGGGCGTGCCGTCCGACGTCCACAGCTCCACGCCGCTCACGCCGTCCGAGGCGGAGAAGGCGAAGGCGCCCTGGTGGCCCATGGGCACGAAGGGGGCGAGGCCCACGCCGCTGCTCTCGGAGCCGGGCAGCACGTCGCGCAGCAGGACGGTTCCCTCGGCCGTGCCGTCGCTCTTCCATGGCTCGGTGCCGTGCACGCCGTCATCCGCCGCGAAGAAGAGGCCGCCGCCAATGGCGTACAGGCGCGCGGGGAGCTTCTGGTACGCATACGTCACCGGGAAGGAGGAGGCCGCTCCCGGGGCGACGTCCGCGACGAGCACGGTGCCCTCGGCGGTGCCATCGCTCTTCCACAGCTCGCGGCCGTGCACGCCGTCCTCGGCGGTGAAGAAGAGCGTTCCTCCCAGGTCCACCAGATCATAGAGGCTGGAGCCGCTCCGGCCCGGGAAGATGTCCTTCACGAGCACGGTGCCCTCGGCGGTGCCATCGGTCTTCCAGAGCTCCTCACCGTGGATGCCGTCGTTGGCGGTGAAGAACAGGGCCGTCCCCACCGGGAGCATCTCGGAGAAGCCGTAGCTGTAGATGGCGCTGCCCGTGCCCGGGAGGACGTCCTTGACGAGCACGGTGCCCTCGGTGGTGCCATCGCTCTTCCACAGCTCGCCGCCGTGGACACCGTCGTTGGCGATGAAGAAGAAGCCGTTCCCGGCGCGCGTCAGCTTCATGGGGCCGGAGCCGCTCCGGCCCGGGACGAGCTCCTTGAACAGGACGGTGCCCTCCACGGTGCCATCGCTCTTCCACAGCTCGCTGCCCGAGGCGCTCTCGTAAGCGGAGAAGAAGAGGGTGGAGCCCAGGGCGACACGTGACGTCACATCCCCGCCGGTGAAGCCGCGGAGCTCGAGCGTGCCGGCCGGGGTGCCATCGCTCTTCCACAGCGAGGCCGCGAAGTGGTTCGTCTGGAAGAAGAACACCGAGTTCCCCGCGGGAGTGAACGCGGTGGTGCGCACCCAGGGATCGGTGCTGATGAGTGGCTGGAGGAAGGTGGTGCCCTCGGCGGTGCCATCGCTCTTCCACAGTCCGGAGCCCTGCTCGGAGGTGGCGGTGCAGAAGAGCGTGCCCTCCACGTCCGTGAGGGACTGGGGATGGGAGGCGTTGGCGCGGAAGAGGTCGCGCAGCAGGCGGGTGCCACCGGGCGTCCCGTCCGTCACCCAGGGCTCCTGCCCGTGCAGGCCGTCATCGGCCCAGAACAGCACCCGGTTCCCCATCCGCGTGAGGTTCGACGGCGTGCGCAGGCGCTCTCCCTGGGCCGTCTGGAAGGGCAGGGTTCCCTCCACCGTCCCATCGGTGAGCCACAGGCGCGTCTCGCCCGAGGGCTCGCGGGCGGTGAAGAGCAGCCGGCCATCCGGGAGGGCGGCGCTCGTCCGCTGCTCCGAGGCCTCCGGCAGGCCGAGGTTCGCGAGCAGGAAGGTGCCCTCGGACGTGCCATCGCTCCGGTAGAGGCGGCCGTCCGTCGTCGAGAGGAGCAGGGTGTTCCCCACGGCCAGGGCCGAGGCGCTCAGGGATTGGATGTCGGAAGGAAGGTCCACGACCTCATGGCTCCCCGTCCCGGTGCTGTCGCTCTTCCACAGCGCCAGGCTCGGGCCCCAGGTGAAGGTGTCCGGGAGGGCGTAGGAGTCCGGGTCGTAGGCCGCGCCCGGGAGGGAGAAATAGAGCGCCCCGCCGGCGGCGGTGTGCACGGTGAGCGAGCTCTCGTACGGATTGAAGCCCGAGAGCTCGCCCGTCCCCTCGGGAGTGCCATCGCTCGTCCACAAGCTGGTACGCCAGTTGTAGCCGCCGTTGAGGAAGACCCTCGCGCCGGAGGTGAAGAACAGGGGGTTGCTCCAGCCCGTGATGTGGCCGACCGACGCGAGCGGCACCGTGCCCTCGGCGGTGCCGTCACTCTTCCAGAGCACGTTGTCCATGAAGGCACGGGCGTCCACGAAGAACAGCGTTCCCTCCGCGCAGACGACGGCTCGCGGGGGCTGCTCATAGGCGGTCTGGGGGTAGATGTTCACCGAGGCGAGCAGGACGGGGCGCTCGGGAGTGCCCTCGAGCGTCCACAGGCCCTGCGGATCGCGGAAGAAGATCCGGCCATTGCAGGCGGTGAGCTCACCGGGGCGGTCGAGCGGCAGGCCCTCGGGCCGCGGGAGCTCGAGGGTCCCCTCCGGCGTGCCATCGCTCTTGAACAGCCGGTTGCCGAGGCGCTCGTCATTGACGGCGAAATAGACGGTGTCGCCCACCGCGGCGAGCCACTCATGGAGGAAGCCGATCGCCGTCCTGGAGGTGAACTGCCGGACCAGGCGCGTTCCCTCGGGAGTTCCGTCCGTCTTGAAGAGCGCGGAGCCGCCGTTTCCATCGCGGGCTCCGAAGTAGGCCGTTCCGCTCGCGGTGACGACGGGGGGCGTGAACGCCCACGAGGTGTCCGCCCCCGCGGGGAGGGACTCGTCACTTACCTGGAGGTCCTTCACCAACGCGGGCCTGAGCCCGGGCGGCGGGGACTGCTTGAACGCGCTGGAGAGGAGGGAGGCCTCCTGCTCGGGCGCGGGGCCGGTGCAGCCGAGGGCGAAGGAGAGCAGCAGGGGTGACAGGGGACGGAGGGGGTGTCTGGCTTTGAGGTGCATGAGCGCGGCCGTGTGCAATGGCCGTGCTCGGCTGCCTGTCCCACGAGCAGGCGCTGCTCGTCAGAGGGAGCGGCCGGGGTTTCCACGACGCGCCAGCGCCGCGCGGGAGCAGCGGACTGACGTTTTTCGTCCCGCTCCGTGCCCTTCTTCGTCAGTGCTTGTCCCGGGCCAGCAGTGGTCCCACGAGCAACTGCTCCGACTTCTGCGGCTCCCCGAGACGCCAGCTCTGTCCGGAGCCGCTGTAGGGGTACAGCAGGAAGAGCGAGGAGGTGCGTGTCTCGATCTGGACACCCAGGCCGGATTCGCTTCCGGACTCGAGCGTGGTGACGATTGCGATGGCCCCGACATCGGCCGAGCCCGCGGCTCGCTCGAGATGCGCGAGGGTGGCCTCGAACAGCTCGTCCCAGGAGGCGCGTGGCAGTTGGTCCCGGGGAAAGAAGGTCTTGGGGTTGTCGCCCGCCGGGTCGAGCGTCAGGCCGAACGGGAGCACCGAGCCTTGCTTCCGCAGCAGGAGCAGGCCCGCTTCACGCGCCACATGCAGCGTCTTCCCCAACAACTCCTCGTCGTTCATCTTCGCCATCTCCCCTCCTTGGATCCTACCGGGGGCTCCCCCGGGTGCGGTCATGTGCCCTCGCTCTCGGAGGGCCAGCACCAGCAGACACACCCCGAGCAGGACCAGGCCAGGAATGAGAAGCCTTCTCGGAAACGAGGGAGCGCGCATCGGCCCCTGCATAGCATCTCCCGAGTGCTCGCGGATGGCACTACCGGTAGAAGTGGTCCGCGAGGAGGCGCGAGTTGAAGAGCATGGCGTCGTAGCTGGTGTAGACGCCGTGCCCGAAGCACGTGGCCAGGCAGTTGGGCAGGGCGCCCGTGCCCCGGTCGCCATAGTCGACGAGGTAGCTGAATCCGTCGCGAGGCACGCGCGCGCCGTGGCGCACGTGCTGGAGCCACGCCTTCACGTCGTAGCCCGCGCCGAGGATGGCATCGAGCCGGGCGGCCAGCTCCCGCTCCCGGGCGTTGCCCGGAGGAATGTCCGAGCCGGCGATGCCCCACAGGTGCACGTAGTCGCCGCTCTCGGTGTGGAGGACTCCGGCGACGGTGTTTCCGCGCGGCTCGGCTCCCCGGTGGTTGATGACGTGGAGGACGCGGCACTGCCGGCCGGTGGCCCAGCCGTAGCGCGGGGGCATGCCGAAGGTGGCGATGTCGAGCCGCGCGCGGGCCACCGTGCGGGCCATGTCCTGGAGGGCCTCGGTGGGCTCGCCCGCGTCGCGCACGGCCTGCCAGAGGGCCTCGGCGGTCCGCGCCGGGTAGACGAGCTGCGTGAGCAGGGCGAGCACCTGGCCACCGTGGCTGTGCCCCAGCAGCAGCGCCCGCTTGTTGCCGAGCTCCGAGGAGGCGAGGAGCTTCAGCAACTGCACGGCCGCGCGCAGGCGGGCGACGTGGTTGTTGGCCGAGCTCCAGACGAAGCGCGTGGTGGGGATGTCGACGCCCAGCGCCTTCTGGAAGAGCGAGACGTACTCGGGGGTGTAGTTGCCCAGGTCGCGCAGGACGCGATCGCTCGGGAGCTTGGAGAGGCGCTGCAGGGACGGCATGAGGCCGGGGCCCAGGGCCGAGAGGGGCCCCTCGAGCGCGGAGAGCAGCTGGGTGGGGTCATGGCCCACGAAGGTGCCGTGCACGAAGACGACGTGGCGCACCCCGGCGCGGCGCAGGCGGAGCCCGGCCTGGGCCATGGCCTCGCGCCAGGCGGGGGATTGGGCCTCGAGGACGGGCGTGTCGCGGACGATGGGCGGCATGGCCTCGAGCGCCCGCACCGCGAACGTCCCCGGCTGTGGCGCGGCGTCGTACTGCTGGGGCTGGCAGGGGGCTGGCTTCGGACGGCGCCGCCACGCGATGAGGAGCCCGGCGAGAACCGCGGCGAGAAGGAGGAGCGTGAGCGCGAGCCACATCGGGTGCTGCATGGCGCGCCAGCTTATCGGAATCTGGGAAATCCGGCGCAACTCCATGAGGGACGCCCCGACAATTCCGGATTGATTCGAGCCTGCTCACGTCCAACACCTGGACCCAGACGAAGGCGGTGGGCTCGAAGCTGTGGATCGCCCTCTACACGGGCACGCCGGGCAATCCGACGATCGGGTCTGCCTTCCCGAGCCCGATTGATGGCATGCCCGGACCCAATACGTACGCGGGCCTGGCGAACCTTCTGGACTGAACCGGCAACGGGGCGCCGCCGGGTGGACGAGGCCTCTGTCCACTGCGTGGCGCCTCGTTGCCCCTCTGGTGCGGGTGCCAGGGCTTCTCGCGTGACTACAGCTTCCCGGGGGTCCGGGGCATTCAGTGGCCTCGGGGAGGGGAAGACCATGAGACCGGGAGCCAGACGGCTGTCGATGCTGTTGCTGGCGTTGAGCCTCACCCACTGCGGAGTGTCTTCCGAGGACAGGGAGCAACCGTCCTCGGACAGGGTGATGGAGGTGGACGAGGCGCTGGCGGCGGCTGACTGCGTTCCGGCCACGCGGCTTCTGGAGATCACACGCATCCGGGGGCCGGAGGGAATGGTCGCCGTGGGGGACCAGCTCTTCTTCATCGTCGCGGGCTTCACGGACTGGTCGCTCTGGAAGAGCGACGGGACGACGTCCGGCACGGTCAGGGTCAAGGTCATCGCGCCCATCACCGCCCCCGAGGGCCCGCGGGCACTCACGGAAGCCCGGGGGCTCCTCTTCTTCTCCTCCAACGGCGTTCTCTGGAGGAGCGACGGGACCGCGTCCGGTACGCACCCGGTGGACGTGCCTCGGCTCACGAATGCCCATCACCTGAGGGAGTATCGGGGCCGGCTGCTCGTCATCCGGCCCGTGCCCGGAAGTGGGGACGAGCTGTGGCTCACCGACGGCACGGTCGCGGGGAGCCGCCGCATCCTGGGCACGCCTCCCGCGCTCGCCATCGACCGCTTCCCCTCGCGCAGCGTGGAGACGGAGCGCGGAGATCTCGTCTTCGTCGCGGAGCGGGTGGGGGACCCGGGCAGGCCCCGGGTGTTCCGGCTCACCCGCTCGGGAGCCCTGGTGGAGCTCTTCCAGGCCTCGAGGGGCGGCATCGGCATCACCCAATTGACCGCGGTCGGTGACAAGGTCTTCTTCTTCACCGACGAGCTGGCGCCGGGGGAGCCCTCCCACCTGTGGAGCAGCGATGGCGCGCCGGGGAGCGCCGTCCTGCTGCGGAACTTCGGGCTGTTCGGTCCGCCCTTCGGGCTCACGGCCTTCGACGGGCGGCTCTTCTTCACCGCCGGCGCCGAGGACGGGCCGCGGGGCTTCGAGCCGTGGGTGAGCGATGGCACGCCCGCGGGCACCCACCCGTTCGTGGACATCCGGCCCGGGGAATCGGCGGGCTCGCTCCCGACGAACATGACGGTCCTCGGGGACAGGCTCTACTTCGTGGCGGATGACGGCGTGCACGGCCGCGAATTGTGGGTGACGGATGGCACGGCCGCCGGTACCCGGCTCTTCATCGACCTCCAGCCAGGAGCGCCGTCCTCGTTCCCCTATGGGCTCGCGACGGCCAACGGGAAGCTCTACTTCGTGGCGGATGACGGCGTGCACGGGAGCGAGCCCTGGAAGGTATTCGAGGGCCGGCCCCGGCGGGTGGCGGATATCATTCCCGGTGGTGGCTCGGCGCCGATAGAGCCCGGCGTGGGACTCTTCGACGCACCGGCCGGGTCCTTCGTCCGCGCGGGGAGCTTCGTCTATTTCCTCACCGCGACCGGCGAGACTCCCGACAACGCGCTCTGGTCCATGAAGACGGGCTCGTACTGCCCGCCCCGCTGAGTCACCGGCGTGGGGCGCGGTATCCCCGACGGGATTCGAACCCGTGGCGCTCAGCGCCCATGGCCGAGGAGCAGCGAGGAGATGCTCGCCACGAGGGGGGACAGGACCGTGATGCCGTCCTGAAGCTCCTTGAGCACCGAGTCGCGCAGTCCGAGATAGGCGCGCACGGCCTGGCGCTCCTCGGTCCAGTTCTTCCAGGTCGCGTGGGGTCCGAGGGAACTCTGGAGGATCCGGCCCGAGAGCGCCTCGCCAGCGGCGTTCAGGGTCTGGCGGGCCGGCAGGTAGATACTGGCGAGCAGTCCAGTGAGATAGACGCCAATGGCCACCAGGAATGAAGCATCGAACGAGACGTGTCGAGCGGGCAGGGCATCGAGCACGACGTTGCGCATCGCCCCCAAGGCCAGGACGTTGGTGCCGATGCTCGCGGCGATGAGGTCGAGTGACCTCCTCAGCTGCGACCGGAGTTGCTGATACCGCAGCACGGCCGCCTGGAGCTCCCGGGTGTCGAGCACTCCGGGGGCCTCGTGGGGCTCCGCCCTGGAGCCAATGAGCTGGACGTGAATGCCAAAGCAGTGGGAGACATGCGGAATGGCCACCGCCGCTCCCAGGATGCCCAGGAGCGCGAGCTTCACGCGCGCGCCCGGCATCTCGGCAAGGGAATCCACATCCACGGGGAACACCTCCACGAGCGGGGAATTGAGGGGCACGACGATGGCTGGCAGGGCGCCCAGGACAAAGAACAGCACCGTGCAGAAGACCACGGCTCCGCGCTGAGTGGGCGTGCCGGCCCGGACAGGATGGGGGCTGCCCAGGGCCGCCAGGAGCGTGACCACATAGATCACGGGGAGGAGCGCGGCGAGCCCATGGAGGAGCCATGTCCTCGAGGAGTGCAAGAAGGCGTCGCCCACGCGGCCAGGGGACTGCAGCAGGAGCAGCGAGGCCAGGAAGACCCCGGGGCAGAGCACTGAAAGGGCGAGAGGTGAGCGCAAGAGCAGCGAGAGGAGCTCCTCCCTCGGCTGTCCCGGAACCCGGTGTCCCTCCCCATGACGCGGCTCCGGCATGCAGGCCTCCTGTCTCGTGGCGAATTCCTGGCGCGTGGAGAGGCTCGAGGATGTCACCAAGACACGTCTCGGGCACGCGCGGCTCCCGGCGCTTGTTGGCGAGCGAGCAGGAGCGTGATGCCCTTGCCTCACCTATCCGAGGAGTACGCGTGCCCCCGCCAGGATGTAGAGCCCGAGGCCGATGAGCACGAAGGGGAGCACGAGGTGCCCGTACCGCTTGATGGGCTCACCCAGCAGGCGGTTCTTGACGAGCGAGTATCCGGCGAGACACCAGAGCGCTGTCATGACGGCGAAGACCACCACATGTCCGGGGATGGCTCGCGGATCGCTCGCGAAGAGGGGGATGTACACGCCGAGGTTGTCGCCCCCATTCGCCACCGTCACCCCCGCGACGGCCAGCACCTGGGAATGAGTCCGGCGCTCCATGCGCTGCTCCGCGGCCTCGGCCTGCGCCTCCTCCGTGGCGCTGGCCCCTCGGGCCCGTATCAGCTCGCGGAGCTTGCGCACGCCCAGAATGAGTGGCACGGCGCCCAGGAGCGCGGTGTACCCCTCCGGAATGGCCAGTGCGGCGACGGAGGCCAGCACGCTGACGAGCACCAGCACCCCGATGCCGAGGAACTGGCCGGCGACGACGGCGCGTGCCCTCAGGTGCGGATCGGCGAAGAACGCCGCGAGCAGGAAGATGTCGTCGATGTTCGTCGAGACGAAGACCGTGGTGCTGATGCCGATGAGCGTGAGCGAGGCCGCCATGCGGGATGAAAATGGAGTACACTCCGAGTGAACCCAATTCTGGAGGCAGCATGGCACGGCTCGGAGCTCGTTCGATGCGCGGTACGGTCTTGTTCCTGGCAACCCTGTTCACCGTGGCGTGTGGTGGCCCCGTGGAGGAAGGAGACGGCCCGGCCGCTCCGTCCCAGGCGGCGGTCTCGGAGGAGGTCACCCCGGTGCCAGCCAACGTAGGGGCCATGAGCACCTGTGGAGAGAGCTACGGGAGCTGCGCGACGGGAGAGGTGTGCTGCTATCCCTGCGGCATCGAGGGCTGTCTCTGGCAGTGCATGGCCGTCACGCGCTGCCCGAAGGTTCTCTGAGATGGGCGAGGTGGGTCTCCCTTGTCTCCACCTCGTAGAGGGTGAGCAGCCGAGCGTGGAGGGGGCCGCGACGTCTAGAATCGGGTCAGGGGCGTCATCGACGCTCCTGCCCCCTTTCCAGACAAGGGTCCCCACATGGCGAGCAACCTTTCCGATGTGACCCCGCCGTCCTCGCCTCCCTCCCTCCAGCCGTGGCACCCCGTGGGGACGCGCCGGAGGTGGGGGATGTGGTGGATGGCCTGGCTGGACTCGTTCCTCTCCGAGCCTCTGCGCGGGGCCGCGCCCTCGGACCTCCTCCGCTATCGGGTGCTGGTCGGCAGCACGCTCTTCTGCCTGCTCTTCGGCGTGCTGAATCTGTTCGAGGGCATGCTGGCGCCCAACACCGAGGTCTCGAGAGCACCCCTCCTCCTCACGGGCTTGATCGTGCCGGGCACGCTGTTCCTGCTGCGCCGGAAGGCGTCGCCCACCGCCGCGATCTTCTTCTTCTGCGTGAGCTTGACCGTGGGGTTCGTCATCATCGCCATCCTCTATGGGGACCCCTTCGCCAGTGCGCACGCGGTGACCACGCTGCTGCCCGCGTTCGCGGTGTACCTGATGGGGCCCCGCCTGGGCCTGGCCATCACCCTCTTCATGGCCGTCATGCTGGGGCTCATCCGCCCCTTCCTTCTCACCCGCACCGGAGTTTCGGTGCTCACCATCCCCGCCGAGCTGCTGTGGGCCATGCACATCGGCGCCATCATCGCCGTGCTGGGCATCTGGGTCCTGGGCACGCTGCACAGCACCGCTCGCGATGAGATCCAGCTGAAGCTGGAGCAGGCCTTGAAGACGTTGCGCGACAGCGAGCGCAAGCTCAGCAGCCTCTTCGAGAACACCGATGACCTGGTGTGCTCGCTGGATGCCGAGGGGCGCCTGCTCGTGGCCAACACCGCCATGAAGCGGGCCTTCGCCCGGTACTTCGGCAAGGACCTGGCCCCGGGCCAGCCCCTGTTCGCGGAGGTGGAGCCCCGCGTCAAGGAAGCGTGGGACGAGCGCTTCCGCCAGGTGCTCCAGGGACAGCGCCTGCAGTTCGAGCTGGAGTACACGTGGGACGGCGCGCCCGTCGTGCAGGAGCTCTCCCTCGGCCCCATTCCCGGCGAGAGCGGGCGGCCCGAGGGCATCACCCTCTTCGCCCGGGACATCACCGTCCGCAAGCAGGCCGAGGCCCGGCTGGGAGAGATGCACAGCACCCTGGTGGATGTCTCCCGGCAGGCGGGCATGGCGGAGGTGGCCACCGGCGTGCTCCACAACGTGGGCAACACCCTCAACAGCGTCAACGTCTCGGCCAGTCTCGTCACCGATGGGTTGCGCAAGCTGCACGTGTCCGGGCTGGCCAAGGCCGCCGCGCTGCTCCACCAGCACTCCGCGGAGCTCCCCCGTTTCCTGGCGGGAGATCCGCTGGGGAAGCAGCTCCCGGAGTATCTCCAGGCCCTCTCCCAGCGGCTGCTCCAGGAGCAGGACTCCCTGGTGAAGGAGATGTCCTCGCTCAACGAGGCGGTCGAGCACCTCAAGTCCATCGTCAACATGCAGCAGAAGCACGCGCGCACCGTGGGAACCGTGGAGCAGGTGGCCGTGCCCCGGCTCATCGACGAGGCGCTGCGCCTGCACGCGGTCTCCTTCGAGCGCCTGGGTATCCGCCTCGAGCGCGACTACGCCGAGGTGCCTCCCCTCGTCATGGACAGGCACAAGCTGCTGCAGATCCTGATCAACCTGCTGAGCAATGCCCGGCACGCGTTGGTGGCGGGCTCGAGAGCAGAGAAGCGGCTCTGCATCCGGGTGCGGCTCGCCCCTGGCGGCCAGTGGCTGCGCATCGAGGTGGAGGACAACGGCATGGGCATCACCCCGGAGAACCAGCGGCGCCTGTTCTCCCAGGGCTTCACCACGAAGAAGACCGGCCACGGCTTCGGTCTGCACATCAGCGCCCTGGCCGCCACGGAGTTGAAGGGCCGGCTGTCCTGCACCAGCCCGGGGCCGGACCAGGGCGCCACCTTCACCCTGGAGCTACCGCTGGCGCTCCAGGAGGCCAGCGAGCCGGTGGGGGCCGCGCCATGACGCTCCCATGGAGCGGACGGCTCCTCCTGCCGCCCTGGCCAGTGTGAAGCACCTCACGACGGACTGCACGTCCGGGCCGTTGGCAGAAGGCCCTGGCGCGGGCACGATCTCCGCCTCGGAAAACACCCGACATCTCGCCCGAAGCCTTCCCCTCGTGTGGAGGTCGTGATGCGTGCATCCTCGAGGTCCATCCAGCTCTGGAAGCCCTGGCTTCCGAGCCTCCTCGTGCTCATCGCCCTGCTGTGGAGCACCCGCGCGCGAGCGCTCCCCTCGGGCCCCGTCATCCTGGGCGGCGCGACGCTCACGCGCTCGGGATACCTCGAGACGCAATTGGTGCCATTCAATGGCTTCCAGGGTCCGTCGCTCGAGCTGGGCTACGAATTCGGAACGCACTTCAACCATCAGTTCAGCGTCTTCCTCTCGGTGCTCGAGGGACGAGGGCTCGCCGCGGGCAACGAGCTCGTGCTGAGGCAGCACATCCTGGCCGCCGGCTACCAGCTCACCCTGGATGTGCTGGGCAAGCGGGGCTTCACCCCCTACTTCGGAGGAGGTGTCTTCTTCGGGATGACCCGCATGCAGACCGAGCTCGAGACGCCCTTCTTCACGCGCATCTCGGAGACGGGGCGCTACCTGGAGCTCCGGGGCGTGGTGGGGCTTCGGTACACCTTCGAGAACGGCCTCGGCCTGCGGGCCCAGGTCGCCTACGGCACGGGCAATGGCTTCCCAGGGTGGCAGCCCAGCCTCGGTATCGCCTTCCGGCTGTGAGCCACGTCAGGACAGGGAGAAGAGCATGCACTCGAGATTCCTCGTGGGGGTAGGGCTCTGGGCCCTGGCACTCCTGCTGGTGGGTTGTGAGGACGCGCCGCCCGCACCCGCGCCCATCCCCGGGCCCATCACGACTGAGCCGATCCAGCTCCCGGCGCCTACCGGCCCCCATCCGGTGGGCAAGCGCGTCACCTCGCTGGTGGACTTCTCGCGGGGAGGGCTCTTCCCCGGTGAGCCCGAGGACCGGCGCGAGCTGTCCATCCACATCTGGTACCCCTGCGAGCCCCCAGCCGGGGCTCCGCTCGCGCCGTACATCTCGCCGCGCATCATGGAGGTGCTGGGGTTTCCCCCGGAGCTCGTTCCGCTCATCCGGACGAATGCCTTCGCCGATGCGCCCCTCTCCCCGGCGCGGGACGCCTTCCCCGTGGTGCTCTTCTCTCCCGGCTTTGGCATGAACGCGGAGCTGTACACGGTCCTGCTGGAGGACCTGGCCAGTCACGGCTACGTGGTCGTCGGCATCGACCACACCTTCATCGCCACGCTGACGGTGTTCCCGGACGGGCGGGAGGTGCCCCTGGAGAAGGATCTCGCATTGAGCGTGCTCCCGGAGTCGACGCCCTTCAACCGGGGGAGGCAACTGGCCAGCATCACCACGCTCAGCGCGCTGCTGTCCGCCTATGAGCGGGTGATGGCGGACGATGACTCGTTCGTGCTCAGCGAGCTCGAGAAGTGGAACGCGGGGGCGCCGGGCGGGTGGTTCGCGGGCCGGCTCGAGGTGGCGAGTGCCGGCGTCTTCGGCCACTCCATGGGAGGAGCCTCGTCCATCCGGGCGCTCGGCCGCGACCCGCGGTTCGACGCTGGCATCAACATCGATGGGTACCTCCAGGGGCCGCCCGAGCGCTCCATCGAACAGCCGTTCATGCTGCTGAGCACCCCCGATCTGCGCCAGGGCTCTCCCGGGCTGAACCTCACCTACGAGTCGTTGAAGGGGGCCGGCTACGAGGTGGAGGTCTCGGACGCCGCCCACCTCAACTTCTCGGACGCGGGACCGATCCTCACCCATTTCCTCGGGAGGGAGGCCGCGGGCCAGGTGGCGCCTCTGGGGTCCATCGATCCGGTGCGTGTCATCCAGATCTCCCGGGCCTACGTGCGGGCCCTCTTCGAGCAGCACCTGCGGGGCCTTCCGAGCCCGCTGCTGCGAGGGCCCTCCGAGGAGTACCCGGAGGTGACGTTTGGCAGCCGGTGAGCGCCTCATGAGCCGGTGGGCGCGGGTGTCCGGTGGCCTGATCATCCTGCTGGGGCTGGCGCACCTGGCCCTGGCCGTACCCGATGGCGTGAGGGCCGTCGCGCCGCTCCCTCGGGAGGATGCCGCGGCCTTGATCATGGCGGACATCGTCACCGCGGTGGCGGTGCTCCTGGCGGGGTGGCTGATGCTCCAGGGTGCTTCGGGGCTGGGGCGCGCCGAGCGCTGGGCGCGGACGGTGGTGTCGAGCGCGGGGGGCTTCATGGTCCTGGTGGGCGTGGGCTACATCCTCGCCACTCTCGGCAACCCGTTTGCCTATGTCGCCCTGCTCGTGGCGCTCTCCTCGCTGGTGCCCCCCTTTCTCGCCTCGAGACGCTCGGGTGGCGAGCCCTCCCGTGGCCCCCAAGGGCCCAGGAGGGCCTGAGCGCGAGCACCTGGCCGGCGGGCTCCGCGTACGTCATCACCCGGTCCATCACCGCTTCCGTGTTGCCCCCAGAGCGCCGCCGTGCGCCACCTTGCCAGCGCCGGGAACACCCCCGGACGGGTAGAGTGGCGCCGTGTCTCCCCTCGTCCTTCGCGCCCTCGCTCCGGCCCTCGGGCTCGTGCTCGCCGGCTGTTCCGTGCCTCCTTCCTCGGAGCCCCGGCGCGAAGCCCGTGTCGAGGGCCGCGTGACGCTGGCCGGCCCTCCCGTGGGCAATGCGTTCCTGTTCCTCTTCGCTCCGGACGAGGCGCCTCCCGAGCAGCGGGGCCCTCCGAGGTACGTGGCCGCCGTTCCCGAGGTGCGCCTCGCCGCCGGGGACGCGCGCTTCGGGTTCTCGGGCGTGGGCCCCGATGTGTACCGGCTGTGGGGCTTCCTCGATGCCAATGGCGACGCGGACCTCACCGTGGACGTGCTCGCGCAACCGGGGGCGGGGGACTGGGTCCCCGAGTCCTCCGTCGAGCTGAACGTGCAGCCGGGCCAGACGTTGCCGGTGGAGCTCGCGCTGCCTCGCCGGGTGCACCGCCCGCTGCCCGCGTTCCAGGTGGTGGAGCAGGGGACGGAAGGGGTGTTCACCCTGACGGACTCGGCCACGGCCATCGTCTCGCTCAACGTGCGGAGCGAGGGCTTCGGGCTGCTGCGCGGGGACGCGCCCCGGTTCTTCGTCCGGCTCGCGGATGCCAATGGGGATGGGACGGCGGATGACGTGAATGGGGACGGCGTGGTGGACGTGTGGCCCCAGTTCTTCCTGCGCTTCGTCCCGAGGCCCGGGCAGACGGTGCCCGTCGACAGCCAGGGCCGGCCCGCGCAGGTGCTCGTGCCGCTGCTGCCCGATGTGACGCCCTTCCTCGGGAGCCTGCAGGGGGACCCGGGCGTCACCGTCGCCGCCGGAGCGCTGCAGCTCTTCGTCGTGCCGTTGGCCCAGGCCATCACCCAGGAGCCGGGGCGGGGGCGGGTGGTGACCACGCTCGGAGCCATCCCCGTGGGAGAGTACGAGCTATGGGCCGTGAACGATGAAGGGGGCTTCTGGTTCGTGCCCAATGCGCTGGGACGGCGCGCCGTGGAGCCCCTGCCCACGCAGGCGCTGCGCTTCCGCGTGGTCCACGCGGAGGGCACGGACGGTGGCACGGGCTCGCCGTAGTCCTTGGAATCGAGGGGGAGAGACATGCCAGTCCGAGCGTTGCTGACGTTTGCCGCGGTGGCCCTCGCCGTCGCGTGTGCCGGGTGCTTCTGCATTCCCTGGCCCCGGTGCACCCCGATGACGTGCACCGAGGCCCGGTCCAATTGCGGCGAGGTGCCGGATGGATGCGGAGGCGTGCTCGACTGCGGGACGTGCAGGGCGCCGGAGACGTGCGGTGGCTTTGGCACACCGAATGTCTGTGGTTGCACGCCGATGAGCTGTGCCGAGCGCGGCGCGGACTGTGGCGTCATCGACAACTGTGGAGAGCCTCTGGACTGTGGCACGTGCACCGGGCTCCAGACGTGTGGCGGGGGAGGGCGGCCGAACGTCTGTGGTTGCACCCCGGTGAGCTGCGCGAGCGTGGGAGCCAACTGCGGTTCGCTCCCGGATGGCTGTGGCAGGGTGCTCGAGTGTGGCTCCTGTACGCCGCCGTGGACGTGTGGCGGTGGGGTGGGCGGGCGCCCCAACGTCTGTGGCTGCAACCTGACGACCTGTGCGGACGAGGGAGCCAACTGCGGGACGACGCTGAATGACTGTGGGGAGCCCCTCTACTGCGGGACGTGCACGGCTCCCGAGACCTGCGGAGGCGGCGGTACGCCGAATGTCTGTGGTTGCAGGCCGGCGACGTGTGACGCCTCGGGCGCCACCTGTGGTGTCATCTCCGATGGCTGTGGCGGGACGCTCGAATGTGGCCCGTGTCTTCCCCGGTGCGGCAACGGCCGGCTCGAAGCGGGTGAGCAGTGTGATGATGGCAACACCGTGGATGGAGATCTGTGCGGTGCGAGCTGCCTGCTCGAGCCCGCCTGCCCGCCCGTTCCGGATGCGCCCACGACGGGCCTGGAGCCCGGGACGGCCCGAGGCAGTGTCTCCGTGGGCGAGGTCCCCAGGACCATCGACTGGAGCTCCGCGGCCTTCGTGCCCATCAGGGGAACCACGCAGTTCCAGCTCATCGTCTCGAACGATCCCCGGCTCTGCGACACGCTGGTCCATACCAACCAGTACGAGGAGACGGATCGCTGCCCGGATGACTATTGCTCGCTGTGTCCCGGCTGTTTCGGCAAGCGGAACGGTTACGCGTACCTCACGGCACGTTTCGACCAGACCGCTCCCGCCGGGAGTGCCACGGGCCAGCTCTCCTTCGTCGACGACCAGGCGAACGTGGTGGGGTGGGGCTTCCGGATGGCCGTGGATGGCGCCATCACGCCGGGCTCGACGGCGCTGACCGGACAGCTCGAGATCTGCAATGCCAAGTACGGCGCCCTCGGGACGGGCAGGTTCCACGCCACCCTGTGCGTGGGCGGTCTGCCCATCTTCCATTGAGGGTGTTCCCCACGCCCGAGTCCTAACGGGGGCTCCGCCAGTAGACGATGAACTTCCCGTGTGGGTACTCGCCCTTGTACCCGCAGGGCCATCCTCCGGCGCGGTACAGCGAGAAGAGCTCCTCCAGGAAGGGGCTCAGCTTCCCGCCACCGAGGAACCGCGCGGCCGCCACATGCGCCAGATCGGGCCCGATGTCCTCCGCCAGCTCGGTGCTCTCCTGGAGGTCATCCCGAGCGAGCAGGCTGTCCCATGCAGCCTGCACGATGCGATCCTCGAGGACGTCCAGCTCCTTGTGCAGCGCCCCGTATTCAGCCGGTGGAAGGGAGCTGGTGACGTCCTGATATTCGCTGAACTGGTGTGATCTGAGAGCGGCCCAGATCGAGACGTCCTCGGGAAGATCCTGGCTCTTCGCATACTGGAGCGCGTCTTCGAGCCTGGAGACGACCATCACCTTCTCGCCGTCCAATTTCCCCGAGAACGACAGGAGCCCGCCCTTCGTCACGAACTCCAGGACCTCGCCGGCCAGTACCAGGTTTCTTTCGATGGCCATGGGCCCCAACGCTTTCGTCAGGGCTCGAGGCGCTCGAAGCGCCTGAGGAGCCGGAGCGAGGACAGGTCGAGCGTGGAGAGCAGGCGGGAGCCCCGGATGACGAGTTCGGAGGGGCCCGTGACGAGGTAGAGCGCCTCCCAGGCGAAGTCGGAGCCGACGAAGCACCAGCTGTCCCCATCGGGCAGCAGACCCACGCGCCACGCGGGCATCACGTAGTGCTTGTAGCCCCAGAGCCGCTCACGGCTCACGTCCTCGAAGCGCACGTGGGGGTGGAACAGCAGGGGAGGGTGATGATCCTCGGGGTCCACGACGGCGAGACGCCCTTCCGGAGGAACGAGCTTGCGGAGCGCCTCGAGCACCCGCTGCTGCAGCTCGATGATCTCGTCCGCCACCGCCTCGTCGTAGGGAGAGAAGCCCTCGGGGATGCGGTAGCGCACCAGCTCGCGGTCCTCCTGCTGCAGGGTCTCGAGCACCGCCAGGGACGGGGTGATCGTCGGGTCATCGAAGTCGAGATGTTGCCAGGCTTTCATCGGAGTTCAGGCGGCTTCAGCTCGGGATGCTCTGTGTAGAGCGGGTTCATGATTTCCAGGAGCATGGTGGTCATGATCTTGGAAACCGAATCTCGGTATCGCTTGAACTCGACATCGTCCTCGGTGGATTGCACGAGGCGGATGGACTCATTCAGCTGCGCACCTACTGACACCATCAGGTCCGAGATGGCCTTGGCGGTGGTGTTGGTCATCGTCGTAGTCCCTTAACGGGACAGGCGGCGGACCCAGTCGAAGTACGTGGCTCTCGGGTCCTCGAGGGGATCGCGGAACAGCGTCCGGAGCTCCGCCCGGTCCACCTGGCCGCCATCGAAGTCGCGGTAGAGCGCGTCTCCCAGCAGGTAGCCGAGCGCGTGGCTGACACCGTGGAAGAGCCGGTCCTTGCGCAGGGGCAGCAGCTTCACCGCCTCGTCCGGCACCTCCACCTCCGCCGCCTTGTGCGCCAGCACGAACGCGGCGATCTGCCGCTCCACGCCTCGTGCTCCGGCGAAGCGCAGCGCCCACTCGCCCGTCCCCAGGCAGGTGCGCCGCGGATTCACCAGCTTCGAGCCGAAGAAGCCCAGCGCCTCCTCCAGGCACCGTGCGTAGAAGGCATCCGACGCCCTCCGGGGCGCCTCCATCGCGTCTCCCACCGCGCAGTGCCGCACGAAGTGCGCTGCCTCCTCGGCCGCGTGGTTCAGCGACAACGACGCCAGGTACGCCGTCCGCGCCCGGGGGATGTAGCAGCTCTCCCGCGACAGGATGTGCCGCCGCAGTTGCAGCAGCTCTCCCTGTGTGAAGCGGCCCCGCTGCTGGATGCGCCCCATCGCGTCCTCGTCCGCCGCCGTCACCACCTCCACCTCGTCCAGCCACCGGCCCACCGGCACTCCCGCCAGCCGGCCGATGAGGCTCGCCATCTCCCGGAAGCGCTCCGCCGCGCTCCGGTCCCTCAGCGGCGAGTCCCCCGACTCCGCCTCCAGGTAGTCCAGGAAGCTCTGCTGGCACACCACCGGCGAGGCATTCAGCAGGCACAGCGCGCCGTCCGGCAGCTCCACCGCGGGCGACATGCCCACCTTGCCCTCGCGCGCCAGCCGCCAGTAGACGCCCTCGGCGTTCTGGTACACCACCAGCCCGCGCGCCGCGTGCGCCTCGCCCAGGGCCCGCTCCACCTGCGCCGGCAGGTGACAGGGCGCCACGTGGTACTGACCCACCAGCACCATCACCCGCGGCTTGCCCTCCGCGCGCACCGCCCGGGCGATCCGCTCCGCCGCGTACGCGTCCCGCAGCTCCAGGGAGCGCTCGCCCTGTGCGCGCCGATCGATGCCCACCACCTCCAGCCGATGACGCTTCGCGTAGACCAGCAGCGAGCGCAGGCCCGACCACGAGCCCTGATTCGAGCCCTGGCCCAGCCGGGCGAGCAGGGCCCGCTCCGCCAGCCGGCCCGCGAGGTAGGCCTCCACCGCCGCCTGGTGCCGGCCCTCGACGCACTCGAGCGCCAGCACGACGCGGCGGCCCGCCTCCCGCACGCCCTCGACCAGCTCCAGGTACGTCTCCTGGGCCAGGGGCAGGGTGTGGTAGTCGCCCACGTACACCACGTCCGCCGCCTGCACCCGCTGGGACACGGCCGAGGCCGTCAGCACCCGCCGGTACTCGGACGTGCGCCGACGGTAACGGGCCTCATAGGCCCGGAAGGTCGCGGACTGCCCCTCGATGGCCCGGGCGATCTGGGCCTTCTGGCGGCGGAACAAGGCGAAGTGGAGGGCGAGCGACGCGCGCATGGACGATCACAACTCGCACGCGAGTGCCAGCCCGGCAAAAATTCAGCCCCCCCGATCCCCCTTCCTTGACGGGCAGAACCCCTCGGGAGACGATCCGGGTTGACCGTGAAGTCCGTACTTACGAGATCACGCCCCTTCCTCCTCGCGCTCGTGTTCCTCACGGCGTTGCCCGTGCTCGCCCAGGAGCAGGCGACGCTGTTGCACAACGCGCCCGAGCAGGCCGCGCCCGGCGTGGCGCTCGTGGTCGACGGCGTGCTCACCGGGACGCAGCGCATCATGCGCATGGTCATCCGCTACCGCGGCCCCGGCGAGCCCTACTCCGAGACGCCCCTGGAGTTGCAGTACGGCGACCTCTACCGGGGCATCATCCCGGCCTCGAGCCTGACCCCGCCCGGCGTCGAGTACTACGTGGAGGGATTCACTCCCAGTGGGGAGCGGGTGCCCCTCTTCAAGAGCGCCACGCGCCCGGCCCGTGTCGTCGTCGTGGGCCAGGTGACCTCCACGCGCACGCCGATCTCCAGCCGCACCGCCGAGCCCCGCACCGTCGAGCCCGAGCCCGCCCCCAGGGCAGAGCCGCCCTCCCGGAACGAGCGCACGGGCCGCAGGAGCGAGCCCACCGTGAAGGCGGAACCCGCCCCCAAGGCGGAGCCCACCCCGAAGGCCGAGCGCAAGCCCGAGCCCGTCCGGAAGGCATCCGGCTCCGATGACGCCATGGAGGCCCTGACGGCCGAGCTGCCTCCGGACCCGGGCAGCACCGCGTCCCGCCCGTCCGCCGTGCGGCCCGCGCGCTCCACCGAGTCCGAGCAGCCCGAGCCGGAGCGCTCGGAGCTGGAGGAGGACCTCGCGCTCTACACCGCCGAGGACACGCTGGCGCTGGCCACCCGGCACGAGGAGAAGGTGAAGAAGGTGCCCGCAATCGCCGCCTCCTTCGGGCGCGAGCAGATCCGCGCGCTGGGGGCGCGCACGGTGGCGGACGTGCTGGACGTGATGCCCGGCCTCACCCTCAGCCGGGACGTGCAGGGCTTCCACCGCGTCGCCATCCGTGGCCTGCGCAACGACGCCGAGGTGCTCTTCCTCCTCAATGGCCAGCGCCTCAACAACTTCTTCGACGGCAAGGCCCTGATGAACCTGCCGGTGGAGAACCTGGAGCGCATCGAGGTCATCCGTGGCCCCGGCTCGGCGCTCTACGGTGCGGGCGCCTTCCTGGGCGTGGTGAACATCGTCACCCAGCGCTCCGAGGGCCTGCTCGCGGCCGTGTCCGGCGGTGGCTTTCCCAAGCTCGACGACCGGCTCGCCACCACCTTCGATGGCCACCTCTCCGGGGCCCATTCCTTTGGCCGCCTCAAGCTCTTCGGCGACGCGGACGTCTGGCACCAGGTGGGGGACTCGGCGCCCATCGAGACGGACGCGCTGAGCGCGGACACGCTCGCCCAGAAGCTGCGCGAGCCGTTGGAGCCTTCCGGCACCACCCAGGACGACCGCTTCCTGCTCAACCTGGGGCTGGGGTTCGGCTACGAGCTGTCGTCCGAGAGCCACCTCCAGGTGTCCGCGCGGCTGCTCTCCGAGGAGCGCTCCGCCCTGGTGGGCCTCTTCGACACGGTGGGGCCGGGCTCGCGCCTGGGGTGGCAGGTGTTCCTCGGGGACATCACCTACGAGCACGAGCTGAACGACCGGGTGCGCCTGCGCGCGCGCCTCTACGGCGACCAGCAGAGCACGGATCGGCTCTTCCAGATCGGCCCGGACGGCTTCCGCACCGGCCCGGATGACAACCAGCTCTTCCCCGACGGCATGTTGGAGCAGACGCGCGTCACCGTGCGCTCGCTGGGCACCAGCGTGGACTCGGACGTGTCGCTCTTCGAGGGCAACCGCCTGTCGCTGGGCGCCGGGGCCGAGCTGCAGATGCTGGGCGCCTACGGCTACGAGACCAACTACACGCTCGACAGCCGGCGCCGGCCCGCGCTGACCACGCCCGAGGGGGTGGTGGACATGCTGACGCTGGCGGATGGCGCGGCGTCGAGGCGCCTGACCTTCAGCGCCTTCGCGCAGGACCAGTGGACGGTGGTGGAGCCGCTCACGCTCACCTTCGGGGTGCGCGCGGACGTCACCCAGCTGCCCTCGGTGGACAACGCCAACGCCATCACCGGGACGCAGCTGGTGCCGAGCGTCAACCCGCGCGTGGGGCTCGTCTTCTCGCCCACGGACTCGCTCGTCCTCAAGCTGCTCTACGGCCGCGCCTTCCGTCCGCCCACGCTCCAGGAGCTGCTGGAGACGATCCCCAACACCTACTACAACCAGGGCCGCTTCGAGGGGAACCCGGCCCTGCTGCCCGCGGTGGTGAACACGCTGGAGGCGGGCGCGGACCTCATCCAGGTGTCCGGCGAGTCGCGCGTGCGCATCCGCGCCAACGCCTTCCTGGAGAGCTTCTCCAACCCCATCGCGGCGGTGGACACCTCGGGCAACATCGTCCCGGTGCGCAACCGCGAGCTGGGCGTGCTCGTCTACGGTGTGGAGGGCGAGGCCCGGCTGGAGGCCTCCAAGCGCGCCACCACGTGGATCAACGCGAGCCTCTTCCGCGCCGAGGACCAGGGGCTGCCCGCCAACCACCGCTTCCTCACCGACACGCCCCAGGCGCGCTTCAACGCGGGCGTGTCCATGCCCATTGGCGACTTCATCAACTTCGACGTGGTGGTGCGTGCGGGCGCCGAGCGGCGCAACAACACGCGCTCCGTGCTGGAGCTCATCCGCCGCTACAAGATTCCCGCCTACGGCCTCATCACCGCGCAGGTGCGCACCGAGCCCATCGGCGACCACTTCGAGCTGGCCGTGGTGGTGCAGAACGTCTTCGACTCGGACCTGCGCGACGACGTCCCCCGGCCGGACCGCATGCCCGGCCTGATTCCGCGCGAGGGCGTCTCCGCCTTCCTCACCCTGAGGGCCCGCAACTGATGTCCCGCTCGCTCACCGCCGTCCTGCTGGCCGTGGCCCTCGCTCCGGGGCCCGGCTGCCTGCAGTACAACGATCAGTGCCAGCCGCTGGTGGCCGATCCCGAGTCCACCGTCGGCTACCTCGCCGAGGACGTGTTCCTCGACAGGCCCTATGCCCGCCACGACAACAACGCGCTCGGGCAGCTGGCCGCGGATGCCTTCCGGCATGCCGAGGACGGCTCCAAGGCGCCCGCGGAGCTGGGCATCATCAACGGGGGCTCGCTGCGCGCCGAGGGCCTGTGCGTCACCCGCACCGTCATCCCCAAGGGCCCGCTCAAGAATGGCCTGCTGCACGAGGTGCTCCTCTTCGAGAACGCCGTGGTGACGGTGAACCTCACCGAGCAGCAGCTGGTGGACATGTTCGAGCACGCGGCGGCGGGGCTGTACCTGGAGGGCCAGCCCATCCTCTTTCCCTCGGGTGCCTTCCTGCATGTGTCCGAGGGCACCACGGTGCGCCTGGACTGCTCGCGCCCGGTGGGCTCGCGCGTGGTGGGGCTGCAGGTGAACGCGCGCACGGTGCCGCTGCCGGCCCGCGCGGATCCATCCATCGTCTACCGGGTGGCCATGCCCGACTTCCTGCTCGGGGGCGGGGACGGCTACGGCACCATCTTCAAGGACGCGGCCACGGACCTGTCGCGCAATCCCGTCACGGCGAGCACGGCGGAGGGGAAGGCCACGGATGCCAACCTCACCGAGGCCCACATGCGGTCGAATCATTCGACCGAGAACCGGGCGCTTCGGGAGGCTGGCCGCATCCTCTTCGAGAACTGTGCCCGGCCCGCCAGGCCCGGGGTGCGGTAGGGCCGGGGGCTCGGGGCGACTTCACTTCAGACTTCAGGACTCCGGGGTCTCCGGACCGTTCGGCGGGTTCGGCGTGGGGCCGAAGACGTCGTTGGGCGACGGCATCTTGCGCAGCTCGGCGCGGGCCACCTTCCACGCCTGCTGGACGATCCACGAGAGCGAGCGATCCTGCCGCGTCGCCTCACGCTGGATTTCGTCCAGCATGTCCTCGGGGAAGTAGAGACTCTGTTTACGATGATCGGTGGCTGCCATGAAGCTCAGGACCTCCCTTCTTCACGAGGGTCCTGACGCTCGTCACCCGTCACGTCGTTCACCGCCGGGAACGACTTGATACGGTCTCGAGCGATCTTCCAGGCCTGCTGCACCACCCACGAGAGCGAGCGATCCTGGCGATTGGCTTCCTCCTGGATCTCCTTGAGCATCTCCTCGGGGAAGTAGAGGGACTGCTTACGCTTGTCGGTGCCTGCCATCCTGGCTCTCCGCAACGGATACGAGGTGACGACCTGAACACACCGGAGCCGTTATCCGACAGACGCCCTGACGGGTCAACGGTTTCGGAGTGCTCCCGTACCGTATGCAGTCGTACAGGCATCCGTCAGGGGAAAAATACCCGCAAAAGGGAACGCCCCGGATCCTTCCAGTGATGGAAGAACCCGGGGCGCTCCGGAAAGAAGGACCGCCAGGACTGATCCCGGCGGCCCCGTGGGCCCAGAGGGGGAGGGGGGGGACCCCTAGGCCCAACTCCGTCGAAAATTCACGTTCAAAACATCTTGCGTCGCGCGAACCATTCCCCTCTCCCTCTTTTCCCCGACCCGCCCGTCCCTCGCGACCTTCGTGACGATCATAAGAATCGTCTTCAGCCCCTTCAACCGGCTGCATCCGGTGTAACCGGACTCGCTCGATTCTGATTCCTTCCCCTGTTCAATGCCCTCCACTGCCGACGCCAGCGTCCTGTTTTCGACGGCCCTACGGGAGTCCTACCGGCAGCTCGGGCTGGAGGGCGGCTCCGTGCTGCTGGCCGTGTCCGGAGGGGCGGACTCCACGGCGCTCCTCGTGGGCACGGCCCGGGTGCGTGAGTCGCTCGCACTTCGGGTGGAAGTGGCCACGCTCGACCATGGACTGAGACCGGAGGCCCAGGCGGAGGTGCGGGCGGTCGCCGGGCTGGCCGCCCGATGGGAGATGCCCTGTCATGTCATCCCGTTGCAGGTGTCTCCGGGTTCCGGCGTGGAGGCGCGGGCCCGCGAGGCGCGGTACGCGGCCCTCGAGACGCTGCGGCGCGAGCGGGGCCTCCAGGTGGTGGCCACGGCGCACACGGCCTCGGACCAGGCGGAGACGCTCCTCATGCGGCTCGTCCGGGGCACCGCGCTGAGGGGGGCGGCGGGCATCCATCGGGCGCGGCGCTTCCTCGTCCGGCCGCTCCTCGAGCGCACGCGCGAGGAGGTGGAGGCCTTCCTGGCCAGGGAGGGGGTCTCCTTCGTGACGGACCCGATGAACAAGGACCCGGCCTTCTTCCGGACCCGCATCCGGCACGAGGTGCTGCCGGTGCTCGCTCGCGCCGCGGGCTTCCCGGTGGCGCCCCGGCTGGCGGCCTTCGCCCGGCTGGCCGCCGAGGACGAGGCCCTGCTGAGCGGGCTGGCGGACGGGGCCTGGGGCCGGCTCTCGCTCCCGGACGGGAGCCTGGACGCGGTGGGGGTGCGCGCCCTGGAGCCGCCCCTGCGCCGACGGGTGCTCGCACGCCTGCTGGCCGAGGCCGGCGCGGAGGTGGATGAGGCCTCGCTGGCGCGGGTGCTGAGGGCCGTGGAGACGGGCCGGGCCGTGACGCTCGGGGGTGGACAGGCTCGCGGGGGCCTCCAGTTGAGGACTGCGGGCGGGCGCGTGCGCTGCGTGCGCCGCGAGGCTCCTGGCCCCTCCGAGCCGCCCCCGGTCCTGGTGCTGGCGGGGGAGGGGGCCTCTGGAGTGCAGCCGGGCACGGGGTGGACCTTCTCCGTGGCGACGGTGCCGCCTCCTCCGGGCACGCTCGGCCTGCCCCTTCCCGAGGGACTCCGGTGGCCCCTCACGGTGCGCACGCGCAGGCCGGGAGACCGGGTGAGGGGGCCCGCGGGCTCGCGCAAGCTGCAGGACGTGCTGGTGGACCGGCGCGTTCCCGCCGAGCGCCGCGACCTGCTCCCGGTGGTGACGGACGCCGAGCAGACGGTGCTCTGGGTGCCGAGCGTCTGGAATTCCACGTCCGAGGCGGCTGTACGCCTCTTTCTGTGGGCCTCAGCACCGGTCACGAGCGTGCCCGGTCTCCCTCCGTTATAGAGTGGACCACTGCGGGGGAGGTGGGGGATGGAACCCCCAAAATAGTTGAGGCGTTTTTGCTGTTGCTGATACCGTCAGATAAACGGGCAACACGCCCGGTGTCGTGACAAACGGTCGAAACTGCTGGGCATTTTTCGGCCGTGCCCTCATACCGCCGAGCTCCGAAAGGGCAGCTGACACGTGCGTTCGACTTACAAGACCATCGGCCTTTGGGTCATCCTGATCGTCCTCTTCGTCGCCTTCTACAACTTCTTCTCCACGGGCGGCGACCAGGTACAGGAACCGACCTTCACCCAGTTCCTGGCCCACGTGGAGGCCAACAAGGTTCGCGCCGTCTCGGTGAAGGGGAACACCTACCAGGGTGTGTACGCCGGAACGGATGAGAAGTTCCGCACCACCGGCCCCGCGCCGGATGCCGCCGTGCTCGAGCAGCTGCGCAAGAACGGCGTGGACGTGAAGTACGAGCGGGAGGAGCAGAACAGCCTCTGGCTCACGATTCTGGGCCAGTGGATGCCCGTCGTCTTCCTGTTCCTCTTCTTCATCTTCTTCATGCGCCAGCTGCAGGGTGGCAGCGGCAAGGCGATGACCTTCGGCAAGTCCAAGGCGCGGCTCCTCAACGAGAGCCACAACAAGATCACGTTCGCGGACGTGGCCGGCGCCGACGAGTGCAAGGAGGAGCTGGAGGAGATCGTCGCGTTCCTCAAGGATCCCAAGAAGTTCACCAAGCTCGGCGGCCGCATCCCCAAGGGCGTGCTGATGATGGGCCCTCCGGGTACGGGCAAGACGCTGCTGGCCCGCGCGGTGGCCGGTGAGGCCGGTGTTCCGTTCTTCTCCATCTCCGGCTCGGACTTCGTGGAGATGTTCGTGGGCGTGGGCGCCAGCCGCGTGCGCGACCTCTTCGAGCAGGGCAAGAAGAACGCCCCCTGCATCATCTTCATCGACGAGATCGACGCCGTGGGCCGTCACCGTGGCGCGGGCCTCGGCGGTGGTCACGACGAGCGCGAGCAGACGCTCAACCAGCTCCTGGTGGAGATGGACGGCTTCGAGTCCAACGAGGGCGTCATCCTCATCGCCGCCACCAACCGTCCGGACGTGTTGGATCCCGCGCTCCAGCGCCCGGGCCGCTTCGACCGGCGGATCGTGGTGCCGCGTCCCGACCTGAAGGGCCGCCTGGGCGTGCTGAAGGTGCACACCCGCCGCGTGCCGCTGGCTCCCGAGGTGGAGCTCGAGGTCATCGCCCGCGGTACGCCGGGCATGACGGGCGCGGACCTGGAGAACCTGGTCAACGAGTCCGCCCTGATGGCCGCCCGCCAGAACAAGGAGCGCGTGGACCTCAGCGACTTCGAGCAGGCCAAGGACAAGGTCTTCATGGGCCCCGAGCGCAAGTCCATGATCATGACCGAGAAGGAGAAGCGCAACACGGCCGTCCACGAGGCGGGCCACGCGCTGATCGCCAAGCTGCTGCCCGGCTGCGATCCCCTCCACAAGGTCACCATCATCCCGCGCGGCCAGGCCCTGGGTCTCACCTGGAGCCTGCCCCTCGAGGACAAGGTCAACGGGTACAAGAAGCAGATCCTCGATCAGATCACCATGGCCATGGGTGGCCGCATCGCCGAGGAGCTGATCTTCAACGAGATGAGCTCCGGTGCCTCCAACGACATCGAGCGGGCGACCGAGACGGCGCGCGCCATGGTGTGCCGCTGGGGCATGAGCGAGAAGATGGGCCCGCTGTCCTTCGGCAAGAGCGACGGTGAGGTGTTCCTGGGCCGTGACTTCAACTCGGCCAAGGACTACTCCGAGGACACGGCGCGGCAGATCGACGCCGAGGTGCGCAGCATCGTCATCGGCTGCTACGAGACCGGCAAGCGGCTGCTGACCGAGCACCTCGAGGGCCTCAAGCGCGTGGCCGATGCGCTGGTGGAGTACGAGACGCTGGATGCCGAGGATGTGAACATCCTCCTCCAGGGCGGGCAGCTGACCCGCGAGCGTCCGCCTCCTCGCGTCGTGGCGCCGCCCACGAAGTCCACCGAGAAGAAGGACAAGCGGAAGATCCTCGACGCGCTCGAGGGGCTCCCCAACATGGAGCCGAACAAGGCGTAGCCTGAGCTCCGCTTCCGTGTAGAACCCGGGCCCTCTCCACTCACGTGGGGAGGGCCCTTCTACATTCCGAGCCCGCCATGATTCGTGCCCGCCCCGTCCGCGTCGATCGCCCCGCCGACCTCGAGCCCGCCTTCCTGCGCATGGGGCTGCCCACGCCCGCCCGCGAGTACCTGCTGGAGAAGCTGCCCGCGCTGCACGTGTTGCTCACCGGCCTGGAGCGCGAGCAGGGCCGTTTCCTCGCCGGGCTCTTCTCCGCCTCCGAGGCTCCCGGGCGCGAGGAGTACCCCTCCTGGGTGGCGGGAGATCTGCGCGTGCGGCCCGGCACGGGGCTGCTCTCCGGACGCAAGGAGCAGTTCGAGCGCGTGGTGGCCGCGGCGAAGGAGCGGCCGGAGCTGGCCGGACTGGCCGAGGAGCTGACGCGTGTGCTGGAGTCCTCGGTGCCACCGGCCCCGCTGGTGCTGGGCTCGCGGACCTTCACCTTCGGGGCGCGCACCTACGTCATGGGCGTGGTGAACGTGACGCCGGACAGCTTCTCGGACGGCGGGCGCTACTTCGGCACCGAGGCCGCCGTGGCCCACGGGCTGCGGCTCGCCGAGGCGGGGGCGGATGTGCTGGACGTGGGCGGGGAGTCCACCCGGCCCGGCTCGCCGCCCGTGTCGGCCGAGGAGGAGGTGGCCCGCATCGTCCCCGTGCTCGAGGGGCTGCGGGCCCGCACGGACGTGCCCCTGTCCGTGGACACCACCAAGGCGGCCGTGGCCCGCGCGGCGCTGAAGGCCGGCGCGGTGCTCGTCAACGACATCAGCGGCTTCCATTTCGATCCCGAGCTGTCCCGCGTGACGGCCGAGGCGGGCGCGGCCTGTTGCCTGATGCACATCCAGGGCACGCCCCAGACGATGCAGAAGGACCCGCACTACGAGGACGTGGTGGACGAGGTGCTGGCCTTCCTGGAGGAGGGCGTGGCGCGGGCCGTGGCGGCCGGTGTGCCGCGCGAACGTGTGCTGGTGGACCCGGGCATCGGCTTCGGCAAGACACTCGGGCACAACCTCTTCCTGCTGCGGCGGCTGGACGAGCTGCGCGTGCTGGGGCTGCCGCTGCTGGTGGGCACCAGCCGCAAGTCCTTCCTCGGGAAGCTCGCCGGGGGCAAGCCGGCGGACGAGCGCCTGGCCGCGACGCTCGGCTCGGTGGCGGCCATGGCGGCGGTGGGGAACGCGGACTTCGTGCGCGTGCACGACGTGGCCGAGGTGAAGGACGCCCTCGCGGTCGCCGACGCCCTGCGTACGGCCCTCGACGGTGGTGCCCTCTACCAGCCGGGAAAGGTGGGCGGTTGAGGGAGATTCTCCCTCAGGGAGGATGTATGAACCGGCCCGACCCACCACGGGGTGGGGCGGCCTGATTGGCCGCAAGCTTGTCCAGGGGGCTTCTACTCCCTAGCTTCGGGCGCTGTGGAGGGCGGGGTATAAGCCCTCGGCGTCGGCGGTCCGGCCTCATGGACGGCACAGGGAAAGGTGGAGCGGCACACTATGGCCTACAGGATGAACATGCCCCCCAAGGAAGAGCGGGCCTCGCAGCGGCTTTTCGGCACGGACGGTGTCCGGGGCGTCGCCAACGTCTACCCGATGACCGCGGAAGTCGCGATGCAGCTGGGCCGTGCGCTCGCGCATCTCATCCGCAACGGGCCCCACCGGCACCGCGTCATCATCGGCAAGGACACGCGCCTTTCTGGTTACATGCTGGAGCAGGCGCTCGCCGCCGGCCTCATCTCCATGGGCGTGGATGTGGACCTGGTGGGTCCGCTGCCCACCCCGGGCATCGCCAACCTCACCACCTCCATGCGGGCGGACGCGGGCGCCGTCATCTCCGCCTCCCACAACCCGTACCAGGACAACGGCATCAAGTTCTTCTGGCGTGACGGCTTCAAGCTGCCGGACGAGACGGAGGCCAAGATTGAAGAGCTGGTGGCCAGCGGCACCATCGACTCCATCCGCCCCACCGCGACGAAGATCGGCCGGGCCTTCCGCCTGGAGGACGCGCGCGGCCGCTACATCGTCTTCCTCAAGACGTGCTTCCCCCGCGAGCTGACGCTGGAGGGGATGACCATCGTCGTCGACTGCGCCAACGGCGCCGCCTACAAGACGGCGCCCGCGGTGCTCGAGGAGCTGGGCGCCAAGGTGATTGCCCTGGGCGTGCAGCCGGACGGCAAGAACATCAACCACAAGTGCGGCGCGCTCCACCCGGAGAACCTGTCGCGCGCGGTGGTGAAGCACGGGGCCCACCTGGGCATCGCCCTGGACGGTGACGCGGACCGCCTCATCGTCGTGGACGAGAAGGGCAACGTGGTGGATGGCGACGCCATCATGGCCATCTGCACCGGCGAGCTCGTCACCCGCAAGGAGCTCAAGAAGAAGACGCTCGTCTCCACGGTGATGAGCAACATCGGCCTGGAGCGGGCGGTGGCGCGCTGGGGCGTGAAGGTGGTCCGCACCAAGGTGGGTGACCGCTACGTCGTCGAGGAGATGCGCAGGAACGGCTACAACATCGGTGGCGAGCAGAGCGGCCACCTCATCTTCTCGGACCACACCACCACGGGTGATGGCACCCTGGCCGCGCTCCAGCTCCTGGCCGTCATGTGCCGCCAGCAGAAGCCGGTGAGCGAGCTGGCCTCCATCTTCCAGCCGGTGCCGCAGACGCTCGTCAACGTGGTGATCAAGCAGAAGCGCGAGCTGGGCGAGCTGCCCACCGTCATGAAGGCCATCCAGGACGTGGAGAAGAAGCTGGGCAAGGACGGCCGGGTGCTGGTGCGCTTCTCCGGCACCGAGCCCAAGGCCCGCGTCCTCATCGAGGGCATCGACGCCGCGCGCAACGAGCAGTACGCCCGGGAGATCGCCGAGGCGCTCTCCAAGGCTCTGAACGGTTGACTTCCGGTCTCGGGCCGCCAATAGAAGGGCGCGCACGGGCCGGAACGGACCAGGTTCCGGCCTGAAGCGCGAGGAGCGGCCGAGATGGGACAGCGATTGGGTGTGAATGTGGACCACGTGGCCACGCTGCGTCAGGCGCGGCGGACCCCGTATCCGGATCCGGTGACGGCCGCGGCCATGGCCGAGCTGGCCGGAGCCGGGCAGATCACCATCCACCTGCGCGAGGACCGGCGCCACATCCAGGAGCGCGACCTGCGCATCCTCCGGGAGACGGTCCAGACGCTGCTCAACCTGGAGATGGCCGCCACCCAGGAGATGGTGAAGATCGCCTACGAGCACAAGCCGGACGTGGTGACCCTGGTGCCCGAGCGGCGCGAGGAGCTCACCACCGAGGGCGGGCTCGACGTGGCCGGCCAGCGCGATCCCATCGCGAAGATCATCAAGAACCTCAAGGACGGGGAGATCACCGTCTCGCTGTTCATCGATCCGGACCTGGACCAGGTGCGCGCGTCGCACAAGGTGAACGCGGACCGGATTGAGCTGCACACCGGGCGCTACTGCGAGGCGCGCAACGAGCGCGAGCGGGCGCGGGAGCTGAGCCGCATCGTCGACGCGGCGAAGGCGGCGGCGCGGCTGGGCATGAGCGTGGCCGCGGGCCACGGGCTCAACTACGACAACGTGTTGCCCATCGCTCGCATCGAGGAGATCGACGAGCTGAACATCGGGCACTCCCTCGTGGCCCGGGCGGTGCTGGTGGGCTTCGAGCGGGCGGTGCGGGAGATGGTCGAGTTGATGCGCAACCCGGGGTAGGGCGCCATGGCAATCCTCGGCCTGGGGATGGACATCTGCTCGGTGGAGCGCATCCAGCGGATATTGGAGGGGCCGCGCGCCGAGCGTTTCCTCGAGCGCGTGTACACGAAGGCCGAGCGGGCCCTGTGCAGCGGGCGGGCGGATGCCGCGAGTGCCTACGCGGCCCGTTTCGCCGCCAAGGAGGCCCTGGTGAAGGCGCTGGGCGCCCCGCCGGGCCTCACCTGGCAGGACATGGAAGTGGTGCGCGAGGGCGGCCCGCCCCGGTTCCGCCTGTCGGGGGTGGCGCTCGCGGAGATGGAGAAGCGGCGCGCGGAGGCCCTCCTCGCGCTCACCCATGACGCCGGAGTCGCCGCCGCGACGGTGATTCTGCAAGACAGGAGCTGAGCCATGCGCCGTGTCCTCACCGCCGCCCGGATGCGCGCGGCAGACCAGGCCGCCGAAGCCCGTTTCGGCATGCCCTCGCCGCTGCTGATGGAGAACGCCGGCCGGTGGCTGGCGGACGCGGCGCGCGAGCTGGGCACCACCGCCTCGCGGTACGTGGTGGTGTGCGGGCCCGGCAACAACGGCGGGGATGGGCTGGTGGCGGCGCGCTTCCTCCACATCTCCGGGCTGCGCGTGACGCTGGTGCTGGTGGGAGACCGGGCGAAGCTGACGCCCGAGTCCCAGCGCAACCTGCACGCGCTGGAGCCGTACAAGCTCCAGCCCCAGCCGCTCGGCGCGGTGGAGGCGAGGGCGGGGGACGTGGTGGTGGATGCGCTCTTCGGAACGGGGCTCACCCGGGCTCCGGCCGGGGAGTTCGCCGAGGCCATCCAGCATATGCTCCGCTGGCGCGCGGCCGGGGCGAAGGTGGTGGCCGCGGACATTCCCTCGGGGCTGCACACGGACACCGGCGAGCCCTTCACCCCCTGCGTGGAGGCGGACGTCACCGTCACCTTCGGCTTCTACAAGCAGGGCCAGGTGCTGGAGCCCGGCGCCACCCTGTGCGGGGACCTGCGGTGCGTGGACATCGGCATTCCTCCCGAGGCCGCCACCCCCCAGGAGGGCCGGGAGCTGTTCCTCGTCGAGGAGGCCGACGCGCGAGGGGCCATCGCTCCCCGGCGCTCGGACACGCACAAGGGCAGTTACGGGCACGTGCTGGTGGTGGCCGGCAGCCACGGCAAGTCCGGCGCGGCGGCCATGTCCGCCCTGGGTGCGCTGCGCGGCGGCGCGGGGCTCGTCACCGTGGCCACCCGCTCCGAGGTGGTGGAGCCGGTGCTCGGCCACGCGCCCGAGGTGATGGGCTGGCCCCTGGAGAACCGGGGGCCGCTCGGCATGGCGGACCTGGAGCTCCTGCTGGAGGCGGCGGAGAAGAAGGACGTGCTCGTCATCGGCCCGGGCATTCCCCGCGGCGACGAGACGGTGAAGCTGCTGGGCGAGCTGCTCTCCCGCGTGGATGTGCCCGCCGTGCTGGACGCGGACGCGCTCAATGCCGTCGCCATGGACCTGGAGGTGCTCCGCCGGGCGAAGGGGCCGCTGGTGCTCACGCCGCACCCGGGCGAGATGTCGCGCCTCACCGGCGTGCCCACGAAGGACCTCCAGAAGGCCCGGGTGGAGGTGGCCCGGGACTTCGCGCGCACCCACGAGGTGACGCTGGTGCTCAAGGGCGCGCGGACCCTCATCGCGCACCACGATGGCACCGTGTACGTGAACCCCACGGGCAACCCGGGCATGGCCACCGGCGGCATGGGCGACGTGCTGAGCGGTGTGCTGGGCGCGCTGCTGGCGCAGGGCCTGAAGCTCCCCGAGGCCGCCTGGACGGGCGTGTACGCGCACGGGTTGTCGGCGGACCTGATGGTGGCCCGGCGCGGGCGGATGGGGCTGCTTGCCACGGATGTGGCCAAGGGGATGTGCAACGTGTGGACG
Organism: Archangium sp.; assembly: GCF_036277355.1. Taxonomy (GTDB): domain Bacteria; phylum Myxococcota; class Myxococcia; order Myxococcales; family Myxococcaceae; genus Archangium. Next base: position 163,560 of record NZ_DASUNC010000193.1, read on the forward strand.
AGGTGGAACCGATGAGCGCGCCCACGCTGAGCCGCACGTTGCTGTCGAATTCACCCGAGGAGACGCACCGCCTGGGCTTGCGGCTCGGGCAGGTGCTCCAGCCGGGGGACTTCGTGGGGCTGGTGGGCGACCTGGGCGCGGGCAAGACACACCTGGTGCGCGGCGTGGCCGAGGGCGCGGGCGTGTCCCGCTCGGAGGTGGCGAGCCCCACCTTCGCCATCGTCTACCCGTACCGGGGCCGACTGCCGCTGTACCACGCGGACCTCTACCGGCTGGCCGACTACGACGAGCTGTACGCCACGGGCTTCCTGGACCTGGTGGGTGGAGACGGCGCGGTGCTCGTCGAATGGCTGGACCGGATTCCCGAGGCCGCGCCCCGCGAGTTCCTGCGCATCACCCTCCGGGACGCGGGCGAGGACTCCCGCGAGCTGGTGGCCGAGTCCTGGGGATCCCGGCCCGCGGAGCTGTTGAAGGCCTGGCTGCCGGCCGAGCGCTGATTCGGGGTGGACTTCCGTCAGCGCCCCGTCACCGCGAGGAGCGCCCGCGCGAAATCCTCGGTCGACTTCCGGGTCAGCCGCTCGGCGCGCTCGCGCGACAGATCGCGGTCCGCGGCGGCGGTCTGGGTGAAGGTGTACGAGTACTGCGCGGTCGGGGCCTGCGCCGTGGAGGGCGCCGGTGTGGACCAGGGATTGAATTGCGGCTCACTGGCGCAGAGCACCTGGTGCTCGGCCGGGTACACCGCGGCCGGCACCGTGCGGTCCGGCGTGTTCATGAGGTAGTCGAGCCCCATCAGTGACAATCCCGCGCCCAGGCCCACCCCGCCGGCGAGCATCAGATCTCCCGGGGTTGAAGAGGGCTCCGCCACTGCCTCCTCCTCCTCCATCACCGCCAGGAGCGCTCCGACCCCCACGCCCACGGCGCCTCCCGCCGCCAGGATCCTCCCGATGGTTCCGAGCATGCCTTCCTCCGCCGTGGGCGGAGGGGGGCGCACACCGTCCGCGCGGTAGTACAGCTTCGACTGATCCTCCTCGTTGCGCTCCACCAGCTCGACGACGGTGTTCTGGTAGAGCCACAGGGCGCGGCCGGTGGCCACCTCGACCGCCTTGAGGTTGATGGTGGAGAGGTACTCGCGCTCTCCGCTCCGAGGCAGGCTCGAGAGCTGCCGGGCGCAGCGCTCGGCGACCTCCGGCATCACCGGTACCGGCAGGGCGCGCCCCGGTCCCTCTTCCCGGCTGAAGCGCAGGTTCGAGATCTGCCTCGCACCCGGATCGCGGCTCTCCTGCGAGAGCTGGTTCACCTCGAAGAGGATGTTGACGCCCAGCGCCCGGGCGCGCTCCTGGCTTCCGGCCGCGCCCGAGCCTTTCAGCGCCTGCCACGACACCACCGGGTAGCCGGCCTTGGCCACCTCGGCCTCCAGCGATGCCAGCAGGGCCCCACAGCGCATCAGGATGGAGGTGTTGTTCTGCGAGGCCCCACTGGGGGAGACCGACTCGGTGGTGCACGAGTCCGGGGGCAGGAAGGCGACCTTCTGTCCGAGCCTCAGTTGCTGGGCCGCGTCCTGGGCCAGCACATCGGACTGCCGGGGCAGCGCGCCTCCCTCGGTGGTCCGTACCCGCTCGAACGACACGGCGTAATAGATGGGCGGGGCGGGGGGGTAGACCACCGGGGCGTGGCTGCAGCCCGATGCGAACAGCATGGCGATGAACGAGAGCAGGAGGTGATAGCGCATGGTGGTGTTCACTCTTGCACAGTGGCTGATGGGGAGCGAACAGTGCAAAGCACCCTCGCCCCCTGGGAGAGGGTTGGGGTGGGGTCCGGGTCTATCGTTCGCTCCATGAACCTCTCTCCCTCTCTTCGCGCGAAGTGGTTCCCGCGGGTGTCGCTGGTGAGCCTGCTGCTGGCGGGGTGTGGCGCCATCGAGCCGCCGCCTCCGTCCCATCCCCACGCCACCGTCATCTTCGACGTGACGGTGCCCGCGGACACCCCGGACAACGTGGTTGTCACCGTGGTGGGCTCGGATCCCTCGCTCGGGGGCGGTGCGGCGCCGGGCTTCCGTCTGCGCCGCCAGGAGACGCACTACATGGGCACGGTGCGCCTCCCCGTGGGCGAGGAGGTCTCGTTCGAGCTCTGGGTGGACGAGGCGTGGCGTCCCGAGCTCACCGCGGAGGGCTCACCGGCGCCTCGCCACTCCTTCCAGGTGGACGGGGACATGACGGTGACGGCCACCGTGGAGCGGTGGGGCGAGCCCGGCCAGGGGCCTCGGTGAAGCGCCGCTCAGTAGACGGAGAGCCCCACCGACCAGGTGCTGACGAAGCGGCGGGTGTCCGCGGGGGCGGTGGTCATCCAGTCCACGTTCCAGCGGGCGGTGAGCCCCAGGCGCGTGGCGATCTCGAACTCGGCGATCGCGCCGGCGGAGACATAGGGCCGCGTGCCACTCGTGGTGGGCAGCAACCCGCCCTCCGAGGCGGACCACGACTGCCCGCCGCCGAGGAAGGGGCCCAGGTGCAGGCGCCACAAGGTGAGCGGGAACCACTGGGCCTCCATGCCGAGGCGCACGTTGTAGAAGTCGCCGCCGTTGAAGTCTCCGGTCTGCAAGCGTGAGTCGATGAGCAGGCCGAAACGCTTCACGGGGTAGTAGCCGAGCGCGAAGCGGAACCCGAGGCTCCGCGGATCCTGTCCGCCGGGCAGCGTGAGCCGATCCTCGCCGGCGCCGAACTGGTACGAGAAACCCGCGCGATTGAGCGGTGCGGCCCCGCGCAGCCACATGCCCGCGCCCTCCCGGCCCGACAGCGTGGCCCGCTCGACATCCCTCAACTGCTCGGGGGTGAGCTCGTCGAGCCGGACGGTGCTCTGGCCTCCGTAGCGGTGCCAGAGGTGCACCGGGTGCTGCGGATGCACGGCGACCGAGCCCTCGTAGCGGGCGCCCTCGGTGGCGGCGAGCGCGACGCCGACCACGACACCCACGGCGATGATCACCACGATGGCCTCGCCCACATTGCCGACGTTTCCGGAGCCTCCACCTCCGGACGAGCCGCCCCCGGACGAGCCGCTCCCGACCGAGCCGCCGGACACGCCTCCAGAGACGGGCGACGCATCGTGGACGGAGTTGCGCGTGTAGACGGGCGGATCGTAATAGGGCGCACCGAAGTCGATGTAGAAGTCGGGGACCCAGTAGCCGTGCAGGCCCATGGAGTAGCCCGATGGTGGCGGTCCCTCCTGGGGGGGATACCAGGGCCCGGCCGGCTCCGGCTCCGCGTCCGTCGTGAACTGCTGCACGGCATACACGTTCTGGCCGCGCGTCTCGGGAGGTTCGCGCGCGAGCCGCTCCAGCTCCGTCCGCGACACCTCGTAGTAGTGGCCGAGGCATCCGCTCGTCAGCACCGCGACGAGGGTGACGGCTGCCTGCAGCCGCAGGTGGACGGGAATCGGGGGACGTCTCGTGCTCATGCGCCGCTCCTGCCGGGTGCTCCGGGTCATGCCGGAGCCAGCATAGGACGGGCGAGCCCGCGATTCATTCAACTCCGGACAATCAGGGCGCCTTGGCGCACAGGTCCTGCACCTTCCAGCGGTGCAGCACGAGGCCATTGTCCACGCCGACGATGTTCTCCTCGTCGATGACGTGCCAGTGGTCCTCGCCGGAGAGCTGCTCGCTGGCGAGCACGAACTGCTCCAACTGGGTGCCCGGCGCGGGCGGACCCGCGTGGGTGCGGTGCGGACGCTTGCCCGTCTCGGGTGCCGTGTCCGACAGGAAGAGCGTGCGGTTGCGCCGCGTGGCCACCATCACGTCCCCGTTCGTCACCAGGAAGTTCATCGCCGAGCGCTGCTCTCCCGGCTCATCGGTGATGGCCGACACCAACCCCATCGTCTCCGCCAGCGCGCAGGCCACCTTCTCCACGCACGCGCGCCCCTCCAGCGACTGCTGCTTCGCCAGCCGCGTGAGGAAGAGATAGAAGCAGCGCTCCGAGTCCGTGGCGCCCTGGATGCGCGTGAGCAGGTCCGGGCGGATGAGCGACTCCACCTCCGCCTGGTGCCGCGCGAAGTTCCTCAGCGTGCCGTTGTGCACGAAGCACCAGCGGCCATGGAGGAAGGGGTGGGCGTTGCGCTTCTCCACCTTGCCCACCGAGGCCAGGCGCAGGTGGGCCACGACCGTCCGGGAGGACACCCGGCTGCTCACCCGCTCGAAGTCCGGGTCGCAGTACGCCGGTCCCAGCCCGTGCGCGACGAGTGGCTGCTCACCTGCTTCGTAGGAGGCGATCCCCCAGCCATCCTTGTGCTCCCTCGACTGCTGGACGAGGGAGTTCTTCTCCGTCACGAGGGAAGGATGGACAGCCGCGGGGACAGAGGAACGAAAGCCAAAGAGACGGCACATGGTTTCTTGTCTGATGATAACGGCCGGCCCGGACGGGAAGTCCCATCCTGCCACTGCTGTCCGCTTCACGTCACGAACAGAGGGCCCGCTCGCTCTCTACCACCACATGGCCGTCTTTAATCACAATCCGCGCGTGATTGATTCCCAGGTGGTAGGGCAGGTGGCGATAGTTTGAACACGAAAAAACGACAAGGTTTGCCGGGTCGCCCACGGTAATCCGGCCGTATGTGTTCAAACCAAGTGCCAGGGCGGCGCCCCGGGTGGCGGCCCAGTAGGCCTCGGCGGCGGTCAGCCCGTTCTCCAGGCAGGCGAGCCCCAGGGTGAGGGGGAGGTTCTCGCTCATGGCGGAGCCAGGGTTGAGGTTGGTGCCGAGCGCCACGTTGACACCGGCGTCGCGCAGCTTGCGCCCGGGGGCGTAGGGCCGCACGCGCAGGAAGAGGGTGGCGGTGGGCACGAGGACGGCGGTGACACCGGCCTGGGCGAGGGCGCGGATGCCCGCGTCGCTCACGTTCTCCAGGTGGTCCGCGGTGGCGGCACCCAGCTCGGCCGCCAGTTCGGCGCCTCCGCTCGAGGTGAGCTGATCCACGTGCAGCCGGGGCTTCATCCCCAGCTTCTGGGCGGCCCCGAGGATCCGCCGCGCCTCCGCGTGGGAGAAGGCGCCCTGCTCGACGAAGACGTCGCAGAAGCGCGCCAGGCCCTGCTCGGCCACGGCGGGGATGATCTCCTTGATGCAGAGATCCATGTAGGCCTCGCGCCACTCCCGGTACTCCTCGGGGATGGCGTGGGCGCACATGAGCGTGGGGATCAGCTCCAGGGGCTGGAGGGTGGAGAGCCGCTGCACGGCCTTGAGCATCTTCAGCTCGTCCTGGAGGGACAGGCCGTAGCCGCTCTTCACCTCGGCGGTGGTGATGCCGTACTCCAGCATGAGCTGGAGGCGGGGCAGGGCGAGCCGGATGAGATCCTCCTCGCTGGCGAAGCGGGTGGCGCGCACGGTGTTGGCGATGCCGCCGCCGGCCTGGGCGATCTGCAGGTAGGTGGCGCCCTGGCAGCGCAGATCGAACTCCGCGGCGCGCTCACCGGCGAAGACGGCGTGGGTGTGGGGATCCACGAAGCCGGGGCCCACGAACTGGCCGTGGGCGTCCAGCACGCGGGTGGAGGGGCCCACGGCGCCCTTGGGCAGACTGCCCTCGGGGCCCACGTACCAGACCTTGCCCCGGCGCACGCCGACACAGGCGTTGGGCTGGGGCGTGAGGGCGCGCTCGGCGGGCTCCTGGGGGGAGCCCTCCACGGTGAGCACCTCGGAGGTGTTGCGGATCAGCAGCTCCAGGGTTTCCATGCGTCACGTCACTCGGTGATGCCGGGGATGCGGACGCCGCGCTCGTGGGCGACCTGGACGGCCTCCGGGTAGCCGGCGTCGGCGTGGCGCAGCACGCCCATGGCGGGATCCGAGGTGAGCACGCGCTCGATGCGGCGGGCGGCCTCGGGGGTGCCGTCGGCCACGATCACCTGGCCGGCGTGCAGCGAGTAGCCCATGCCCACGCCGCCGCCGTGGTGGAAGGACACCCAGGAGGCGCCATTCACCGCGTTCACCAGGGCGTTGAGGATGGGCCAGTCGGCCACGGCGTCCGTGCCGTCCTTCATGGACTCGGTCTCGCGGTTGGGCGAGGCCACGGAGCCGCAGTCGAGGTGATCGCGCCCGATGACGATGGGGGCCTTCACCTCGCCCTTGCGGACCATCTCGTTGAAGCGCAGGCCGGCCTTGGCGCGCTCGCCGTAGCCCAGCCAGCAGATGCGCGCGGGCAGGCCCTGGAAGGCGATGCGCTCACGGGCGAGGGTGAGCCAGCGGCGCAGCGACTCCTTCTGGGGGAAGAGCTCCAGCACGGCCTCGTCGGTGCGGCGGATGTCCTCGGGGTCTCCCGAGAGCGCCACCCAGCGGAAGGGCCCGAGGCCCTCGCAGAACATGGGGCGGATGTAGGCCGGGACGAAGCCGGGGAAGTCGAAGGCGTTCTCCAGGCCGGCGAGCTGGGCCTGGGCGCGGATGTTGTTGCCGTAGTCGAAGACGTGGCTGCCGGCCTTGGCGAAGTCCAGCATGGCCTCCACCTGCATGGACATGGACTGGCGGGCCTTCTCCACGTAGGCCTTGGGGTCGCGCTTGCGCAGCTCGGCGGCGGACTCCAGGGTCATGTCCGCGGGGATGTAGCCGTTGAGGGGATCATGCGCGCTCGTCTGATCCGTGACGAGGTCCGGCTTGATGCCGCGGCGGTACAGCTCGCGGAACACCTGGGCGGCGTTGCCGATGATGCCGATGGAGCGGCCCACGCGCTTCTTCTGGGCCTCCTTCGCCAGCGAGATGGCCTCGTCGAGGTCCTTGGCGATGACGTCGAGGTAGCGGGTCTCCACGCGGCGCTGGGCGCGGGTGGGATCGATCTCCACGCCGAGGAAGACGGCGTTGTTCATGGTGGCGGCGAGGGGCTGGGCGCCGCCCATGCCGCCGAGGCCGCCGGAGAGGACGAGGCGGCCGGAGAGATCATCGGAGCCGAAGTGGACGCGGCCGGCCTGGGCGAAGGTCTCGTAGGTGCCCTGGAGGATGCCCTGGGTGCCGATGTAGATCCACGAGCCGGCGGTCATCTGGCCGTACATCATGAGGCCCTTCTTCTCGAGCTCGAAGAAGTGGTCCCAGTTGGCCCAGCGGCCCACGAGGTTGGAGTTGGCGATGAGGACGCGGGGGGCATCGGGGTGGGTGCGGAGGATGCCCACGGGCTTGCCGGACTGGACGAGGAGGGTCTCCTCATCGGTGAGGCGGCGCAGGCCGTCGACGATGCGGTCGAACGAGGCCCAGTCACGGGCCGCCTTGCCGATGCCGCCATAGACGACCAGGTCCTCGGGGCGCTCGGCCACGTCGGGGTCCAGGTTGTTCATCAGCATGCGGAGGGCGGCTTCCTGGACCCAGCCCTTGCAGGACAGAGCGGTTCCGCGGGGGGCTCGAATGGTACGGGACATGCGGCCGACACTACCCGAAGCCGGGGGGGGTTGTGCGTCCGAGTTGAGGGGTTTCCGCTACAGCAGACGGAATGTCCGTCATCAGCGGGACAGCGGCCTGCGAGCGGTCATCCCGGCCCTCGAGAATCGGGCGTCTTGCGCCGCAGCGCGACGAACTCCGCGGCGAAGTCGAGGAACTTGAGGGCGGCCCGCTCGTGATCTCCGCCGCAGTCGCGGAGGTACTTCACGTGCCAACCCTCGAGAGGCAACTCATGCTTCACCTCGTCGAGCCACTCCAGGAAGTCCTCCCACTCCTGCTCCTGCCCGCCGTTGAATTGGGTGTTGGAGGCCCATCCGAGGATGAACGAGAAGAGGGATTCCACTGTATTGAATCCCGTCGCGAACCAGAGGCCTCGCTTCATGAGGATCTGCTTGCGGGCGTAGAGCAACGCATCCATGAGCCCGACCCGGCGCCCACGCCATTCCTCGGGAATGGGCTCCTCCTTGACGATTCGTTTACCGGTCATAGGGTCTGTACCACCTCTTCCGTTATCGTGCTTCCTGGAGATGTATTGAGCCGGGCCATGTACTCGCGGAAGGGCAGGCCAGCCGGGCCCGTGTAGGCATCGATGACCTTATCCCCGAGCCGGACCGCCACGTGGTACCCCCGTGTCGAGAGCTGATGAGTCCTGAGCAGCACGCCGTTTGAAATCTCGTCGAAGCCCATCACCATCGCTCGGCCGCGGATCGTGAAGCGCAGGAACTCCGGCTGTTGTCCGAGCCGGGTCAATCCTTCGTGGATGGTTCTCGCGACCTTCTCGCACTCTCCCGCCTTCTGGTTGGCCACGGCGAAGGCGTTCTGGAACGCCACCAGCCAGTCCGGAACACGGCCAATGTCCTTGAGCAGCAGATACTGAGCGACGGCGCAGTGGAGGTCTCCCATGAGGAGGCAGGCCTTGAGCCGGGCCCGGATCGACTCGTCTCCAGGCAGGGGCGGGCTGCCGAGCACGAGCGAGGGGATGAGGGTCATCGCCGTTGGGGATGACGCCAGTCCCGAAAAAGGTGACAGACAGAGGAGCATGAGCAGGGCGGTAGTGACTCTGCCTCTGGCACATATCGAGGTTTTCATGGGAGTGGCGCCGTAGGTTTCAGACAGGGCTGCGTGTCTGGCTCGCTTGCATAGAGATGCCGATCCCAGGGAGTAGATGAGCCGTAGCACTCTTGGCCATATTCATTCAGTTGGGCATGAGGCAGTGTAATGACGGCGGGGCAGAGTTGCTCGATTACTTCCATCGATGTCTCGGGACCGAAGGAGCGCCTCCCATGGTCCACGCCCCATACTTGACCGTCACTTCTGAATCCGAAATCCATGGACCGCATGCCTCGGGACGAAACTCCACTGGCGTAGGCGGATACCGAGTCGCCCATCAGGGATGGGTCGATGGGGAGTTCATGATAGGGGCGCCTTCGGACGGGCATGGTTGAATCGTTGAATTGTATGGTTCTCTCCGCTGAGAGGCCTATGCGAAACAAATCGGTTGTGGTTATGTAGACTGAGAGGTATTGATTTCCTCGTCGAGGTTTGCGAACGTCGCAAAGGGATCGATGTTCCCTCGCAATCGAAGCGACCTTTCTGCAGCCGAATAGCTCTCGCGGAGAGTCTCGGCCCTTGAATCGGGCGCACTGAGTAGGTGTTCTTTGAGTGCGGTTTGGATTCCCGACCGATGATTTCCCAGTTCCTTGCGGAGTTCTTCGCGAAAGTCGGCCGCCTTCTTGCCTAGCCGTTCCTGTCCGAATCTGAGAACGAAGTCGTGTTTGTTGCTCTTTGCGAGGTGCCTTGCCAGGAGTGCAATGGCGTGATAGCCAACTCGAGAGGGGCTAGGGCCATTGCCTATCTTCTCCAAGCGAAGATCTCTCTTGAGGACAAGAAAGATCATGTCATGCGTATTTTGCAGAAACGTGAGGAATATGGTTGATGCAGTGGTCCTGTTGTTGAACACCTTGTGGTAGGTGCCGTCGTGCTCGAAGATGTCGTTGGGATGGAGGGCGTATGACAGGCCTTCCTCTCCCTGGGCTGCGGCAATCGAGCGTGCGAGTTCTACGATGTGGATGGCGAGATCGTTTGAATTTTCGTAATCCTCAATCAGAGTTTCGGGGTTGGAATCTAGGATGTGTGCAAAGGATCCTTCTTGCCGCTCATAAAATATTTTGCGGCTACGGAATCTTCGCTCCAATTCTAGCTGGAGTGGGTTGTTGGCGCGGAGTGCCGCTGGGGGTATTGCGTTTTGGCGGTTGTTGTTGATTGTGATTGTTTGAACTAGGTTCTCGTCGCGGGTAGTGGTGATGCGAAGAGGGATTGTGACCTGTGCCCACTTGTCTTGTTGAAGCTTGTCCTTGATCTTGGGATCCATTGAAAAAAGATAGGCTGTCTTGATTGTTTGGCAGCCGTTCAGGACGTATGGGTCTTGGATTTCGATGCGGTTGCCATTTTTCCGTATGGCGCGAGCGAAGACTGTTACTCCATTGTGGAAAAAGGCGAAAAGCCCAGGGTCGATTGTCCCCTTGATGCACATTTGGGCCAAGGTTTCGCGTATCTTGGCGGATGGGCCTCGTTCCGTGTTCTTGGCGTTTTTGATGAAATAGCGGACGTTCTTCGAAAATAGAGTGTCCCGTCGCAATGAGTACATTGCGACGAGTTCCGCGAGTTTGGCGATTCCGTACAACATCTGGGCTTCAGTGTTGTTGTGGTGAGCAGTCGTTTCCGCCACTGTTAGTTCCAGTGGGACCCAGGGAGGCGGGATTTTTGTGTCAATGTCTCCAAAATCCATTTTGTCTGGGCCTATATGGCCAAGATTGAAGGTGTAATCTGGTAACTCCTCTTCTATCTGAGCTCCCAGTTCGCTGCGTGAATGGTTGGTTTCATTGGATGCGATTTCATGGTCTTCTTGGCAGAGATGAAGGACCATGAAGTCTAGAATCAGGGACTTTCGTTCCTCGGGTGATAGTAGATTGAGGTCGCGCCGCAGATTGACTATGATTTTGTTCTCTTTACTCTCGTCTGACTCTAGGCCGTCGAGCAACCGGCGCAGTCTGGCAGGGAGCTTTTTGAGGTCTCGAAAGCCCTTCTTGACCTCGGAAATACTTCCGCTGTATTTGGCCTGAAGGAGAAAAAGCCGTACACGACCGTCTTGGCGCAAGATGTGATAGGCGTCCAGCCCGAAGTCGTAACCTTTTGTGTCTCCATCAATGGCTGGATCTGAGCACTGGGTGAGGGCTTGTGTCTCCGGCAGGAAATACTTGCGATGCAGGTACCAAGCGGGGAAACAGTCCTCGGTGGCGGCGCTGTATGCCGTCTTGATTTGGAATGCTTCTACTTCTTCGCGAATTTTACTGCTTTTCATGTCTGCCTCCTCTGATTGATGAATTCCTGGGCGAAGTCGAGGAACTTCAGGGCGGCCCGCTCATGATCCCCGCCACAATCGCGGAGGTACTTCACGTGCCAGCCCTCGTAGGGCATCTCGTGCTTCACTTCGTCGAGCCAGTCCAAGAAGTCTCGCCACTCCTGGTCCTTGCCACCGTTGAACTGGGTGTTGGAGCCCCACCCGATGGTGAAGGACAAGAGCGAGTCGATGGTGTCTCCTCCTGTGACGCACCAGAGCCCTCGCCCCTCCAGGAGTTGCTTCCGGGCATAGAGCAGCGCGTCCATGAGCCCGACTTTGCGACCGCGCCACTCCTCGGGTAGGGGCTCCACCTTCCCAACCTTTTTCTCACTCATGGACCTTGCACCACCTCGTAAAGGATCTGGCTCGTGGACGAGATTCTGAGCCGGTTCATGTATTCGGTCAGAGGAAGACCGGCCAACCCCGTGTAGGCGTCGATGATGTTGTCCCCAAGTTTCACGGCGAGATGCCTCCCCGTGGTCGCAAGTTGATGGTTCTTGACCAGAACGCCTTTGGACATCTCATCGAATCATCGAAGCTCAGCAGCTTCACATCTCCGTCAACCCTGATGCGCAGGAACTGCGGCTTTTGTCCGAGCCGGGTCAATCCTTCGTGGATGGTCCTCGCGACCTTCTCGCACTCTCCCGCCTTCCGGTTTGCTACGGCGAAGGCGTTCTGGAACGCCACCAGCCAGCCGGGTACCCGGCCAATGTTCTCAAGCAGGAGGTACTGGTCGACAACGCAGTGGAGGTCTCCCATGAGCAGGCAGGCCTTGAGCCGGGCCCGGATCGACTCGTCTCCAGGCAGGGGCGGACTGCTGAGCACCAGCGAGGGCAGGAGGGTCGTCGCTGGGGATGATGCCAGTCCCCGCGTCGGCAGCAGGCAGAGGAGCATGAGCAGGGCAGTGAGCACTCCACCTCTGACCGCGAGCGAGGTCTTCATACGGAACTCCAGGATAACCCACGTCTCCCTGCACGTGACGCGGGACGTCCGGGTCGTTCCGTGCTACCACGCACCGCGCCATGAGCCGCATCTATCGTTCGCTTCCCCCCGCTGGTACCCGGATTGGTCTCGCTTTCTCGGGTGGTCTCGACACCCGCGCCGCCGTGGCGTGGATGTCCCGCAAGGGTCTCGAGGTGTACGCCTACACCGCCGACCTCGCCCAGCCCGACGAGAAGAACCCCGCCGACATCCCGCCCATCGCCATGACGCACGGCGCGAAACAGGCCCGGCTCGTGGACTGCCGCGAGGCCATGGTGCGCGAGGGCCTCGTCGCCATCCAGTGCGGCGCCTTCCACCTCTCCGTGGGCGGCAAGAAGTACTTCAACACCACGCCCCTGGGCCGCGCCGTCACCACCACCGCCATCGTCCGCGCCATGCGCGAGGACTCGGTGAACGTCTTCGGTGATGGCAGCACCCACAAGGGCAATGACATCCAGCGCTTCTACCGGTACGGCATCCTCGTCAACCCGGAGCTGCGCATCTACAAGCCCTGGCTGGACCCGGAGTTCGTCAATGCCTTCGGCGGCCGCAAGGAGATGAGCGAGTTCCTCGTCTCCATCGGCATGCCCTACAAGATGGGCACCGAGAAGGCCTACTCCACCGACGCCAACGTGCTCGGCGCCACGCACGAGGCCAAGGACCTGGAGCACCTCGACAAGGGCATGAACATCGTGGAGCCCATCATGGGCGTGGCCCACTGGCGCCCCGAGGTGGAGATCCGCCCCGAGCGCGTCACCGTGGAGTTCGCCCAGGGCCTGCCCGTGTCCCTCAATGGCAAGCGCTTCGCCTCCCTCTTCGAGCTCTTCCTGGAGTGCAACCGCATCGGCGGGCGCCACGGCCTGGGCATGAGTGATCAGCTCGAGAACCGCGTCATCGAGGCCAAGAGCCGCGGCATCTACGAGGCCCCCGGCATGGCGCTGCTCCACATCGTCTACGAGCGCCTCCTGTCCGCCATCCACAACGAGTCCACCACGGACCTCTACTTCACCCTGGGCCGCCGCCTCGGCCGCTTCCTCTACGAGGGCAAGTGGTTCGACCCCGAGGCCCTCCTGCTCAAGGACTCGCTCACCCGGTGGGTGGCTCCCAGCATCACCGGCAGCGTCACCCTGGAGCTGCGCCGCGGCGACGACTACACCCTGCTCGACACCCAGGCCGTGCACATGGCCTACGACCCGGACAAGCTCTCCATGGAGAAGGTCGCCAGCGCCTTCACCCCGGAGGACCGCATCGGCGCCCTGGAGATGCAGAACCTCGCCGTCACCGACAACCGCGGCCTGCTCCTGCACCACCTCTCCAGCGTCCGCACCCTCTCCGAGGGCACCCCCACCGGCACTGGCATCGCCCAGCTGCTCGGCGACGGCGAGAAGGAGTGAGGCTTTTACGTTTTTCCCGGTTTGCGTGAATATGGGAATCCCGAGCCGGGGATGAGCCCCGGCGGTCAGGAGATTCCCCCATGCGAACCGGACGGTTGTTGCTGCTCTCCACGCTGACGCTCGCCTCGTGCGGCCCCCTCGTCGAGGAGGAGGCCGTGCTCGGCGAGCGCAGGGACGCGCTGATCACCGACGTGGACCTGGACGGCATCGACGATGCCTTCGAGGATCAGCTCGCGGCGAAGTTCGCGCCCGAGGTCCGGCTGGCCCCGGACTCCATCGACTGGGCGCGGCCGGCGAACGTGGACTGGTACCTGGCGCGCGTGCACATGCGCTTCGACCACTCGGGGTGCCCGGACTGCGAGGTGCTCGCGCTGGCCACGCCCACGCAGAGCAACCTCTCCGCCCAGTCCCACAAGACGAAGGGCACGTTCTGCACCCATACCAGCACGGTGTACTACTCGAACGCGTCGCGGAAGGAGTTCTTCCTCCAGCCGCCGGATGACAGCGTGCACAACGGCACCACGTCTTCTGGCTGGCGCGTGTACGTGCACTCGAAGAAGAGCGCGCTCGTCGCGGGCGGCTACGACATCCAGTACTGGTTCTTCTACCCGTACAACGACTCCTACGCGTCGGTGAACCACGAGGCGGACTGGGAGCACATCACCGTGACCACGGACTCGGCCGGCAACTTCCAGTCGGCGTGGTACGCGGCGCACAGCGGTGGCACGCGCTACAGCGCCTCGCAGCTCAGGTGGAACGGGACGCACCCCATCGTGTACTCGGCGGATGGCTCGCACGCGAGCTACCCCACCGCGGGCACGTACCCCACCGAGGTGTCGGGCTTCGATGACCACGCCTACGACGGTGGCCCGGTGTGGCAGACGTGGACCAACCAGGTGAACGTGGGCGAGAAGGGCGCGCCCCGCAACGGCCAGAACTTCATCAAGTACGGTGGCCGTTGGGGCGAGGTGGGTGAGCTGGACGCCACGAGCGGTCCGCAGGGCCCGTCCTTCCAGGGCGCCTGGAACACCTACTGAGGCAAGCGGATCGGCTCGACGCAGGTGAATGAGCTGGACCGCGTGCGCGAGCCCGGAGCGCTGCCTCGGCTACCGCGCCAGCTCCACCTTCTCCAGGTACTCGGGGATGTAGGCCGGCCAGCCGCGTGCCTCCACGCGGCCCTTGAGCGCCTGCAGCGCCGAGGGCTCCCCGTGGACGAGCAGCGTCTGGTGCGGCGGTGACTCGAAGCCGTCCATCCAGCGCAGCGTCTCCGTCCAGTCCGCGTGCGCCGAGAAGCCGCTCACCGTGCGGATCTCCGCCTCCACCCGCACCATCTGCCCGTGGATCTTGATCTCCTTCTCGCCGTCCAGCATGCGCCGGCCGCGCGAGCCCTCGGACTGGTAGCCCACGAAGAGCACCGTGTTGCGCGGATCCGGCAGCCTGTACTTCAGGTGGTGGAGGATGCGGCCTCCCGTGGCCATGCCCGAGGCGGAGATGATGATGCCCGGGCCCTCGCGCTGGTTGAGCTGCTTGCTCTCCTGCGGCGAGGTGACGAAGCGCGTGCGCTTCGTGGCCAGTGGGGACTCGCCCCGCTTCACGATGGCGGACATGTCCAGATCATGCTCCTCCGCGTGCGCCAGGTAGATGGGCGTGGCGTCGCACGCCATCGGCGAGTCCACGAAGACATCCAGCTCGGGGATGCGCTTCTCCGCCTCCAGGTTGCGCAGGTGGTAGAGCAGCTCCTGGGTCCGGCCCACGGAGAAGGCGGGGATGACGACCATGCCCTTGCGCTCGTAGGCGCTCCGCACCGCCTCGCACAGCGCATCCACGGGCCGCGTCTCCCCGTGCTCGCGGTCGCCATAGGTGCTCTCCACCACCAGCGTGGTGGCCGAGCGGACCGTCTGCGGATCCCTCAGGATGGGCGCGTGGTAGCGGCCCAGGTCCCCCGTGAACACCACGCGCTGATTGGTGCGCTCCAGGTGGAACACGCACACCGCCGAGCCGAGGATGTGGCCCGCCCGGTAGAAGGTGAGGGTGATGCCGGGGAGGATCTCCCGGGTGCGCTCGTAGCCGAAGGTCTCGAAGAGCTTCAGCGCACGCTCCGCGTCCTCCACCGAGTAGAGGGGCAGGGCGGGGCGGTGCTTGGAGAAGCCCTCCTTGTTGGCATAGCGGGCCTCTTCCTCCTGGAGGTGTGCCGAGTCCGGGAGCAGCAGCGCGGACAGATCCCGCGTGCCGGAGGTGCAGTAGACGGGCCCGTGGAAGCCGTCACGCACCACACGGGGCAGACCGCCCGTGTGGTCGATGTGGGCGTGCGTGAGGACGATGGCGTCGAGGCTCCGGGGCGGGACGGGCAGGGCGCGCCAGTTGCGCTGGCGCAGCTCCTTGCGGCCCTGGAACAGACCGCAATCGATGAGCACCCGCTTGCCCTGGTACTCGAGGAGGAACTTTGAACCGGTAACGGTCCCCGCGGCGCCGAGGAAATGGATGGAGGCCATGCGTGGCACTCTATCCCAGCCGCTTCCCTGCGGCGGCGCCCCCTCCTATCCTGGCTGGGCGAACCGTTTCAGGAGATGCGAGCCATGAATCGAGTGAAGAAGGCTTCGTGGTGGGCCGTGGTGCTGGCCGGTGGGTTGATGATGGCCCTGCCGGCGGTGGCGCAGCAGAAGAAGGACTGCCGGGGCTCGTGCCTGTCGAAGGCCAGCGTGGAGGTGGAGGCGTGCGCGAAGGCCTGCCCCGCCGCCAGCGATCCGACGACGCGTGAGGCCGCCGGCAAGTGCATGAACCGTTGCGCGGAGAAGTTCCGCGCCGCCGAGGCGTCCTGCGAGAAGACCTGCCCGGCTCCGAAGCAGGAGGACCAGACCCACTGAGCGGGTCCGTCACCCCAGGGCCTGGGCCGCGATGGCATGGAGGAGTTCCCTCCTGCCCGGGGCCCGGGTCCCGTGGAGCTGCATCATGGGCGCCGGGACGTGCCGCTCGAGCCCGAGCCCCGCCACCCACTCGCTCAGCCCGGCGAACCGCGGAGGAATGTCCACCCGCACCGTGCCCTCGAGGCCCCGGAGCAGCCCGGCCGCGAGGCTTCGGGCGATGGGCTCCTCCCGGGCGATGAGGGGTCCCACCATCGCCGACTCGAAGTTGGGCCACGCCAGGCCATACCCCACCACGCGGCCGTCCCGCTCGGCCACGAGTGCGCGGTACGCCATCCGGTGCAGGGCCTGGAGCAGCTCCCGCCGGGGCGCACCGAAGGCTTCCGCGTCCAGCGACGCGACCGCGTCCAGATCCTCCCCGGTCATCGCTCGCACCCGCGTGTCCGCGACGGCCACTTCCTCGGGCTGCCGGGTGAGCCTGCCCAGATGCTTCACGATCTCATCCACCTGGACGAAGCCCAGCTTCTCGTAGAGGGGCCGGCCCTGCTCCGTCGCGTACAGGAGCGTGGGGAGGGGACCGATGTGCTCGAGCGCATGCTCCATGAGGCGCCGTCCGAGTCCCTGCCGCCCATGGGAAGGCGACACCACCATCATCCCGATCGACGCCGCCTCACGCCCATGGGGCGTGACGAGCACCGTGCCCGCGAGCCCACCTTCCGGTGAGTCCACGCCGAAGCCGGTGCCCAGCTCCAGCATCATCCGCCACTTCAGCTCATCCGGCGCCCAGTCGCGCTTCACGGCGAGCGCGAGACAGGCGGGCAGATCCTCCAGCGTGAGCCTCCGGATGCGCATGCGGCCGCCTATACCACGGGGCTCTCAGGCCTCTCGCGCGAAGGCGCTGTACACCGAGGCGAAGCCCGCTGCCGCCAGCCCCACCAGGAACAGCACGGGCCCCAGCAGCAACCCGCCATGCACCAGCGTCCAGACGAGCCCCAGCACCACCACGCCGATGGGCGCGAAGCGCAGCCAGTCCGGCCTCGGCACCTCCGGGCGCAGCGCCATCAACCCCAGCACCCCGAGCAGCAGCAGCTCCAGGGCCACGGAGAAGGACTGGTCCCAGCCCTTGTCGTAGCTCTCCTCGATGAGCCCGTAGACGAAGTCCTCCGAAGGGGTTGGCGCATCCACCACGCGCAGCTCCGGCGGCGCCTGTGGCACCGGACCCGAGCTCCGCGTCGTCGTCAGGGGCACCCAGGTGAGGAACAGCGACAGCAGGCACAGTGCCACGCCCCCGAGCGCCACCGGGCCCAGTCCCCGCAGCAGCACGCGGGGCTCGAAGAGCCGGCTCCACCCGTTCTGTCCCGCGTACACCTTGCGGTACTGGTCGTAGCCCAGCAGCGCCGCGCCTCCGAGCCACAGCAGCGGCGTGACGCCGATGCCCAGCATCCGGATCGCCAGGGCCGCCGCCACCACGACGAACAGCGCCGGCACCACCGGACGCATCAGCGAGGTTGGGACCCAGTCCACCAGCGGGTGGCGCTCGCCGGCATCGCGCAGCTCGCGCGCCGCCACCAGCCAGCCGCCGATGACCACCACGAGCGACCAGAAGGGCCCCACACCCGCGAAGAAGGGCAGGATGGAGAGCACCAGCGCCACCCCGAGCAGCCCCACGCCCGCCACGCTCGGCGAGTGCCCCGGCACGTGCGCCAGCCACACCGGCCCGTCATACGGCGGTGCCTTGGGCCGGCCGGGCGTGTGAAGACCTGGATCCGTGTCCTCGGCCTCTTCCGGCGCGGGGACGACGGCGCGGGCCGCCGCGGTGCTCCGCGTGCGTCCCGTCGTCGCCATCGCGGTGACGCCGGTGGACGTCCGGCGGACCGTTCCAGGGGGTGGGGGAGGGGGCATCTTCGCCCCACAGTTCTCGCAATAGCGCAGGGTCTCGTCCTTCGCGCTCTCTCCGCACTGCTTGCACCGCATCGGGAAACGGCCTCCGGCAGCACCCCGGGCCCTGGGGTCGCGCCGCGCGGAGTATACCGGATTTCCCGGCGCCCTACTTCCAGGCGACGTGGTAGGCGCAGCTGCCCCCTCCGCGCTTGCGGCAGGGCTTGGTGGCGTCGTGGAGGATGGTGGCGGTGGGCTGGAACCGCTGCGCCATGGCGATGATGATGCCCCGGTCGAAGTCGCACGGGTACGGCGTGGTGCTCTCCATGGTGACCAGGTTCTTGCCCGGCGTGTGCGAGTAGGTGTAGTGGCCGATTCCCTCGCGCATCTCGCCCGTGTGGGGGCTGAACATGGACTCGCCGCGCACGGCGTGGTTCATGTGGTACGCCACGTCGATGCACTTCAGCGCGCTGTGGATGTCCGTCACCGTGGGCGGGAAGACCGCGTTCTTCGGCGTGGTCATCCCCGACTGAAACAGCAGCACGTGGCCGAACTCGTTGCCGATCCGCTCCAGCGCCGTCAGCCAGCGCTCCAGCGGGTACCAGGCGCCCGCCCCGAACTTCACCGCCCCGGTGCCGTCGTCAGCGCCCAGGCCCTCCTCGAGGAGGATCTTGTTGGCGATCAGCGTGAACGAGCCGAACCCGTCGATGACGATCTGCAGGTTCGCGCCCAGCACCTGGAACTGTCCGGGGCCGATCTGCTCCCGGGGACTCGGCATCTTGATCTCTCGCTTGAAGTCCAACGTGGAACGCCCCTGGTTGGGATTGAGCTGGCTCAGCATGGTGGTCACCTTTCCGGCTGTAACTGGAGATGGATACAAGGGGCACTGTCAGATATCGCGCACGTCACCCGGGCAGTTCACCGACGTCTCGCCCGGATCCGCGATGGCGTTGCCGCACGTCGCGGGACAATCCGAGGGGCTGTTCGCGTGGTTCTCGCCCGCGCTCACCAGGCACAGCCCGTCCCCGGAGAAGGGCGTGGGCAGCGCGAAGGCGTTCGGCCAGAGGGTGGCCTGGCCCCGGTCACCCGGGACGAACCGGAACCACAGGCCCCAGATGAACTGCGTCACGTCCTGCGTCTTCACCCAGCCGCGCTGCGCGAGGTGCGCGCCCAGCGAAGGCGCGGACTGCAGCGCCGAGACGCTCGCGAAGTCCGGAACGCCAGGGGTCACCGGGCCCACGCGCTCGAGCGTGTACACGAAGGCCGCCAACCGCTTCTCCGGGTTGTAGACGAGCCACACGCTGGCCAGCCCGCGCGCCTTCGCCTCCGCCACCAGATCCTTCCAGCGCGCCTCGAGGTAGCCGCGGTGGTTGCCCCTGGGCAGCTCGAAGCGCTCGGTGCGGACCACGTGCTGCTTGGAGCGCAGATCCTTGAAGTCCTTCACGCCGATGACGCTGTAGGCCGTGCACTCGGTGCTGGCGAAGTAGGAGCGCTCCGAGAACACGACGCCATCCAGCCGGTACTCGTTGGGGACCCAGTACGCGTACTCCTCGGCGTGCTTCACCGTGTCCACCAGGTAGCGCCCACCGCTGTAGAGGTACGGGTCCGTGGCCGTCGGCAGGCTCAGCGGCAGGTACTTGAAGATGACGCCCGGCCGGGCCGCCAGGTACATCCGGTCCCGCTCGATGACGGCCGGAGCCTGATCCACCGGGAGCGTGGGGTAGAGCTTGTAATCACAGAAGGTCGCGCCCCGAACGCCCCGCGACACGCCCTCCACTCCCTCCGAGGCCTCGAGCTGGAGCTCCTGCGCCGCCTGGGCCGTCTGCTCCGCCGGCTCGGGGAGCTCGCTCCCGCCTCCGCAGGCCATCACCAGCACACTCAGCGCGATCAGTCTCTTCATGGCAGTCACCCCGGAGCCCCCGAGCGGCGTCACCGCGGCTCGTCGGGACTGCTACAGGGCAAGCCTCGTGCCCGCTCAAAACGAGGCTCGATCGCGCAAGGGGCCGCGAAATTTATGGGCCCTGACGTTCGAGCACGCGGAAAGCCCGTGCACTCCGGCTAACCATTCGCGGTCATCCATGACCCCGGTGTCATTCGTGACCAGGACCCCCGGGTAGCGCCAGACCACGCGGATTCCTGCAGCCACCCCGGAAGTTCGTGCCACCGTGCCGGTATGACTGTGGGGCCAGTGCAATGCGCTCCATTGCCCCTGCAGCATTGCGACACGGATGGTGCCGGTTCCCCACGGGAATTGCCCGCCGGGTACAGCCTGGGGTCTTTGGCACCCTCACCCCGGTTCCTCTCCCGAGGGGTTACTGCTTCGCGCTGGGGGCGCTCGACGACAGCTGGCGGATCCACTGCGCCATCGACTCGGGATCGATCGGGCCCACGTGCTTGCCCCGGATGATGCCCTGCGCGTCGATGAAGTACGTCTCGGGCACACCCGCCACCCCGTACGCCACCGCCACGCTGGAGTTCTGATCGATCAGCTGCGGGAAGCTCGCGCCCATCCGCGCCAGGAACTGCTTCGCGTTGTCCTCGGTGTCCTCGAAGACGACACCCAGGAACTGCGCCTGTCCGCCGAACTCCCGCGCGCCCCACTCCAGCACCGGGTGCTCCATCTTGCAGGGCCCGCACCAGGACGCCCAGAAGTTGATGACCATGGGCCGGCCCTTGAGCTGCTCCGACGTCACCCGCATCCCGCTGTCCAGCGCCCGCAGCGTGAACGCCGGGGCCGGCTGGCCCTTCAACATGAAGGGCACCTCGCGCGGGTTGCTGCCGAAGCCCCTGGCCAGCACCGCCAGCAAGCCCAGGCACAGCACCACGAAGCCCACCGTGAGACGCCAGTTCATGCCGCACCTCCCGGATGGATGCCCACGTTCGGCTCGGGCGAGGCCCCCGCCGCCGGGGTCTGCTCCTTCTCCTGCGCCGTCGCCCGGGCCCGCCGCGCCGGCCACACCGCGATCAGCGTGCCCAGCACCAGCAGCGGAATGCTCCACCAGATCCACCCCACCAGCGGGAAGATCCACGCGTTGAAGCTCGCCGTGCCCCGGTCCTCGGAGAAGGCCATCAGCGACAGGTACAGGTCTTCCTTCGCCGTCTCGCGCACCGCCGGCGTTCCCACCGGGTCCGTCATGCGCTCGTAGTAGTTCATCCGCGGCGCCATCTCGCTGACGTCGCCGTTGGGCGCCGTCACCTGCACCCGCGTGGCCACGAAGGTGCGGTGCGGCTCCTGGCCGCTGGTGAGCCCCAGGTACTTCACCTGGTAGCCGCCAATCTTCAGCGTCTCACCGATGCGCACCGTGCCCGAGGTGTGCGTCACGAACGCGGAGGAGGCCGCCACCGACACGAAGATCATCACGATCCCCAGGTGCACGATGTAGCCGCCAAAGCGCCGCCGCGCCTTCGTCGCGCTGCCCAGCAGCGCCGTGACGAAGCCCTCGTTCTTCTCGCTCATCCGCACCTTCACCGGCAGCGCCAGCTCGCGCAGGGTGATGACGGTGACGAAGCCCGCCAGCCCGAACGTCAGCAGCGGGTAGAAGCCCCGCAGGCCGCCCAGCAGGCACGCGCCGACGATCACCGCGCCCACCGCCGCCGGTATCCAGAAGCGCTCGCGCACCCGCTTCGGATCCGAGCTGCCCCACGGCAGCATCGGGCCCACGCCCATCAGGAAGAGCACCATCACCCCGCCGGGCACCGCCATCTTGTTGAAGTACGGCTCGCCCACGCTCACCCGGATGCCGCGCACGGCCTCGGAGATGAGCGGGTAGAGCGTCCCCAGCAGCACCGTGAAGGTGATGGCCACGAACACCAGGTTGTTCACCAGGATGGTGGTCTCGCGCGACAGCATGGACTTGATGTCGCTCTCGGCCACCAGCAGGTGCCCGCGCGTGGACAGCAGCGCGATGCACACGAACATCAGCACCGCGATGAACACCAGGAACGTGGGGCCGATGTCCGACTGCGTGAAGCTGTGCACCGAGTTGAAGATGCCGCTCCGGGTCATGAACGTGCCCAGGATGGTCAGCACGAAGCTGCCCAGCACCAGGCTCAGCGTCCACAGCTTCAGCATCTTCTTGCGCTCGTGCACCAGCGTGGAGTGCATGAAGGCGGTGGCCGTCAGCCACGGCAGGAAGGACGCGTTCTCCACCGGATCCCACGCCCAGTAGCCACCCCAGCCGAGCACCGCGTACGCCCACCACGAGCCGAGGATGATGCCCACCGAGAGGAACAGCCACGCCACCAGCGTCCAGCGGCGCAGCGGCGCCATCCACGCATCCCCCATCTGCCCGCGCAGCAGCGCGGCCACGGCGATGCCGAAGGGCACCGTCATGCCCACGTAGCCCAGGTACAGCATGGGCGGGTGGATGATCATCAGCCAGTGGTTCTGCAGCAGCGCGTTGGGACCCGGCCCGTCCATGGGAACCGGCGACACCGAGTGGAACGGGTTGGCCGGCCCGGCGATCAGGAAGGTGAAGAACACGCCCACCGCCAGCATGGTGCCCAGCGCCAGGGACATGTAGCGCGCGTGCTCGTGGCGGTGCACCAGCGCGAACGCGAGCACGTACGTGCCCATGATCACGCCCCAGAAGAGGATGGAGCCCTCGAGCGCGCTCCACAGCGAGACGATCTTGAAGATGGTGGGCGTGGCGCGGCTGCCCACCTGCGCCACGTAGGCCACGCTGAAGTCGTTGGACAGCAGCGCGTACTCCATCACCACGTTGGCGCTGAGCATGCAGAGGAAGAAGCCCCACACGCAGCGCATCACCCAGGGGAAGGCCGCGTCGTCGCGGCGCATCCCGCCCACCAGGCCCACCAGCGCCCCGAAGCTCGCGAACGCGAGCCCGCCGAGCACCAGCCCGTATCCCAACGTACTGTTCACGGAGTCCTCGCCGCGGCCGTGGTCGCTTCCTGCTTCTGCATCTCCTCGAACATCTTCTTCACGTCGTCATCCGTCTTGGGCGCCCGGTACTCGTTGGAGTGGTTCACCATCAACCGGCTGCCCTGGAAGACCTGGGACTGGTCGAACGTGCCCTCCACCACCACGCCAATGCGCTCGCGGAACATCTGCGGCGGCACCTCGGTGGTGCGCACCAGCACGTTGGCCGCGCCGGGCTGCTCGCTGTCCATGACGCGGAAGTGCAGGGTGGTGTGCTGCTCGTTCCACTGGATGCTGCCCGGCTGCACCTGCCCGCCCAGGCGGATGGTGGGGCCATAGGCCTTCTCGCCCTGGGCCATCATCTCCGAGGGCCTCCAGTAATAGACGAGGTTCTCCCCGATGTTGCCAAAGGCCACCAGGGACAGGCCCGCGCCGGCCACCAGCAGGGACACCACGGCGATGAGACGGTTACGCGTCTGCTGCGTCATGGCTCACTCCTTCGAGTCGTGCGTGGACTGGCCGGGACGGCGCAGCCAGAGGGACAAGGCGTACAGCGACAGCGACACCCAGGCGATCAGATAGGCGGCCCAGATGTACTCCCAGCCGCCCTGGATGCGGCCCGAGCCCACCTGCGCGAGCAGCGGGGACAGGTTCAGTGCGGTCATCATCTCAGGCGACCTCCGAAGCGCGGTTGTCTCGCGGGCCCGGCACGTCCGTGGGGAGCGCCTCGGGCATGGCCACCTCCGCCTCACGCGTGGCCAGGGCGATGCGGTAGCGGTGCAGCAGGAACAGGGTGAGCAGGATGAGGCTCGCCCACGCGTTGACGCGCAGCGCCAGCGTCATGTCCGGATCCACCGTCTTCGGGGTGGACTGCACCTGGTGCAGGCTGCGCCACCACTTCACGGAGAACCACACGATGGGCAGATTGACGAACGAGATGATGCCCACCACGGAGCTCCACACCGCCCGCTTCTCGGGGTCTTCCACGAAGCGGCGCAGCGCCATGTAGGCCACGTACGTCACCAGCATGATGGCCATGGCCGTGAGCCGGGGATCCCAGTCCCAGTACGTGCCCCAGGTGGGCTTGCCCCAGATGGCGCCCAGCACCAGGCCATAGCTGCCGAAGAGCAGGCCCACCTCGGCCGTGGACTCCGCCAGCGCGTCCGTCTTCCAGCTCGACTGCAGCAGGTAGGCCACGCAGCAGGCGAAGTTCACCGTCAGCGTCAGCATCGCCATCCACATGGCCGGCACGTGGACGTAGATGATGCGGTAGACGTCCCCCATCTCCCGCTCGGGCGGCGTCCACTTCAAGCCCATCCAGTTGCCCAGCGCCAGCAGCGCCAGGGCCGCCACCGACATGAACAGCAGCACCGGACGCGCGTTGACGCGCGAGCGCGGCGGCGCCCACTTCGCGCCCAGCCACACGCCCAGCCCCACCGACGTCAGCGCCGCCACCGCCGATACCACCTGCAGCACCGTCTTCAGGAGATCGCTCATTGACCTCTAATCCTCGATGACGCGGGGGAACAGAAGGAAGCCCAGTCCCCAATAAATCAGATTGAAACCGATGAGTAGCCCGTACCATGAGCCCAACTGATTCATCGGGTCGCCCTGCAATACGAGCGATGTCGCCTTCGCGGCGGCGAGCAGCGCGGGAATGATGAGCGGGAACAGCAACAGCGGGAGCAGCACGTCTCTTGCCCGCGCGTTGCTGGCGATGGCCGAATACACCGTGCCCGGCGCGCTGATGGCCATGCAGCCAAGCGTCACCGTGGCCGCGAACGAGCCTGGCCCCATGGTCACGGTCACCCCATAGAGGGCCACCATCACCGGGATGAGCAGGGTGCCGAGCAGCATCAACAACAGGGCGTTGCCCAGGGCCTTGGACAGGAAGATGGCGCGGGCGTCCGCCGGGGCCAGCCTCAACCCGTCCAGCGTGAGGTTCTCCTGCTCCACCCGGAAGGACTCGCCCAGCGCGAGCACGCTGGCGAACAGCAGCGCCAGCCACAGGTAGCCGCCCGCGTTGCGCGCCAGCACCTTCGTGTCCGGGCCCACCGCGAACGAGAAGAGCAGCAGCGTGGCCAGCGCGAAGAAGATGAGCGCGTTGAGGCGTGCCCGCGTCCTCCACTCGATGAGCAGATCCTTCGCCAACAGCACCCCCACCGTTCTCAGCAGGGAGATGGGTCGCGCGCCCCTCATGCCGCCACCGCCCGGCCTTCCTGCAGGTGCAGGCGCTCCTCGCACAGGGACAGGCCCTGCTCGATGAGGTGGGTGGCCAACACCACGGTGACGCCCGAGTCCTTGAGCTCGCGGATGATCTTCTCCATGGCCTGGATGCCGGAGGGATCCAACTCGCCGAAGGGCTCGTCCAGCAGCGCCACCGCGGGGGCCTTCATCAGCAGCCGGGCGATGGCCAGGCGCTTGCGCATGCCCGCGGAGAACTGGCGCACCGGGCTGTCCGAGCGCTTCGTCAACCCCACCTTCACGAGCAGCTCCCCGGCCACGTCCGCCGGAGCGTCCATGCCGAGCAGCCGCGCCAGCACCACCAGGTTCTGGTGGGCCGTCAGATCCTCATAGAGGAAGCTCGCGTGGGACAGGAGCGCCACCTCGCGGCGCACGGTGTCGCGCTGGGCCACGCTGTCGTGGCCGCGGATCTCCACCCGGCCGTGCGTGGGCGCGAGCGCGGTGCCCACCAATCTCAGCAGCGTCGTCTTCCCCGAGCCGTTGTGCCCCGTGAGCAGCAGGGAGCGGCCCTGGGGGAGGGTGTAGCTGAGCCGCGCGAGGGCCCAGCGGCGTCCATACCGCTTGCTGACGTCATGAAGGGCGAGCGCGGGGGGCGGCGCGGGGGAGGCTTCCATCGGCGGGAGCGTTCGTAACTGGAAATTTCTCCACACTCCAGCGAAAGCAGGCCCGTCTGGTTGCACAGGAGCCTGGGAGCGGGGCCCCAGGACGAGACCCGGACCTCCGGGCGTCGCTCCGCGCCGAGGTCATCGGCCGGGGTGGGAGGTCCCCGGTGGACCCCTCGGAGGGAAATCCGCGGGCACGCGGCGGAAGGAAGTTTTTTCAATCGCCTGGGTGCTTTTCCCCCGGGCCTCGCGGGGCCGTGGGGCGGGGAGGGCGCGCCACGGGCCGCTGTCCGGGGCGGAACGGCAGATCTTTCCGCCCGTTGACGCCTCGCTTGCACCGATCCGGGTCCATGGACGTAGCGGATGGGAACGGACTTACCTTCCCGGGGGGCCCGGTCTTCTCGCGACACCTCGCGGGGCGGCTGGCATCGCGCATGCACACGCTGGGGGCACGGAGTTCGGTTCGGGCGGCGGCGTCATCTGGGGGAGGGAGTCAGCGATGGACATGCGGGGAATGGTGCGACGGGCGATGAAATCCACGGCGGCGGGAGTGCTGCATCACAGCGGCCTCCGCAAGGCGCTCGCGGCCTACAGGCGCTATCAGTCCGGGGGGCGTCGCATCCTCATCGTCAGCTACCACCGGGTGGTGGCCGACTTCACCGGGGAGCTCCAGCGCTCCATCCCGGGTCTTCTCATTTCGCAAGAGACGTTCCGGAGGCACCTCGAGGGGCTGTCCGCGGCCGGCTACGAGTTCTGCTCGCTGGGGGACGCGCTGGACGTGATGGCCGGGCGCCGCGTGGCGCGGAAGGATCTGTGCGTCGTGTCCTTCGACGACGGCTACCGGGACGTGTACCGGTACGGCTACCCCGTGCTGAAGCAGATGGGCGTGCCGGCCATCACCTACCTGCCGGCGGCCCTGATCGGCACCGGGCAGCGCTTCAACCATGATCGGCTCTTCCACCTGGTGCGGATGGCGCAGGCCCGGGGCTACAAGCCCGTGTTCGACGTGATGCCCGCGCCCGCCACGGAGCTGTTGGACACCGTGCTCTCCGGGCGCAAACGGCTGTCGGCGGCGCTGGATGACTTCATCGGCCGCTACCCCACCGCCACGCTCGTGGAGACCCTCCAGGCCCTGGAGGAGCGGCTGGGCGCCGGCCCGGCGCTGCTCCCCGAACAGGGAGACCTGATGGATTGGGACGAGGTGCGGCGGATGGTCAAGGACGGCTACGACTTCGGCGCGCACACGCTGGGGCACGTGGTCCTCACGCACGAGCCGCTCGACGTGGTGGAGCGCGAGGTGCGCGAGTCCAAGGCCATCATCGAGCGCGAGGCCGGCATCACCGTGCGCGACTTCGCCTACTGCAACGGCTGGTACTCGGACGAGGTCATCCGCGTGCTCGAGGCCAACGGCTTCCGCTCGGCCGTCACCACCGAGGACATGCCCAACCGTATGGGCGGCGATCCGTTCACCCTCAAGCGCAAGGTGCTCTGGGAGAACTTCAGCGTGGGCCTGACGGGCGCGTACTCGCGCACCCTCACGGTGTGCCAGTTGGATGACTGCTTCAGCACGCTGGGCATGCGCGCTCCCGTCCTGGGCCGGCGCCCGCAGAACGCCCCGCGCGGCGAGGTGGTCTGGTGAGCGAAAGGCAGGCTCCCGCGGTAGCCCCCGCCTCCTCGTTCCTGGGGAAGGCGGGGCCGTTGGTGCTCGCCCGGTTGCTCGGCGCCGGGCTCACCTTCTGCATCCCCTTCGTCCTGGCGCGCGTGCTGGGCAAGGAGGAGTACGGCACCTACTTCCAGCTCTTCCTGATCGCCACGACGCTCTACTACGTGCTGCCCTTCGGGGTGGTGCAGAGCCTCTACTACTTCCTGCCCCGCGCCGACGAGAAGCGCCCCTGGCTGGGCCAGACGCTCCTCTCTATGTCCGGCGCGGGCCTGGTGGCCGGCACCCTGGTGTGGACGCTGCTCGGGCCCGTGGCGCGGCAGTTCCACAACCCCGCGCTGCTCGAGTTCCGCGCGCCGCTCGCGGCCTATACCGCGCTGCTGCTCGGCGCGTTTCCGCTGGAGATCTCCCTCACCAGCCAGGGCCGCACGAAGCACTCGGCCCTCGTGTACGCGGTCTCGGAGCTGGTGCGCACGGCCGCCATGGTGCTGCCGTGCCTGCTGGGCTTCGGCCTGCACGGGATGATGCTGGCGGTGGCGGGCTTCGCGCTCGCGCGCTTCGTGGCCGCGTGGGGGGTGGTGCCGCGGGGCACGGGGCCGCTGCTGCGTCCCGGACTGTGGCGCGAGCAGCTCGTCTACGCGGCGCCCTTCGGCGTGGCCATGGCGCTGGCCATTCCCCAGCAGAACGCCCACCTGTACATGGTGGCCGGCGCGGTGGCCCCGGCGCTCTACGCCGTCTACCGCGTGGGGTGCAGCCAGCTGCCCCTGGTGGATCTGCTCTACACGCCCACCAGCGAGGTCCTCATGGTGCGCCTGGGCGAGCTGGAGAAGCAGGGGCGCCTGGAAGAGGGCGTGGTGGCCTTCCGCGAGGCCGCGGGCAAGCTGGCCTTCGCCTTCCTTCCCTTCGCTGCGTTCCTCTTCGCCGCGGCGCCCGAGTTCATCGGCACCTTCTACACGGCGGAGTACCTCGCGGCCGTGCCCATCTTCCGCGTGAGCGTGCTGGGCGTGGTGTTCGCCATCCTCCCCATGGACGGCGTGCTGCGCGCCCGGGGGCACACGCGCTCCATCCTCTATTCGTACCTGTTGAAGGCGGTGGTGACGGTGCCACTCGTCTGGGTGGGGGTGAAGCAGTTCGGGTTGATGGGCGCCGTCGTGTCCTGGGCCGTGGCCGAGGTGGTGGGCAAGCTCTCCCTGCTCGTGCGCGTGCCGGCGGCGCTGTCCACGCCCGAGCACGCCCTGCGCATCCGGGACGTCATCCCCTGGCGCGAGCTGAGCAAGGCCTCGCTCGCGGCCGCGGCCGCCGCGGCGGGTGTCTTCCTGCTGCGCGCCGGCACGGTGCACGCCTGGGGCGGTCTGCCCGAGGGCTTCCTCTGGAGGGCCCTGCCGCTCGCGCTCGCCGGCCTGCTGTTCTGCCTGGGCTATGTGGGCGTCCTGTACGCCACGGGGGTGCGGCCGTTGAGCGTGCTCGCCAGCCTGCGTGCCCGCGGCGCCGGGTGAGCTTTCGGCCCCCCACCTCCGCGGAGGTGGGAGGTGGACGGTTGGGGGTCCGGGGGACTCCCGCCCTGGAGGGCTGGTACCTAGCTTGGGACTCCGTACAACCAGGGGAGAGGCGTGATGGGGATTGATGCGATGTCGATGTACCGGCTGGGACGCAAGCTGTACCTGCGGGGCATTCCCGTGTTGCCAGCCGTGCTGCGCAAGGCCATCCACTACCTGCATGGCTCGTACATCCCCGCCGAGGCGGAGATCGGCGAGGGCACGCAGCTGGGCTACGGCGGCATGGGCATCGTCATCCACAAGGACGCCAGGATCGGCCGGCACTGCCTCATCTCCCACCAGGTGACCATCGGTGGACGCTCGGGCCTGAGGGATCTGCCGGTGATCGGCGACTATGTGCGCATCGGTGCGGGCGCCAAGATCCTCGGCAACGTGCGCATCGGCGACTTCGCGGTGATCGGCGCCAATGCCGTGGTGGTGAAGGACGTGGCCCCCGGCGCCGTGGTGGGCGGCATCCCCGCCCGGGAGATCCGCCGGGACGCGGATCCGCTCGCCGCCTACGAGAGAGAGATGGGGCTGCGCCCACCGGTGCCGCGCCCCAAGCCCGTCGAGCCGACGGAGCCCCCGCAAGCAGCGTCGTCCGCCGCGCAGTAGACGAGACAGGAGGCAGGGCATGCGAGTGCTCCTCGTCGGAGACTATCCGCCGCCGCATGGTGGCGTGGCCGTGCACGTCCAACAGCTCCACGGGTACCTGCGCGAACGCGGGGTGGAGACGGTGGTGCTGGACATCGGCAAGGGGGGCCGGCCGGCTCCGGACGTCATCCCCGTCCGTACCCCCACCCAGTATGGCAAGCGGCTGGCGGGCTTCCTGCGCGAGGGGTGGACCGTCCACGTCCACACCAGCGGCAACAACCCGAAGTCCTGGATGCTCGCGGCCACCGCGGGCGTGAGGGCGCGTGCACCGCGCGTCATCACCCTGCACTCGGGGCTGCTGCCGGACTACCTGGCCGCTTCCGTGTCGCGGCGGGCCTTCGCGCGTGTGGCCCTGGCCGGCTACTCGCGCGTGGTGGCCGTGTCCGAGGCCGTGCGCGAGGCGCTCGCGCGCTGCGGGGTGCCGGAGGAGAAGCTCGTGGTGTACCCCGCCTTCTGCGGCTCGCAGGTGCGGCCGGGGAGGGTGAGCCCGGAGATCGAAGCGGCACGGGCTCGCCGCCGGCCGCTGCTGGCCATGGCGCACCACCCGTCGCCCGTCTATGGCCGCGGGTTGATGTTCCGCGCCCTGCGGATGATCGCGGACGAGCTGCCCGGCGTGGGGCTCGCCGTCTTCGGACCGGGGACGCGCTCGGAGGCGTTCCTGGAGGAGGCCCGCGAGCACCGGGTCGAGGAGCTCATCGAAGACATGGGCGAGCTGGAGCACTCGCGGGCGCTGGCGCTGATCGCGCGCTGCGATGCCTTCATCCGGCCCACCACGCACGACGGGGATGCCATCTCCGTGCGCGAGGCGCTGGCGCTCGGCGTGCCGTGCGTGGCCAGCGACGTGTGCGGGCGGCCGCATGGGACGTACACGTTCCGCGCGGGCAATGCGGTGGACCTGGCCGAGCGGGTGCACCACGCGCTCGAGCAGGGGCCAGCGCAAGCGGTGTCACCGGATGCGGGACCGGTGCTGCTGAAGCTCTACGGCGAGCTGGTGCAACCGACGATTCTGGGAGGAGGCGAGACACATGCGGCGCAGTGAGGAATTGGAGCTGGCCCGCCGGGCGCTCCGCGGCAGGGATCTGGTGGTCTTCTCCAACGACTGGGATGGGGATCCGCTGTCCAAGGTCCACATCATGCGGATCCTGTCCCGGGACAACCGCGTCCTGTGGGTGAACAGCATCGGCAACCGGGCGCCCAAGGCCAATGCGCACGACGTGAAGCGCATCTGGAGCAAGCTGGGCAAGTTCACCGAGGGCATCCGCGAGGTGGAGCCCAATCTCTTCGTGCTCTCCCCGCTGGCGATTCCCTTCTACGGCTCGGAGCTGGTGCGCGCCGCGAACCGGGAGCTGCTGCGCGCGCAGGTGCTGCGGGCCATGCGCCAGCTGCACTTCAAGCGGCCCATCTCGTGGTCGTTCCTGCCGGCCTCGGCGCCGGTGTCCGGACGGCTGGGCGAGGAGTTCGTCGTCTACCACTGCGTGGACGAGTTCTCCGCCTTCAGCGACACCAACGGCAAGCACATCGCCGAGCTGGAGGAGCAGCTGCTGAAGCGGGCGGACCTGTGCATCACCTCGGCGGACCGGCTGAGGGACAACAAGGTGCGCGTCAATCCGAACACGGTGCTGGTGCGCCACGGCGTGGACTTCAACCACTTCGTGAAGGCGTGTGATCCGGCGACGCCCATCCCCGAGGACATCGCGAACCTGCCCCGGCCGATCTTCGGCTTCTTCGGGCTGGTGGCGGACTGGGTGGATCTGGAGGCGATCGCCGCGACGGCGCGGGCGCACCCGGAGGGCTCGGTGGTGGTGATCGGCAAGGTGGCGCCGGACGTGGATCCGTCGGTGCTGAAGGCCGAGAAGAACATCCACCTGCTGGGGCGCAAGCCGTACGCGGCGCTGCCGGGCTACTGCAAGGCGTTCGACGTGGCGCTGATGCCGTTCAAGGTGAACGAGCTCACGCTCAACGCGAATCCGCTGAAGGTGCGCGAGTACCTGGCGGCGGGCGTGCCGGTGGTGTCCTCGGACATCCCCGAGGTGCGCAAGGTGGGCCTGTGCAAGCTGGCGAAGGACACGGAGGACTTCGTGCGCAAGGTGGACGAGTGCCTCGCCGAGGGCGCCGGTCCCAGCCGCGAGCGCGCCGAGCGCATCCGCCACGAGAGCTGGGAAGCCAAGGTGGAGGAGATCCGTGGCTTCGCCGGCGAGGCCATGGTGAAGGCCGGGCGCGGGTTGTAGCCGCGTCCAGGTGAGCCCGCCGCATCCCCGAGTGATGGATGGGGCGGGCCCCCGGAAGCACTATGCTCGAGCGATGACCACACGTGATTCGCTCATGCGTGCCGGTGCGGTCAGCTCGTGCTGGCTGAGTTCGATGAGGGGGGCCCAAAAAGCCAGTCCGAGAGTTCCTTCATCGAGGGGAACGCCTTGAATGCGCTCTTGGGCACTTCCCGGATCGCAGGACGCTCCGCCTTGATGCCCTCCGCGTTCCCTTTCGAGTGCTTGGCGACCTCGTAGCCGTTCAAGTCGAGTGGTGCGCCGGGTGCCCCGCCGAGAGCGAGGTACGAGAGGCTGACGCGGTGCCCTTCGGCTGGTTCGAGAACAACCCAGACGACACAGCCCGACTGCTGTAATGCAAGTGCCGAGTGGATCTTCTGCTCGCGTGTCATGCCTCCTTTGACCGTGCTCTTGAGTTGTACATGCCGCATGATCCGCTGGCACTCGAGCACGAGATCGTACCCGGCCGCGTCCACGTCGGCCCTGAGCACGTTTACCGGTTGGTGCCGCCGTAGCCAGCCGTCCTGAAGGACTTCCGAGAGGAATGCGTACTCGACGAGCTGCTCTCGGAAACTCGAGAGGGTGGAGTCTCTGAGGATCGCAAGCGGATCCGTGATGTCAGGGGCGAGTGGGTGCATTACGAACCGTTCTCCTTCATGAGGGCCAAGCCCTCGGAACAAAGTCCTTTCAGGGGTGAGCCTGTCCGCACCGTCCACACATGTCACGCCCTCGGGTTCTGTCCGCCTCCCGGGCGCGCTCTTCACGAACTTGTCCAACTGTTGGAGTGCGCCAGGCGAAGCCTGGGTGAGGAGGAAGCGATGTAGGAGCGGAAACTTCACGAAGGGACCCTGCGGGTTCAAACCCCGCCCGGCAAAGGAGGCCGCCAGCCGGAAGCGAGTCTTG
>NZ_DASUNC010000194.1:0-30632 GCF_036277355.1 Archangium sp.
GTCGAGCACCTCAACGCCAACAAGGTGCGCATCCCCTGGATGAACGACCGCCTCGTCCTCTACTCGCTCGACGCCCCGCTCCCAGAGAGCCCGGAACCGTCAAGTGCTCCCTCGACGGCCCCATCGGACGTTCGGTGCTAGGGTGAAGAAGCTCCCCGGCTGGAGCCGTTCGCAGTCACTCTCTCCCTGACCCAACTTGCGCGAGGCTTGGAGTTCCTCCAGCCGGATCTTCGCCAGGGTGGTCCCCTTGGCCGAGGAACCCCGGCCCGGGTCCTGGTACTCGCCCGGGTAGTCGTACACCTCGAGTTCCTTGTCCTGCCCGGCCTGGTGGTTTCCATCCATGGGCAGGTTGGGCTTCTTGAAATTGAAGTCGCGCAGGCTCACCTGTCCAGGTTGGATCTCCTCGGCGAAACGGAAGCGCAGCACGTGCTCGGCCTGCGGCACCATTCCAGCGGACTGACGGAAGGAGAGCTGCTCGCTGCCCGAGATGGGCTGGCAGGCACCGGGGCTGTCTCCCATGACGAGCACGTGCTTGTCCTCGTGGTGCTCGAAGAAGTGGAAGATGCCATCTTCCTCCATGAGCCGGCAGAGAAAGGCCCAGTCGGACTCGCGGTACTGGACGCAGTAGTTGCGTGGCTCGTAGGTGTTGCTCAGGCGCAGCTCATAGTGCTGGCTGGAGATGCCCGTTCCCTCCAGCACTTTCTTGAGGATGTCCGGTGTGGTGAGCTCCTGGAAGGTACGGCTGCCCTGGCGGTGCTTGAGGCGCCACACCTGTGGCACCACGGTGGCCTGATAGAGGGTGTAGCGTGGCAGCCCGCCCACCTGCTCGAAGCGCGAGATGATGCCGTGGACATGGCGGGGGCCTTGCTCTCCTTCGATTTTGAGCAGGGCCGGCTTGCCCACGATGTCCGCGAAGACCAGGGCTGGATCCTCGCACGCCAAATCGAGTTGAAACTCGTAGAGGCTGGAGACTCCCTCGTGGCCGGCGAACCGCACGACATTGAGTGGGGCGGGACAGCCGGAGACCTTGAAGCTGAAGAGCGATATGCTGCCAGCGAGGGTATTTCGTGCGACCATGTTTTGGTCCTCCAGTCCCAGAACTGTTCGGCACTACCGAGCAGTCATGTGGCTGGGACCCACCCTACAGCATGGCCACATTCCTCAGCGTGAGAGATGAGGGGAGAACCCGTGTTGTTCCGAGGTGTGGTGATGTGACGCAGACGCGGAGCCGCCAGCGGGTGCCGCAGGGCCTCAGTTGTAGATGT
The DNA here is from genome assembly GCF_036277355.1 of Archangium sp. GTDB lineage: Bacteria > Myxococcota > Myxococcia > Myxococcales > Myxococcaceae > Archangium. The sequence continues at coordinate 1,266 of NZ_DASUNC010000194.1, forward strand.
TCTGGTCGCCGCTGGAGCCGCCGCCGCGCTGACCCGCCCGGTACTCGTTGCCGGGCGTGTGGATGAGGACGACCTCCACCACCTTGTTCTTGCGCGTCTCGTTGCTCTCGGAGAGCACCTGGCCGCGCCAGTGGTTCGGGTCCTCGTCGGCCTTCTTCTCCAGGTTCTCCACCATCTTCGGGGGCGCGATGGCGAGCCGGGGAATCAGACACTCCGCGCGGAGCACCACCTGGAGATCATTGTCCCGGGTGGGGTTGGGCTCGTTGGGCGGGAACTCGTCGATGTTGTCGGAGAGGGTGACCCGGAAGTCGGGCGGGCGGTCGGGCATGCGGACCGTCTGTCCGTCGATGCGGCCGTAGGAGCCCTCGCCCCACTCGTCGGCGAGGTCCTCCAGCTTGGACTCCGGGTTGTTGAAGCGGGCCCCGGCCGTCGCCGACAGCATCTGGTTCCACCGGGGGTAGTTCTCTCCGTAGAACTTGCGGCCCCACTGCGCGGCGGACTCGGAGCAGGTCTGCGCGTCGATGTCGCGCACGGAGCGGCTGCCGCGCTCCTGCTCCGCTCCCGTGTACGCCAGGGCGCCGAGGATGATCAGGGCGATCAGCAGCGTCACGCCCAGGGCCGTCAGCAGGGTGGAACCACGACGAGGGGCTCGGGACTTCATGTCTCGCTCTCCAGCCATCAGATACGGGGTGCGGCGACGTTCTTGAGCAGGACCACGGTGCTGAGCACCCGGCGGCGGTGCCCGCTGGCCTCGGGCCGGGGGGCTCCTCCGAGGTCGATTCCCCGCTCGAACGGGGTGTCCTCCTTCGCGACGAACTCCCCGTCGTTGGTGACGAGGGCATTGCTCGTGCGCGCCGAGATGGAGAGCCGGGCGAAGGTGAGCCCCGGGTCCATCAGGGCCTCCGTGGGCCCCTGGTCGGTGAAGCCGTCATCCGCCACGCCGTCGTCGTTGCGGTCGTAGCCCCACTGCACCTGGAAGTCCTCGATGTCCCTGGCCAGCACCGTCCGCTCGGGCGGCTGGACGGGCCCGAGCGTCCGGGGATTCAAGGTCTCCATCACCAGGTCGGCCCGCGCCGGGGTCTTGCCCACCGCGTCCACGTACATCACGCGCACGCGCACGACGCGGACCGGGAACACGGTGGCTCCGGGCTGGATGGGGACCAGCGGATCCTGCAGTTGCACGGGGTTGACGGCGCCGGGCGTCTCCAGCTGGACGACGTTCCTCGCCAGGTCCCCGTCCATGACGAGGTTCCTCCGCTCGATGGGCACCAGCATGGCGCGCTGGAAGTTGGTGATCAGCGCGCTCTCCCCCGGATGGAAGATGTCGGGCTGGACACCGGGCGTCGTCGGCAGCCGCCCATCCGGCGCCACGCTCACCTTGTCGTCGGCGAGCGCCCGGACCAGCACGGTGCGCCGATCCGCGCCGTAGCGCACCAGCGTCAGCGTGTCGGGCATCTGCGGCATGTCCCCGTCGTGCAGGGCCGCCGCGCCGTTGGTGAAGAGCATGGCGGGGCGCTGCTGCCGCGAGCCATCCGGGCCCGTGAAGCTGTAGACGGGACCGCCGGCGCCCGCGGCGGCCAGGGCCTGGGACACCTGGCGCAGGGCCGTGCGGGCCTCCTCGTTGGCGTCCGACAGCAGCTGCTGGTTGCGCCGCATGCGTCCGGCCGCCAGCAACACCACCACGGCCGCGCCCAGCATCAGGATGCCGAGCGCCGCGCTCAGCAACAGCTCCACCAGGGTGAGCCCTCGCGCGGAGCGCCGCTTCCGGGCGAGCACTAGCGGGTCAGCACTGCGCTGGTGACGACGCATTGGGTATCGCCCTCTCTGAAGTTGCCGCACGTGCCGTCCGAGGCGTGGCTGACCGCGACGAAGACCCGCCAGAGGTCTCCCTGGGAGCTCCCATCGACGACCCGCTCGAAGCGCACGTAGCGCCGGTACTGGCAGGTGGGGTGGAAGCCTTCCTCCGGCTGCCCGGTGTTCCTGCACGGACGGCCGTAGATGTCCACCCAGCCCACCAGCTCCGGTTGGGTCCCGTTGCACAGCTCCGCGAGCTTCGCGGGGAGCGCGGAGCCGAACGCCTCCTGGCAGTCCAGCGGCGTCCCATCGTGGACGAAGCTGGCGCCGTTGGCGTCCGTGCGCAGCTTCGGCTTGAAGTCACCGAGCACCAGCGCGTCCACCCGCTGCTGCGCCAACCGCATGGCCATGTGGTGACGGTAGGAGCGGCTGGAGGCGCGGGCGGCGAGGGTGTTGGCCGATACGAGCGCCAACATCGCCACCGCCACCAGCGCCATGCCGATCATCACCTCGACCAGCGTCATCCCTCGAGGGTGTCTCTGCCCGCGCATGCTCCACCTACTCCGCGAGTGCACGGCCCAGGTCCAGCCAGGAGCCGATCCGCGCCGGGGTCCGCTTCCCGCCCAGGCCCGAGCCCGGCACGTTGCCCAGGGGCTTCTTGTCCCCGGTGCTCTGCAGGCCCACCATGCTCTGGGTGATGATGGTGCCGTCGGGCAGCACCAGACTGCCCGCCGCCGTCTTGCCGCTCTGGCCGTCGTACTTCACCGGATCCGCCTTGCTCAGGTCGCGCACGAGCGTGCGGCCCTGCATGTCCGACTTGAAGGGGTTGTTCTCCGTGGTGCCGTAGGCCGTGGTGAGCACGATCTGGCTGCCCACCAGCTTCGGCGAGCCCACGGCCCGCTCCTTCTCCTCGAGCTCGAAGAAGACGGCCGACCCCTGCTTCGCGTTGCCCCAGCGGGTCATCGTGGACGCCTGCGTGGACGGGACGGGGTTCACCTTGTCGTAGGTGAGCTGGTGGCGGATGCGCGTGTCCTCCGGGCTGGAGGCCACCACGTACACCCGGCCCTTGATGTTGGGGTTCGTCGTGAGCACCCAGTCCGGGCCCGCCGTGCCGAAGACGAGCGCCAGCTTGCCCGCCGCCGCCTGGCCCACCGGCATGCGCGAGAAGAGGCTGTCGGTGCCCAGCTCATACGGCAGCCGCATGATGGCGGGCACCGTGCTGATGGGGTGCTGGGGATTGTCGGTGGAGAACAGCGGGTAGCTGCCGGTGCCCGAGGACGCGTGGCTGAAGGCATTCATGTTGGCGCCGGTGTGGATGTCCAGCTCCCAGAGCCGGCCCTCCATGTCTCCCACGTACACGCGATCCATGGAGCCGTCGTTGTCCACGTCCAGCGTGGAGGTGCCGCCCGGCACGGAGTTGGACGTGCCGGCGCCGTAGGGCCGCTCCCACTGCCAGAGCTTCTCGCCCGTGCCCGAGTCCAGGGCGAACACCTGCAGCTGCTGCGCCCCCGTCGTCGCGCCGTTGGTGGCCACGATCAGCTGGAAGGTGGGCACGTTGCCCCGGCGCACCGGCACCAGGTTCATCGCCAGCGCGTCGCCGAAGTCCTGGTAGTTGTAGGGGCCCGACGTGCGCGCGGCCGCCAGGTCGGCGTAGTCGGGAGCGGGGTCGCCCTGACGGTCCGACCACCGGAAGGCCGTGTTCTTCGCGTCGTCCGGATCATCGGTGTGGTCCTGGTCCGCCGTCACATCCCACAGCACGGTGGGGTTGCGGGGATCCGTCACGTCCAGCGCGAACATCTCTCCGCCCAGACGGCCCGAGCCGGAGACGAGCACCGTGCGCCAGCGGTAGATGCCGGTGTTGCGCTCGTCCGGATCCAGCACGCCGTTGCGGTTGGAGTCCTCGTAGTCCACGTACACGTCGGAGACCACGGGCGAGATGTCCACCCGGGCGTCGTTGGTGCGCAGGCGCGGCAGCTGGCCCTTGGGGATGAAGGACCACAGCTCGGTGCCCGCGGCGGGCGCCGTCTGGCCGGGGATGGAGCCGCGCAGGTAGATGGCGTGCAGCTGGCCATCCAGCCCGCCGATGTAGGCCATGTCCGGGCGCTGGATTTCGATGTAGTCGCTGCGGCCCACCACCGCCGCGCTCGCGTGGTCCAGGCCGCCGAGCGTCGAGCGGACCTCGCCGAACTGGCGGTTGTCACACTTGGACTCGGTGGGCGTCATGTCGTCGTACGGGGTGCTGTCCGTGATGTCGTGCGCCACGCAGAAGCCGCGCACCCGCTGCACGAAGTGCTGGCTGGTGTGGGTGTAGTCGTTGAGCAGCGCCGCCAGCACCGTGTCCACGATGCCGTCCCCATCCGGATCCAACACGCTCAGGCCCGCGGCGTTGCGGTCCAGCGCGATGGCCTCCTGGAGATCGCACACGTTGCGCAGCTTCCCCGTCTTCGGATCATCCTGGCAGCCCGGCCTGAGCTCGCTCAGCTGGAAGTCCACCTTCTCGAGCCCGTCCTGGTTCGTTCCCAGCACGGTGAACATCTTGCGCTCGCCCGGCTTGGGCATGCGCGCGGAGGCCTCCCACTCGGCGTCGGCGGCGAAGCTCTGGCGAGCCGCGCCGATGTCGCTGGCCAGGATGGAGCGGAAGCGGCCCTCGACATAGGGGAAGATCCAGTCCGCGGCCTTGGCGCCCATCTGGAAGTTGATGCGCTCGGGGAAGTGGGCCGGGGGCGGGGTGTCCAGGAAGGTGCCCGACAGCACGCGCACCTTGTCCAGCGTCCCATCCGCCTTGTAGGTCAGGTCCGCCACGGGCTCGGCGCGGCTGGTCTCCAGCGAGCTGGGCTTGTAGGCGAGGTTGAGCAGCGTGTTGAGCACGATGCGGTTGCCCGCGGCCGACGACGCGAAGCTGTGGCCGGCCAGGTAGAGCACGTTGCCCTTCTGGCGGTTGTTGTCCTTCGGGCGGGAGATGTAGATGTCCCAGCCATCCTTGCCGCTGGTGGCGGAGGACTTCGTGGTGATCATCCGCAGGGTGCCGGCGCCGTAGTCCTTGTTCCTGCGCGGCTTGAAGCCCTCGACGCGGCCGAACGTCATGGAGAAGGGGTAGTCACCCTTCTGGCTGAAGAGATCCCCGTGGTTGTTGAAGATGTAGCAGTCACCGCTGGCACCGGGATCCGAGCAGTCCTGTCCGTTCGGCGCGAAGCCATACTTGCCCACCAGTTGCTCGGTGGTCAGGGTCCGCAGGCCGGGCCCCGGGGCGGCCGGCGTGGGGTCCAATGCCGTCTTGGACATGAACTGGGTGGGCTCATTGCCGGTATACAGCTCCCGCGTGCTGTCGTCCGGCTTGTAGCTGTCCTCGTACGTCTCGATCGAGGCGCACTCGTTGAAGATGCTGTTCCCGATGTCCACGAAGTGGGCGATGTTGCTCAGCGCGGACTTGAGGTTCTCCCCCTGGGTGCCTTCCCAGTGCGGCGCCCACAGCACCTTGTAGTACGTCTTGTTGGGCGTGCCCGGGTTCGGCGCGTAGTTGAGCTTGCCCCGGGGATGGGTGTCGTTGGAGACCAGATCCGTGTCCTGGTTGAGGACGTCGAAGATCTTCCCGTGGTTGTCGAAGGTGCCCTCGGCGCCCGGGAAGTTCAGACCGGCGTTGAAGAGGTACTGGCGCAGGATGCCCACCGACCCGGCGCTGGTGGTGTTACGTCCCTCGACGAGCGCGATGGGCGGGGGCACCTCGTTCATGATGCGCGCGATGGGCGCCACGAAGGCGTTGTTGGCCTTGTGCACCCGGACGTTGAACGCCGTGCCCGGGTCGCAGTTGACGGCGCCTTCCGGTCCCCGGAACTTCTCGAAGTCCTCGTCCTCCTTCAGCAGCTTGATGGCCCGCGCCGCCTCGGAGGCCTCGATGATGAAGGGCCCGCCCATGTAGCGCAGCCGCTTCACCGTGCCCTTCACCCGGAAGGCCGCCTCGCCCGTGCCGTTCGGGTTGCCACGGGTGTCGAAGGTGTCGAACTCGGTGATGAACGCGCCCGAGGCGTTGTTCAGCAGCGACACCGGCCAGCCGCTCTCCTTGGCCACCTCCATGTCACAGCCGTCGATGTAGACCGCCGTGTCCACGCTGTTCTTGCACCGGTGGTGGCTCGTCTTCGTGGGCTGCACCGCCCAGTAGACCGTCACCCCCTTCTGCAGGAACCGGTAGATGAGTCCGTAGGCGGACACCGCTCCGCACTGGGTTTGATAGGCCCGCTGCATCGGAATGATGAGCGAGCCCTGCTCGAAGCGGACATCCGTCGCGCCCGCGGCGAAGGGCAACGTCATGAGGCACAGGACGGCCAGGGGGCGAATGCGAAGCGCTTTCATCCGTGTCTGTCCTCCAGGAGGGGGCCGGCGGGGGGACGCCGGTCGACATTCGGGGGTAGGCGCGGAACCCACGGGGGTGGCTCTGCGCTTATCTGCGGCAGGGTAGCATAACGGAGGATAGACAGACAAAGGACTACAGCTGAGAGATTCGAGCGAATCACTCTGTAAGCGATTTCCTGTATGTCTCTTGGATTCCAAGAAATGACGAAGCCCCCTCCCGCCGTGTGGCAGGAGAGGGCTGCGAGTGAAAAGCGGGCCCGGGACTAGCGGATCTCGAGCTTGCCGATGGCGAAGTCAGCGTTGGAGAAGACCTCGTCACCGGCGCGGTTGCGGGCGGCGGCGCGGAAGCGGGTGTCCAGGCTGGTGCCGTTGAAGACGGTGCCCACGGGAGCGGTGGCCGGCAGCTTCAGGCGCACCGAGTAGAAGACGCGGCCGGGCAGCAGGGCCACGTCGCCCGTGAACTTGCCCGCGCCGTCGTACTTCTGGCTGACGCCCGTGTAGAGGACGCCGGCCGTGGGGCCCGTGGTGGGCAGCGTCGCGGCCACCGCCTTGGGGGCCGAGCCCAGGTTGAACACGTTGCCCTCCACCAGCAGGGAGGAGTCGGGCTCCACGCGGGTGGTGTCCAGCGGCAGGTTCATGCCGGCCGAGTAGACGCCGCCGCGCGCGGTGGCCGTGGAGGAGCCGGTGATGACCAGGCCGGCGTTGGCCACCAGATCCAACTGCACCACCTTGGCCGAGGAGGCCGCCGCGTTCACCACGAAGCGCACCTTGCCCATGCCGGGAGTGGGGTCCGTGTAGACGAGGCCGTGCACGGCGGTGGTGCCCGCGCCGGAGAGCGGGGAGGCGCCCACCAGGGAGGCCTTGAGCTGCTGCGCGCCCAGGGTGTTGAAGGTGGCGGTCACCACGGAGGTGCCGCTCTCGGAGCCGGAGAGGGTGAGCGGGCCCGGCAGGATGGCGGCCGCGTCGGTGCTGGTGAAGGTGAGGCTGCCCGCGTAGGAGATGGGGTTGCCGTAGGTGTCCTTCACGCTCACCACCGCGTCCACCGGGTAGCCGGCGTTGGTGTCGGTGGGCAGCGCCACGTGGAGGGTGGGCGCGGCCGGGTTGATGGTGATGGACGCCGTGCACGACCAGCCGCCCGCCGAATCCGTGGCGGTGATCGTCTGGCCGCCAGCGCTCACCAGCCGGGAGGCGAAGACGCGCGAGCCCTGGTCCCCGCCCGGCGAGTAGGCCGCCGGAGCCGGCAGGGCCGCCTGCGGGTGGGCGTCCGTCGCGGTGACGGTCATCGTGCCGGTGTAGGGGGTGGCGATGTTGCCGAACGTGTCGCGCGCCGTCACGCGCACCGGGAGCAGGCTGCCCGCGATGGCCGTGGCCGGCACGTCGGAGATGTCACACGCCGTGGCGGCCGCCGCGGAGACGGCGAACGCACCGGAGGCCGTCAGCTCGGCCCGGGCGCTGTCCACCACGGTGATGCGCTGCAGGCCCGAGGTCTGCAGCGAGGCGAAGAAGGTCCGGGTGCCGCCATCCGTGTCGGTGAACGTGTAGCGGGAGGGGAGCGCCGCGCGGGCGTCCGTCGAGCTGAAGTTCACGGTGCCGCGGTAGCCCGTGAGGGGGTTGCCGTACGTGTCCGTCACCGTGACGGTGAAGGAGGAGGCGGCGCCCGCGGTGGTGGGGCCGGTGCCGGACAGGACGATGCGAGCGGCCACCTGGGTGGACGTCACCTTCGCGCTGCCCGAGGTGGCCGTCAGGGTGCCACCCACCTCCGTCGCCGTCACCGTCTGGTCGCCCTGGGTGCGGAACGCCACCGAGACGAGCGCCACGCCCTGCGAGAAGGACACGTCGGCCGGCGGCTCCATGGCCGTGTCCGACGAGGTGATGTGCGCCTTGCCCGCGTACGTGGTGGCGCGGTTGCCCTTGGCATCGAGCGCGGTGACGGTGAGCGCGAGCGGCTCGCCCACGCGCGCCGCGGCGGGCATGCCGGAGAGCTCGTACGCCACGGCCCTGCTCGGACGCACGCGGATCTCACTGGAGACCTTCACGGTGTCGTTGCGGGTGTCCTGCACGGTGATGGTCTGCACGCCCGCCTTGAAGAGGGTGAGGCGGAGGGTGGCGGTGCCATCGTGCGTGTCCACCGTCACGTCCGGGACGGCCGGCGCGCTCTCGTCGCTGTGCTGGACGTGGAGCTGGGTGGCGTAGTCGCGCGAGAGGTTGCCGAAGGCGTCCACGAAGGACACCTGGAAGGACACCTCGGCGCCCGACTCGGTCTCCGGGGCCAGGCCGGACAGGTTCATCCGCGCGGCCGGACCGGCGTTGACGGTGAAGGGCGAGCTGGTGGTGCTGAAGGAGCCCGCCATGCCACCGCCCACGGTGCCGCTGGCGATGAGCTGGCGCGAGCCCGCCGTGCGGAACGTCACTGGCACCGACTTCACGCCCTTGTCCGCGGCGGTGAAGGTGAAGTCGGCCGGGAGTTCCGCCGCTCCGTCGTTGCTCACCAGGTGCACCGTGCCCGTGTACGAGGGCACCGTGGCGCCGGACGGGTCCACCACCGTGACGATGACCTGGGTAGGCGTGCCCGCGGTGAAGGTCTCCGCCGCGTTGAGCTTGAAGCCCGAGGCCGGCGTGGGGCCCACCGTGACGGTGAGCGTCTGGAGGGTGCTGCCCGAGCGGTTGCTCGCCGTCAGGGTGTAGGTGGTCGTCTCCGCGGGCGACACCTCCACCTCGCTCTTGCCGGTGACGTCACCGGCACCGGGCTCGAGGGTGAGTTTGTCCTCGCCCTCGGCGGCGAAGACGATCTTGGCGGAGGCGCCCTTGGCGATGGTGCCCGGCGCCACCGTGAAGATGGAGACGGTGGGCGCCTGGCCGCAGGCGGCCAGCAGGACGGTGCACAGCAGGAGGAGGTTCCGGGTCATGGGACGGAACGCGGTCGTCATGGAAGGGGTGTGGACTCGAGTCATGGCGTGCTCCCGAACTTGCCGAGGAGCGCGCTCAGATCGGCTTCTTCGATGGTGGTGGGGCTGCTGGTGAGGTCCAGCGTGTTGTCGTAGCGCAGGTGGGTGGGGGTGGCCGGGGTGGTGCCGAGGCGGCCGGCCATGGCGGCCAGGTCGAAGTAGTCGACGACGCCGTTGCCGTCCCAGTCGCCGTTGCCCGGGGTGGCGTTCGCCTCGCTCTTCGGGTGGACCTCCCAGATGCCGCGGCCGTAGGTGGCCACGCGCAGCAGGCTGCCGTTGGAGGCGATGGTCAGATCATAGGTGCGCACCATGGGCAGGTTCTTGCCGTAGCGGGCCCAGGTGGCGCCGCCATCGGTGGAGCGGTAGAGCCCCAGCTCGGTGCCCGCGTAGATGATGGAGTCCGTGGCCGGATCGAACCGCACCACCCACACCGGCACGTTCGGCAGATCGAAGCCGGTGCCGTTGCCGTGGAAGGGCACCCAGGTGGCGCCCTGGTCCGTGGTCTTGAACAGGTGGCCCACCGAGTCGGGGATGGCGCCCCCGGCGAGGTTGGCGCTCCCCACGGAGGACACCAGCCACGTCTTGGTGCTGTCCGTGCCGCCCAGGCTCTCCGGCTGGCGCGGGATGGCCACCGACTGGATGAAGCCCAGCTGGTCGAACCCGCCCGAGCCATTGGGCACCTGGAGGATGGTGGCGCCGCCGCGCAGCGAGACGGAGCTGCCCTTGTCCACCAGCAGCGCCGAGGCGCCGCTGCTCAGGGGCAGGCCATAGATGCGCGCCGGCACGCCGTCCACGGTGTACGTGTGGGGCGAGGCGGTGACACCGAGGCCACGGGTGCCACGGGTGGCGCCGGCCACGCTGATGCCCGAGGGCGTCAGCCGCACGGCCGACGGGCGGTCGGACACCGGATCCACGGTGAGCCGCCAGATGTTGAGGGAGGAGTTGGCGACCACCGAGCCCTGCGCGTCGAAGGTGGGGCTGTAGCGGATCATGAACGGGTAGCTGTCACCCGTGGGCAGCGTGAAGTTGGCGCGCGCCTGGTTGGCGAGCTCCACGCCGTTCTCGATGCGGGTGGCCCGGCTGCAGTCACGCAGGCGCGGCTGGCAGTACTGCCACCGGCCCTGGACGGACGTCCAATAGACGGGGTTCTGGCCGCGCGAGTCGCGGGACACCGCCGTGCCGATGCCGTCACCGCCGAGGATCTGATCCCAGTTCTGCAGGTCGTAATCGAAGATGAAGGCCTCGTCCTCGATGAGGCGGAAGCGCGTGCCGTTGTCCTGCAGGCCGGCGAAGACGACGTTGGCGTTGCCGTAGACGGGATCGCCGCTGCCCACCGAGTAGGGCAGATGGGTGACGAGACCGATGTTGGGGTGCTGCCAGGTGACCTGCGCGCCCGTGGGGGCGTCGAAGACGTCGCGCGAGACGGAGAGGCCGCCGTCGGTGCCCACGAGCGCCATGTAGATGGCGCCCACGCGCACCACGGTGGCGGTGTGCCAGTCCGCGTGCACGTACGGCAGGAAGCCCTCGGCGGTGTAGCCGCCACCGCCCTGGGGCAGCCAGTGGGCCATGTTCTGCCAGGTGGCGCCGCCGTCGGAGGAGCGGATGCCGCAGAGGTTGCCGCCGATCAGCACCCGGTTGGGATCCGCCGGATCCACGGCGATGGCCAGGTTGTACCAGCTCTGGTCATGGCCCGCGTTGACGTCCGTGCACTGGCTGGGCGTGGGGTTGGTGACGGGCGTGGCCTTGGTGGCCACCACCGTCCAGGTGTTGCCGCCATCCACGCTCTTGAGCACCGCGTTCGTCGCCGAGGCGGCGTCACTGAGCGAGCCGCCGATGGCGTAGACGACGGTGGCCGTGGGATCCGCCGTGCCGCTGCCGGCCAGGTTGATGTGACTGATGTCGGTGGCGGTCGAGCCCGTGACGGTGGCCGGCAGGGTGCCGCCAGCGCGGGCCGACACCCAGGTGGCGCCCGAGTCGGTGCTCTTCCAGATGTCACCGTAGTTGCCCACGGCGGGGTTGGAGGCGCAGGCGGCGACGCTCAGCAGCCGGTTCTGCGTACCGGAGGCGGGGTGGGGAGGCTGGCCGCCGGGGCAGGCATACGCACCACTCACCAGCCACTGCGACTGGCCGTCCGTGCCCTGGCCCAGGTACACCAGATCCCAGGTGGCCTCGCGCACCGGACCCGTGGCCGCGGTGTTGGGCAGGTCGATGAAGCCGAACGTCGCGCCGCCGTCCGTCGAGCGGTAGAAGCCGTCGTTGGTGGCGACGAGGAGGTTGTTGGCGTCGGCCGGATCGATGCGGATGTCGCGCACGTTGCTGGTGACGGTCGGCTGACCGTCCACCGGGTGCGTGGCGGAGAGGAGGATGGGATCGCCCCAGGTCTTCCCCTCGTCGGTGGACTTCACCAGCCCGCCGCCCTGCTGATCGAACGCGTCACCCAGGCCGAGCCAGACGGTCTTGCCGTCCGTCGGGTCGAGCTCCATCGCGCCCACGGCGAGCGTGCCGAGCTGATCGGTGATGGGCTTCCACGTGGGGTACTGGCCGAAGTCGGTGGCCTTCCACACGCCGCCGCCGGCCGTGGCGATGTAGACCGTCTTGGCATCGCCCGGCTTGACGCGGATCTTGGTGAGACGGCCGGAGTCGATCGACTTGTAGTAGGTGCCGTTGTACGAGGAGCGCGCCGTGGCCGGGCCGAGGTTCACCCAGGACACGTCGCCCGCGGGCGTCGGCGAGAGGGCGCTGGCGTCCCCATCGAGGCGCATGGGCGAGGTGGCGCCCGTGCCGTTCCACTTGCGCGCTTCCGCGGCGGCGATCTTCAGCAGCTCCTGCTGGTACTCGGGGCTGCGCGGGCCGATCTCGGCCTGGAGGGCGAGCCGGCGCAGCGCGGCGTCATCCTTCTCCGCCTCCTCGTTCTCCTCCTCGTTCGCGACGAGGCCCTCGTGCTCCTCGTCCTCGTCCTCGGAGCGCAGGCTGTCCATCCAGGGGATGTAGTCCAACCCCTGTGCGAGCGCCTGCTCGGTCTTGGCGATGAGCGCGTTGCGGCGCTCCTGCTTCCAGTTGTTGTAGGCCGTGACGACCTGGGGCGCGCAGGCGGCGAGCCCTGCGACGGTCGTCACACTGAGGAACATCCACTTCTTCTTCTGAGACATGGTCACCCGTGGGGGGGATGGAGCCGTACCTCTGCTGCAAGACTTCAGGACCGCGAGACTTCGAAGGCACACGCCTCGTGGCGCGGGGGGCGCTCGTGTTGGATGGAGATGAGGGAGGAGTGTTGAGCCGAGGGCAGATGATGGCCCGGATGATGTTTTGTTGTGAATCCCCCCCACCCGATTCCGCCGGAACCCGGAAGTTCATGCTTGCGGTTGGCGGGCAAACTTCCGGGGGTTTATTCCTGCCCTTGGGACGGCGAGAGGACTGACTACAATCGGCGCCCATGAGTCAGGACATCCAGGCGCTTTTCTGGTCCTACGGATATGTCGGAGTTTGTGTCGCCGCGGGGGAGTTGGCCCTGCGGCTGGGCCTGTCGCGTGAGCTCGCGCGGAAGATCATCCACGTGGGCGTGGGCTTCTGGATCTTCGGGACGCTGGGGCTCTTCGAGAGCCGGGAGCTGGCGGTGGTGCCGTCGGCCACGGCGGCGGTGGCGAATTGGTACATCCATCGCAAGCGGCTGCTGAAGTCGGTGGAGGCCGAGCCCGACAACCTGGGCACGGTCTGGTTCGCGCTGAGCTACTCGGTGCTGGTGTGGCTGGCGTGGGACAGGCCGGCGGTGGCGGCGGGTGGCGTGCTGGCCATGGTGGTGGGAGACGCCATGGCCTCGCTGGTGGGCCGACGTTTCGGGCGCCACCGCTACGAGACCTTCCATGGAGAGCACAAGAGCCTGGAGGGCTCGCTGGCCATGTGCGCGAGTACCTTCGTGGCCGTACTGGCCGTGCTGACGTGGATGCCGGGCGTCGCACCGGACATGCCTCGAGTGCAATTGGCCCTGCTGTGCGCCGTGGTGGCCACGTGCGCCGAGGCGCTCGGCACGAAGGGGCGCGACAACCTCTGGGTGCCGCTGTCCGCGGGGGCTGTCCTGTACCTGGTGCCATCCGCGCATGCCTGGGGGCTGGGCGTGGGAGCGGGCATTGCCCTGGTCATCGGCGTGCTGTCCTGGCGCCGGGGCTCGCTGAGCCCGAGTGGTGTGCTGGGGGCCATCCTCGTGGGCACGCCTGTCTTCGGATTGGCGGGGGCGGTGGGGGCCGCGGCACTGCTCGGCTTCTTCATCTCCTCGAGCGCGCTCTCCAAGACGTTCCGTGCCCGGAAGGCCGGCGTGGAGGAGGAATACGCGAAGACGGGGACGAGAGACCTGGGACAGGCGCTGGCCAACGGAGGCGTGGCGGCGGTGGCGGCGGTGCTGCTGGGCGTCACCGGAGACGCGCGCTACTCGCTGGCCATGTTGGGGGCCCTGGTGGCCGCCAACGCGGACACGTGGGCCACGGAGCTGGGTGTGCTCTCGCGCTCGCCGCCGAGACTGGTCACCACGCTGCGGCAGGTTCCGCCCGGAACGTCTGGCGCCGTGTCGGGAGCCGGGCTGCTGGCATCCACCGCGGGCGCTGCGTTCGTGGGCGGAGTGGCCGTGCTCGCGGGGGCGCCGGTGGCACTCATTCCGTGGCTGGTGCTGGCGGGAGTGGCGGGCTCGCTGGTGGACAGCCTGCTGGGCGCCACGGTGCAGGACGTGCGCTGGTGTGACGCCTGTGCGCGGGAGACGGAGCGCAAGGTGCACCGGTGCGGACGCTCCGCGCGGCCCCTGCGAGGCTTCTCCTGGCTGGGCAATGACACCGTCAACGTGGTGGCCACGGCCGCGGGCGCGCTGGTGGCCTTCTGGGCGTAGCGCGCCGCGCGTGAGAGGAATTGGACCGGCCGGGAGTCGAACCCGGGAAGGAGAGTGGAGTCACCGGGAGTCGCACCCGGATCTCCGGCGTGTCGGACCGGTGCTCTGCTGTTGAGCTACACGCGTGTCTGTCCATGAAACTGGCAGAAGTAGGGACGAGCAGACTCGAACTGCTGTCTCCCGCTTATCAGGCAGGTGCTCTACCTTTGAGCTACGTCCCTTCGTGATGTGACATCAGACGCGAAATGACGCGGGTTCCTGACAGGCCCTCCGTTGGCCTATGGTGCGCCGCATGTCGCAAGCCCAGCAGGTCCGTGTCGCCGTCGTCCAGGCCGCTCCCGTGCTCTTCAACCGAGACGCCACGCTCAAGCGCGTCGCCTCGTGGACCGCCCGTGCCGCCCGCACCGGCGCGCGCCTCGTCCTCTTCCCCGAGGCCTTCATCCCCGCCTATCCCCGAGGCCTCGGCTTCGGCTTCATCGTGGGCAGTCGCACCGAGGCCGGCCGCCGCCTCTGGCAGCTCTACAACGAGCAGTCCGTGGAGATCCCCGGCCCCGCCATCGACTTCCTCGGCGGCATCGCCCGCGAGCACGGCGTCTACCTCGCCATCGGCGTCATCGAGCGGGATCGTCTGACGCGCGGCACGCTCTACTGCACGCTGCTCTACTTCGGGCCCGATGGGGCGCTGCTCGCGAAGCACCGCAAGCTCAAGCCCACCGGCTCCGAGCGCCTCATCTGGGGCGAGGGCGATGGCAGCACGCTCTCCACGGTGGACACGCCCTTCGGCCGGCTCGGCGGGCTCATCTGCTGGGAGAACTACATGCCGCTCGCCCGCACGGCGATGTACTCCAAGGGTGTGGACCTCTACCTCGCCCCGACCGCGGACAACCGCGACACGTGGCAGGCCACCCTGCGCCACATCGGCTCCGAGGGCCGGTGCTTCGTGCTCGGGTGCAACCAATTCGTCACCCGTGACATGTACCCGGAGGAGGTCCTCCGCGAGGAGCCCCTGCCCGCCGATGCGCCCCACATCCTGTCCCGCGGGGGCAGCGTCATCATCTCCCCGTTCGGCGAGGTGCTCGCCGGTCCCCTGTGGAACGAGGAGGGCGTGCTGACGGCGGACCTCGATCTGGGCATGCTGACCCGGGCGCGGCTCGACTTCGATCCGTGCGGCCACTACGCCCGGCCCGACATCTTCCGCTTCGAGGTGGACGAGCGCGAACGGCCCGTGATGGCCTCCCTCCGTCAGGAGGCCGCGCCCGCCCCGGCCTCGCCCCTGCCGGCGCGCAGCAGGTAGAGCCAGAAGAAGCCCCCCAGCGTGAGCCCCAGCGTGGCCTTCACCCACGAGGGGAAGAGATCGCCGGGGGACACGAAGCCCTCCACCACGGCGATGAGGGCGAGGAAGGGCGCGCAGCCGAGCACCAGCTTCACGGCCTCGCGCCCCCGCAGCGCGAGCGCCTGTCCCCGGGGCAGCTCGCCAGGGTCGATGAGGGCCTGGCCCACCATGAGCCCCGCGCCTCCGGCGATGACGATGATGGACAGCTCCACCGGCCCGTGGGCGGCGATGAAGTCGAACAGCTTGCCGCCCATGCCCTCGTGCACGCACAGGGCGGCCACCGAGCCCAGGTGCACGCCGTTGTTGATGAGCACGAACACCGTCCCCAGCCCCAGCAGGATGCCCGAGGCGAAGGTGACGATCGTCACCGTGAGGTTGTTGGTGGCGATGCCCGAGGCCACCGCGTTGGGCGGCGACACCGTGAGGATGCCGTCCGTCCACATCTCCTTGCGCGCGATGAAGTCCCGCAGGTTCTCGGGGACGAGCAGCTCCGCGCCGCGCGGCTCCAGCAGCACCACCACCGCGCCCAGGAGGATTCCCAGCAGGAAGAGGCCCGCGCTGGTGGCCACGAAGGCCCCGTTGGCGCGCAGCGTGCGCGGGAAGTCGTGGCGGAAGAAGGCCAGGGTGGAGGCCAGGCGCTCGCGTGGCGGCTGGTAGATGGCGCCGTAGGCCTGGCCGCACAGCTGGTTGAGGAAGCGGTGCACGTCCGTGCCCGCGTAGAAGGTCTGGGCGTGCGCCAGGTCCGCCGCCGCCCGGCGGTAGAGGACATCGAGCGTCCGCAGCTCGCCCAGCCGCAGGGTGCCCGCGCGCTGCCGGTCGAGCAGCTCCTTGAGGGCGTCCCAGTCGGGGCGGCGGCGGGTGACGAAGGCGGGCAGGGGGGCGGCCACGTCAGCGCTCCGCCTGGACGCGGGCCCGCAGGAAGGCCTCGGTGCTCTGGGGCGACGCCAGCACGGTGGCGCGTCCGGCCTCGTCGAGCCCTCCGTAGCGCTCCACCAGCTTCGTCCCCAGGCGCATCCGGGCCTGGGGCTCCAGCTCCGGCGCCCGGGTCAGGAAGGAGAGGATGAGCTCCACGTCCTCCGCGGTGAGCCGCTCGGAGCGGGTGGCGGTGGGCAGCGCCCCGGGCCCCGGGGCGGACGCCGTGTACTTGTCCAGATCGATCCGCTCCTCGCGCACCAGCAGCGTGCCGGCGAGCAGATCCCCCAGCCGCCGGTGCTGGCGCGTCAGCAGCACGCTGAGCACGCCCACGGCGTAGACGAAGGGCAGCGAGTCCACCACGCGCACCAGGTTGCGCACCGCGCTCTCCAGCACGCCCACGGGCGAGCCGTCCACGCGCACCACCCGGATGCCCATGAGGCGCTTGCCCGGCGTCTGCCCGTTCATCAGCACCTCGGCCACCGTCCAGTACACCCACTGCGTGGCGAACACCCCCACCACCAGCAGCGTCTGCGCCAGGCCGGACAGCCCCTGGAAGAAGCCGATGACGTCACTCACCAGCAGCGTGAAGGTGAAATAGGCGATGACCCAGAAGACGAAGAGGATGAAGAGGTCGGCCAGGTAGGCGAGGCATCGGTAGCCGATGCCGGCCACGGGCAACGAGAGCGAGACGCGCTCGGGTGTGGCGACGTCGAGGCTCGGGGAGGGGGCGGAGTCCATTCGGCCGGGAGATTACCCGGAACGCGCCTGGAGGTCCGCCAGGGCAGGCACCAGGGCGGGCACCCCATTGCCCCGGCCCCGCTGCACGCCATGCCCGGGCGTGGTCAAGGTCAGAAGGAACCCTTCAATGCCACGGGGAGGCGGACATGGCGGACACGGATCGGACTGGGACGAACATCAACCTGCGGGCCCGGCACGAGCAACGCAGCGAGACCCGGCGCAACCAGACCTACAAGGCCTTCTTGCGCAACCTCATGGTCATCGGCTCGATGAACGAGGAGGAGGCGGAGCGCGCCGCGGTGTCGGTGCTCTGCGTGCTGGAGCAGCGGCTCTTCGGCGAGGAGGCCGCGCACCTGGAAGCCCAGCTGCCCGGCAAGCTCCAGGATCTGCTCCTCCGCTGCGAGCGGCACGTGGGCAAGCCGGCCAGTAAGTTCGGCAGGGACGGCTTCCTCCAGATGGTGTCGGAGGACCTGGACGTGGACACCCTCGAGGCCGAGCGGAAGATCCGCGCCGTCTTCACCGCGGTGAGGGATCAGGTCTCCGAAGGGGAGATCGAGGACGTCATCGGCCAGCTGCCCATGGACCTGCGCGAGCTGTGGCAGCGCGCCCTCTGACGCGTCCGGGACCTGGAATGAAGAAGGGGGCTGGAGGTGACTCCAGCCCCTTCCTTTCTTCTCCGCGTGGGCTCAGGCCTTCACCTTGCCCTGCTTGTTGGCGTCCGTGGTGCCCACCTGGATGCGCTTGGGCTGCATCTCCGGCTGCTTGGGCAACCGCAGGTGGAGCACGCCGTCCTTCAGATCCGCGTTGATGTTGTTGGCGTCCACTCCCTCGGGCAGCGTGAACGAGCGGGTGAACGAGCCGTAGCTCCGCTCGTAGGTGTAGAAGCGATCCGTGTCCTCCTGCTTCTCCGTCTCCCGCTTGCCGCTGATGGTGAGCCGGTCCCCCGTGAGCGTGATGTCCAGGTCTCCCTCCTTCACCCCGGGCACGTCCGCCTTGAAGACGTAGGCGTCCTTCGTCTCCTTCACCTCGAAGGCCGGGATGAAGCCCAACGACGTGTCACCGCCGCCCACCATGCGGCCCACCTGCTCGAACGGATCGAACCCCATCAATTCCTTCATCCGCTCGAAGGGATCCAACCCCCGTGTCCACCGGCCTACCGACGAGCCACTGCCTCGACGCACTGGAAGATCCGCCATGACATTCCCTCCTTGTGCTCGGGCCGTACCCACGCTGGAGCGCGGCCCCTACACTCAGGGTAGAGCAGGGACGCCGCCGGACAAGGCGCACCCGGAGGCCGCTCCCTGTCCTCCAGACCATCCGCCCGTGGACCCTGGAATAGCCCACCACCTGACACCTCCAGGGGCCATGGGTGAGGCCGTGCACAGTCAGCGGCAAATTGGCGTGGATCGCGACTGGACGGATGCCATACCGATGGACATTCGTGGGCAACGCCGGTCACACAGTGGGTGAACCGGTGGTCGTGATGGGTCGAATCTTTCCAGTGGACGTCGGAGGTGCGACTCAGGAGAGAGAAAACAGGTCTCAACAGGTGGAAGGTGCTGACCGGTAGGACGAAGACCCTCGCGGAGGGACGTGCTCGAACCACATCAGGAGCCGCGAGTGTTTCCATGACCGGGTGCAGTGTGTCTCGAATGTATGTGTACGCCATGACGGCTGGGGGGCCCTCGCATGGCAACGAATCAGGCGGAAGTGCGGGTTGGATTGTTGGAAGGACCGTGGGCGGTCTATCAGGGGCTGGCCGATGGGCTGAGAGGGGAAGGGCTTCAGGTCCTGTGGGTGACCCGGGACGTGAGGACGCTCCTCGACGGCATCGGGACGGATCCGCCGCAGGTGGCCATCCTGGACGTGGAGCCGGAAGGCGACGCGCACCTGGGCTGTCCGGCCACGGAAGGGCTGAACCTCCTGCGTGAGGCGCGCAAGCGCAGGCTGGAGGTGCGGATGCTCGTGTTGTCCTCGGCGCATGCCCAGGACTTCATCTCGCAGTGCTTCGACGAGGGGGCCTCGGGCTACCTCTTCCGGCAGAGCCTGACGACGAACGCCGTGTGCACCGCTGTCAATGCGCTGGTGCGCGGGGAGAAGCTCTTCCCCGTGCAACTCTTGCGCAACGACTTCGAGCATCCACCGGTGGCCTCGTCCACGGCGAGCGTCCTGCTCACCCTCACGCAGCGCGAGCGCGAGGTGCTCCAGTACGTGGCGGGGGGCGCGGACAACCTGAAGATCGCCGCCCACCTGCAGATCGCCGAGCGGACGGTCAAGTCGCACGTGACACAGCTGTACCGGAAGCTGGGCGCGGAGAATCGGACCCAGCTGGCGTTGCGCGCGTGTCACCTGGGTGTCCGGCCTCCGCCGGATCTCTAGCGCTCCAGGCATCTGACGGCGGATGTCACTCTGTCGTCAGTGTCCGGTCATTCATTCGTCAGACCCCCCTGGCAGATCGTGGTGCGTGACACCACTGTCCCAGCCCATCGAGGGCGCCAGGAGGAGGAGGGTGATGAACGGGGTTGTCGGGCTGGAAACGCCGCCAGGGAGTCTCGCGCTTCCAGTACCGCGGAGGGTGGAACGGGAGCCCGGGCGGGCCTTCCCGCGCATGCGCATCGGTCAGGTTCCCCTGGACATGGGGAGCCTCGACGAGGTGCTCGCGTGCATCGAGCGGTTCGTGGCCACCGGCCGGGGTGGCCGGGTCGTCACGCCCGATGTGGAGCAGATCGTCCGCGCCGAGCGGGACGCACCGTTGCGCGAGGCACTCGCCACGGCGGAGCTGTCGCTCGCGGGTGGCACGGCCCTGGTGCGCGCGGCGCGGGTGCTCGGTGAGTCGTTGCCGGAGCCGGGGGCGCGGTGGTTGACGGCGCTGGCCGGACTGGCCCGTGCGCGGGCCTGGCGGGTGCTCGTGGTGTCGGATCAGCCCGGGCTGGCCGAGTGGACCGCGTGCGCGCTGAGGGACAGGTACGGGTTGCTCGCCGTGGGCGTGGCCGCCCCGGGTGTGCCCGAGGACGGGCGGGGGCCGGGCGTGGAGCGGCTGATGGATGGCCTGGCCCTGACGCGTCCGGACCTGGTGCTGGTGTCCATGGCGACGCCGAAGCAGGAGCTGTTCTGCCAGTCCGCCGCCGCGTCGTTGCACTCGGCGGTGGTGGTGGGCACGGGCCGGGCGCTGGAGTCGCTGCTGGACAGGCCCTGGGCGCCTCGCCACCGGCGGACGCTGTGGGCCTCGGTGCTGGCCCCGGTGCGGTGGCTGCGCCGGAGCCTGGCCTTCCTGCGCGTGCTCGCGGCCTCGCGGCGCTGACTCAGGGCATGGCCAGGGTGAGCACCGGGGGCACGCGCTCCGGTGCCGCCAGCCGCAGCAGGCCGTAGCCGATACCGGCCAGTCCCATCAAGAGTCCCGGAGTCTCCGTACCCCGGGGCAGTCCGCACAGCCAGCCGCGTGTCCGCCCCTGGTGGAGGATGTGGGCCGCGCGCTCCCTCGCGGCGTGGCTCCACCGGGAGTCGCCGAGCACCTCGCTCGCGAGCAGCAGTGATTCCACGTTGCCCAGGTCCCCATGGCAGAGGCAGTGGCCGCCGCCGAAGCCCTCGCGCAGGGTGGTGGCGAGCGCCGTCTCGAGCTCCGCGCGGACTTCCGGGCCGTCCAGGTACCGCAGCGAGCACAGCCTCCCGAGCGCGATGCCCGGCGCGCCATGGCACCACGTCACCATGAAGCCGGGGTTGGCCTCTCCCGTGGACGCCTCGGGCTCGCGGAGATCCTTCCAGTTGCCACGCTCCGGCACGAAGAGCGCGCGCTCGTAGGCGAGCGCCTGATCCGCGAGGTCCCGGTAGCGCGTGTCGCCCGTGGCGGAGGCCAGCGCCAGCAGCGCGTACGCGATGCCCGCCGCGCCGTGGGAGAAGCCCGACAGGGGCCGCTGCGCCGCGGGGCCCCTCCAGCCCACGCCGCCTTCCGGGCACGGCTGCGCGGTGACGAGGAGCCGCTCGCCGCACCGTCTCGCCGCGTCCAGCAGCCGCGAGTCCCTGGTGCGGGCATGCAGCCCCAGCAGGACGAGCGTGCAGCCCGCGGAGCCGCTGAGGAGATCCAACCGGGTGTCGGCGTCGATGAGGGGCTCCAGCGCGGGGAGTCCGGAGATCACCTCGTCCAGCAGCGCCGGCTGGTTCCAGAGCGCGGACAGGTGGGCGAGCACGTACGCGGAGGAGGTCCGGCCGACATAGGCGCCCACGCCGGCGTCGCTCGGGTCGGGGTTGCGCCAGGCGTCGCGGATGGTCTCCAGGCCCGCGCGGGCGAGCTGCTCGAAGTCCGCGCGTCCCGTCTCCCGGGCGAGGTACGCGAGGAAGAGGGAGACTCCGCCGACGCCCTCATACAGGTCCGTCCCCAGGGGCGAGAGGCTCCAGCGCCACTGCCCCAGATCCTCCAGGCTCATGCCAATCCAGGACACATCCGTCCTGCCCCGGATCGCCCTGGCCGCGAGCTGCTCTCCGAGGGAGACTGCGGCGGCGAGGCACTCCTCACGCGAGGCGGGCGGAAGGGAAGGGGGCGGGGTGGTGCGCGCGGCGGGACGCGCGGTGCCCCGGCCCTTGTCGAGCGACACCATCGACTTGCGGATGAGGGAGACCTGCGAGGCACAGTCCTTCTCGTCCATCCGCGCGAGCCGCTCGCGCACCTCGGACAGGCTGTCACGCGCGAAGTAGTCGCGGATGCACTCGCCGGTGCTGCTCCACAGGTGGCGCTGGCCGGGGCGCGTGGTGAAGAGGGGAATGTCCCCCAGCCGCAGGTCCGCGTGCTCCGAGGGCACGAGCCGCCGCAGCGCGGGCACCAGCGAGGCCTCGGCCCAGAGGTTGTCGAGCACCTTGTCGCGCTCCAGGCCCTCGCGCAGGAAGTCGGGGTGGACGCTCTCCTGCAACAGCAGGGCGTAGCGCTGGGTGGCGCGCACGATGTGGCGGACCTCCACGCCGGCGAAGGCCTGGAGGCGGGTGCCGAGCGCCTCGCGGTGCTGGCGCAGCAGCCGGTGCGTCTCCTCGAAGCCCTGGACGATGTCCTCGGTGAAGCCGGCGGGATCCACGGGCTGGCCCTGGAGCAGGGGACGGTTGCTGGAGCCCGAGGTGCGGCCCTGGCGGCGCACCAGGCGCATGGTGTCGCTGTAGGCGTCCTCCACCATGGGCATGGGGTGGGGCGAGAGCTGTCCGGCCTCGCCGCCCAGTCCGCTCATGTCCACGCCCGCGCGGCCCGCCCGGCCGAAGATGAGCATGGGCAACATGCCCACGGAGATGATGGAGCGATCCAGCTCGCCCCAGGCGCGCTGCATGGCCGAGTCCCCCGCCTCCAGGACGAGCCGCTGGTGGAAGAGCGCCTCCAGGTCCACGAGCACGGGGTACTCGCCCGCGGCGATGAGGTTCTCCAGGTGGAAGTCCACCGCCGCCAGCAGGTGGAGCAGGGCCAGGGAGCTGCCCTGCCGCCAGTAGAAGCGCTGGAGCGCCTCGCGCGAGTCACAGCCCGCCGCTTCCACGTATTCGACCCAGCCATGGGTGCCCCGGTCCAGCACGGTGAGCACGCGGTGGGGGTAGCGTGCTCCCCACGTGTTCAGGGTCTGGAGGAGCTGCTGGAAACGGACGTCCACCGCGAGCGACTTCGGCTTGTAGACGAGCCGCAGGCCGGAGCTGAAGCGCAGCAGGACCACGCTCCGCCCCTCGCGGTGCAGGTCCGAGACGCCCGATTGGAGGCCCACCAGGGAGCCGATGTCCTGGCCGCGGAGGAAGGTGTGGCCGAGCTGCTCCCGCTCACTGGCGAGGCGCTCGAGGAGCTCCAGGCTCACGGTGAGCCACCGCTCGGTGCTGGTGGCGAGCAGGCGGGCGAGCACCGGGTACTCCTCCAGCAGGGCGACGAGCACCCGTGGATCCTGGAGCCGCATGGTGGAGAAGTGGTGGAAGCGCTCCTGGGGCGTGTCGCCGGGGAGCTCCTCCATGAGCCGCGCCACGTTGAGCTCGAGGATGAGGGTCCGGGTGGACAGGGATTGGAGCCGGCGAGCCAGGCTCTCGAGCAGCGAGGCCTCGGCCTCGGGAGTCAGCAGCGGGAGCTCCAGCCCGAAACGGGCCTGCAGCGCGGCGGTGACCGTCCGCAGCCTCGCGGCGGCGAGCCGGATGAAGGGTTGGAGGAAGCCGGAGAACGCCAGCCCGGGCTGCCCCGGACCGGAGGGAGGCTGGAGCGAGGGAGGCAGCGGCTCTCCGGCGTGCCGCTGCTCGATGACCTCCTCGATGAGGGACACCCAGGAGCCACTGTCCTCGGAGGTCTCCCCGGGGTGCCCCGACCGGACGAGGATCCGCAGGAAGTCCTCCCGGTCGAGCCCGACGCTCCGCAGCCGCTCGTCGAGCGTCGCCTCGTCTCCCGCCATGAGCTGACGCCAGGCGCTCGCCCGGCGCTCGGCTTCCTGGAGGTCCGGCTCACTCCCCGGAGGGGGGTCCTCGTGCTTCGCGGTGGCCCGCTCGTGAAGGAACGCGGCTTTCTGCCAGGGAAAGACAGGAGCAATGACTTGCATGGAGGGTCACCTGGGGTCCGGGGAAACGCTCAGGCCACCTCGAGGTTGCTGCACAGGACGATGCCGCACGTCGGCACGCCATCGGTACAGCCGGTGGAGGGCTCCAGGGCGGCCCTTCCGCCGGTGACGCCGAGCAACTCGCTCTCGTCGAGCTCGGTCAACGCCCGGCCCGAGGGAGACTCGGGGAGGGAGGCCCGCTCCTCGGCGGAGAGGCTGGCGCGGAACGCGGGGTCCTTCCAGGCACGGACAATCCATTCCTTCTTCATTTCGTTCACTCCAGGTTGGCGCCGGGGGGTTCTCTTCCGGCACCCGGTTGGAGTGCGAGGGCCCTGGATGTGACACGGCCGCGTGGACGCGCTGGCGCTCGATGTGCACCTTGTCCCGTGAAGGACGGAGGTCGCCATGCGTGTACTCGTCACCTGGGGCTCGAAACACGGCGGCACCGAGGGGATTGCCCGGATTCTCGGTGATGCGCTCGAACGGCACGGCTTCGACGTCGAGGTCACCTCCGTGGGCAAGGTCTCGCGACTCGACACGTTCGACGCGGTGATTGTCGGCGGAGCGCTCTACGCCAACCGCTGGCCCTCCAACGTGCGCTGGTTCGTCGGACGTCACCTCTCGCGGCTTCGCCAGGTGCCCGTCTGGTTCTTCTCCAGCGGGCCGCTCGACGACTCCGCTGAGCATCAGGACATTCCGGCCACCCGGCAGGTGGGCGTGCTCGCCGAACGGGTGGGCGCGCGAGGCCACATCACCTTCGGCGGCCGGCTCGAGCGTGACGCCAAGGGATTCCCCGCCAGTGCCATGGCCAAGGAGCACAGCGGTGACTGGCGCAACCCCGAGCACATCCGGGCCTGGGCGGACAGGCTCGCCATCGAGCTCCCCCACGCCGCACCTGGTACGCCCGTCCCGCACCGCGCGGCTGCCCTCCCGCGCCTGCTCGCTCACGGCGTCCTGGGATGGGCGGTTGGCGCCGTCATCCTGGCCGTCCTTTCCCCGCTCATCGGCATCACGGCCGCACGGATCGTCCACACCCTCGCCGTCCCGTTCATCTTCAGCGCCGTCGGCTGGCACTACTTCCGCGTCCGCGGCGCACGCGAGCCCCTGCCGACCGCCGTTGTCTGGACGGCCCTCGTGGCCCTGCTCGACCTGGTCATCGTCGCCGGGCTCGTGCAGCGCGATGTCGCGATGTTCTCGAGCATCCTCGCCGTGTGGTTGCCCCTCGTCCTCGTCTTCCTCACCACCTGGGCGGTCGGCGAGATGATGGCGATGATGCCGGAGACCGTGCGCGCGGCGAAGCAGGTCAAGGCCTGAGCCGCTCGGTGGCGCGGGGTCACTTCCTCGCCACGAAGAGCCATGTCACTCCGCCGAGCTGGACCTTCCCTCCTGTCCGGTAGCGCTCGCACTCGCGGATGACCTCCTCCTCCCAGGCTCGTTGTTCCTCCGGCGTCAGCTCCTGGGCGAGCTTCGCCACGGGGCCTCCGAATGAGCGGATCCATTGCACCACGCCCGCGCCATCCGCCGCCTCCATCACGGGGATGTGCATGGGCTCGACGTGCTCCACCGCGAACCCGCTGCCCTCCAATACCGTGCGGAAGCGCTCGGGGTCGGCGTAGCGGAACACACTCGGGGTGTCGGGCTCGACCGGGGGGAGGGGACGGAAGCGGGCCATGGTCCTGCGCGGCAGTGACGAGTACTCCACCTGCTCGGGTCCTCCCCAGGTCGTACACACCAGGCGCCCGGAGGGCCGGAGCGCTCGCCAGATCCGCTCGAGCGCCCGCTCGGGCCGGGGCATGTACATCAACGCCCAGCGCACGGTCGCCGCATCGAAGGACTCCTCCGGCAGCTCGAGCGTCTCCGCATCTCCGGCACGGAACTCGATGTTGGACAGGCCCAGGGCGCGTGCCTGCTCCCGCGCGACCTCGAGCATGCCGTCGACCAGGTCCGTTCCCAGCACGAAGCCGGAGGGGCCCACCCGCTGCGCGGCGCGGAGCGAAGGCTCGCCCATGCCCGACGCCACATCGAGCACCCGCATGCCGGGCCGGAGCCCGGCGAGGTCGAGCATCCGCTCACTGACGGGCGCCGTGAGCCGGGACTCCATGTCGTGGTACTTGCGGACGATGGCGATGCGCTCGGGCCAGATGCTCTGCGGCTGCGGCGGGGGTGTGGTCATGGATGCTCCAGCGCCCTGACGTCAGGGCGACTGGATGATGATGTCATCCACGTACACGCCGTCGAAGTTCTTGGTGGCGTTGGACTCGAAGCGGAAGCGGATGCGCAGCGTCGACTTGCCCGAGAGCGGCAGGTTCAGCGAGCGCACCGCCCACGACAGGTTGCCCGTGTACCGCCTGGCCGTGAGCGGCGTCCAGGCGCCTCCGTCGACGCTGGCTTCCACGGAGACGAAGTCCTTGTTCCGCTCCGTGCGCGCCTTCATCCAGAACTGCACCGACACCGACGAGAGGCCCGAGACGCTCAACGGCGCCGCCAGCTCGGCGTAGCTCACGACGTTGCTCAGGTATTTGCCCACCGCGCTGTCGGTGAGGCTGTGATTCGAGCTGTGGAAGTTGGCGGTGGTGAGGCTCCAGGCCACACCGGTGGTGGGCGCCGGCAGGCTCCACGCGCCCGCACCACCCTCGAAGTCGTCCGCGAAGAGCGTGCGCCGGGTGGTGAAGCGCGAGGTGAAGGGCGCCGTCATGGCATTGCCCGCCAGGTCCTTCACCCCGCTCACGTTCACCTCGTAGGTGGTCAGCGAGCCGAGCAGCACCGAGGGCGTGAACGTGGCCACGCGGGTGGTGGCGTTGTAGGTGACGCCGCCCGCCACGGCCGTGCCATTGGAGACCTGGAGCAGCCGCAGGCCCGTGAGGGTCGCGATGTCCACGTTCTCGCTGAACGTCACCAGGATGGGATCCGAGGACGCCACGGACGAGGCTCCCGCCGCCGGGCTCACCGCCGTCACCGTGGGCGGCGCGGTGTCCGGCGCCGTGCCGGTGGTGAAGGTCCAGCTCGTCGCGGCGATGGAGAGGCCGGAGAGGTCCTGCACGTTCGAGAGAGAGGCCGTGTAGACGGTGTTGGCGGCCAGCGCGGCCGACGGGGTGAACGTGGCCGTCCAGCTGGCCGCGTCGTAGCGCACGGTGCCCGTCACCGGCCCGCCAGCGCTGGAGAGCGTGAACTGGGTGCCCGTCACCGTCGCGGGATTCACCGCCTCGCTGAAGGTCACTACGACGGAGACGTTGCTGGCCACGCCCGTGAGCCCGCTCGCCGGGCTCCGGAAGGTGATGGCCGGGGGCGTGGTGTCCGGCGCGTTGTCCGTGGTGAAGTCCACCTGCACATCCGCGGGGAACAGGTTGGGCTGGATGGCGTCATCCGAGGCGATGCCCGTCGCGCCGCCCTTGAGCGTGAGGGTGTAGTCCGTGAGGGCGGTGTAGCTGGCGCCCGTGGGGAGCTTCACCCAGAGCTGCCGCTTGGCCGCGTCGTAGGAGAGGTTCACCGTCACCGGAGTGCCGGTGAGGGCCTCCTCGACGCGCACCGTGGAGGAGGAGAGGGTGGCCGGGTTGATGGGCTGGTCGAACTGGACGAGCAGCGCCGAGGTCAGCGGGAAGGCCGTCTCTCCGTCCAGCGGCACGGTGTCCGCCTTCAGGTTGACCTGGACGGTGAGGGTGCTGCGCGTGGTGCAGCCCGGCCCGCTGCTGGCATCGAGCGTATAGGTCGTCGTGCGCGTGGGGCCCGCCACCGGCTGCGCCACGTTGGCGGACGAGAGCGCGCAATCCGCGCGGTTGCAGGACCAGGTGTAGGAGCCACCGGAGACCGGCGTGGGCCCGATGACGGTGGAGGCTCCAGGGTCGATGGACATGTCCGAGCCGGCGATGCCCGGGCTCGGGAGCACGGTGACCACGGTGCCCGCGGAGGCCGTCTGCAAGAGGGCGTCGGTGACCGTCTGGGTGAAGGTGGTGGTGACCGTGGGCGTCACGATGGGCGAGGCCACGGTGGCACTGTCGAAGCAGCCCGTGCACGCGGGGCTCGCGCTCCACGCATACGTGTACGGGGGCAGACCGCCGCTCGCCGGCAGGCCGATGGACGCGGACTGGCCCGCGCAGAGGGTCTTGTCCCCACCCGCGTTCGCGCTCAGCGGCGCGACCCCCGCGTCGGTGTCGGTGCCGGTGCCAGCATCGCTCCCTGTTCCCGTGCCCGCATCCATGTCGGTACCGGTGCCCGCGTCCGAGTCGGTGCCGCTGCCCGCGTCCGCGCCCGAGCAGGTGCCCGAGCCAGGGCACGTGCCGGAATCGACGGTCCCCGCATCACCGGTGCCAGCGTCCGAGCCGGTACCCGTGCCCGTGCCTCCGTCCGTGGTCGGCGATGTCGTTCCGGAGTCTCGAGGGGAGTCGGCCGTTCCGTCGGAGCCCGAGCCCGCGTTGACCGACGGATCTCCACCGCAAGCAGCCAACACGCACGCGAGCAGTGGCGCCAGCCACATCGCACGCAAGGACTGGGTTTGCATTCTCATACGCGAAGTGTAACCGTTTCAAATGAGGCCGAGAAATGTTGGAGTCGCACGGACTCCGCTGATGGTGGATCCGTTTGAGCCAAAGCCTTTCACTTTCAAAAGAGATGAGGCAATCCAAGATATGACGAGTTTCCAGGAGCACTCCATGCCGAGTCCGTTGATCGATCCCCGTGAGCTGGTCGCGCCCGAGTCGCGGCGGAACCTCGTCCTCATCGACGCGCGGAGCGGCCCGGGCGCACGCGCGCGGTATGAGGAAAGGCACCTCGAAGGCGCACTCCATGTCGATCTCGAGCAGGACCTCGCGAGCAACCTCGGTCCGGACGGGCGCTTCCTGCCGCCCCCGGAAGTACCGGGCGGTGCTCGGCGAGCGCGAGCCCTCGGACGTGATCGTGCATTGTGGCTCGGGAGTCACGGCGTGCCACACGCTGCTCGCCCTGGAGCACGCGGGGCTCACGGGCGCCAGGCTCTACGTCGGCTCGTGGAGCGAGTGGTGCCGCGGCGGGCGGCCGATGGTGAAGGGCGCATCGCCCGGCGGTGAAGGGTCCTGAATGGGACTCCTCCAGCCGCCTACCAGCACCCGCCGCCTCCTCCACCGATGAGTCCGCTGCTGGCAGGTGCGGACTACAGCTTCGCGAGGGCCGCGTCGTAGTTCGGCTCCTGGCCGATCTCGGGTACCTGCTCGGTGTGGAGCACCTTGCCGTTCTCGTCGAGCACGACGACCGCGCGCGAGTAGAGACCCGCGAGGCCGCCATCCTTGATGGTCACGCCGTACTGCTTGCCGAAGTCACCGCGGAAGCCCGAGAAGGTCAGCGCCTTCTCGATGCCCTCGGCGCCACAGAAGCGCTTGAGCGCGAAGGGCAGGTCCATGGAGACGTTGATGACGGTGACGTTGGGCTTCTCGGTCGCGCGCTTGTTGAAGGTGCGCACCGACGTCGCGCACACCCCGGTGTCGATGCTGGGGAAGATGTTGAGCACGCGCTTGCCCGGGATGGACGAGAGCTTCTTGTCGGCGAGGTCCACGCCAGTGAGCGTGGCGTCCGGCGCCTGGGCGCCGACGGTGGGCAGGTTGCCTGCGGTCTGGATGGGGTTTCCCTTCAGGGTGATCTGGGCCATGAGGTGCGTCTCCTTCGAGGTGAGGGGGCACCGGTCGTAATGGCACTCGTGGGGGGAGCGCCAGTGGAACAGGGTTCCACTGACGCGGGGTGGACGGTTCGGCGATGGACCGGAGGCTCACCTCCCGGGCGCGGTCATTCCAAAGTTGTCCAACTGTTGGAGTGCGCCAGGCGAAGCCTGGGTGAGGAGGAAGCGATGTAGGAGCGGAAACTTCACGAAGGGACCCTGCGGGTTCAAACCCCGCCCGGCAAAGGAGGCCGCCAGCCGGAAGCGAGTCTTGCGTG
>NZ_DASUNC010000195.1:0-73626 GCF_036277355.1 Archangium sp.
CTGGACGCCATCCGGGAGAGCCGGGCGTCGGGTGAGCGCTACATCGTCATGGCGCACGCGCGCACCAGCGTGGTCGACCGGGAGGCGCTGTTCAAGGAGGTTCGCGCCGGCAACCCCGTGGTGGTGTTCGGGGATACGTCCATCGCCAGGGGTCTGGTCGACGCCCAGTTCGACCAGCCGTTGCGCTCGATTGACTCCCATGGCGTCGAGGAGTCCGAGAGTGCCTACGGCCTCTTCATTGACCGCCGGGGCGTGCAGCAGGTCTTCCAGATCGGCGAGAAGAACATGGCCACCGCTGCCAGGCTTGCCTATGAGTGGGCCGCCGAGCGCCTGAAGGAGGACGAGGCGGGCGCGCAGGACGTGAACACCCTCGCCGCCGGCTGGACCCTGGTCCTTCAGCGGTCCACGTTCTATGACCTGAACCCGCACGGCAAGCAGAACATCTTCACCTTGTTCTACAAGCTCAGCAACGACGGCTCCACCACCTACGACTGGTGGAACATCGAGTTCCGGCATGAGTCCGTGCCCGGCAAGCAGGCCTGGGGCAATGACTGGCGCACCGCGGACATGTGGCAGAAGGTCTGGGGCAGGTACAACGGTCTCAACTACTTCGTCAGCGACCGCGACCCCACCACCACGCAGGGGAGTACCTCGGTGGGCGTCTCGGTTGGCACCAGCGCCGGCTACGATGGTGCCTCTGTCAACGCCAGCATGTCCTGGAGCTACACCACCAGCGACGTGATGATCAACGATC
The DNA here is from genome assembly GCF_036277355.1 of Archangium sp. Classification (GTDB taxonomy): domain Bacteria; phylum Myxococcota; class Myxococcia; order Myxococcales; family Myxococcaceae; genus Archangium. The sequence goes on from NZ_DASUNC010000195.1 coordinate 755, forward strand.
AGGGTGACACTTCGCAGGCCAGGGCCCAATGGTATCACAATGTCAACGAGAACCAGAACGTTGGCAAGGCCACGTATGTCGTCAAGCCGGGTGCCACCATGCGCGTGCCCAACGGCACCACGGCTCCCTACAACAAGTGGCAGGAGTGCTACCAGATTCAGTGGATGGATCCGAACTTCTTCGTCAATAACTTCTACAAGCACACGGTGTGGTGGGGCGGTGGTACCTCCTGCGCGTTCTGAGCGGAGCCTGGCCGCATAGCGCCCTCCCGAGGCCCGGCGCGCCCTCCGCGGCGCCGGGTCTTTCGTATCCATCGCTTCCACGCCGGTCCGGGTTGAACCCGGTTCGCGCATCCCCCCATATTGCGCGCCAACAGGAGTACTCGAGATGAAGAGCCTGAAGACGTGGAGTCCGGGGTGGGCCCCGGGGATGCTGGGGTTGTGGTTGAGCCTGGGGTGCGGTGCGGAGCAGGTGCCCACGCCGGAGCCGCGGGGCAGGGTGATGCAGCAGGTGAGCAGCTGCGCCGGGCCGAGCGGTGCGCTCTGCGGGTTCGTCACCCCGGCGGAGGCAGGGACCGCCGGCTCGGGCAACTCCCCCGCGCCGCACGTCGTCGTGCGCCCCACCAGCCCGTCCAGAGCGGAGCTCATCGTCTACCTGCCCGGCACGGGCAGCCAGCCGGCGGACATCCTGAGCACCGCGTACGCGGACAGGGACCACACCCTGTACGCGAGCGCCGTCTCCAAGGGCTACCGGATGATTGGCCTGTCGTACCAGAATCAGCCCTCCGTCCGCTCCCTCTGCTCCGACAGTGATGCCTGCTTCCTGGCCACGCGGCGCACCCTCATCTCCGGGAGCGTGCAGCCGGGCAGCGCGGTGACGTCCATGGACAAGGCGGATGCCATCCTGCCCCGGCTCAAGGCGCTGCTGCTGTACCTGCGCGACACGGTGGACCCGGCGGGCAACTGGGGCAGCTACTTCACCCAGCCGGCCTGCACCACGGACTGTGTCCTCGACCCGGCGAAGATCATCGTCTCGGGCCAATCCCAGGGCGGAGGCCACGCGGGGGTGATTGGCAGGGACTACGCCGTGCGACGGGTGGTGACGCTGGCCTCGCCCTGTGACGCGATGGGCACGAACGGCGCCTGGGCGAGCTGGACGCTGCCTCCGCTGGCCACCGCTCCAGGCGCCGATCGCTACCGGGGCCTCATCGCCCGCGGGCAGGCCGGTACGCAGGAGAACCGGGACGCCTGCGAGGAGGCCGCCATCGCCCACTGGGCGCCGGAGCGGATGAACGCACAGTGGAAGCTCGTCATCAGCTCCACCGGCCTGTGCGTGACGGATCCGCATGAGTGCGTGGGAAGAGACGCGCAGCTGTACGCCGAGTGGCTGGAGCTGTGGCCGTAGCCGTCCTGACCTCTTTGGGCCCAGCTGAACGAAGCCCTCCATCGTTTGCTCGGGCAGGAGCCCCCACCCCGCTGACTCGCGTGCTCACCCAGGCCTCGGCGGGGGTGCTGATGACCGGCGGCCCACTGGGAATTCCTGGAATACGGAGTCGTATTGACCTGGACCGGACAGTAGCGTATCTGCCATGAGTGAAGAAAAACACACTCACCGCAAAGGCCACCCCGGCGCGGTCACCGGCGCACGTGCGTCGCAGAAGCGAAACCATGCAGGGTCGACGTCCGTTCGCGGGGCATGGCCGCCGGGCCCCACTGGCCGTGCTGCTCATGGTGGCGGTATGCATTGTGTTGTTGCCGGAGCGCGCGTCCGCCATGGCGCTGCCTAGCATCAATCTCAATGCCTACTGCCAGCAAACCCATGGCTCCAGTGCCTACGAGGTGCTGGTGCAGTTCAACGCGTACGGCTGGAAGTGCCGGCTGAATGGTGTTGACTACAACATGAGCCTGGACGCGGCCTGCCGGCAGCAGCACGTGGACGGAGACTCCGCCTCCTTCCTGGACTTCAACAATCCCTACTCGTGGTTTTGCGTGCTCCGGGCGCCCTACACGAGCTTCATTGGCAATTCCTACAGTCTGTATGCCTGGAAGGGACGCTCGGTGGCGCTGAGGACACCGGACACGACGACTTGCCCGGCGAGCACCTTGATGAACATCATCGATGCGATCGACGGCGGCTACGACTTCTACCTGAACGCGACGGGCCGGGCCCCCACCCCTCACTTCCTCTACCAGGGCTTGAACAGCCTGGCCGCGATGCCCTCGGGCGTGTACACCGGGTGTGGCGCTGGCGGCAGCGCCTGTGGCTTCTTTGGCCACACGGGAGTCGAGTTCCTGCAATCCACCTTCAGCACCATCTGCAACGCGGCTTTCTACTCCAACCAGTACGAGCAGACGCCCTTCTATGAGCTGGGGCGCAACTTCTGGTTCTACGGGAGCAAGATTGAGTACGTGGGGACGGACAACACGGGCTCCATCACCACGGGTTATGCGGTGGCGATGCGCTTCCTGGCCATGGACCATGCGGGGGTGAGCGCGAGTGGCGCCCCCATCAACGGGTACCCCTTCCACACGTTCCGTTTGGCCGTGCAGGGGCTGGTGGACGCCTATCGCTTCAACCCGGGCCTGACGTGGAGCAACACGTTGAGGGCCGGGCAGGCTCCGCCCAACAATCATGGCCTGGGCGGTACGGACTTCTTCGCGTCGTTCGTCCTGCGCCTGCACCGCGTCCACGGCTCGGACTTCATCAACCGGCTGTGGAGGAGGGTGGGCGCCGCCACGGACGCGGCCACCACCCAGGACGCCGTGGACAACTTCGTCCTCGCCGCCAGCGAGGCCGCCGGAGTCAACCTCCATGACCTCTTCCGCTACACCTGGAGGTGGCCGGTCAGCCCCTGGGTCCAGAGCTACCTGCAGGGCACCTACGGCTATCCGGTGAGCTCCCAGCCCTATCTCTGAGCGCGAGAAATCGGGGCGCTGTTGCATCACTTCACGCTCCCCCGTGACGCCGTCACGGACCTGCTGGCCGCCACGGCCGCTGGCGAGCGGGCACTCGGGGAGCTGCGGCGCCGCCTGTCCCCCTGAACCCCCGGGGGGCCCGGCCCTCATGTGACCCAGGCGGAGGACCCTGTTCGGGGTTAGACTTCGCCAATGAACTCCAGCCCCTCCAGCCGGTCTTCCGTCGTCGTGGCGGAGCTGGGGCCCACGAATACGGGGAAGACGCACCGCGCCATCGAGCGCATGCTCGAGCACGACACGGGCATGATGGGTCTGCCGCTGCGCCTGCTCGCCCGGGAGGTCTACGACCGGGTGACCGCTCGCGTGGGCGAGGGACGGGTCGCCCTGATGACCGGCGAGGAGAAGCGCCTGCCTCCCCGCCCGGACTATTGGATCTGCACCGTCGAGGCGATGCCCACCGATCGGCAGGTGGACTTCCTCGCCGTGGATGAGATCCAGCTCGCCGCCCACCGGGAACGCGGGCACGTCTTCACGGATCGGCTGCTGCATGCGCGGGGGCGCCGGGAGACGTGGTTCCTCGGCGCGGACACGATGCGGCCCATGGTCCAGGCGCTCATCCCCCATGCGTCGGTGAAGCGCGCCACCCGCCTGTCCCAACTGCGCTACGCCGGGACGCGCTCGCTGAAGAGCCTGCCTCCGCGCTCGGCCGTGGTCGCGTTCTCCGCGGACCGTGTGTATGAGCTCGCCGAGGCCCTGCGCCGTCTGCGGGGTGGGGTGGCCGTGGTGCTGGGCGCGCTCTCCCCGCGTACGCGCAACGCCCAGGTGGCGATGTACCAGTCTGGCGAGGTCCAGTACCTCGTGGCCACGGATGCCATTGGCATGGGGTTGAACCTGGACCTCCACCACGTGGCCTTCGCGGCGCTCTCCAAGTACGACGGCGCCGAGCAGCGGGAGCTCTTCCCGGACGAGCTGGCGCAGATCGCCGGCCGCGCGGGACGCCACTTGAATGACGGGACGTTCGGAACCCTGAACTCCCTGTCCGAGCTGCCTCCGCGGGTGATCTCCGCCATCGAGTCCCACCGGTTTCCAGCCGTGCGCCGTCTCATCTGGCGCAATGCCTCGCTCGATTTCTCGAGCCCGGAGTCCCTGCTGGATTCGCTGTCGCGGGCTCCGAACCACCATGGCTTCATCCGCGTGGAGCGCGCGGACGACTTCGATGCGCTCAAGGAACTCTCGAACGTTCCCGCCATTCGAGACATCGCCACCGACCGGGCCACGGTCGAGCTGCTGTGGCAGGTCTGCCAGATTCCGGATTTCCGCAAGGGGCTCTTCGGGCAGCACGTCGCGCTGTTGCGAGAGACCTTCCTCCAGCTCTCGGACGGGGACGGAAAGCTGGAGCAATCCTGGCTGTCCAAGCAGGTGTCGCCGCTCGACGATGTCTCCGGAGACATCCACACGCTGATGGACCGGTTGGCGGCCATCCGCATCTGGACGTACATCAGCCATCGGTCGAGCTGGCTGCACGACGCCGAGCACTGGCAGGAGCGCACCCGCCGCATCGAGGACGCGTTGGGTGATGCCCTGCATGAGCGGCTGGTGGAGCGCTTCGTGCAGCGGGCGGCGCGCAGGAGTGCACGCCGGTTCGTGAGGGCCGCCGCACGCCCCGCTTCCGAGTCGGACAGCCCCTTCGCGAAGTTGGGGCAGCTGCTGGGCGAGGTACCGGGTGCCGACGGCGGGGCGATGACGGAGGAGCAGTTCGTCCAGCGGGTGGTGGACGCGACGCATGACGCCTTCGAGGTGGAGGCGTCGGGGAGCATCTCGTTCGAGGGGCAGCCGCTGGCCCGTCTGGTGCCCGGGAAGGACCGGCGCACCCCGCAGATCGCGCTCGCGGAGCCGGAGGTCTGGACGGGAGGCGCGCGGCGGCTGCTCGAGCGCCGGCTGGTGGCCTTGTCCCGGGACCTGGTCACCGAGGCGATGGGGGGTTTTCCCGCCGAGGCCCTCACCGGCTCGGGCCGTTCCGCGGCGATGCGGGGCCTCGCCTACTGTCTGGCCGAGGGGCTGGGGGTGACGTCCCAGGAGGCGGCGCGAGAGCAGTGGCGGATGCTGGATGAGGAGTCACGCGAGCGCTTGAGGGCGCTGGGGGTCCGCCAGGGGCAGCGTTTCCTCTACGTCACCGAGGCGCTCGCGCCGCATGCGCTCGAGCGGCGCTGCCTGCTGACGGCGCTGTACCAGCGGAGTCCGGCACCCCAGGGCGTTCCACGCGAGCCGGTGCTCGAGGCGGCGGACCTGGGCGGCAGGAATGCGCGGGCCTTCGGCTATGAGGTGCTCGGTTCCGTGGCGCTGCGGATCGACATCGCCGAGCGGCTCGGCGAGGCGTTGCGCCACCCGAACGGGACCCAGCAGGTGCACGCGCTGCTGCAGGAGTTGAAGCTGGAGAGCGGTGTTCGCGCGCGGGTGCTGCGAGAGCTCGGAGGCCAGTCCGGGCGCGCCCCGATGAAGCGGCGGCGCCGGCGCCGGGGCGGCAGAGGGCCGGGGACGGCTCCCGACAAGAGTGGTGCCAATGGGCGCAGGAGCGGGGCCGGGGAGGGGAGCGCGTAAGGGCAGTGCCCGGGACCAGGGCCCTCGGCGGGGCCAATTCCTGGCAACTCGGCTCCAAATTCCAAGCACGATGTATAACTCAACCCCCGCTTCCCGGGTTCACTCCCGGCTGTGACAGCTCGATGCGGTCCGCCACCCCAGGTGACGTTCGAAGCCGTAGCATGCGCTCCGTTCACACCTGCCCCCCGCGCTCCGCATGCACACTCCCGCTCGACTGCTGCCGCTCGTGCTGCTCGTCCTCACCGCCTGTCCCCCGCAAGGCCCCGCGGACCTCTGCAACACCCAGGAAGAGGCGTTGCGCTCGCGCGAATGCCAGCTCACGCCCGGTGTGCCCCTGAAGGATCGCTATCTCTCCTTCGAGCACGACACTGATTATTACAGCGTGCGGATGCCCTCGGACCTGGGGCCCCGCTCGGTGCTGCGCGTCACCGCCAGCTATGGTGTGTCCAGTACTCCGGTGAGCCTGTCCGTCCGTCTGCTGCACGAGGACGGCGGCGAGCTGGCGCCGCGCCGGGTGGACGCGCACGGCGAGGGCGAGCCCCATCCCGTCGAGTTCCTCCTGCCCTTCTCCGAGCCGGGCGCGAGGCTGCTCCTCCAACTCAGTGACACGCCCGCCAATCCCAGCCAGCCCGGCTACGACGTGCGCAACCCGTACTCGCTCAGGGTGGAGGTGCTGGAGAACCCGGACGCCCACGAGCCCAATGACACCGCGGACATGGCCACGTCCGTGCCGCTGACGAATCAGGAGGGCGCCGCCGTGGGGAGTGCCTCCGGCTTCCTGGCCACCGACGGAGACGTGGACCGCTTCGCCTTCGACGTGCCGGCCGGGAAGATCGTCTACGCGCGGGTGACGGCGCCGGGCCTCGCTCCTCCTTCGGCCTCCCTCCTGTCGTACCAACTGCTGCGCCCGGACGGCACCGTGGAGGACGAGGCCCACGTGGACTCCCCCACGGTGGCCGCGGACCTGGCCACGGCGCGCCGGGCCCCCGTGGCGGGACGGTGGCAGGTGCTGGTGCGGGCCTGGAACGGCGGCACCTCCAGCGGGCCGCCTCCCGGAGACCTCCGCCTGCAATACACGGTGGACGTGAAGGTGCTGGACGAGGCGGACGTCCAGGAGTCTCCCACCGACAACGACGAGCTGGCGCGGGCCCGTCCCGTGAGCTTCGAGGGAAAGGCTCCACCGGCATCGGCATCCTTCACGGGGCGCCTGGGCTCGGTGCAGGACAAGGACTGGTACGCGGTGCGGTTGCCTTCGAGCACCGTGCACACCGTGCTGCACTACCGTCTGGTGCCCCTGTCCACGGGAGGCCGCTTCCCTCCGCTGCCAGGGGCTCCGCACCGGCTGGTGCGCGTCCTCTCGGAGGTGCAGGGCTCCTCGGCCCATGACTGCGTCACGAAGGCGGACGTGTGCCCCAAGGGCAACGGTTACGGGACGGACCCGGAGGTGACGTCCCGGGTGGATGGCTGGTGTGGCCAGGGCACGCCGCTGTGCCTGCACTCCTCGCGCGACGAGTCCGAGGCCTTCCCCCACCTGCGCAACCTCGAGGGCGTGTTGCCCGTGCCGCCACACGGCGCCTCGGTGAGCTACTTCTTCCTCGTCCAGGACGAGGGCTCCCATTGGGCGGATGACAGGGATTACCGCCTGGAGGTGGAGTGGCTGGACGACCCGGACGAGACCTCCCGGAAGAAGGGCGGAGTGACGGAGACCCCCGAGCCGAAGATGCTGGCCAGCGATGATGCCGGCACGGCCTTCCCCGCGCCGCCCAGGGGGGCCGAGTACGAGGTGCGCGGTTCCCTCTCCCACGGCCTGGGCGGGCTCGTCGGACATGAGCCCTCGAAGGGGCAGGGCGTGCGGGGCCCTCGGGACTACGACGCCGTGCCCACCGACGTGGACAGCTTCTCCTTCATCCTGCCCCCTCTCCCCACGCCCCTGGACCGCACCTGGGAGCTGCAGTGGGAGGTGGCGGACCTGCCCGATGGGGGCGTGCCCCATGGCCTCTCGCTGGCCCTGTCCTTCTGTGATGGGGACCGGTTGGACGCGAGTGGCGTCTGCACCCCCGTGTCCACGGGCAGTGCTGGCGCCCCCCTGACGCTCGCCTACAGCGGGGCGCCGATGCGCGCCTGGTACTCGCCGGCGGGCGGTGCCGGTGAGCTCCAGCCGCTGTATTCGCTCGAACGCGGGGACGGCGTCACGCGGGTGACGGTGCGGCCCCAGGCCTGCGCCTGCCTCGAGCCGCGCTTCCTCCGGGGGGGCTCCATCCACGTGTTCGTGAGCGCCGTGGACCGCATGGACTACGGGCAGGCGAACTACACGCTGCGCACCGCGTACACCGGCTATCCGAGGACGTACTCCACGCCCGATGGGGGCACCGCGTCCTGCCCGCTCCCGGAGGGCGAGGTGCCGGGCTGTGTCTTCACCCGGCAGCCGTGAGCCACACTCCCCGGGCTCACACCTGGAGCCCGGGGTTCTCCCGCGTCCGGCCTACCAGAACACCATCACGGACGAGGCGCGGTTGTTCCACGTCTGGCGGAAGGGCCAGAAGTACGGGTACATGCGGTAGCTGCTCAGGTTGGGGACGGCCCAGCTGGCGCCGAGCCACAGCCGGCGGCCCTGGAAGTAGGGGAGCTCGGTGAGCAGCGTCCAGCGGCCGCACCGGGTGCCCCGGATGGAGGAGATGCGGTTGTCCCAGATGCCCAGGTTGGCGTACCCGAAGCCCGGGCGCACCGAGAAGTACCTGCCCGTGTAGTAGGTGCCATCGAAGAAGTAGGCGGGCGGCCGGAACCAGCACGGCAGCGCGGCGGCGGCCTGCGGCTCGCTCGAGGGCATCTGCCCCGTCCTCTCCAGGTACACCTTCAGCGACGCCGCGTCGCGGAAGCCCAGGAGGATGTTCTGCTCGGCGGCGTTCGAGTCGAGCACGTAGTGCGGCAGCTGGATGCCCGCCTTCTCCAGCTCCTCGGCCGAGTACAGCTTGCCGTCCAGCAGCACGGGCAGATCCGGAAGGAACTCCTCCTCCATGGACTGCTCCTTCGAGGGCTCCGCGTCCCGGAACGCCAGGTCCACCGTCACCGGCTGCGCCTCGGAATCCGTGAGGGGCACCTCCTCGAGCTCCTGATCGGGCACGGGCTCGATGCTGGAGGCGAGGGCCTGACCGCCCGTGAGGCTGATGGCGAGCAGCAGGGAACCCAGGAACTTGTTCTTGGAGATCATGTCGAATCCTTGGATTGGGGGACACCGTCGTCCGGTCCGGTATTTCTGCAATCACCGTACCGGCGGCTTTTGCCCGTTTGTCCCAGAGGGAGAGTCTGTCGGAGAGCCGGTAGGTGTTGCTTCCCAGGCCACGGGCACGGGCCCATGGCGTTGCTTCCGCCGCTACACGGGCTCAGCTCTTCACCCAGGCCAGGGCCCGGCGCTGCTCATCCTCGTGGACCCACCGCTCCGCGCAGGCTCCGGTGCGCTCCACCAAGGCTCCGTCCACCCAGACGAACGTTCGCCGGGGCGCCGGACCCACCGGCCCGGCGGGACAGGCCAGGAGCCCCTGGACGAGCGCCTCCTGGGCCGGGTCCGTGCCGGGCCGCTGGTGGTTGACCTCCAACGCGAGGGAGCGGGGGAACCCCACGGACATCAGCGCGCCCTTGAGCCCGTTGTTCAGCACCGGCGCCCGCCCGTTCATGTGCGGCAGGTCGACGACCACGAGGGTGGTGAGCGTCTCGGAGGAGGGGATGGCCCGCGCGGACTGGAGGGTGCGTTGAACGAGCTCGCCCGCGACCCGCCACTCCTCGTGCGCCCGGGCGAGGTACCGCGCACCGAAGAAGGCCTGGAGCATCAACACCGCGCAGCCCACGGCCCGTACCCAGGTCCTCGAATGGAAGAGCACGTCGAAGCTCCAGGCCAGTCCGAAGGCGATGCCGAGCATCGGGAGGAACAGGTACTGGTCCCCATTGTTCGTCCGGGCGAAGACGCTGGTGGGGACCGCGGCGACGAGCACCCAGGCGGCGGCCGCTCCCCACGCGCGGCGCGTCCGCGTCCATACCGCCAGCAGGACGACGGCGGCGAGCACCAGCACGGCACAGGCCAGCTGGGGCACCGTCACATCCCGCAGGGCGAGCGGCGGGGCGAAGGGCAGCACCAGGTTGAAGAGGGTGCGCACCAGGGCCAGCACGGACTGGAGGAGGGTGCTGACGCCATAGATGCTGGCGCCTGCCTCCGCCTGGCGCAGCCGGCCCTCGGGGTAGAGCAGCACGAACGCCGCGTAGAGCCCGAGCACCGGCAGCAGCCCCAGGTACGGCCGCCAGAAGCGGGCGGTGCGCACGGCCCTCCAGTCCGCCCCGAGCCGGTGCACATCCACGATGACGAGCAGCGCGGGGAGCACGATGGCGGGCTCCTTGAAGCCCAGCCCCACGCCGAAGGAGACGAGCGCCAGGACGTACCCGGCCCTCGACGCGCGCTGCCGGAAGAGACTCCACCCGCTCAGGGCCGCGAGCACCGCACAGGCGACCACGATGTCCTGGGCCGCCGCGAACCAGTACAGGACGCGCTGGTTGCGCGGGTGGAGCGCCGCGAACACGCAGGCGGACAGGGCGCCCGCGAGCCCCACGCCCTGGAGCCGCAGGAAGACGAAGAGCAGGACCAGGCACGTGAGGAAGCCCGCCATGACCAGGAAGCGGTAGGGCACCGGGTCGAGCCCGAAGAGGGCCGGCAGCACGCGGAACGTCGCGTTGCGCAGCGGGCGGTACAGGTGATCCTGCGCGAAGTACCAGGGCTGGGGGCGATCCTCCACCAGGTGGGCGAAGTCATCGGCCACGAAGCCGAGCTCCAGGAGTGATGCGAGACGCAGCAGGAGCAGCACCAGCGCCACACCCGCCGCGGCCAGGGGCCAGGCGTACTTCCGAAGCAGTCCGTCGCTCATGCGGTGACTACACCCATTTCACGATGTACGTGCAGCTCGCGCCGCCCCGCTTGCGGCACGGCTTCGAGGTGTCATGCGTCACCGTGGCGGTGACCTCGAAGCGCTGCGCCATCGCCTGGAGCAGGTGCAGATCGAACGCGCAGGGATAGGGATTGTCGCACTCGCAGAGGATCTGCTTCATGCCGGGGACCCGTGAGTAGCCGTAGTGGCCGATGCCCTCGGTCATGGTGCCGGTGGTGGGCGAGAACATGGGCCGCCCGTCCAGGGCGTGGTTCATGTGGTAGGCGACGTCCACCGATTTGATCGCGCTGTCGATGTCCGTCACGAAGGGCGGGAAGAGGGCGTTCTTCGGCACGGCGAGCCCCACCTGGCCGAGCATGCTCTCCCCATACTCGCGGCCGATGCGCTCGAAGGTGGCCAGCCAGCGCGTCACCGGGTACCACCGGTCCTTGTCGAACTGGACCACGCCCTCCTTCGACTCCTCGCCGAGCCCCTCCTCCAACATGATGCGGCTGGCGAGCAGCTGGAAGCTGCCGAATGCGTTCAGCACGTTCGACAGGTTGGCACCCAGCACCTGCACGTTCTCGAGCTTCACGTTGTCCATCTTGAGATCACCCCCGGAGTGTCTGGCTGGACGGCACACACGTCTCGCCGTGGAACGCCACCATGCCGCGTGTCCGCTCGCAAGCCTCCCGGGCTCCACGCCGCCCGGCTGTACCGTCCTCTCGAAATCGGACTACCGGGCTACACTTCTGGTCCGGGGATTCCCCGCAAAGTAGGAATCCACCCGGACCCTGACCTATGCTGGGGGAGTCCCTCGCCGAGGCGGAGGGACAGGCGGGCCGGGTGGACATGAGCACGAGCCGAAGTATGGGAATGCAATCGGATTGGGAGCGCACGCTGGAGCAGTTGATGGAGCTGGCGACCTCCCAGGACACCGCGCGCGGGCTGTTCCTCAACCGCACGTTGGAGGCGGTCCGGTCGCTCGGGGACGAGGCGGCCGTGGCGCGATGTCAGGCGGTGCTCGGCCAGCAGCGGCTGATGGACTTCGTCAACTACTCCGTGACGCTGCTCCTCCGGCTGACCATGGCCGCGGTGCGGGAGCTGAGTGCCCGGCATGGGGGCGCGGAGCAGGTGCTGCGCATGTTGGGGCAGAAGGCGGCGGTGGGCCTGATGTCCTCCGCGGTGGGCAGCGCGATGTGCTCGCAGTCCGGCGCGAGCACCGACCACATCTCCGCCAGCCTCCAGGCCATCTACAAGGTGACCTCCAACTACGGGGAGCGGGCGATGGAGTGGTTGGGGCCCCGGCACGGCCGCCTGGTGATGCGGCGCAGCTTCCTGCCCATGCCGTACCACGAGGGCGCCATGGTGGAGGTGCTCGAGCGGCTGGGCGCGCGCAACGTGCGCGTCCGGGGAGGGGTGCTGGGCCCGCTCGACAGTGAATATGACTTCACGTGGGAGTGAATCGGCCCGCGAGGAAGATCATGATGACGCACGAGGAGCTCTTGTCCCAGGTCGCCGAGCACGCGGGCCTCCCTGGCCGGGAGGAGGCGGAGCGCACCCTCGGCGCGGTGCTCTCGGTGCTGGGGGAGCGGCTGAGCTGGCCCGTCGTCCAGGCCCTGGCGGAAGATCTTCCGGCCCCGCTGGCCGAGAGCCTGCGTGACGTACGCCCCCACCAGGACTTCAACCTCGCGGAGCTGCATGCGCGGGTGGCGGAGCGGACGCGGGTGCCGCTGGGGCAGGCGGTGGAGCTCACGGGTGTCGTCTGCCAGTTCCTCGCGGAGGCGCTGTCTCCCGGGACGGTGCACCGGCTGCGCGAGGCCCTGCCCGAGCCGATGAGCGCCCTCCTCAGGCCGCGCGAGCCCGTGGGGGAATTCGAGTACGTCCACCTGGAGCCGGGCCGCGGCACGCTCGCCGAGGGGCGGCCGGGAAGCCATCGCCCCCTGTCCGAGGCGAGGCCCGAGCGGGCGCACTCGCACTCGGTGGTGCGGGCGGACAATCCCCATGGGGACACGAAGCTCTCCAGCGCCAGCGGCTTCACGCAGGAGCGGGAAGAGGAGACGCTCGCGGCCGGACACCCCGGGTCGGATCGTCCCCTGAGCGAGTGGGAGTGAGCGGTGGGACAAAGTGTCGTCCGCTTTTCTCTCTGTCCGGACAACCCGGCAGGCCCTGGTGCTTCCTGGCTATGAGTGTCTCCGGAAGCGCACGCGGCATACCGGTTGCTTGGAACGGCCCTGGTCGGAGGGGACACACGTGGGACTCGAAGCCTTCATCCGGCTCGCCCGAGAGCAGGGAGCGAGCGACATCCACCTGGAGGGCGAGATGCCCATGGCGCTGCGGATCCGCGGCGCGCTGCGGCTCGCGGGGGAGGCGGTGCCGGGCTCGGTGCTCACCGCCATGGCGCGCGACATCATCGGTGATGCCGCATGGCCCGAGTTCCTCGAGCGGTGCTCGTATGACGTCTCGCGCAACGTGGAGGGCCAGCGCTGCCGCATCAACATCCTGCGCACCGCGCGCGGCGTGGGCTTCGCCATCCGTCTGCTGGCCTCCGCCCAGGCCACGTTGAAGAAGCTCAACCTGCACCCGGACCTGCGCCGCCTCATCGAGCCGGCCCACGGCCTGGTGCTGGTGAGCGGCCCGACGGGCTCCGGCAAGACGTCCACGCTCGCGGCGCTGCTGCAGGAGATCAACCTGAGCGAGGCCCGGCACATCATCACGGTGGAGAGCCCCATCGAGTACGCGCTGGTGCCGCGCCAGTCCTTCATCCGCCAGCGCGAGGTGGGCCGGGATACGCCCTCCTTCGAGCAGGCGCTCGTCGACGCGCTCCGCGAGGACCCGGATGTCCTCATGGTGGGCGAGATGAGGGACCCGGAGGTGATGCGGCTGACGTTGAACGCGGCGGAGACGGGACACCTCGTGCTCGCGACGGTGCACTCGGCGAGCACGGCCGAGGCGCTCCAGCGCGTGGTGTCGGCCTTTCCGCCGGAGATCCAGGGCGCGGTGTGCGCGCAGTTGGCGGACTGCCTCGTGGGGGTGGTGTGCCAGCGGCTGCGCTACCGTCCGGAGCTCGGCATCCGTGTGCCCGAGTGCGAGGTGCTCCCGGGCAGTACGCCCGTGAAGAGCCTCGTGCGCCAGGGCCACTTCTTCAAGCTCCCGTCCGCCATCGAGACGGGCGCCGCCGATGGCTCGTGGACGTTCACGCGCTACGCGGAGTGGCTGAACCGGAAGACGGATTGGAACCTGCCGTCTCCCGCGGAGGAGGCTCCGCCCGAGCTGCCTCCCGTGTCCGTTCCCTCACTTCGGGCCACTCCAGCGCCGATGCCGGAGCCTCTTCCCCGGCCGGTCGCGCCCAGGCCGAAGCGCGTCACGCAGGACGATGTTCCGCCCAGACCCGCGCCCGCCGAGGAAGGGGTCTTCGTCATCCAGGAGGAGCAGGACGATCTCTCGGACATCATCCGCCAGCTCGAGCGCGGTGGTCCCAAGAGCAAGGAGTAACGGTCCGAGCGTCCGTGGGTGTCCCCTCTCCCTCTGGGAGAGGGCTAGGGTGAGGGTCTTCCGCCCATGATCCGCGTGATGGGTGACGACCCTCACCCCCCGCCCTCTCCCAGAGGGAGAGGGCGCATGCGCAACGTGTGGACTCCTGGTTTCGCGAGATCCGGCTGGATTGTCACCCGAGGGGCCTCACGCGGCGCGTTGTGTTGATGAGTGGTGCATGAGGGGGGGGAACTTGATCATTGACCCCGTGCCGACCCGGCGGGAACGTTGCCGCGATACACAGGAGCGGAGGGGTCATGGGTCGTCTCGCGAGCAGGTTGGGTTGGGCACTGGTCGCCATCATCGGCGCGTTCTGTCTGGGCACTGTGGCGCTGCACCGGGGCGAGACGATCAACGCCACCTGGCTGGTGGTGGCGTCCGTCTGCGTCTACATGCTCGGTTACCGCTTCTACGGGCGGTTCATCGCCGACAGGGCCTTGAGGTTGGACCCCTCGCGGGCCACGCCGGCGCAACTGCGCAATGACGGCCTGGACTACGTACCCACCGACAAGTGGGTGCTGTTCGGCCATCACTTCGCGGCCATCGCCGGAGCCGGTCCGCTGGTGGGCCCGGTGCTCGCCGCGCAGATGGGGTACCTGCCGGGCACCATGTGGATCCTCTTCGGCGTGGTGGTGGCCGGCGCGGTGCAGGACTTCATGATCCTCTTCCTCTCCATCCGCCGCGACGGCAAGTCCCTGGGCGACATGGTGCGCCTGGAGCTGGGTCCCGCCGCCGGGGTGGTGGCGATGATCGGCGTGCTGATGATCATGATGATCATCCTCGCGGTGCTGGCCCTGGTGGTGGTCAAGGCGCTGACGGACAGCCCCTGGGGCACCTTCACCGTGGCCATGACCATCCCCATCGCCCTGTTGATGGGGGTGTACCTGCGCTACCTGCGCCCCGGCCGCGTGCTCGAGGTGTCCATCCTCGGCTTCGTGCTGCTGATGCTCTCCATCTGGCTGGGCGGCCGCGTCGCCGACGCACCGTCCGTGGCCCCGCTGTTCACCTTTGGCAGCAAGCCGCTGGCGTGGATGCTCATCGCCTATGGCTTCTGCGCCTCGGTGCTGCCGGTGTGGCTGCTGCTGGCGCCGCGCGACTACCTGTCCACCTTCCTGAAGATTGGCACCATCCTGCTGCTGGCGGTGGGCATCGTCCTGGCCGCGCCGGAGCTCCGGATGCCGGCGGTGACCCGGTTCATCGACGGCACCGGGCCCGTGTTCTCCGGCAACGTGTTCCCGTTCCTCTTCATCACCATCGCCTGTGGCGCGGTGTCCGGCTGGCACTCGCTCATCTCTTCCGGCACCACGCCGAAGATGCTGGCCAACGAGGGCGAGTCGCTCATGGTGGGCTACGGCGCCATGCTGATGGAGTCCTTCGTCGCGATGATGGCGCTGATCGCCGCCTCGGTGCTGGACCCGGGTGTGTACTTCTCCATGAACTCGCCGCCGGGCCTGATTGGCACCACCGTGGAGCAGGCGGCGCGGACCATCAGTGAGTGGGGCTTCGTCATCACCCCCGACGTGCTCAGCATGACGGCCAGGGAGATTGGCGAGTCCTCCATCCTCTCCCGTGCGGGCGGTGCGCCGACCCTGGCCGTGGGCATGGCGCAGATCCTCCATGGGCTGGTGGGCGGCGCGGGCATGATGGCCTTCTGGTACCACTACGCCATCCTCTTCGAGGCGCTCTTCATCCTCACCACCGTGGACGCGGGCACGCGCGTGGGCCGCTTCATGATCCAGGAGCTGGCCGGCCTGGTGTACGCGCCGCTGCGCAAGACCGAGTCCTGGTCCGCCAACCTGCTCGCCACGGCCATCTGCGTGAGCGGCTGGGGCTACTTCCTCTACCAGGGCGTGGTGGATCCGCTGGGCGGCATCAACACGCTCTGGCCGCTGTTCGGCATCGCCAACCAGATGCTGGCCGCCATCGCGCTGACGCTGGTCTGCGTGGTGCTCGTGAAGATGAAGCGCGAGCGCTACCTGTGGATTCCGGCGCTGCCCACCGTGTGGCTGGTGTGCTGCACGCTCACCGCCGGCTGGCAGAAGGTGTTCGGCGGCGAGGTCCGGGTGAGCTTCCTCGCCCATGCCCGCGCGTTCTCCGCCGCCGCCGCCGAGGGCAAGGTGCTGGCGCCCGCGAAGAGCCTGGAGGACATGGAGCGCGTCATCACCAACGACTACGTGGACGCCACCCTCACCGTGCTCTTCATGCTGCTGGTCATCGCGACCGTTTCGTTCGGCATCCGCGCGGCCCTGGCCGCCCGCCGCTCGGCCGGCCCCACCGCCCAGGAGACCGCCCCCGTTCCCCTGGCCACGGCGGGCCACTGACATGGGCGCCGCGAGGGACAGGCTGAGGGGCTTCTGGCTCCAGGCGGTGCGGACCGCCCGGTTGATCATCGGCGTGCCCGACTACGACACCTACGTCCAGCACATGCGTCTGAAGCACCCCGGGAAGCCGGTGATGAGCTACCCGGAGTTCTTCGACGAGCGCATGCGCGCCCGCTACCGCGGGGGTGGCGGGCGCTGCTGCTGACTCAATGTCCAGCGCGTTGGGCGCGCCCGTCCGCGTGTCGTTGTAGACCGCGAACGTGGAGACTCAATCCGAAGGCGTGGGGATGCGAAGGAATTGGAGCGTCACGGTGTAGCCGCCGTAGCCGCGCGTCAGGCGTTGGCGCTTTCCGTCCGGCCCCACGACGGCGAAGGAGGGAAAGGCGCTGACGGAGTGCGCCTTGATGAGGGCCTGCACGGCGGGCGGGTTCTCTCCGTCCTCCTGGTGGCGATCCTTCAGCTTCACGGGGATGTAGCGCGTGTTGATGTTGCGGGCCGCGTAGTCGTTGTTGAAGACGTCGCGCTCCATCAGCTGGCAGGGCGAGCACCAGTCGGCGGAGAAGTAATAGAGGATGGGGAGATGGCGCTCGCGGGAGAGGGCCTCGGCCTGCTCCAGGGGAACCCAGGCCACCAGGCTCCAGGGCTGGGAGGGGGGGGCTTCTCGTAGACGGCGCTGGCCACCCGGGCACCCAGCAGCAGCACGGCGGCCACCAGCAGCCGGCGGGGCAGCGCGCGGGTGGAGCCCGGATCAACGGGACGCATAGGACACCTCGCGCTGATTGAAGACGTGGATGCCGAGCAGCAGCAGCAGCGAGACATTGGAGAAGTACGTGGTGAGCCGCAGCCAGGACAGGGGCGTGGCGGCGAACGTCCTGCGGAAGTCCAGCTCGGGCATGAGCAGGCCCAGGAGGTACTGGCGCACGGTGAAGGCATACCGGGCCGACTCGTCCTTGCCCAGGCCGGGCAGCACCCGCTCCGCGAGGAAGAAGAGCACGCCCCAGAGCGCGAGGTTGCCCCAGCCCGGCAGCCGCGTGGAGAAGCAACGCTGCGAGGCCACCACCTTCTGGCCGCGCTCCGCTCCCTCGAGCAGCGCCCGCAGATCCCTCGTGGCTGCCGTGGGGACGAGCCGGTTGGGGTACTCGATCTGCGTCACCTCGGGGTGGAAGAAGGCGGCCAGCGCTTCTCCAGTCGCTCCCTGCTCGATGGCCCGGAAGTAACGGTGCGCGATGTCGAGGTTCGTCGTGGACATGGGTCCTCCCGTCGGATTCACAACCGTGGTTGTACAACCCCGTTTGCACAAGAGGAGCGCTTCCGGCGAAGCCACGGCAGCCGGGCCCTGGAGGAGGCACGCCCCGGCGGGTCCGGTCGCCGCGCTGAGCCAGGACGGTGGCCCGGGCCGAGTCCCCTTCGCGCGGGCGGAGATCCTGGCTATACCCGTCCGACAGGATGGGCCCTGGTGCCCGGGAGGATTTCCACATGCTTCGCTCTGGAACCGAGAACGGCCGGCGCCCGTGGGTGCTCGGCCTCGGTCTGGCCATCACCCTGCTGGGGGCGTCCGCCCTCGCGCAGCAACCGAAGCCCGCGACGAAGGCCGCCGAGAAGCAGGAGGCCTTCTTCGGCCGCGAGGAGCTGGCCCGCCAGGCCAAGGTCCACGAGGAGGGCTGCAAGAAGGGCGACAAGGGCGAGTGCTTCAACGCGGCGTTGGCGTACGCGCAGGGCGCGGGCGTGAGCAAGGACGATGCCCGCGCGGCCGCCCTCTACAAGAAGGCGTGCGACAAGGGCCACCTGGACGCCTGCAACAACCTGGGCATCGCCTACGCGGAGGGCACGGGCGTGCAGAAGGATCCGAAGCAGGCCTTCGCGCTCTTCGACAAGAGCTGCAAGGCGGAGGACGCCAAGGGGTGCTTCAACGTGGGCCTCGCCTACAACGCGGGCCTGGGCGTGGACAAGGATCCGGTGCGTGCCGGCGCCTCCTTCGAGAAGGCCTGTGGCAAGGGCCACGCGGATGGGTGCTTCAGCCTCGCCATCGCCCATGCGAACGGCAAGGGCGTGGAGAAGAACCTGGAGAAGTCCGCGGCCCTCTTCACCAAGGCCTGCGACGCGGGACACATGACGGCCTGCAACAGCCTCGGCGTGGCCTATATGGCGGGACAGGGCGTGGCGAAGGATCCGAAGCGCGCCGTCTCCCTCTTCGAGAAGGCCTGTGCCGCGGAGCTCCCGGGCGGCTGCCTCAATGCTGGCATCGCCCACCGCAGTGGCAGCGGCGTGGCGAAGAGCCCGGAGCGCTCCCGCGAGTTCATCCAGAAGGCGTGCAACCTCGGGCTCGAGCCCGCGTGCAAGGCGCTCCAGGCCGCCACGAAGGCGCCTTAGCGCGAGCGCTCAGGGCGTGCCAGGAGCCGCGGTGGCGGGCCGGAGCTGATCCGGGTGCGTGGGGACCTGGATGTCCCCGGCGATGATCTTCCCCTTCAGCTCCTCCAGCCGGGCCAGGGCGTCGGCCTTGCCGGGGAAGTCCAGCCGCACCGGGGCGTAGGTGATGCCGCCCTCCTTGAGGCCGAGGGACAGGCTGCCGCCCTGGAAGCGGCCCTGGACCTCATCTCGCACGGCCTCGTACACCACCAGGTCCACGCGCTTCACCACCGCGGACAGCACGGCCTTGGGTGCCAGGTGCGACGGGTCCGAGTCCACGCCGATGACGTAGACACTCTTGCCCTCGTCGCGCGCTTCCTTCACGGCCTGGATGGCGCCCAGGCCGTCCACGCCCGCGGCGGCGAAGAGCACGTCCGCGCCCTTGGTCAGCAGGTCCTGCCCCACCTGCTTGCCGAGCGCGAAATTCGTGAAGCCACCGGTGTAGTTGGACACCACGGTGGCCTTGGGGTTGGTGGCCGCCACGCCCGCGCGGAAGCCGGCCTCGAAGCGCTTCACCAGCGGAATCTCCATGCCGCCCACGAAGCCCACCTTGCCCGTCTTCGTCGCGAGCCCGGCCAGCGCGCCCACCAGGTAGCAGCCCTCCTCCTCGCGGAAGACGACGGTGCGCACGTTGGGCAGCGTGTACGGCTCGCCCTGGGCGGACAGCAGTGGGCTGTCCACCAGCAGGAAGTGCTTGTCCGGGTTGCGCTTCGCCACCGCCTCCACCGCGTTCTCCAGCATGAAGCCCACCGCGAGCGACAGCGACACGCCCTGCTCCTCCACCAGCAGTTGCAGGTTGGGCTCGTAGTCCTCGGCCACCCGGCTCTGGAGGATGACGGGCGTGATGCCGAGCGGCTCGTGCTCCTGGGGCGTGACGTCCTTGTAGCCACCCTCCTCGTACTTCACGCCCGCGGCCCAGACCTCCAGGCCCCGCAGCGCCGAGTCATTGAAGGACTGGTCCCCGCGACCTCCGAGCCCCAGCACGAGGCCGATGCGGCTCTTCTGGGTGGCGGGTGCCTTGGCCGCGGTCTTCGGGGCGGGAGGCGCCTCCTTCTGGCTCTTGCAGGCCGGCAGGAGGGGCAGGGCGAGGACCAGGGCGAGGTGACGCAGGCGCATGGCCTCTAGGACTTCGCGCTTCCCGCGCGCATCTGGTTGAGCCGGTCGTAGTGGCGGTAGCCGAGCTGATCCAGCGCGCTCGGGGGCGCCAGGCCGATGTCCACCAGCGTCTTGATGTCATACGTGCCCGCGAGCACCGGGGGCGCGTAGTTCCGCACGGCGTCGGGGGTGCGGAACTTCGACAGCGGGAAGAGCACCGTGTTGGTGTGCACGTGCATGAAGTGCGCGGCCGACTGACGCTGCCAGCCCGGCACGCCCGGCGCGGTGATGACGTGCGGCGTCGCGAGGAACGTGCCTCCCGTGAGGATCTCCAGCTGCTGGCCCACCTGCGCGACGATGCAGCCCGCGGGCGCGGTGCCACGCACCATCCGCCCCCTGGGCTCCTCGGGCGACGGGCGCGTGCGGAGGTAGAGGCCGCTCTTGTCATCGGGGCTCTTCTCCGGTTGCCCCTGGGGGTCGAGGAACCGGCCCCCGGGCAGCAGCGTGAGCAGGTTGAAGTCCGTGTGCTCCTCGCCCCAGACGATGCCGGTGTTCACCTGGGAGGCGGTGAGGGGCAGGTACTGCAGCGCACGCGTGACGTGGGGGGCCCGCTGGCAGAGATCCGCGAAGGACGCCTCCGGGAGCCCGAGCGCCACCGCCGCGCCGCGCAGGAGCCCGAGCCCCGCCTCGTGGAGCGACCGGCCGAGCGAGAGCAGGCCGTCCTGGAAGAACGGCGGCGCATCGGAGGGCCACACGTTCTCGGGGTAGATCTGCGGGAACTCGAGCGCCGAGCTCTCGTCGGAGGGGTAGGGCGCGGCGAAGTAGCACTCCTTGAAGTCCGGCTGGCCATTACTGGCCACGGCGACCTCGGTGTTCGGAGGCGTCCAGCCGCGCTGGTACCAGATGTCCGCGCGGCCGTAGGGCCGCTTGGCCTCGGTGGGCCACGAGACGAAGGTGCGGAACGCGTCGTAGAAGCGCTCGAGCGCCTGGGCATCGACACCGTGGTTCTTCACGTACACGAGGCCGAAGACGCCGAAGGCCTCCCGGATGGCCGCCGCGCCGCGCTCGACGCGGGCGGGGTCCTTCGACGAGAGATCGGTGAGGTCGACGGTGGGGATGTTCATCGGGGTCTCTGCCATGGCGACCCCAGGTGTATCGCGCCTCGCCTCCCAGCGGAATACGCTCGCAGTGGAGAGGCTCCGCCTGTCAGGGCTCCTGGGGCCAGGGCCAGGACTCCAGCCCGGTGTCCGCTGGCGCCTCGTTGGGGTCCACGGGCAGGAGGAAGTAGCCACCCGGAGGCACCTGCTGGAGGGAGTAGCTCCCCGGGAGGGGCTGCAGGAGGTAGTAGCCGCCCGGGGGCACCGCCTGCAGGCCATAGCGCTCCGTGAGCGGCTGCTGGAGGTAATAGCTCCCCGCCATGGGCTGCTGGAGCTGGTAGGTGCCCGCCATGGGTTGCTGAAGCTGGTAGGTGCCCGCCATCGGCTGCTGGAGGGCCTGGCTGCCTGCCATGGGCTGCTGGAGCTGGTAGGTGCCCGCCATCTGCTGTTGCTGGGCGCTGGCCGTCCCCGCCGCTGCCCAGGTCATCGCCGCGATCGCGGCCGCCAGGATGCTCTCGCGCATGTCCACACCTTCCCTGGTGTTGAGGTAGCCACGAGCCGAGGCGAAGGCCACGAGCGGCTTCCGGGACAGGATTCGAGGGCTCCCCGCAACCGCCGCCACCTCTTCCGGTACTCCCCGGTGGAGGTGGTCATGTCTGGTGGAAACACGGTGCGCCCGGGTGACGGGCAGGTGCGGTGGAACCCCGCGAAATCGCTGTGGTTCGGGCTCGTGTCGCTGGTCGCGGTGGTGGGGGCGGTGCCTACGTTCACTCCGTCGGCCTTCGGGCTCTTCGTGGGGAGCACGGTCCTGACGCTGTGCGCGGGGCACTCGGTGGGTATCCACCGGGGCCTCATCCACCGCTCCTACCGGGTGCCCGTGTGGCTGGAGTACGCGCTCACCTACCTGGGCGTGCTGGTGGGGCTGGATGGGCCGCGCGCGCTGGTGCGCATGCACAACACGCGGGACTTCCAACAGAACGAGCCCTGGTGCCACGACTACTTCGCGCACCGGCAGCCCATGTGGCGCGACTACTTCTGGAACCTGCACTGCCGCTTCGAGTTCGCCCGGCCTTTCGAGCCCCGTCTGGACGGACAGGTGGAGGCGGATGCTTTCTATGGCTTCCTCCAGCGCACCTGGATGTTGCAGCAATTGCCCTGGGCGGTGCTGTTCCTGGCGGTGGGTGGGCTGCCCTGGCTGGTGTGGGGGAGCTTCGTGCGCGTGGCGGTGAGTGTGACGAGCCACTGGCTCGTGGGCTACGTGGCGCACCGGCACGGCTATCGCGGGTGGCACAACGAGGGCGCGGCGGTGCAGGGCTTCAACAACCTGCTGTTCGGAGCGCTGAGCATGGGCGAGGGCTGGCATAACAACCATCACACGTTCCCGCGCTCGGCCCGGCTGGGAATCCGTTGGTGGGAACTGGACCTGGGGTGGGGTTTCCTCACGCTGCTGCGCGCGATGGGGCTGGCTACTGACATCCTTAAACCGGGCGAGCAGTCGCGCGCTCACCATGCCAAGCCTCTCCCCATGGGGAGTTCGTGTATGTCTCCTCTCCCTCTAGGATAAGGGAATGAGGAAAACTGTCAGCCTCACACTTTCGACCGGCACGGGATGAGAGCGGGAGTTGTCGCGGACATCTTCTTCCCAAACCCAGCCGACTAGTGAGCGGGACAGGGCAGAGAGAGGGATATTGAGATCGACTCCCAGGGGAAAGGTAAAACGCTATCAGGGAACCTGAGGCCCCAAACGAGGGCTCAATCCATAAACGATTAGGTGATAATCCCCCGTGCGGCGACTACGGCTTGGCGATTCACCTCTTTGAATATGTAAACATCGACAAATTCGAAGGCGGAGGGACTTCGAAATCAATCTCGCAGTGCGGACGAAGAACACCCTCGGGGTTTGACCAACAGCACTTCTTGTATTTGACGCCTGATTCGCATGGGCAGGGATCGTTTCGACCTGTGCTCTTGAAGCGAGCATGCGGATGCCGCTTCTTCGTCCATTCAAAAGACCACCCATGGTATGGAGAGGCCAATCGGTCCACGATAAAATTGATCAGCGAATAGTCGTAATGATCTCTGGACTTGCTGGTCTCTGGATCTAGGAGAAAGGGGACAGAGTATTTTTGAACGGGGTTTCGGACGAGGGCAATGCCAATGAATTCCGATTTGGAGACCTTTCTAACACAAAGTTCGCCGTTGTATACCTCGCCGACGCGGTGACCACATGGGGAGCGAATGGAGACACGGGCGCCGCAGATGTTGCAGGTTTTCTCGCGCGCCACCATCTCCGGACTGGCGAAATATGCATACGGAAAGAGTTTTTGAAAACGACCGATCTGCTGGTACGTAAACGCCAAGTGATAGTCGTCTGGTGTGAACGGGAAATGGCGCTCTAGCCACCCAAGGCCGCGCTCTGCTTTCTCAAGATTGCACCATGCATTGTAGAACTCGCCTCGCTTCATTAGGCGAAAGGCGTTGATGTATTCCTCGTGTATGAGAATCGCCTGCTCGCAACACCAAGTGCGTTTTGCCCGCTCTTGATCTGAGGTGGCGACTGCCTTGCTCTTTTCCGCCTGCAAAGCCTCGAGAATAGGATGTGCATCCCACGAACCCCAGGAGGTTGGAAGCGTAGAGAGCGTACTGAAGGCTGCGTCAATGTCCATGAGGGTCATTGCTCTTTACGATGGGTTTGGATTGCTGGAGAGCAGCGTCAGGATTAGCTTGGAGAGTCTCCAACGCCTTCTTGATCGAGGCTTCGAACGCAGGTGCTGGGCCTTCGTAGTGAACCTTTGCTGTTTGGCGGTGGCCGGTAATATGCATGTCAAATATGACTGTTGTGTTGTCGCGACGAGAACCCAGGCGCGAGTATAGATAGTTGGATAGCAATCCAATGGCAAGAGGGACGATGCCAAATTCTACTACGAGCGTGGCGATCCTGAGAATGTCTGCGTGAAGCGCCAATTCCTGATATGTAGTATCGGTGGCGTAGATTTCTGGCGTCAATTCTGGTGGCGAATTCTCCCGAAGGTACTCGAGCAACTCTTCTGTCCCAGTGGGGAAGGTCGGCTCACGAAAATCGCGGTAGGACTCTGACGGCACGATAAGCATATTCGCTGCCGCAATTCCTTCTCGGAGTTCTGGCGTAGTATCTTCGCGATTTTTCCAATAATCGAAGCTCTTGTCGCTAGCCTCGATGGTACACACTGGTTCCGTGAATTCTTTGTTGTGCATGTTGTCCCTTTCTGTGGAGGGCTGTATCACATCATAGCCTGTCCGCCCTTGATTCCAATGGTGGGGGAAGTGTCGCACTGCCCTCAGTTGCCTGCTCGGGTTGTCCTCGACGGATACATAAGTCACACTGCTGGATCAGGGCTCCGTTGCCTCCTTGGGCAACAACTCGCGTAGGTTGCTCTGTATGCCACGGATGCGGCTACCAGAGTGCCAGAGTGACGTTGCCGCCTCCACCCTCTAGTCGCGTTAGATACTTGGGGTGAACCCCCGCATCCTACTTGCTCCTGGGAGAGTTTGTGCTCTAGCCGCAGCCCGCCAATGCGCTGTAGCTCCCGTTTGGTGGCGGGGCCAAGTCCTTTTGCGTCCAGACTTCGATGGGGCTGTCTTGCCGGATGTAGACCCAGGGCGGGCATGGGTCGGGCTCCCCGCCCTCCTCTACAGAAAGAGGGCGAATGCGTCACCCGGTCACTTCGGCCAGAACGTCACCGCCCGCGCGTTCTCCGAGCTCCAGACGAGCTTCTTCCCCCGGTACATGCGCGGATGCCCACCGGAATCGGCGAGCGAGATGAGCAGGAATGACCCGCGTGACTGGATGCTGACCAGGTCGTTCTCGCGGAATGTGTGACCGGGGAGCGCGACCGCCTTTCCCTTATCCACTCTTCGCAGCAGGCCCGTGGCCAGCAATTCCTCACCAAAGGGCGTGCCCCAGACCGCCAGCGTGTAGCCACCACGCACCAGTGCGGCCCACTCGCCATCGGGCTGCTCGGGGGTGAACGCATACAGTTGGTCCAGCAGTGCGTCGTCTTCGATCTCCCTGGGCGCGAAGCGCGGATCCAACACACGGCTCGAGCGTTCACCCAATTCCTTGCGGATTGGCAGGAGGCCGGTCCCCGAGGCCTCATCGCTCGCCTTCACATCCAGCCGCGTCCACGCTCCGTCACGCCAGACGAAGGCGTGGGCCAACAGCGGGCGTCTCATGGTTCCATTGAGCCTGAATCGAATCGTGTTTCCATCCACCTCCGCCGCGCCCACCTGCTCCTGCTCCGGGGTGGGCTTCTGAATCGTGAGCCCGAGCAACTGGCCCTTGGCGTCGAAGCCGAATTCGATGAGCTCGCCCGAGCCGGGCAGGGGGAGCTCCTCGGCACCACCCGTCGCCATGTCCACGAGGAACAGGCGGTCGCGGAACGCGGGGGAGGGGAACTTCTCCGGGAACGTGGGCTTGCCCACCACGGGCTGGCTGACTCCCCCGCGCCAGAACCTCGCCACGCCTTGCTTGCCATCCCGGCTCAGCGCGGTGCTCGCCCCCTGGCAGTCCACCGCGAGCTTCACGATGACCCGGCGCGTAGAAGTGACGGCATCGACCTGGGCCCACTCGCAGCCATCACTCGCGGGCTCGAGCAGCGACAGGGTGGACTCGGTCACCGCGGGCGCGGGGGCCGCCTTCTCCGTCCGGGCCGGGCTTTGTTCCTGCCCATGGGCCACGGGTCCGAGCAGCAGTGCGCCGAGCAGGAGGTGCTGGAAGATCTTCACGTGTGCCCCTCAGTTCGCCGCGAAGTCGCGGAGCGGTGCGAATCCGGGCAGCACCCCGGTGTGCGAGAAGACGATGTGCTTCACCTCCTCGGGCTTCAGCTTCGCCGCCAGCGCCTTCAGCGATGCGCGGTTCTGCTCCACGTCATCCGTCACCGGCCACTTGGCGCTCACGAGCTTGCCGTCCTTCGTCGCGTCCGCGCTGTCTCCGAGGAACAGCACTCCGTTGGCGAGGTACGCCGCGCTGCCCTGGGTATGGCCGGGGATGGAGAACACGCGGATGGACAGGGTGCCCACCTGGAGCGTCTCGCCGTCCTTCAGCGCGCGGGTGACACGCACGTCGCGGTTGGTGGGCGGCAGGTGCCGGAGGATGGGGCTTCCACTGCGCGCCTTTCCCTCGGCGATGGGCACGTCCGCCTCGAGCGCCATCACCTCGGCCTTCGGGAAGAGGTGACACCCGGCGACGTGGTCCGCGTGCCCGTGCGTGAGGAGGATGGCCTTCACCGCGTCCGGCCCGAGCCCGCGCCGCTTCAACTCGCCCAGGACGATCTTCCCCTCGGCATCATTGCCCGAGTCGATGAGCACCACCGCGCCCTCCCCGGCGTCGAGCACGTCCACGCCGACGTGGCCGTCCTTCACCACCCGGGCGAAGCCCTCCAGCTCCCGTCCATCGGGAATCTCCCCGTTGCCAACGACCATGACCAGCAACAGCGCCACCACTCCCAACACGGGGACCAACAGGACCAGACCGGCGATCTTCAACACGCGCTTCATCGTCACCTCGAGCGGCCCACGGGGCCGGTGGAACAGTACCCCAGAGTGCGATAAGGCGCGGCCATGCCGGGGGAACCGTCCATGGAGCAGGAGCAGCCAGGCACCGCCGGGGCGGAGACCTCCCTCGTCGGCGCCTCGTACGTGCTCAGCCGCCCGAGCCGCCCGCCCGGCCCGTGAGGCCGTGTCCGCTTTTTCCGGGGCATTTCGTTGTACGGGGGAATGCTCCAGGAAACCGCATGCCTGCTTCTTCCCACCATGAGCGCGCCGCCCCGTGAAGGTGCGTCGGCCACCGTCACGGCCGCGTACCGCCAATACTTCCCCCTGCTCCAGAACAAGTGCGCCCGCGCCCTCGGCGACGCGGCGGAGGCGGAGGAGGTGGCCCAGGAGGCCTTCATCCGCCTGTGGCGCTCCGGTATGGCTCAGCGCCCCGTGCACGAGGTGGTGCCCTGGCTCTACCGGGTGAGCACCCGGCTGCTCATCGACAAGCTCCGGGTCCGCCAGCGCCGCCAGCCGGTGGAGATGTCCGCCGCCCTGCAGGACACCACCGCCCACCCCGCTCCCAGCATCGAGTCCGTGCTGCTGGTGCGTCAGCGCCTCCAGTCGCTCGCCTCCAGCCTCCCCGCCGAGGAGCTCGAGGTGGCCCTGCTGCACCGGCTGGACGGCCTCACCCAATCGGAAATCGGCGAAGTCACCAATCTGTCGGATCGCACCGTGCGCCGCATCCTCACCCGCCTCGAGGCGCGGCTGGGGCCCTGGCGCGAGGAGGAACGATGAGCACCTCCCACCCTTCCTTCCTGGCGCTGGACCGCGCCGCGCTCGGGGACATGACGGAGGAGGTGAGGACCCACCTCGCCTCCTGTCCCCGCTGTGCCGGGCATGTCGACTCCCTGGGCCGGCCGCCGCCGGTGCCGTCCTGGGCCGTGGCGCTCGCCAACGAGCCGCCTCGCCGCGCTCCCTCGCTCCTGGCCCGCCTGGCGCCCTGGGGCGTCGCGGCGCTCGCGGCGGGGCTCGCCCTGGTGCTGTGGGTGCCTCGCACGGCGACGGAGACGCTCCCGGGCCCGAGGGCCGGCCTGCGCAGCAAGGGCAGCCCGGCGGTGGCGCTCTACGTGAAGACCGGGGACACGGTGCGTCTGTGGGACGGCGAGTCCCCGGTGGCCGAGGGAGACCTGCTGCGCCTCAAGGTCATGCCCGAGGGCTTCACCTGGCTCACCGTGGCCGCCGCCGACGGTGACACCTGGCAGGTGCTCCATGAGGGCCCGCTGCCCGAGCGCGGCGAGACCCTCCTGCCCACCAGTTGGCGGGTGGAGCCCGGCGAGCAGCCCGAGCGGCTCCTCGTCGTCCTCGGCCTCGCGCCCGTCTCCGTTCAGTCCCTGGCCCCGCTCCACGAGGCGCCCACGCGCGACGAGTCGCTGTGGGTCCTCCCGCTCACCCTCTCCAAACCCTCTTCGCGGCCCGCTTCGCCATGAACGCACTGCTCGCCCTGACCCTCGTTGCCCTCACCGCCGCTCCACCCGACACCGGCTCCCCGGACGTGAAACGCCTGGCCGTGGTGGTGGGCGCCAACCGCGCCGCTCCCGGACGCACGCCCCTGCGGTACGCGCACCGGGACGCGCGCAGCGTCGCCTCCGTCCTCGTCGAGGCCGGACAGTTCTCCCGGGACGACGTCCTGGTGCTGGAGGACCCGGAGCCCTCGCGCGTCCTCGCGGCGCTGGACTCGCGGCTGGAGCGGCTCGGGAAGGAGGGCCGGGAGGGACTGCTGCTCTTCTACTACTCGGGCCACTCGGACGATCGGGCGCTCTATCCCAACGGCCAGCCGCTGGAGCTGAAGGCGCTCCGGGCGCGGCTGGAGGACGAGCGGGCCGCGGTGCGCGTGGGCATCCTCGACGCCTGCCAGGGCGGGAGCTGGACGCGGGCCAAGGGGCTCTCCCCGGCGGCGCCCTTCGCGGTGGAGGTGCCCCTGGCCCTGTCCAGCGAGGGCTCGGTGCTGCTCGCCTCCAGCACGGGACAGGAGGCGTCGCACGAGACGGATGAGCTCCAGGGCTCCTTCTTCACGCACCACCTGGTGGCCGGCCTGCGCGGCGCGGCGGACGAGGGCGACGACGGACAGGTGACGGTGGGCGAGGCCTTCGCCTATGCGCAGCGCCTCACCATCCGCGACACCTCGCTGCGCGGCGAGGCGGTGCAGCACCCCAGCTTCGACCTGCGGCTGCGCGGGCGGCAGGACCTGCCCCTCACGCGGCTGGCCAGCGCGAGCAGCACGCTCGAGGTGCGGCAGGAGCTGGGACCCCTGCAGGTCATCCAGCTGCACACCGGACTGGTGGTGCTGGAGGTGCCCGAGGGCCGGCGTGCCCTGCGCATGGCGCTGCCGGTGGGGCCCTATCTGGTGCGTCGCAGGACGCCAGAGGGCACGTTCGCCCGGGAGCTCCAGGTGGAGGCCGGCAAGTCGGTGACGGTGCTCGAGGAGAACCTGGAGCTGGTGGGGGCGCCGGGGCTCGCCGCCAAGCGCTATGCCCGGCCGCTGGCCGCCACCCTCACCACCCTCCCGGCCGGCACCCACGCGGTGGGCCTGTCGATGTCGGTGGGGTATGGCGAGGTGGCGCAGGACGGCTCGTATCCCCTTCCCATCGCCTATGCGATCCCTCCCAGCCTGTCGGTGGGCTACGGTGTGGGGTTGACGGATCGGCTGCAGTTGTCCGTGGCGGGATTGCCCTCGCTGGCGTTCTCCCGCCCGGTGAAGCTGTTCTTCGGGATTCCCACGCCGACGCTCTCCTTCCGCCTGGGGGAGGCGGGCCGGACCGAGTGGGTGCCCCAGGTGAGCGGCACGGTCCACCCCGAATTCAAGACCATCCAGGTGGTGGCGGGTCTGCGGACGCGGTGGTGGGTGTCGGACTCCAGCAGCGTGCATGCGATGGCGTCGGTCAACCATTCCTTCTTCACCTCCGGGTCCGACACGGTGCTGCTCAGGTTGAACCCCGTGCCTTCGGTGGGAGCCGGCTACTCCGTGACGCTGGGCGAGGTGGTGACCCTGGCCGTCGGCGTTTCCGCCTGGGCCATCTTCTCGGAGGAGCTCGTGCTCCAGGATGGCATCCTCCATCGTGGGGGGCTGAACGTCCGGGTGGGGTTGAACCTCGGCGGCTTCCATGGGACGGCGTTCCCGCTCCTGTCCATCCACCTCAACGACGTCTGGAGCCTCACGGGCAACGCCTCCCTGGGCTTGCAGCCGGGAGCCGAGAGGTCCACGTCGAGCCAGTTCAGCGCGGGCGTGCTCGCCACCTTCTGAGGTGTGGTAGGGGAGAGACTCCCATGGCGCCTCCTCCCCGTTATGGCCGTTCCCTGGCCCACAAGGCCCGCCAGCGCACCCCGGGCCACCACTACAACGCGAGCTTCCTCCCGGCGGCGGACCGCGCGGAGATCCTCGCGTGGCTCGGTGCCCTCCACCCCCTGTGGGAGCAGCGCTACTCCAAGCACTTCCCCCCTCCGCCGGGGCAGGAGCAGCGGCGGTTGTTACGGCCGGTCTACTGGCTGGGCAACTGGCAGTTCGCCTGCCTCGACTACTACCGGCCGCCCAAGGGCGTGAAGGACCGCTGCGTCAAGGCCGAGCCCTTCCCGGCGGTGCTCCAGCGCCAGGTGGACAAGGTGGAGCAACTGGCGCGCCGGATGTTCCGGGGCCCGGACATGCCGCCCCGCTGGCACCTCAACACCTGCCTGGTGAACTTCTACGGCAGCCGCCTCGAGGACGGGCGCTGGGTGGACACCGCGCGCGTGGGCGAGCACAAGGACTTCGAGCCCGGGCCCGTGGCCTCGCTGTCCTTCGGGGAGCGCGCGCTCATCCAGTTCGTCACCTCCACCCGCCCGGGCGAGCGCGACGAGGTGGTGCTGGAGCAGTGGCTCGACGATGGGTCGCTCCAACTCTTCGGGGGCGCGCGGTGGAAGGAGCAGACGTTCCACCGGGTGCAGCGGGTGGACACGCGCGCCGGCCACCTGCTCCCGCCCGAGCTGCCGGACTTCAAGACCCGGCGCATCAACCTCACCTTCCGCTACGTGCCGGACGAGCACGTGATTCCCTACGCCCAGCTCTCACCCGAGGCCCGCGAGGACGTGCGGCCCTACATGGAGACGCTCGCCCGGCACAGTGCCTTCTTCCGCCAGGAGCTCGAGCGGGAGCGCGAGGCGCACCCGCCTCACCACAACCCGTGAGTGCGCAGCAGCGCCGCGAGCGGGGTGTCTCCCCGCTGGTAGGTGCCGAAGAGCTTCGCGGCCGTCTCCGGTGACGGGTTGGCGCACACCTTCCACTCGCGGCCGTCCCGCAGCTCCGTTCCGCAGTGGAGCAGCGACGCACGGGCCTCCTCGGCGGAGCCGAGCGGGAGGTGCTCGAAGAGGGACGCGTTCTGGCTGGTGAGGAAGCACTGCCGGCGGCCCAGCTCCCTCACACAGGCCTCCACCAGGCGCGGGTGCAGGCTGTTGGGCAGCTCGTCGGCGATGACGAAGTCCTCGTTGACGTCCAGGTAGTACAGGAAGGACAGCAGCCGCTTCTGCCCGTGGCCGAGCTGCTCCTGCGTCAGCACCACGCCATCTCGCCGGGTGAAGTGGAAGCCGAAGCGGCCGAATTCCAGACGTCCGCCGCCCTCGTAGCTGCGCTTGTCCAGCAGCTCCACCCGGAACGTGCCCGCGCTGAAGCCCGCGAGCGCGACGAACCTCGCCAGGAAGCTCCGCTCCACCTCGTCGTGGCGGATGTCGAGATGGCCGGCCGGCGCGGGCATCTCGCGCGCCACCCGCTCGCGCAACAGCCCGGGCATCCACGTGGGCAGCCACATCAACCCGAGCGGGAAGACCTCGTCGCCCCGCATCTCCATTCCATACTGGATATTGCCCATCTGCTGGAACGTCCCGAGCGCCTCGTCGAAGCGCGCGGGGGCGAGCAGGAAGGTGCGGCGCAGCAACTCCTTGAGTGGCTCGCGGACCTCGGGCTCCAGCCGCTGGGCCGTCATGAAGAGCACCACCCAGACGGTCCGGTCCAACAGCGACCAATACATGGTCTGTGAATAGGCGGGCTGTCCGTCCACCTCCCAGGCCACGCCGGTGGCATCGGCGCGCATCACCAGCCGGGGGCCGGGGGCGTCCAGCGCGAGCACCAGCTCCATGAAGGGCTCGAGCTCCGCCCTGGCCTCCGGGGCCCGCGGCCGCAGCAGCGCCGGGCTCTCGGAGGTGACGGGCGGCGGGGCGGCGCCCGTGGCCCGCGTGTTGCGCACGGTGATGTGGAGCTCCATCCCCGGGAAGTCGAGGGCGTACTCCAGCGAGAACTCCTCGCGGATGAGCCCGGAGAAGTCCGAGGCGAGCACGCGCGAGAGCAGCTCCAGCAGCGTCGTCCTGCCGGTGCCGTTCTCTCCGAGCACCAGGTTGAGTGCTGGACCGAACACGAGCTCCGTGCCTGGCGCGATGTCCCGGTAGCCGTGGATGTGGAGCTTCGTGAGCTTCATGGCGGTGCCGAAGTGCCTCTCTTTTCTCAGAAAAAGAAAAACCACGCACCGTGCCACTTCAGTGGTGAACAACCAAGTGCTCACGCGTCCGCGTTTATACAACTCAATCAGAAAAAATCGTGAAAATCATCACAGTGCCTTGAAGCGCAATCAATAGGTATGTCAAGAAAGTCGCCTCTACTTCAGAGGAGTGCTTCGTGAGCAACCGGTTCGTGAGGACGTTCTGCGTGGCGTGGCTGGGAGCCAGCCTGGCCGCGTGCGGCTCCATGCAGGAGGGCGGGACGCCCGTGCAGGGGGGCGATGACTCCGACATCCAGGCCGCGCTGGCGCGCATCCAGGGCGCCCGGGTGCTGGGAAGCGACGAGGGCATTCCCTACGCGGTGAGCGGCCAGTTCGGCCGTGCGTCCCAGGCGGCGGGGCTGCGCGCGCGGCCGGACGTGCGCGAGGCGCTGAGCCTGGTGGCGCCGGTGTTCCGGCTCAACGAGAACGACCTGGTGTTCCGCCGCGCCAGCGTGGACGCGCGGGGCCACCAGCACCTGCGCTTCCAGCAGACGAAGGACGGCCTGCGCGTGGTGGGCGGCGAGCTCGTCGTGCACGTGGACGCGGCGGGCAATGTCTACGCGGCCAACGGCTCGGCGCGGGATGGCTCGAACGTCTCCGCCGCCGCGAAGGTGGCCCCCGAGGCCGCGCTGAAGGCCGCCGTGGAGGGCTCCACCGCCCGGAGCGCCGCCTCCCAGGGCCGCGCGGAGCTGGTCTACGTGCGCACCGAGGGCAGCGCCGAGCCGCGGCTGGCCTACGAGGTGCGCGTGAAGGGCGAGCGCGAGGGCATGCCCGCCGACGACCTGGTCTACGTGGACGCGCGGCGCGGTGGCGTGCTGCTCGTCAACCCGCTCATCCACTCGGCGCTCAACCGCAAGGTGTACTCGGCCAACAACACCTCGACCACGCCGGGCACGCTCAAGCGCAGCGAGGGCCAGGCGGCCATCGGCGACGCCCATGTCGACATGAACTACGACATGCTGGGCGCCACCTATCACTGCTACCAGACGCTCTTCGGCCGCGACTCGTACGACAACGCGGGTGCCGCGCTCGTCAGCACCGTCCACTACGGCAGCAACTACGTGAACGCCTACTGGGACGGCACCCAGATGGTGTACGGCGATGGCAACAACTCGGACTCCATCGAGCTGGGCAAGGACCTGGACGTCACCGTCCACGAGCTCACCCACGCCGTGACGGACACCGAGTCGGACCTCATCTACTCGGGTGAGTCCGGCGGCCTCAACGAGTCCATGTCCGACATCTTCGCCGGCGTGTGCGAGAGCTGGACGCGCAACTGGGCCGTGGACGCGGACGTCTTCAAGATTGGCGAGGACATCTGGACGCCCGGCACCGCCGGTGACGCGCTCCGCTACATGGATGACCCGGTGAAGGACGGCGTGTCGCTCGACTTCTACGGCGACTACTCCTCGGGCGTGGACGTGCACTACAGCTCGGGCATCAGCAACCTGGTGTTCTCGCTGCTGAGCAAGGGCGGCGTGCACCCGCGCGGCAAGTCCGCCAACGCCGTGCCCGCCATTGGCCCGGAGAAGGCCGGCCGCATCTTCTACAAGGCCAACACGGACCTCTTCACGGCCAGCACCACCTTCGAGCAGGCCAAGACGTACACCGTCCAGGCCGCCGAGGCGCTCTACGGCGCGGGCTCGGCCGAGGCCCTGGCGGTGAACGAGGCCTGGAAGGCCGTGGGCGTGCCGCCTCCGCCGCCCGTGGTGAACGCGCTGACCAACGGCGTGCCGGTGAGCAGCCTGTCGGGCAGCTCCGGCAACAAGAAGTACTACGCGCTCGAGGTGCCCGCGGGTCAGTCCAGCCTGTCCTTCGACATCAGCGGCGGCACGGGTGACGCGGACCTGTACGTCCGCTACGGCGCCGTCCCCAGCTCCAGCACCTACGACTGCCGCCCGTACGCGAGCGGTAACGCCGAGGTCTGCCCCTTCACCAACCCGGCCGCGGGCACCTGGTACGTGATGCTCAACGCCTACTCCGCCTACTCCGGCGTCACCCTCAAGGGCACGTACGGCGGTGGTGGCGGTGGCGGTGGCACGCCGGTGACCGAGACGCTCAGCGACAGCGTGGGCAAGAACGCGAGCGACAACTTCGGCCCGTACAGCGTGGTGGCCGGCTCCACCTTCAAGGTGACCATGACGGGCACGCGCAACCCCGACCTGTACGTGCGCTTCGGCTCGGCGCCCACCACCTCGCTCTACGACTGCCGCTCGAACACCTCCACGGCGTCCGAGACGTGCACCCTGACGGTGCCGGCGGGCCAGAGCAACGCGTACATCATGGTCCGCGGCGCCGGCTCGGGTACGGCCAGCTACACGCTGACCATCAACTACACCAGGCCGTAGTCCTGGCGGGCGGCTCTCTCCGAGGGGGGCCGCCCGTTCCATTTTTCAGGGGACGCGCCGCACGTTGCCGGGCAGCTGGCGCAGCAGGTTCAACAGCCGCAGCGACGAGTGGAGGCTGCCCTGGACCTCCCAGGGGTCCACCTTGTCGCCCCCGTTGGTGAACTGGGGCGAGAGCACGAAGACGCGCACCCGCGCCCGCTCCATCATCCCGTGGAAGCGCGCGTCCCGCATCAGCCCTCCGCTCAGCCGCAGCTGGGGCGCGGGCTGGAAGTAGTCCAGATCCAACGACACCCAATCCGCCTGGATGACCTCGGGCCGCTCCAGCACCTGCCGCCAGTCCAGCGCCGAGGTGTCCACGAACCAGGGGACGAGCGTGGAGAAGCCCACGTCCCGGCCCGTCATCGTCGCGGTCGGCTCGGCCTTGGCGGTGGTGAAGAAGATGTCCTCCTCGGTGAGCACGGGCGCCGAGCCCTCCGGCCGCTTCAACCCCTCGAAGAGCCTCCACCAGGTGGCGGCCTGCGGGGGCACGCGCGCCTCCAGGTAGCTGTCCTTGCACCAGTCGGAGTGCCGGTCCGCGTGGAAGAGGCTCCGGGGCAGCTCGCCCGTCGTCCGGTAGTGGTACAGGGCCACGTCCAGCATGTGGTGGTCGCGCAGCACGTAGTCGGCCTGCCCGGTGGGGCTTCGCATCACCCGCACGTGGCCGCGCAGCACCGCGTCGATGTCTCGCAGCGTCAGCGCGTCACACCACGGGGACTCCTCGAAGGTGAGCTGCTGGCCCGCGTAGGGCTTCTCGCCCGCGGCTCCGACCACGTCCTCCGGGCCCTGCCAGCGGTGCACCCGCCGCTCGAAGCGCTCCGCCTCCCCGTCCGTGAGGACCTCGCGGGCGACGTCGCGGATGTCCTGGCGGAGGCCGGCTCCGGGGATGGCCGGGGAGAAGCCGCCCGCCTGCCCGGAGCCCGCGGCGCGGAGCTGGAAGGCGTAGGCGGCGTCGGTGGGCTTCTTCCACTCGGAATACCGGATGTGCACGTGCGCTTTCCTCGGAGGCCGCCCGCCTGGTGGCCGGAGAGGCCAGCGGCGGGCGGTAGATGCCGGGAAACACGCGCCCCGTCACTGAAATTGCGGCGCCAGGTCCTCGAGCAGGGCCTTGTAGATGCGAGGCCGCTCGGTGGAGAGGAACAGGTGGCTGCCCGGGAACATGCGCAGCTGGAAGCGCCCGGTGGTCTGATGGCGCCAGGACTCGGCCTCCTCCTGGCTGACCTCCTTGTCCTCCTTGGCGCCAAAGGAGGAGATGGGCACGTTCAGCGGGGGCTCGGGGGCGTACTGGTAGCTTTCGCCGACGAGCGCGTCCGTGCGCAGCGCGGGCAGCACGCCGAGCCGGAAGTCCTCGCTGTAGAGCACCTCGAGGGGCGTGCCGAACCGGGCGGCGACCTCCTTGAGGAATTCCTTGTCCGACAGATGGCTGAGCGGGGGCGGGGGGCCCTTGCGCAGGTGCATGGCCGGGCTGGCCGACAGGAAGAGGTGCACGGGCAGGCGGGCGTTGTGGCGCCGCAGCCAGCGCGCCAGCTCGAAGGCGGTGACGCCGCCGAAGCTGTGCCCGAAGAGGGCGAAGGGCATCTGCTTGACGAAGGGGAGCATCATGCTCGCCAGCTTCTCGAGCAGATCGGGGAAGCGGGTGATGGGGGTCTCGTTGCGGCGCGTGGCGCGGCCCGGCAGCTCGATGGGGCACACCTCGATGGAGGCGGGCAGCTGCTTGGCCCACAGCCGGAAGACGGACGCGTCACCTCCGGCGAAATGGAAGCAGAACAGGCGCAAGCTGGCCTGGGGGCGCGGCTCGGGGCAGGTGACCCATCGGCGGTAGACGGGAGGGACGTGCATGCGGGACGTCCATGCTGCGAAGGGTCGGTGGGGCGCGTCAACCCCCCTGGAAGGCTTGTGACATGGGCTGGTCACTGAGGTCCGGCGGGACCCGGAGTGCAAGGTCCTTCCACCCGCGGGCTTGCCGGCGCCCGGCGCTCAATCCCAGGCGGAGAGCCGGTCGAAGTCCTCGGACGTGTAGTGGATGCTGTCCAGCCCGTTGGTCAGCCATCCGCCCTTCAGGCCGAAACCCTCGCGCATGTTGCGCCAGGCGTGGACGTCCGTGAGGCTGGGGGCGAGCGCTCCGCCGA
Organism: Archangium sp.; assembly: GCF_036277355.1. Taxonomy (GTDB): domain Bacteria; phylum Myxococcota; class Myxococcia; order Myxococcales; family Myxococcaceae; genus Archangium. The sequence continues at coordinate 37,213 of NZ_DASUNC010000195.1, forward strand.
TGTCCTTCACCGAGTCCTCGTTGAGAGCCTGGCATCAGGGCCCGGATGCTTCTCGGCGTTCGAGGAAGCGGCTCCACCAGTGCCGGGCCTCCACCTCCGTGAGGCGGAGCTTCGTGTATCGAGGAGGCTCTACAGACACGGCGGCTCGCGGAAGGAAGAGCGGTTCGAGCCAGGGCTCCAGCACCTGGGCGAGCTCGCGGTAGGCGGGAAGGGTCCTTCCGGTGGTTGAATCTCCCGCATCCGGCTGTTCTCCGAGAGAGACGACGACGCGCTCCGCATCGAGCTCCACCAGGGTCGTCTCGGCTGAGTGCAGCCGGGAGCGTAGCGTGGTGGCACCACCCAGTTGGGCGAGAATCGGTGGCCCGAGGAAGTTGAGCCAGTGGACTCCATCCACCCGATGGCCCATCCACTTCTCGTGGAGCCAGGCCGCTCGGAGATCAATGCCTGGGTAGCGCAGGGCTTCTGCGCGAAAGGCGTCGTCCGTGAGCCGGAGTCCCCGGTAGAGGTGGAGGGCCAGGCCCGCATGGCCGGAGGCGAACGGCAGCCTGGAGGCCATGTCGAGGACCAACTGGCGCACGCGTGTGGGCCCATGCTCTTCGAGATACTCGAGGGGAAGTGTCGCGGTGAGCAGGCTCACCATGGGCTTTTCGGGAGCGGGCCGCCACGGAATGCGGGCCTGGTATTCGAACTGGTAGCCATTCTGGCTGCCAGGGCCTCCCGTGAACAACAGTCCCCTCTCGAAGCCTCTTTTTTCGATCTGCCCGCGCTTCTCCGGGGCGTAGTCCTCTGGGAAGGACCCCCTCCGAGTGCTGTGAAGGATGAGGCGTATGTGCTCCCAGGACTCCTCCGTCAGAGGGGCTCCTTCGTCATGGGAGAAGTGGACGTGGTTGAGGGTCCGCGGTCCCTGGCCGGCCGCGCGCATGTAGCTGTCGAGGGCGTGGCCCACCCCGAGGGAGATGTCGGCGTGGTCGTGCGGCATGTAGAAGGCGATGCGGACCACTTCTCGCGCAAGCAATTGCCGCCGGGAACGCGGGAGCTTCTCTGGGGGGTGCAGCCGGCCTTCTGAAAGGCCCCGGAGACGGAGGCGGGGGTGATGAGCAGCCATCATCCCCCTCCATACGGAGTGCGCCCCGATGGGGTGACGAGAATGACCTGGCAATTCCTGGCGAGGCGCTTATAGCTCTCCAATTGATCCTCCACGCCGGGAGAATGCAATGGGTCGAGCCGGTGCTTTTCGTAGCAGGGGAACTTGAGCTCCAAGACGCACTGGATGTGGGTGGCATTTCGAGTGGCATGCAGCACGACATCCGGCTTGAGGGAATCGGGCTTGTTGTTCGTGAGGATGGCTCCGTTGACCTCGGGGTCGCCCTTGTAGCGTGGCTCGACGGAGAAATGGTCTCGAAGTTCCTCGGGGAGGCGCGCCTTGATGCAGGCGAATGCCGCGGCATGCTTCAGGATGTCAAGCTCCTGGGCCAGGGTGACCTTGTCTCCGTGCTCATCGAATCGCACGAGCCGGCCACACTCGGCGTCGTTTGGGAACTTGCCATTCTTGAACTGAAATTTCCCGCCCTGCTTCTGGTAGGCCTCGTTGACATCGGCATGGGCTTGCGCCACGCATTGCTCGACGATGGTCTGGACGTCGGTCAACTCCGCCTCGGTGAGGAGCCGCTGAAGGGTGAGGAGTCCCTGGGCGGCCTCGATGACCTGGACCACTTTCTCCGCGGTGGGAGCGAGCCGTGCCGCCGCTGGCGCGAGAATCTCTCCCGTGCTCGGGTTGACGGGAGCCGCGCACGCCGCGCCACAGGACTGGTTGAAACGAGGGCGCGCGCCGGTGCGCGACTCGCCCCATGCTGGCTGGGGCTGGACGAGAACGGGGGGCAGAGGACGGTGCTGCGCCCGGGGCGCGGTGGAATACAAGAGGCAGAAGAGTGCTGTGGCCGAGGTGGCGAGCAGAAGCGGCCTGGTCTGCGTCCATGGCCAGCGAGGTGGTAGGGAAGGCACAGCACACTCCTTGGATGGAGGTCGTGGGGCTTTCGACCAGCGGGTTGAGGTGAGATTCAGCAGCGCGCCACCTGTATTTCCTCTCGGAGTTGCTTGGCTTCCCGGTGGATGTGTCCGAAGGATATCTCATTCAGGCCTGCTGTTTCCGGGCGATGAAGAGGAGTTCTGCTGTCGCCTGACTCTTCTCGTCCAGGGCCTATCCCGCCGGAGCGCGGGGCCTTGCCCACATCCTTACGCCTGGCCTTCGAATCCGTGTCAGCCGAGGTGTGCGACTTCCACGTCGAAGCGCTTCACCTCGAGGGAGGTGAGGAACTGGTACAGCCGTTGGGAGATGAGCAGGAGGGGGAGGGGGCGGAAGGCACCCAGGCGTTGGCCCACGGCCTGGCGCGTGCACAGCCAGTCCGCCTCGCCCACGCTGGAGCGCTGGAGGTGGAGCTCGGAGAGGACATCGAACCCGGCCACGTGCCCCTGCGGACAGCGGGCCGCGTCGGGCTGTGGGACGAAGAAGTCGGCTCCCACCTGGGTTTCGGGCGACAGTTCCACCGAGCACTCGGGCAGCAGGAGTTGATGCCAGTGCGGGGTTGGCTTGCCCTGACGGCTCACCACGGGTCCCAGCGCGTAGCCACGGATGCCCGCGGCCTTCATCTGCTCGGCCAGCCGCGCCGACACCACGATTTCACCCCCCAAGGTCTGGGCGATGTCCCTCTTGGGAATGCGCTTCGGCTCCAGGTGCAGCGGCCCGACCTGCCTGGCACCGAAGCCACACTTCGGACAGGCCGTGGTTTCGTCATACCCCGTGCCGCAGTCTTCGCCCGTGGGCTCGAAGAAGGGGCGCACGCGCAGCCAGAGCAACTCCGCCTCCTTCAATTCCCTGGGCGTGTATTTCCTGTGGATTTGCCAGTAGGTGACTGCCACTGAACCCTGACTGCGTTTCTCCTGCTCATGCTGCCGTATCCGTTCGACGAGTGGGGCGTCCAGGTCGAGCAGCACCTGGCGTGACATGCCTTTCTCCCGTCCAAGATGAGGAGGAAGAAACAGTTTCGCCTCGTCCGCGAAAAGCCGTACCTTGATGAGTTCCCGCATGGTCAGAAATGAACCCCGGGGAGGGGATATCTGGCGTAGACCCTCTTCATGATTTCCAGCACGACATGGAACATTGGCGGTTTCATTCCATAGCCCGCCAGTCGCCGGAACTCATTGGTGATGAGCTGGTGATAGGCGGGGTCGAGGAGGACGGTGGGGCCGTTGTCCGGGCCGCCAAGATAGCGGGGGGGGAGGTGGTGCTTCTGCTTGGGGCCACCGGCATGTGTCCGCCGTGCGGTCAACCCAGGTATGCGACTTCCACGTCGAAGCGCTTGACCTCGAGCGAGGTGAGGAACTGGTACAGCCGTTGGGAGATGAGCAGGAGGGGGAGGGGGCGGAAGGCACCCATGCGTGGGCCCACGGCTTGTCGCGTGCACAGCCAGTCCGCTTCGCCCACGCTGGCGCGCTGGAGGTGGACTTCGGAGAGGACGGTGAATCCGGCCACGTGTCCTTCTGGGCAGCGGGCTTCATCGGGCTGTGGGACGAAGAAGTCAGCGCCCACCTGGGTTTCGGGCGCGAGCTCCACCGAGCATTCGGGCAGCAGGAGTTGGTGCCAGTGCGGGGTTGGCTTGCCCTGACGGCTCACCACGGGACCCAACTCGTAGCCACGGACGCCCGCGGCCTTCATCTGCTCGGCCAGCCGCGCCGACACCACGATTTCTCCCCCCAGGGTCCGGGCAATGTCCCTCTTGGGAATGCGCTTCAGTTCCAGGCGCAGGGGCCCGATTTGCCTGGCGCCGAAGCCACACTTCGGGCAGGCCGTGGTTTCGTCATACACCGTGCCGCAGTCCTCTCCCGTGGGCTCGAAGAAGGGGCGCACGCGCATCCAGAGCCGCTCCGCCTGTTTCAACTCCCTGGGGGTGTATTCGCGATGGATTTCCAGGTAGGTGAGCATCGTCGAACCGCGCCGCTGCCATGCCTGCTCATGCTCTCGAATCTTCTCCAGGAGCGGATCGTTCGAGGGAAGCACCAGATGTCTGGTCAATCCCCGATCCTCTCCTACCTCTGGAGGGAGGATGTCCTCCGCCTTGTCCGACGAGATGTTGAGTTCGATGGTTTCTCGCATGGTCAGAAGTGCACTCCGGGGAGCGGGTATTTTGAGTAGACCACTCTCATGATTTCCAGGGCTTGTGCCAGGCCCAGGGTGCCGCGCCCATAGCCCTGACTCTTTCGGAACTCATTGGTGATGAGCTGGTGATAGGCGGGGTCGAGGAGGACGGTGGGGCCATTGTCCGGGCCGCCGAGATAGCGGGGGTGGAGGTGGTGCTTCTGCTTGGGGCCACCGGCCAGGTGCGGGAAGGCCTTGCGTGCCTCCTGCATGCCCTTGTCGTACAGGGCCCGTGCCGCACTCGGGTCGAGCGGTGGTGGCGCGGACATGAGGACGAGAGCGCTTGCGCCGCTGCCCAGCGCGGTGGTGACCGTTCCCATGGGCACGGCCACCTCTTCCACGGCCAGCAACCCCTGGGCATTGAGCCGCAACACCGGCAGCCGCACTCCAGTACCAGCCATGCGTACGCCCGAGCCCGCCGTACCTCCCGCCAGCATGAGCAGGTGCGTGGACAGGCGGGAGGCCTCCCGGACCTGCTCGCGCAGGGGCCTGTCCCGGTAGCTGGCGAAGTACTCGGGAGAGGACTCGATGAGGGTGGCCACGGTGGTGGGAAGCTGGCGCAGGCCCTCCAGCGTGCCGTCCACGTCCGTCACACTGGCGGCCAGGGCGAGCGCGGTTTGAGCCAGGGCTTCCTCGGCGCCGTCCAGCGAGGTGCTGACGAGGTCCTTGTCCAGCCCCAGCTCACCGAGGGGAGTGCCGCTGGAGAGACGCAGCTCCTCGTCCAGCGGGTAGAAGATGCCAGCATGGGAGAGGTAGAGGCGGCCGACGAAGAAGTTGCCGGCCATGAGGGCGCCATCGCGCAGCACCACCTGTCCCATGCGCCAGGAGGGCTGGCCGCTGGAGGCGGAGGCGAGATAGCCGTCGGGCCGCATGACGACGAGGGAGAGGAAGCGCTCGCACAGAGGGCTGAGCTCGGAGGCTGGCAGTGGCCTTCGCTGTGTCAGTGCGTGGCGCGACAGCCAGGCGAGAGCGGTGCGTGGAGCGAAGGTGCGAAGTGAAAGCGGCGCCTTGGCGAGCCAGGACCACAGGGCCAGGGCCTGTTGGGGCTGGAGGGGGAGATTCGCGGCCAGGCGCAGGTGCTCGTCCACCTGGGCCGACTCCTGCAACAGGGCGCAGGTGTCCTGCTCGCGGGGGATGAACGGACGGTAGTGCTCCCACCAGGGAGTGGTGGGCGGCCTGGGTTCCGCGGAAGGGGATGCAGACAGCTGCCAGGCACCCGGCGCAGGCGCCAGTGCATGCGCTGGGCGCCAGTGCGGCGCCGTGGCACAGCCTGCCAGCAGGATGCAGGCGGCCAGGGTCAGCAGGGCCGCTGCCGTGCCTCGGTGGGAACGGGGAGGGGGCGACATTCCCTGGAGCTATACACACCCGCCGAGTCCGAGGCGATGGGGCTTCATCCGGGGTCCTCTTCTTCTGCATCCCCCCAAGGGTAGCGCGAAGCCTGCCCCGATTTGTCAGAGCTCCCGCGTCATGAAGATGCTGAAGGGATCATCGGTGTAACCGTCGAACGGGCCGCAGCGGACGAAGCCCGCGCTCTCGTAGAGACGGAGCGCGGGGGTGAACGCCGCGGACGAGCCCGTCTCCAGCCACAGGCTTCGCATGCCCCTCTTCCTCGCCTCCGCGATGAGGTGCTCGAGCATCGCCCTCCCGACTCCCTGGCCGAGGAAGGTGTCGGCCACGCGCATCGACTTGAGCTCGCCGCGCCCGGCGTCGAGGCGCTTGAGTGCTCCGCAGCCGGCGATCTCCTCTCCGAACCAGGCGGACCAGAACGTCACGTCGGGGTGCCGCAGCTTGTCGATGTCGAAGGCGTGCACGCTTTCCGGGGGAGAGTTCGCGTGCATGCCGGCGAGGTGTCTCGCGATCAGGGCGCGGGTCGGCTCACCGGAGAGGTCATCGAGGTGGAACTTCAGGGGCAGGCTCATGGGCAGGACCAGGGGATGCAAAGGATTCTACTCCGTCAGTCCTCCACCACCACCGTCACCGGCTGGCTGACCTGGGGGCGGTGCACCATGGCCGCGGTGATGACGTGCTGTCCGGGCCGCAGGCTCCAGCGGAACTCGTGCGGGTAGCCCACCTCCGCTACCGGCACACCATCCACCATCCAGACAATGGGCTCCGTGCTCGGCGTCACGTCCGCCGCCAGCCGCAGCGTCGAGGCCGATGCTGGCGTGTCCGGGTCATACAGCAGCCGCACCGTGCCCCTCGGCTCGCGGATGGCCACCTTCGGTTCCAGTTCCTCGGGCCGGCTCGGGCACAGCGGGCTCTCCCTCAGCGGCGCGATGTCCAGGTGCTGCCGCCGCGCCCACTGCTCGTACTCCTCTGGCAGCGCCAGCATCACCCGCGTCACCACCTCGCGCTCGGGGCAGGTGGGGCTCGCCCGCAGTCCGTTGCGCCGGTCCAGCCGCACCTTCGCGTGGAAGGGGCAGCTCTCCGCCGGGGCCGTGCCGGGGACGAACCACTCGCTCTTGCGGTGGGGGCACTCCGGCCCCGCCAGCCGGCCCGACAGCGGGCACACGTCCAGGGCCAGCGCCCCCGAGGGCGGTGGGTAGGAATCCAGCACCGGCCGGTACGGGCGCCACCCGGGCATCACCGCGTCGAAGATCTCGTGCACCGCGTTGGCCGCGCCGTGCAGCCCGCCCACTCCATTCATCCGGCGCCAGTCGTGATTGCCCACCCACACGGCCACGAGCAGCCGGTCGCTGAAGGCCATGGCCCAGGCGTCACGGAAGCCCTGGCTGGTGCCTGTCTTCACCGCCACCGCGTAGGGGTAATCCAACGCGCTGCCCACGGGGAACGACGGCCGCCGCGCCAGCGGGTCCGAGAGGATGTGGCGCACCAGCTGGGCCGACTCGCGCGTCATCAACCGGCGCGAGGGCGCCACGGGCTCGTCCGTGAAGCGCCGCAGCGAGCGCGTCTCTCCCTCGTGGGCGAGCACCAGGTACAGCTCCGCCAACTCCTCCAGCGTGACGTGCAGGTTGCCCACCGCCAATCCCAGGCCGTAGCGATCCGGCTCGTAGGAAATGCCTCCCACGCCCGCCTTCTCCAGGAAGCGCAGCGTCGGCTCCACGCCCACCCGCTCCAGCACGCGCAGGGCGGGGATGTTGCGTGAATTGCCCAATGCCTCGCGCAGCAGCATGGGCCCCAGGAAGGAGTGGTTGATGTTCTCCGGCACGTACGAGCGGCCATTCTCCACCCGCACGTCCATGGGGGTATCCGCCAGCTCGGTAGCGGCGGTGACGATGCCCTTCTCCAGCGCCAGCCCGTAGATGAAGGGCTTGAGCGTGGAGCCCGGCGAGCGCCGCTGCTTCACGAAGTCGATGGCTCCCCGGTGCTCCTGGTTGAAGAAGTCCCGCGAGCCCACGTACGCGAGGATGTCGCCCGTCTCCGTGTCCACCACCAGCGCCGCGGTGTTGCCCGCTCCCGCGCCATCCAGCCGGTTCAGGTTCTGCCGGAGGATGTTCGCCACCTTCGACTGCACTTCCAGGTCCAACGTGGCCGTGGAGATGGGCTCGGCCCGGGCACTGGCCAGTCCGCTCCACTCCAGCACCGCGTGCAGCGCCTCGGGCATGCGCTGGGGCCGGGGCACCAGGCCCAGGTCCGACTGCAATGACTGCTCCAATTCCTCCCGGGACAGTACGCCCTGCTTGTGCAGCGCGCGGAGGATGCGGTGGCTGCGTTTCCGGGCGCGGCGCAGGCCGTCCTCGGTGTAGGGGTTCATCCGCCCGGGGAGCTGTGGCAGGCCCGCGAGGAAGGCGGCCTGGGCCCAGGACAGGTCCTCCACCGGCTTGTCGAAGTAGAGCCGTGCCGCCCGCCCCACGCCGTGCACCCGGTTTCCATACGGGGCGATGGCCAGGTACTGGCGGAGCACCTTCTCGTGGCCGTGTCCGTGCACGAGCAGCAGCGCCTCCACCGCCTCGCGCATCTTGCGCCACGCCGTGCGCTCCCCGGGCGTCTGCATCCGCGCCACCTGCATGGCCAGCGTGGACGCTCCCGAGATGACGCGCAGGTTGCGCACGTTCTGCACCAGCGCCCGCCCCACCGAGGGCAGGTGCACACCCGGGTGCTCGTAGAAGTGCCGGTCCTCGGTAATGAGCGTGGCCTGGACGATGCGCTCGGGCAGCACGTAGGGCACCGGCCAGTAGCCGAGCTCCCCGCCCGTTCCGGGCACCTCGCCCAGGTACGTGCCCCGCCGGTCCAGCACGAGGCGCGAGGGCTCGTAGCCAAGCAGCCCGTCCTGGAGGCTGGAGGCGAACCACGCCCCCGCCACCAGCACCACCAGGGCGAGCACCACCGCCCCGCGTGTCCGTCTACTTCTCATGCTCTCCCTTCACCACGATGCGCAGGCCCTCGCCGCGGCCGCGGATGGACTCGCGGTACATCAGCTCGGCCCAGGGCGCCGGGTGCACGAAGGAGCCCTCGGTGGCGGCCCGCACCCGGAAGTGGAAGGTGTGCGTGCCGCGCGGCATCTGCAGGAAGTAGTAGCGCACCTCGTTGTCCAGCCGCTGCACGTAGGCCGGGCGGAGCGAGTCCGCCTGCGACGGCTTCGCGTCCGAGGAGGCGTTCGCCAGCTCCGGGTTGAGCGGCTCGAGTCCCGCCGCGAAGGGCACCACCAGCGCCACGTGGACGCGATCCTCCTCGGTGACGATGCGCGTGTGCAGCTCCAGGATGTCGCCCACCTTCAGCTCCTTCACCTCGCCCGAGGCGTCGTCGAAGCGCGTCTCCTCGGAGCCGTCCGCGTGCAGCCAGGTGGCGCTGCGCGAGACGATGAAGCCCTGCTTGAGCGGCGTCACCTTGTCTCCCGGTGTGGCCGGGATGTACCGGGTCTCCACGCGCATGCCCACGGGTCCACCCTTCACGGTGGCGGAGAGCTGTGCGTCACTGGCCACCTCGGTGCGGGCCGTCTTCGTGTTCTTGTCCACCTTGAGCGTGCCGCCCGAGGACAGTGTCACCGTGGTGTCCGGCACCGCGGGCTTCGCCTTCTCCAGGTACAGCGCCAGCGCGCCGATGGCCCGGCGGTTCTCGAAGGTGCTGCCGAAGCCCGTCTCCGCGTTCGCGTAGGACAGGAGCGCGTCGCGCAGCTGAGCCAGCCGCGCGTCCTCCGGGGATAGCCGGATCAGTGCCTCGAAGACGGCCGCCACGCTGGCGGGCCGCGAGCCGAGGTAGCCGTAGTAGCCCCACGCGTCGCGGCGCCACTTGAGGCCCTCGAAGACGGGCTTGCCCTTGTTCAGCTTGATGATGACGCTGTCCCACAGCTCGTTGCGCAGCGCATCCAGGTTGGTGCGGTACATGGACGGCTGGGCGAGCATGGTCGAGGCCAGGTCCGCCAGGCTCTGGATGTCCAGGCGCTCGCGCAGCTGGAAGAGGTCCACGAGGTAGTGCTGGTCCAGCGCGCCCACGCGCGTGAGGGCCCGCAGCGCCGCCGTCTGCTGGTTGTAGCGCCACTCCTGCACCAGGCCCGGCCAGGTGCTGCGCAGCACCCGCTTGAGGGCCTCCACCGCGCGCGTCTGGAGCTTCTCGTCCACCTTCAGGCCCGCGCGCCGCGCGCCGTCCAGGAACTCCACCGCCAGCGCCGTCACCTGCACGTCGCCCGGCCCTCCCGGCCAGAAGGCCATCAGGCCCTGGTCATCCTGGTAGAGCGCCATCTCGTCCTGCATGCGCTGCACGTTCTTGTCGATCTGCTTGCCGAACGGCGTGCGCACGCCCAGGTCTCGCAGCACCGCGGCCATGGCCACGTCCGGGTAGAGCTGCGACAGCTTCTGCTCGAGGCAGCCGTGCGGGTAATCGGCCAGGTACTGCAGGCCGGAGATCATCTCCAGCACGCCGGGGATGGAGGTGATGGCCACCTCCTGCGACGCGGTGCCCGGGCGCGCGGGCTCGGGCAGCGGCTTGAGCGTGGCGTTGCCCGCGTTCAGCGTGTCGAAGTACGCGAAGTGCTCCACCGTGCGGTCCGGCAGCACGGGCAGCTGCACCTCGAAGGCATCTCCCGCCTTGTCCGCCTTGCGCTCGATGTCCACGCGCACCTTGAGGGACTGCGGCTCGGACACGTCCGCGCTCTTCACGGTGATGGGGGTGACGAAGCTCATGGCGCGGTTGGCCTGCAGCTCCACGCTCTGGTTCAACGGCTGCACGTCCGCCGGACCCGAGACCTTCACCTCCACCGAGCCGGGGCCTCCGTTGCCCTCCACCACGCGGCCCACCGCGCCGCCCCAGAAGCGGTCTCCCTGGCGCACGAAGCGCGGCAGTTGCGGCTGCACCAGCACCGGCAGCCGCACGCGCAGCACCGTCTGCTTGTACCCGAAGCGCTGCAGCCCGGAGATGGCCACCGCGCGCACGCGGAAGTTGGTGAGGTCGTCCGACAACGGCACCTGCACCGTCAGCTTGCCGGACGCCGGCACCTGCAGCGTGGCCTGGTAGTACGGCACCGTCTGGAAGTTCTTGCGCACCACGCGCTTGCCGCCGCCTTGCTGCTCCTCCTCGCTGCCGTCGCCGCCGGGCGTCTCCTCCTGCTCGAAGAGCTTGCCCACCAGGCTGTTGCGCGTGTCCCGCAGCGTGGTGCCGCGCGTGTTCTCCTTGATGAGCTCGTCCAGCGGGTTGAGCGTCGCCTCCGGCGCGAGTGACAGCACGGCCTCGTCCACCAGCCACAGTGTCACCTCGCCGGCCAGCGGCTTGCCCTGGTCATCCTTGAGCGTCAGCTCCACCGGGATGGTGGAGCCGGGGCGTGCCGTCTCGGGGTGCTTGATGTCCACCATCACCTGGTTGCTCACCGGCTCCACCTTCACGTCCACCGAGGCCCCGAGCGTCTGCGGCCGGTAGCGCGAGTCGTCCTTGTCTCCCTCGCCGAGCCGTCCCCGCATCAACAGCACGTGCACCGGGATGTTCGGCACGTACTGCGCCCGGATGGCCAGCTCGTGCACCGCCTTGCCGCCGGACACGTCGTGCCAGGTGTACGTGTTGCCGCCCGGCTCCTCCACCACCACCAGCGCGCGGCCCTCCTGGAAGGGGCTCTGGAGGATGAGGCGCGCCGTCTCGCCCGGCTTGTACGAGTTCTTGTCCGGGGTGAGCCCGAACACGCCCTGGCGCGACTTCTGCCACGCGATGGGCGTCTGGCCTCCCACGTACAGGTCCGCCGACAGCGTCTGCATGCGCCCCAGCTTGTCGCGCGCCACCAGCTCCACCACGTACACGCCCGCCTCCTTCAGCTCGAAGGCCGGGGACACGGGCTTGTCCTCCGTGGTGGTGATCGTCTTCTCGGCGAGCTTCACGTCCTCCTGCTCGGTGACGTAGCGGGCCTCGCCGGTGGCGAAGCTCGTCTCCCGCAGCTGGCTGTGCCAGATGCGCCGGTAGAGGCGCACCAGCACCTCCTGGCCCTTCACCAGCTTGTCGTTGACGCCCACGGCGATGATGTCCGGCGTGAGCGTGAAGGGCTTGTCCGAGTAGCGCGGCAGCTTCAGGCCCAGCACGAAGGGCGGCAGCGCCTTCACGTCCTGCGCCGCGGAGACGGGCTGGTTGTCCGCGCCCGTGACGGTGGCCTCGAAGCGGTAGATGCGCGCCGAGCCGTCCAGGTCCAGCGCCGGGTTGACGCTCATCTCGTCCGCGCCATTGTCGTCCAGCGTCGCGTTGCGCGTCATCGCCTCGGGGGCGCGGCTCTGTCCCTCCCGGGCGAACTGGTTGCTGGAGGCGAAGAGGAAGCCCTCGCGCCCCTTGGGCACGTAGTAGTAGGGGCGGCGCGTCACGGTCCACGCGATGGGCTGCCCGGCCACGTTGCCGCCCGCGTAGTAGCGCGCCACCGCCTTCACCTTGAAGGGCGCATCCAGGCGCACCGTGGCGGGGCTGGACAGCTGCACCTCGAAGGTGGGCAGGCGGTAGGCCTCTATCTGGAACTTCCGGCGCGCGAGCGTCTGCCCCGTGCGCACCTCGGCGAGCACCGCGTAGTACTCGCCGGTGGGCGCGTCCTTCTCCTGGAACTCGGCGGAGAAGCCATACAGCGCGGTGAAGCTCAGCGGCAGCTTCCACGTCTGATCTCCCGGGCCATCCACGCGCAGCGAGTACTTGCTCGCGTTCTCGGGCGCCACGAAGTCTCCGCCCACCTCATTGCGCAGGAAGCCCTTGAGGTAGACCTTCTCGCCCGGCCGGTAGATGGGGCGCTCGGTGAAGAGGAAGCCGCGCAGCCCGTCGTTCGGCGGCGGCGGCGTCTGCTGCGACAGCCACTCCAGCCAGCCCGAGGACGGCGACCAGTGGTTGTTGGCGAAGGACGCCGGGGCCTCGCGCGGATCCAACACGAGGATGTCCTCGCCGTTGCGCACGGAGACGCGCTGGAGCTGCACCCAGTTTCCCTGGGGGCCGAGCGTCGCCCGGCCGGTGCCGTCCGTGGTGAGCTCGTGCGTGAAGGGCTCCTGGATGAAATCGCCCTTGTGCTTCGGATCCGGCACGCGGCGCTGGCCCTCGAGCACGATGCGCGCGCCACGGACCTCCTGCGCCGTGTCCAGCGTGCGCACGAAGAAGACGGCCTTGTCCCGCTCCTCCACCGTGCTCAGCGACAGGTTGGAGATCTGCACCCGGACGTAGGCGCGCTCGGGCGCGCCGGTGAGCCGCCGCAGGCCCACGAGGTACGTGCCCGGCCTCACCTTGCCCACCACCGGATCCAGCAGGGGCGCCAGGTCCAGGCCGAACGTGGTGGTGCCACCGCGCTTGGGCAGGGGCAGGTCCACCAGCTTGGAGACGAGCGGCGTGCCCAGCAGGCGGATGTGCGCCGTCAGCTCGTCCTCGCCGATGTAGCCGGGCGTGGGCCTCACCTGGGGCTCCTCGCCGGGGAAGGGCGGGGCGCTCTGCTCGTTGACGACGATGGGCCGGTTGGGGAAGTGCCACAGGCCCGGGTGCAGCGGATCCACCCGGTAGATGCGCACGTCCGCCCGCGCGTCACCGTAGCCCTGCAGCGGCAGCATGCGCGGGCCCTTCGCCTCCACCAGCGCGGTGCCCTGCATCCAGCGCAGGAAGGGCTGCTTGAAGTCCAGGTGGAAGAAGACCTGGAGCTCACCGGGGTCTCTCAGGGGCCGGCCGCTGTCGTCGTGGATGGGCGCGGCGCCGATGCGCATGCGGTACAGCGTGTCCGGGACGAACCGGCCCCGCAGCGCCACGCGGCTGCCGTACGCCTGGTAGTGCAGGCCCGGCACCGCGGGCTCCAGCCGCACCAGCTTCTTGAGCGAGGTGAGCGACAGGCCCTCCACCGGCGCGGAGAAGACGAGCTGCGGCAGGTCTCCCTGGTTGCCGCACGCGAGCGCCATGTCCCTCGGCGTGGAGGCCCCGCCCGTTAGCGAGAACTGGCTCCGGCCGCACTGCACCTGCTGCAGGTGGAAGGCCGGCCGCGTGGACAGCCGCCCCACCCACAGCACCTTGTCCTCGTCCCCCAGCGCGAGGCTGACGTTGACGCGCAGCTGCTTGCCCTCGGGCACGTCCTCCTCGAGCGTGATGGCGTAGACGGCCTGCTCGCGCTGGCTGCCGCGCGGCAGCTGCGACAGCGTCCAGTCCTTCAGCACCCGCGTGGGCGAGTCCGCCAGGCCCGGCAGGTCCCTCACCTCCAGCCGGAGCATCTTGCGCAGCGACTCGAGCGGCAGCGCCTGCGGGAAGGTGAGCGTGAGGGTGCGGAAGGGCCTCAGGTCCGTGCTGTCGGGCTGCGGCGACATGGCCGAGGGCGCCGACATCATCGTGGTGAGAATCTTCCGCGCGCCACCCGCCTCGAAGGAGAAGCGCGCCAGCGCGGGCCAGGGCTCGGCGGGGCGGAACTGGAGCGTCTTGCGGTCCGCCCAGAACCACTGGCCGGGCCACGAGGGCACCACCTTGAGCAGCTTCGCGCCATCATCGGCGCTCTGCTTGCCGGGGCCAGCGTTGTCGGGGAAGTAGACGGTGACCGGGTCGAAGCCGCGCAGGAACTGGTCGGGGAGGATCTTCACCCCCCCGCCCTCGGGGCGCTGGCTCTCATCGGCCGGACGGTACTCCTGCGCCCGCGCGGGCACGGCCGCGAGCGCCAGGAGCAGGCAGAGCAGGGAGTTCACGAGGCGCATCACGGGTTCTCTCCGATGCGGTGGAAGAAGTCGCGCAGGTACTCCTCGGGGACGCCGGTCTTCGCACCGGCGAGGCCCACGAGGACGGGCTTGAAGGGGAGGGGACGCTCCAGCGTGTTGGGAGCGTGGATGGCGAGCAGGTACGTGCCCTTCTCCAGGGCGAGGAATTGCTGGCAGCCCTCGGCGAGCACGCGCTGGGCGGTGTCGAGCACGGTGCACTGGAGCACCTCGGCGGGCACTTGCAGCCCCAGGCCGATGTGGCCGGCCGAGGCGGTGTCGAAGCGGAAGTAGTGCGTCTGGCCCGGCGCCACCCAGCCCTCGGCCTGGGCCACGCCCTCGGTCAGCGCCTTCACCGGCTCGTGCGTCCAGGTGACGTTGCCGGTGAGGGGCTGGTGGGCGAAGCCTCGCACCACGAGCCGGTAGGTGCCGGCCGTGAGCAGCCGATCCACCGAGCAGCCGCGATCCAGGCCCGCCACCACGAGCACGTTGCTCTCCCGCGCGAGGCCGCAGACACCCGAGTCACCCCGGAGGTGCACGACGGCGTCCGCGGGCACGGTGAGGGTGCGCTCCACGGCCTCGCCGGAGAGGCGCAGGGCCTTCGCGGCGGGCAGCTCGGGCACCTTGGACTTGGGAGCCGGGGGCAGCAGGGCCAGGCCGAGCCCGTCCGGCGCCGCGAGCACCGCGCGCACGCCGCCCGGGTTCGTCTCCAGGAGGAGCTGGCCGCGGCGGCCGGTCGGCACCTGGAGCTCACAACCCTCCAGCCGCGTCCCGTCGTCGAGCGTGGCCACGCACCGCTCCGCGCCCGTCACCCGCAGCTGGCGAGGGGCCTCCGAGCTGCCGAAGGCGAGCACCTGCTGGCCGGGCACGCGCGAGGTGGCCTCGAAGAGGGTCGCGAGGGGCAGGGCCGGCCTGGCCGCCTCCACCGAGAGCACCTCCGTCTGTACACGGGACTCGGCCGGGGACCAGAGGAACACCGCGCCGCCCGTGCCGCTCAGGATGCAGCGGGAGAGCGTGTCGCCGGGCGGGCACAGGTCCACCGCGGCGCCCTTGTCATCCACCAGCACGGCCCACGCCTCCCGGGGGAGGGAGAGCTGCACGCGCGTGGGCTCGCCGGGCATCACCATGCGGAGGGCGGGCCCGCCGCTCCATGTCAGGTCCTGCAGGCCGGGCGACAGCTGCACGGACGAGTTGGGCACCGGGAAGGAGAGCCGCTGGACGGTGGCCTCGCCCTTCTCCGTCACGGGCGTCCACCAGCGCGCGAGCGACTCGGTGGTAGGGCCGGTGGCCGCGTAGCACGCGGAGCCGCGCTGCTGTGACACGCCTCCGTCCAGCCGGCACGCCGGGTAGGCCGGGTCTCCGAAGGGCACGCTCACGCGCAGCAGGTGCAGGGCGTCCTTCTTCGAGCGCTGGCGCAGCAGCGTGGGGTGCTGGCTCAGCGGGGCGCGCTGCTCCTCGGGCTCCTCCAGCGTGTCCACGCGCTCGGAGAGGGAGAGCTTCGTCTCGGCCGTGGCGCCGGGCACGCCAAACACCCAGTCACCGGCCTCCAGCGAGGCCTCGGGGCCGCACGGGTTGAGGGGGCCCTGCCGGGACGCGGGCAGGCAGTAGACGCCGTTGCCCGTCTCGTAGCGGCCGGGCCTGGGCAGCTGCGCGCTCGTGGCCTCGCCCGCCGGAATCCTTCCACCGGAGAAGGGACGCAGGGGCCGCGCCGCCACGCTGGTGCTCACCTTCGTGGGCTGGCCGAGCGTCCAGACGCGCACGCGCCAGGGCGAGGTGCCCGGCTCGAGCAGCAGCTGGCACTCGCGCACGTCCATGCCGCGCGACACCACCGCGCCGCGCTCGTCCTCCAGGGCGCAGGAGAAGGCCGACTTCGCCCGCAGCACCACCTGTTGCAGCGTGTCCGCTGGCACGGGCGGCAGCGAGGCGCGCACCACGCCGGTGCCCACCTCCAGCGTGCCGCCCTCGGCGAGCACTCCGGCGTCGGACACCGTGGCCAGCTCCACCGAGATGCGCGAGGGGCCCGGCTGCTGCGTCTGGCTCTCCAGCACCAGCGTGTAGCTTCCCGCGGGCAGGGGCTCGGCGATGGCGCAGTTCCAGTCCGCGCCGTGGTCCGCGCTCTCCACCACGAGCCGGCCCGCGCCGTCGAAGAGGCGGCAGCGCACGTCCGTGCTGCCACGCGTGAAGAGGCGCAGCGTGCCGTCCACGGACAGCACCAGCGGCATGCGGTCGGGGACGTTCACGTCCTTCACCATGGGCGGCGCGAGCACCTCCGTGCGCAGGTACAACGTGTAGGAGATGGCCACGTCTCCGCGGCTGTGCTCGGTCACCAGCGTGTAGCGGCCGGGCTCGAGCTGGAGGGACTGGCCATCGGGAGGCGGCGCATGCAGCACCGGCGCGGGCGCCACGTACGGGGCCGGAGCTGCCTCCTCCTCGCTCGGCGGGGGCGCCTCTTCTCCCTCGGCGTACTCCGCGTTCTGATTGCCCTCCGAATACTCGGGAGCCTCCGAGGGCTCCCCCTCCGGCGCGGGCTCCATGTCGCTCGGCGGGGGCGTGTACGTGCCCTGTGGAGCGATGACGTCCACGGGCCTGCGCGTGCCGTCCGCGCCCGTGGTGTAGAGCCGCCCCTGCATGCCGTTGCTGAGGGTGAAGGACACGGCCATGCGCGCCGGCACCTCGAAGGTGAACTCGTCCTTGCCGTCCTTGCCGAGGTCCGCCCGGTACCACTGGTTGAAGCGCACGGCGTGCGCCTTGTTGCCTTTGAGCACCACCGGAGGCTGGATGCGCTCCAGCGCGGTGCGGCGCATGGACTCCACCGTGAGCGGCAGCTGCGTCCACAGGTACGTGCCCTGGGCCAGCCGCAGCGTCTGCTCGCAGGGCGTGGGCACCGTCACCACCGGCCAGCCCTGGGGGTCATCCAGGCGGCACTGGAGCCGTGCACCTGGCGCGGCGGTGGACAGCGTGTAGTCCGCGCCGCGCGGCACCGTGAGCTTCTGTTGGATGAGGTCGCCCGCCTCCACGCGGAAGAAGGCCTCACCATCGGCGCGCACGCCCTCGGCCGTCTTCAGGTCTCGCCGCTCCAGCAGCACGGCCCCGCGGCCCTTGCTCTGGTTCACCGTCCTCGCGGTGAGCAGGTAGCGGCCGGGCCGCAGGTAGGTGGACACGAGGCAGTTGCGCCCGCGCCCTCCGCCCTGGGCGCTGCCCACCTGGGGCACCACCGGCGTGCGGATGCTGCACTCGGTGGCCAGCAGTCCCTGCGTCGTCACGTGGTAGAGGCCCTCCTTCTTCACGTCGAAGGTGAGCGAGTGCGACTGTCCGCGCTCGAAGTCGAACCACGCGGGCTCGGAGGGCCGCAGCGAGGGCAGGGGCGGGAAGATGGGCGAGTACGCGCTCAGCGGAGGCGGAGGCGGCGGAGCGGGCCGGTGCACCACCAGGTTGAGGGGCGCGCCGCCCGGCTGGGACAGCGTGAGCGTGCCGCCCGAGCCCGGGAGCTGGCAGCTCCCCTCTCGCGCCTCCACTCGGGTGCTGCCCAGGGCGCACGTGAAGGGCTCGCCCCCGGAGGCGCGCACCTCGACGGCGCCTCCCGAGACCAGGGGCAGCTCGAGCGGCTGTGGACCATCGAGCACCACCGGCAGGGGCTCGTTGAGGGCGAGCGGCAGCGGACGCAGCACGAGGCCCCGCAGGGAGCCGCCCGTGCTCCGGTTGGCGACGATGCGGTAGAGGTAATCCTTCTGCAGCTTCACGCCCTTCATGAGGCACGCGGTGCGGGTGGGCGTGTCCTGCTGGGGCTCGCGGCCCTCGGGAGCCAGCGTGAGCCGCTCGATGCCCTCGGTGCCGCCGTACAGCTTCAGCTCGTACACCCCGGCTCCGGCCGTGTGGGTGATGCGGCACGTTTGCCCCGAGGGGTTCGTCTCGGTGATGCGGATGCGCCGGGCGCCATCCACCTGGTACAGCTCGCAGCGGCTCTTGCGGTCTCCGCTGGTGGAGAAGACGTAGCGCCCGGAGCTCGTCACCCGGAACCAGACGGTGGCGTTCGAGCCGTTGTAGTTGAAGGCCCGGCGGAAGGCGCGCTCGCGGCCCACCTCGGGACCGTCGAACTCCAGGAGGCCCCAGTCCCGGCCGTACGTCGTCTCCAGCATGCACCCCAGGGGCGCGCTGTCCGGATCCAGGGGCACCTCGTGCAGGCCCACCAGGAACTCGCCGGTGGAGGGCGCCTCGAAGTATGGCGTCATCCCGCCCTGGCTGTAGGTGCCGTCCAGGTAGCGATCGCGCGTCGGCAGGCGCGCCCACTGCAGCGTCAGCCGCGTCCCGGGCTCACCCCGGAGGATGGCCACGTGACGGCTCGCGTCCGTGCCTCCCACCATCACGCTGCACTGCGGGACGAGCGCCTTGCCCTGAATCTGGCAGCCCCCCTCCGAGCCCCCGGTGACGTTGCTGGCGCCGTCAGCGGATATCCCGTGGAGGCTCACGCGGCTGGAGGACTGTCCGCCGCTGTCCCGCGACAGGAAGACGGCGGAGGGCCCCGAGGGCAGCTCCACCGCCGTCATGCCCCAGGGCGGCAGGGTGACGCTCAGCGAGCGCTCCGTGGGCGCCTTCGGGAAGCCGTAGGCCACCGAGAGGCTGTTGTCCTCCTGGCCCTCGGTCCACTGCTTCGGGGACGTGCCGTAGGTGGTGAGCAGATAGGTGCCCGGGTCGAGCGTGGTCTCCATCCACCACTCGTACTGGGGCTGCCCCGCGCGCGGCTGCGTGGAGGCGTCCTTCACCTCGACGGGCTCCAGCCACGCGCCGTTGCGCCACAGCCGCACATCCCCGGCGGTGCGGCCGGAGACCCGCAGGGTGACGGGCTGGCGCTTGTCCAGCTTCAACCAGAAGGAGGCCTGGTGGCGCGGGGCGAGCACCTGGCGCACCTCGCGCTCGGGCGTCAGCAGCACGGGCTGGGCGTTGTCCTCGGTGTAGGCCACCGCCTTGAGGTCCACCTTGCCCTGGGTGCCCTTGCCCTTCGTTCGCGACGTCAGGCGCAGCTTGTAGGTGCCCGAGTCCAGCAGGAGGTCCAACTCACAGTTGGCGCTTCCCGCGGAGCCGCTCTGGGCGAAGGGGCCGCGCACCTGATCGACGATCTCGCAGGCGGTGCCGGAGGGCGTGCGCGCGGTGATGACGACCCGCGAGGCGCGGTCGAGCGTGACGAGTGCCTCCTGGTTGCCCTTCGCCGGCACGGAGGCGGGCGAGAGGCTGACGGCGTTGAGCAGCAGGAGGGTCAGGGACAGGGGTGAGAGGAGCATGAGGCCCTCTGGGAGAGGTGCCGCACGAGGGGTGCGGCCGGGCGGCCCTCTCATACCAGCAATCGGCGGGCCACCCCATAGGCGCTCCCCTGGCCCCTCGCTTCACCCCGGGTGTGTCCGCGGGCCCACGCGGGCGTGGCCGAGGGCCCGCGTCAGCGCCCGCTCAGTAGCGCCACACCTCGAGTGAGGACGCCTGGTCATTCCACTGGGTGCCCAGGTTGTCGATGTTCTGCGTGACGTACAGCCCCGAGCCGCCCCAGTTGTCGTGCTGCCAGAGGTTCGCCCGGTAGTTGCCGATGAGGCGCACGGAGGACGCGCGGTCGTTGAAGCCCCGGCTGCTCAGCTCGTAGGTGGGCCCCGTGAGGTGGATGACGTCGCCCTGGTACCCCACGTGCTCGTAGAGGTACACGCCGGCCTGGGCGCCGTAGCCCCACACCGCGTACGCATAGTCCCCGTACCAGCGCATGTAGTGCGCGCCCCACCAGGTGTAGGCCCAGTTGTCGAAGCCCCCGGGCGTGCGCTTGACCAGGACGGTCCAGTACTGGAAGGGGAAGCGGGCCCGCACGCGGGAGGCCAGCTGCGCCGCCCGGTTCTCCGCGGTGCCACTCAGGCTTCCGAGCTGGCCGTCGACATAGCTCGCCAGGAAGCTCTCGCTGACCGCGCTGTCGCTCGACAGGGTGTTGAACGCCACGTGGCTGTAGCCATCCACCCAATCCGAGTGCCGGTACAGTCCGTAGTGCGTCGCGGAGTAGCCCCAGTTGTCGCCTCCCGGGGTGCCCGAGACGATCACGTGCCAGTACATGCCCGGCAGCTTGTGGTCCAGGAACGTCCTCGCCTCGATGACCCGATCCCTCGCCTTGTCATCACCATCGGCGTGCCAGCCGTAGGAGATGTTGTTGAAGGCCGTGGTGAAGTCCGCGCCGAGGGAGGCCGCGTTCGTGGCCAGACGGAAGTTGTGGGCGATGATGGCGTCGATGAGCCCCGCGCCCGGGAAGTCCATCATCATCACGCCCGTGCGCTGCACGTTGGCGCCCATCAGGTAGTGGAGGGACTGCTCGTTGACGTCATCCGCGATCCCCGCGGGCGTTCCCCCGGCGCCCGAGGCGCTCAGGAAGTTGACGTACAGCGCGTTGAGGTCGCCCGTGTTGGCCGCCACGAGGTGGTTGCGCACCAGGTTCCACTTGTTGGTGGTGTTGGTCTCCTCCCACGCGTCCTGCAGGCGGATGCTGCCCCAGTTGATGCCGTGGTCACCGCCCTCGAAGTCGTCGAGGATGACGATCTTCCCGCGCACCTCGCTCAGCGTTGGCACGTACGTGCCCCGCCAGATGTAGGGATTGTAGGCGGGCTGATCGCGATACCACTCGAACGTCGCGGCGAAGGAGCGGGTGGTGTTCTCCTCGGTGTGCTCCTTCTTGACGCGCATCAATACGGTCTCGGTGGGGTTGTCCTTGAGGAACTGCACCGTGGTGGCCAGCACGTCATCGAAGTGGGTCATCAGGTAGTACGCACCATGATGGATGGTGAAGCGGTCTCCGATGTGGCGGGCGCGGATGTCCACGGCACGCACGCCCGCGTCGAGCTGCGGACGCAGATTCAGGCCCTGGGTGAGGATCCACGCGCGTTCGAAGACGGTGACGTACCACTCCGTCTCATCGGCCATGGTGTCATGCGTGCCCGGCAGCGAGAGCGCGGACACCCGGGTGCTGTCCGGCACCCAGCGCATCCAGTTGGGATGCTGTGTGGGAATGCTCGTCGCGTCGTTGAAATACCGGCCATGCGCGGCGGCGAAGGGCGCCGGCAGGAGCAGGGCCAGGAGGAGGGCCAGCACACCACGTCGAATCAGGGAGGGATTGTGCAGCGGCATCATGCGTTCTCCAGGAGGGGGTCCCGCGCATGGCCTAGCACGGGCTCATCCTGGAGAAACGTGTAAAGCTATAAAAGTGGGTGTCAGCGCCAGCCGGCGAGGACGAGCTTGCCCACCATCTTCCCGGACTCGAGCCGGGCGTGGGCCGCGCGGAGGTTGGAGGCGTTGATGGGGGAGAGCGTCTCGGTGAGCGTCGTGCGGAGGCGGCCGGTGTCGATCCATTCGACCACCTGTTTCAGGGCGCGGTGCTGCTCCTCCATGTCGGGTGTCTGGAAGCGCGAGCGGGTGAACATGAGCTCCCACGAGAAGCTCACGCTCTTGCCCATGAGCCGGCTCAGGTCGAGGGGCTGGCTGGACTCGACGATGGAGACCATGCGGCCGAAGGGCTTGATGACGTCGCACATGGTGTCCCAGTAGCCCGCGGTGTCGACGGTGTTGAAGACGTAGTCGACCTCGGGGATGTCCAGGCCCGCGAGCTGCTGGGGGATGTTCTCGCGGTGGTTGATGACGTGGTGGGCGCCCATGTCGCGGCACCACTGTTGGGACTCGGGGCGGGAGGCGGTGGCGATGACGCGCAACCCCGCCAGTCTGGCGAGCTGGATGGCGATGGAGCCCACCCCGCCCGCGCCGTTGATGAGGAGGAGCGTGCGGCCCGAGTGCCTGCCACCCGGGTCGATGGCGCAGCGGTCGAAGAAAGCCTCGTAGGCGGTGAGGGAGGTGAGGGGCAGGGCGGCCGCCTGGGCGTCATCGAGCGACTTCGGCTTGGGACCGACGATGCGCTCGTCCACCAGGTGCAGCTCGCTGTCACAGCCCGGGCGCACGAGGCTGCCCGCGTAGTAGACGGCGTCCCCGCGTTTGAAGAGCTTCACGTCCGGCCCGGTGGCCTCCACGACGCCCGAGGCATCCCAGCCGAGCACGCGCGGCGAGGACTCGGTCTTGTCCTTGGGCGCGCGGACCTTCACATCCACGGGGTTGACGGAGATGGCGTGGACGCGGACGAGCAGGTCCCTTCCCTGGGGGACCGGGTCCGGTAATTCCACGTCGAGCAGGGACTCGGGATGGGAACTGGGCAGGTAGCGCTTCAGGGCAACGGCCTTCATGGATTCTCCCCTCGTGTCGAGATGGAAAATCAGTCCACGGAGTGCCGGAATGTCACGCGAGCGCGGTAGGCCTTCCTGCTCGGCGGGTGGGGAAGGTGGCGGCCCTCTTATCCCCAACCCCCGAGGTCAGGGCCTGCGCCCTCTTCTCTCTGGCAGTGTCCGCGCCTTCCGGAGGGACGCCGTATGCTCGACGAAGGCAATCCGTTGTGGGGGGCAGTGCCCGAGCTCACTCCTGGCACGGAGGTAGCCGGCTTCACCGTGGAGGGGACGATCGCCTCCGAGGTGAAGGCCGCGGCCGCTCTCTCCAGCAGCTGCTTCTTCCATTGACCCACCAGCACCGGGTGCACTCCGTGAAGGGGGTGGTCCTGAAAATGGGGTCCTCTTCAGTCAGTCGCCCGGGTAATCTTCTTGGGCGGTTGTCGTTTCAAGGGGCGGCCCGAATGGCGAAGGACTACGCACTCGTCGCCCGGAAGCACCCTGACGGGGACAGCCTCCCACATTCCTCGTGGCGCTGGCGCTCCCAGGCAGGAGCACCCCCGGCCGAGCGCAGCACGTGTCCCTTTCCAACTCGTACAGGTGTGGAGGTGCAGCATGTAGATCAGCTTCAACACCTCCTCAACCAACTTGCCGATGCAGCAAAAACACCTCGAGGACAACCATTTCTCGTCATCACAGGCAACCTGAGTGAGCCGACCATGTTCAAGTTGGCCAGATTCCTACAGAGAAACACGCGGGGCACACGAATCATCAAGTTGGAGGAGGCCCAAATACTGGACGAGACGAAGCAATTGCGCGCTGCGTTCAAGCTACCCGAGAACTTGTCCGGAGGTGCGCAATGAACCGGTGGCCTCTCTGGGCGGTCCTGGCCCCGGGCGATCCATCCTGGATGAAGAAACGCGCCTTCGACGCATTAGGCTTGGATGAACATGAGGAGGACGAAGAAGGGCCGCCCTTTGAGTTGAGCCTGGGAAGTGGCCGCTACCACGCCCTCGTAGGGACAAACCCCATTGACGTAGGCGCTGAGATTCAGATCGCCAAGACACTGTCGCTCGAAGGTGATGAGCCCGTGTACTCAATCGAGCGCGCCAACGACCCCTGGACCGTCATGTCGTGGAGAAACGGCACGCCCGATGTCCTGGAGGAGTCTCCAGCAGCCCTGGCGGCGTCTCTAGGTTGTCCGCTGCCAGGAAACGCGAACACGTCAGAGTTGCCCGCGAGAAAGCCGCTTCAGACGGTCGCATTGGCGGAAGGAGTTCGCGCACAGGAGGCGCACCGCGCGCTCGAGGAAGATGCTGGCGCGACACTTCCCCCGGGGCATTATCGCCTCGAAGACACACCGCGAGGGCTCCTCATCGCCAGCGGAACGCGCGACATGGGTTGCGCTGACCTTACGGTATCGGAGCATTTTCCGCATGTGCGCGTGTATGGAGTTGTTGCCTCACCGGACTTGGATACGTTCTTTGTCAATGTGCTCCAAGGAGGAGCGTGCATTGGGCAGTTCGCACAACCGTCTGAGGAGTTTCCGCCGTTCCCTGTTCTCAGTGAGGTCAAGGGCGAGCGCTCGCCCGAGCGGATTCTCGCGGCCCTCGGCATCCCAGCGGAGTGGTTCCGGAATGAATGACGGGTGCCGGGCGGCCTCGCCCTGGCCCCGTACCCCCGTCCAAGCGGAGTGGGATGGCCAAACATGCCGCCTGAATGAGCTTCAGCTTGTACGAATCCAACAGCCCCGCCCTCAACCTCGGCTGGAGCGCCGTGCCTCCGACGCATGGGGGGGTTGAAAATGGGGAGGAGGGGGGGAGGTGGCGGCCCTCTTCGGCTCTTCAGCGCTGCTCCGCCTCGAGGAGGTTGTACTTGAAGGTGAAGGACTGACCCGCCCGGATGTCGATGGTTCGGACAACATCCTTGCCCGCTTCCCGGTTGATGAGTCGGACGGTGTGGGTTCCTGCCTCGACCTCGACAGGAGGCACCGGCGTGGGACCCAACTGCCTGCCATCGAGGTAGATGGTCGCGTAGGGGCGGATGCGGAACTCCAGGATGCCCGTCCCAGGTGAAGAGGGTGGAGGTTCCAGCGTGCCTGCCTCGACCGGTGCAGGTTGGATCCCGCGCTTTCCCCTGGCCGTTTTCCCCTCGGCTTTGGCGCGCACTGCTGGCCCTTCCTTCGCGGTCTGGGCCTCGGAATGCGCGGCGGGGATGGGAGGCTGGGGAGCGGGCTGTTCGTTCTCGGCGAGCACTGCCGTCGCAGGTGGAGGCACGGTTGGAGGCTGTTGGATGGCGGGCGTGGTCGCAACGGCCCCGGCGGGTGCTGCGCTCGGGGTGGAACCAGGGTCGCGCAAGAGCAGAACCCCGCCGGCCAACGTGAAGAGCGCGAGACCGGCCAATGCACTCCTTCTGCCCGTGCGACGCGAGGGCGGAACAGGATCCTCCGCCTCGGCGACGACCGTGGCGTGGCTGCTGGACGAAACAAGGGTGGGCGCATCCGACTTCGCGGCGCCTGTGTCCGACTCGTTCCTGGCCAGTCTCGTCATGTCGCTGGCCTGGTGTGTGTCGCTACCTGAGCGGCGGGTGGGACCACTCCCGGGACGAGGCGGGTGCACCTGCCCCGTCTTCTCTTCAGGCAACCGGGCCACGAGCCGCGACAGTTGGTAGGCGCCTACCGGCTCGCCACTGGAGTGGATGAAGTGCTCCAACTCCGCCTGAAAGGCGCGGCAATCCGGGTAGCGGTGCTCACGTGCCTTGGAGAGCGCCTTGTCGAGGATGTCTCCCAGGGCCCGTGGCAGGTCCGGCCGGCGCGACACCGCGGGCACGATGGGCTCGGACACGATGGCCTGCATCATGCTCACATCGGTGGTGGCATCGAAGGGCTTCTGGCCGGTGAGCATTTCGTACAGGACGATGCCGAGCGCGTAGACATCCACGCGCCGGTCGAGCAGCCGGACCTGGAGTTGCTCCGGCGGCATGTAGGCGATCTTTCCCTTGATGAAGCCCGTCTGGGTCTTGTGGCTCTGGTTGATGGCCTTGGCGATGCCGAAGTCCACCACCTTCACCGCACCCTGGCGGGACAGCAGGATGTTGTCCGGGCTGATGTCGCGGTGGATGAGGCCCAAAGGCTCGCCGGTCCTCGGGTCCGCGAAGTCATGGGCGTAGGCCAGGCCTTCGCACGCCGAGGCGATGATCCTGGCGCAGAAGGCCGGTGGCAGAACCATCCCCGCCGCCCGCGCACGCTTGGACAGGGTGCGCAGGTTGGGCCCGTCGATGTACTCCATCGCCAGGTAATAGAACCCATCGCACTCACCAAAATCGAAGATCTGCACGATGTTGGGGTGCCCGAGCTGCGCGGCCAGCGTCGCCTCGGCCAGGAACATCTCCACGAAATGGGCATCCTCGGCCAGGTGCGGGAGGATGCGCTTGAGCACGAGCGTCTTCTCGAAGCCCATGGGACCGGCGGACCTGGCGAGGTACACCTCGGCCATGCCCCCCGTGGCGAGTTTGCTGACGAGTTGGTACCTACCGATGCGCAGCAAAGCCCTCTCCTGTCGCGTGACCGAGAATCAACGCGGACGCACGTCTTTCATCGAGCCCGTGCGTCCACCGCGTGCTGAACGTGCCCTGGCTGAGTCAGGCGGTGCACCGATTCGGTTTTCGCCCGGCCCCAATCCAAGCGCCTCCCCTCCTGCAGTGTTTCTACCAACTAATACAACGGACAGGACGGAGGCATGCTGGAGGCGTTATTAATGGATAGGGGTTTTGAGCAACATTGTCCGTAACCATTGCAGTATTGGAGACTCGTGCACTTGTTGTCATAGACGCAGCCCAATGAGGCATGACATCCCCTGCTGATCAGGCATTCCGAGTCTCTATTCGGACAAGTCACCGTGCTACCTCCGCAGGTGCCGAAACTTTTGCACACGTCACCCGCTGTACAGGCGTTGCCGTCATTGCAGGAGGTGCCCGAGGGTTTGAGGGCGTGAATGCATGTACCAGCGCTGCATGTGCCGGTGGGCTCATGGCACTGACTCGGAGCGGTGTTGCACACTACCGGACTGCCGCCGCAGGTGCCGAAACTGTTGCACACGTCACCCGTGGTGCAGCCGTTGCCGTCATTACAGGAGGTGCCCGAGGGTTTGAGGGCGTGACTGCATGTGCCACCGCTGCATGTGCCGGTGGGCTCATGGCACTGGCTTGGAGCGCTGTTGCACACTACCGGGCTGCCGCCGCAGGTGCCGGATGCGTTGCAAACGTCACCCGTGGTGCAGGCGTTGCCGTCACTGCAACTGCTACCCGCTGCCTTGAGCGTGTACACACACTTGGCTCCATCCCAGGAGCCGGTGGAGTTGTAGCACTGGGTGTTGGGTGGGGTGTTGCATACCGGCACCGTCCCCGCGCACACTCCGGAGTTGTTGCATACGTCGTTGATGGTTCCGGGGTTGCTGTCATCGCAGGACGTTCCTGCCGGCCTGGGGGTGTAGCTGCACTCCCCATTCGAGCAGGTGCCCGCCGTCTGGTAGCAAGGCCCCGGCGGGCTGTCGCAGGCGGCAGCGCCACAGCAATTGCCATCGACACAATGACCTGAAGAACACTGGCCCGACACGGTGCAGGCCGCGCCGAGTGGCAGCTTGTCTCCGCAGCGGTTGTTGACGCACAGGACACCAGCAGCACAGTCCTCGTTCGCCGCACATCGGATGGGGCAGGCCCCGCCGGTTCCATCACAGAGGTAGGGGGCACAAAGCGGATCGCCCGCGTTTCCGTCTTCCGCTGCCGAGCAGGTGCCCCGGGTCACATCGCAGCGCTCACACGGACCCGTACAGGCCTGGTCACAGCAGGAGCCATCCACGCAGAAACCAGAGCCGCAATGGGCGTTCTCGGCACAGGACTCTCCGAGGGCTCGCTTGGGAAGGCACCGGGAGCCCTCCGCGAAGTATCCCTCCAGGCAGCTTCCGCATGTGCCGTCCACGCACGTGCGTCCCTCCGTGGCGCATGCCGCGCAAAGGTCACCCGCATCTGCGCAGGACAACTGCTCGTCCGTGCTGCCATTACAGTCATCGTCCTTGCCATTGCACACCTCGGTGGTGGGCAACGAAGCGCCCACGCAGGGGCCGTAGGTGCCCTCATCACCACAGGTCCGGACGCCCGGCTGGCACTCGCCGGCCTCCAGTCCGCAAGCGGCCGTCGAGCCCGGCTGACATGCCGTGCCCTCCTCGGGCTGGCAATGACCCTCCACGCAGGCGAAGCCCGACAGACAGGGGTGTTCGGTATTACAGCCGCGAGGCTTCTCCTGATCGAACTCCTCGAGCGCGGGAACCAGGCACGCCGCCAGACCCAGGCTGGTCAAGACCGCCAACTTCCACATCTTCGCCCTCATCATCACTGCTCCCCCTTCGCTTGGGAGTCCATGCCGGTACCGGAAAGCAACCAGTTGATGGCGGCGCCAGTACCCAGGAGCCCGGCGGCACCGAAGAGCAGGTTGGCCACGCGCGCGGAACTCACTGCCTCACCATGCCGGGCCACCATCTCGTCGCGAAAAGCCGCCTCGCGGGTGGCCTGGACCTGTGCGCGGCTCTGCAGCCCGAAGATGCCGCCCACCCCGCCCGCAATCGCGCCGCTGCCGAGCAGCACGAGCGTGGGCGTGGGAACGGACACCCTGCCCAGGGACACTCGCGTGTTCAACCAGGACGGGCGCGCTTGTGGCGGGGCGCCGGACGGGAGGAGAACGGTGGGACCGGCCGGGGTGGATGCCTCCTGCTGTTTGCGTTGGCGAGCGGCCAATTCCTCGCGCACCTCCTTGCGAATTCCCTCGAACTCTCGCGTCAGTTGAGGTGAAGCGGGCGCGGGCAGCGAGGCTTCCGGCTCCAGCAACAGGGCCGACTTGAATGCGGCCACTGCCTCCTCGTGCATTCCCATATCCGAAAGGATGAGCCCCTCGAAGAGCGCGATGCGCACATCCTGGACAAGGCTCCTGGGAAGGCGCCGGGCCTGGGCGAACTGTGCCAGGGCACGCTCGTACTCGAGAGACTCATACAGGCGCTCGCCAGCGGCGATGTAGCGCTCGGACTGCTCCTGGGCACGAGATGCGGTGGGAAGGCATGCCAGCGCGACAGCGAGCGCAATGGCGAAGGAGATGCGATGGAGGGAGGAATTCACACACTCCAAATGACCAGACTTCGTGTGCCGTCTGAAGGACCACCTGGGAAGTCAACAGCGTGGCCTACCCTGTGCGGTGGGGTCCGCGGAAATGGATGGGTAGCGGAAGCCGATCATGAGCCGCACACCGGCTGTGCTGCCCGGCTGAGCGCCCCGAGGACCCGGACGCCGCATCCCCAACCCCCGAGGTCAGGGCCTGCCCGCTTCTCTCTCTGGTAGTGTCCGCGGCTTCTGGAGGGACGCCGTATGTTCGACGAAGGCAATCCGTTGTGGGGGGCAGTGCCCGAGCTCACTCCTGGCACTCAGGTGGCCGGCTTCACCGTGGAGGGGACGATCGCCTCCGGCAGTTTCGGCACCGTGTACCGCGCGAGGCGGAGCGGAAAGCCCTACGCCGTCAAGCTGGTGGCCCTCCACCCTCGAGGTGACCGGGAAGCCGCCGCGCTGCGCCTGGTGCGGCACCCCAACGTGGTGACCTTCCACGGTTATGGCCTCTGGCCCGAGGAGGAGCCGCGCTTCCTCGTGCTGGCCCTGGAGCTCGTCGAGGGCCTCACGCTCGACGCCTGGGCGGCCCGGGAGAATCCCTCCGCGCTCGAGCTGGTGATGCGGGTGTTGTTGCCCCTGGCGCTCACCCTGGCGGACGTGCATGCCTCGGGCGTGGTGCACCGGGACATCAAGGAGGCCAACATCATCATGCGCGAGTCGGACGGGCAGCCGGTGCTGGTGGACTTCGGCGCGGCGGGCCTCAAGGAGGGAGCCCTCCGGCTGACCATGCGGCTGCCGCCGGGCACCGCCGAGTACCGCAGCCCCGAGGTGTTGCGCTTCGCCCGGCAGTGGGAGGGCGAGCACTACCCCTTCTCCCCGGGAGATGACCTGTGGGCCCTGGGCGTCGTCATCTACGGGCTGTTGACGCGCACGCTCCCCTTTGGAGACCGGAACAACCCCGGGTTGAATCGGGCCATCCTCGAGGAGACGCCGCCGGCTCCGCATGAGCTCAACCCGCGTGTGCCCCCGGTGTTGAGCGACGTGTGCATGGCGTTGCTGGAGAAGAAGCTCGAGGACCGATACCCGGACGCGAAGGCACTCGCGGAGGACCTGCTGGAGCAGTGCACCCAGGCGGACTCCTCCTGGCGCACACCGATGTTTCCGAGAAGCGGCCACAACAGCCCACCAGTTCCGGCGAAACCCGGACGCCACTTCTCCCGGTGGTGGTGGGCTGCTAGCGGGCTCGGACTCACTTCGGCTCTGGCTCTCCTGTTGTACGCGCTTCACGGTGGCACCCCACGCACAGCGTCGCCTTCCGCACATGCGACGCTTCAGGACGCTTCTGGTCAGGAAGTCGTGCCTCCGGCCAGGGTGGCGGAAGCTACGCCCAGCGCGGCCCCACTGCCCGCGCCCGTCGCCGCCGCGACGAACAACGAGGAGCCCACGATGCAGAAGTCCAAGACGATCCGCACCCTGGTTGCCGCCGGCTGTGTTGCCAGCGCTGGCTGTGTGAGCACGCCGAAAGCGCGTCCCCAGCCCCCTCCTGAGGAGTGCCCGCCTGGAGCGGTAGAGGCTCATGCGCGCTACGAGCTCGGTTTCAAGGCGGCCCATGGCGCGATCTTGGGCACTATGCGTCAGGGGGGCCGCCTCATGCCCGTGCGCGAGGGGGAGATTTCCGCCGAGATCATCGGCCCGTGGGGCCTCTTCCCCGATTGGACCATCTTCACTGGACGCCTCTACTTCGGTGCGGAGCGCGTCTACGGTCGCTTCACCAAGGCCACGTTGCCTGGTGGGGAAACAGTGCCCGTGTGTCTTCAGATGATGACGATCGGCGTGTACCCGCCGCTCGGCGTTGCGCTGGAGACTGGGAGTACGGCTGCCCGGCCGATCATCCACTCTTCTGTCTCCGTTCAGGCCGTCGAGCGCTTCGAGTAGAGCCACCCATGCCGCACACCGCATCTGCCTCCCTGGTGGCCCTGCTTCTCCAGGTAAACCCGGAACAGCCGCCCGGTACGCATCCCTGTGAGGACATCGAACGCATCGAGTTATCCATGGCTCCTCGGGTCAACGCGGAGGTATGCGTCAGTCCAGGTCTTCTCACGGGTTTCCTCTTCGACACCCCAGTGGACGTCGAGCTTCAGGATGAGGTCCGCTTCGCTGAGTTGTTGCGCGGCAGGAGCAGTTTCAGCCTCGTTCCACCACCGGACATGGTGCCTGGAGAGCGGCTTCGGCTCACGGCGCGTCTCCAAGGAGGAGCGCAGAGTGTGACCTTCTCTCTGGTGGCCCACCCGGGGCGTTCGACCCGGCAGGTGGAGGTGTACCGGGACCCGCGTTCCCGGGCCTCATTGCTCCAGGAGAATGCCCAGGAGCACGCGAAGAACCAGGAGCTGCAGGAGGAGGTCGAGCGGCTCCGCGCCCAACGGACCCAGTCCGGTGGGCTCCGTGGCCTTCTTCTCGCTGGAGCATTGAACGACACCGGCATCCCAGCGCTGGAGTTGAAGTTGGGGCCGACTCAACAGGAATCGGACGACGCCCTCTCCACCTGGCGAGTCATCACCTATCGGTCCCTGAAAACCGTGGCGGGAGAGGTGTGGTTGCTGAACTCCGGCACCACGCCCTGGCGCGTAGAGGGCGCGTCCTTGACGAGCGCTGCTGGCGAGATACTGCTGGAGGGCGTGCGCGTCGGGCAGGCTGAACCCATCCCGCCCCAGCAGTCCCGGCGAGTATTCTTTGAAGCAGACGCAGCGCGTGGAACTCTTCGCGGAGAGGTGATGCTCCGTCTGTGGGGGGCGGATGGCCGCACCCTCACCCTCCCCAAGGTGCCGTTGCCGTAGACCGTGACTCCAAGAAAGGCCAGCCCCTCCGGCCTCCAAAGGAAAGAGCGGGGCGTGCGCACCCGGCACGGCCCCGCTCGGTTCCAGTTGCAGCGGCGCTGCGTCAGTACGTGACGCTGACGTCGGCGGTGTAGCCCGCGGCGGCGAACGCGTTGACCGTCACCGTGAAGGTGCGGCCCCCCAGCGTGTAGCTGCTCGACGAGCCGGCCAGCCGCTCCGGGCCACCGTTGGCGGTGATGAGCACCGAGATGCCATTGGTGACGCGGTGGACCAGCACGGTGGCGCGCGGGATGCCCTGATCCCAACCGCTCGGCATGCGGTACTCGAGGGTGTAGTAGTTCGCGTCGTCGTTGCCGATGCGCACCATCAGGGGGCCGTTGGCCTCGGGACGGTTGAGCGCGGCGATGTTCGAGCGCCACGTCTGGTAGCTGGTGCCGGGGACGAGCCGCGTCTGGCGGTGCGCCGGGATGAACGACTGCTTCGTCCGGTACGGCGCGTTCATCTCCGGGCCGGCGACCACGCCCTGCGGGTGCGAGAAGGCGCTGACGTTCATCGCGCTCATGATGTCCCAGTGATCGTAGTACTCGCCGGGAGCCGACCAGTCGGCGGCCTTGCGCGTGGTGTCGTCGAACGAGTGGTCCCACCAGCCGAACGTGTGGCCCGTCTCGTGCGCGAGGAACGTGGAGTTGGAGCTGTTGGGCGTGGCGAGCACGCGGCCCCCATGGTTGCCAGCGTCACCCTCGCCGTTGACCAGGCCAATCACATTCACATAGCCCGCCGTCGAGCCACCGTAGGCGTTCATGCAGTAGCCCACGCGGTCCCAGCGGCTCACCGTCGGCTGAGACCAGGCGGCGTTGGTGATGGACATGGTGTACCAGCCATCCTTCACCGTGCTGCCGGACAGGTCCCACGAGCCGTAGGACACCTCGCGCCAGTACGGGACGAGCGCGCTGTACATGAGGTCGCGGTAGAACTGGTCGGTCTGCGGCGTGGTGGCGATGTCCGAGAACTTGCACTTGAGCAGCAGCCAGGGCTTGGCCGTGAAGGTGGCCCAGCCGGTGTGGTTGTTGGGGGCGTACTGGTTGTAGACCCACCAGTAGGTCAGCTGCGAGCCGTCCCAGCGCGCGTCGGCGCGAGCGAACCCGTTCCAACCCTGCTCGTACACCATGGCGTCGTCGCGCCAGTAGGAGCCGGGCTCGCTGAGCGAGCCGTGCATGTAGCCCCAGAAGATCTGGCTGTTGCCGGCGGCGCTGATCTGCCCGAGCCCGGGAGCGGTGATGGCCGGCGGGTAGCCGCCGTTGTAGTCCATGCGGTGGAAGCGCGTGGCGCCGGTGATCCTGTTGCGCAGGACGAAGTCGTCGGCGGCGTTGTCGTCGATGCGGGCGACGGTGACCTGATCATCCACGCCGACGAAGCCGCCCACGCTGGTGAAGGCCCACCAGAAGGTGTGGGACGTGCCGTCCCAGACGGAGACGTAATAGAGCACCTGGCGGTACCCGTTGATGATCATCAGGTCATCGCGGCCGTCGCCATTGAAGTCACCCGCGCGCAGCTGGAGGCCCGCGGCGGCGGTGCCGAGGTTGCCGGCGCTGAAGCTCGGGGTGGGGTTGAAGAACCAGCTCCCCTTGACGGAGTACATGCGGTACGCGCCGCCGCCGCGCGGGTAGACGAGCACGTCGTCGCGGCCGTCGTTGTCGAAGTCGGCGACGATGGCGTCCTCGTTGTCGCCGAGGAACGAGCCCTGGGTGAACCACCACCAGAGCTCCCGCCGGTCGGGGCTGACGCCATAGCAGGCCAGCGCGTTGTCGTCGGTGATGGTGCAGGTCTGATCGCTCCCGCCGCCGCTGAAGTCGCCCAGCAGCACGCGCTTGATGGGGCGGTTGGCGTAGAGGTGGAGGATGCCCGTCTTGTTGAAGTCCGTCTTGGAGACGAAGAGCTTGTTGCTCGTGTACTGGACGAAGTCGGAGTAGCCGTCCGCGTCGATGTCCGCGAGCTGGAGGTTCTG
Source organism: Archangium sp. (assembly GCF_036277355.1). Taxonomy (GTDB): domain Bacteria; phylum Myxococcota; class Myxococcia; order Myxococcales; family Myxococcaceae; genus Archangium. The sequence goes on from NZ_DASUNC010000195.1 coordinate 70,656, forward strand.
CGGGATGGGAAGCTGGGTGTTGGTGCCGCGGCCGTGCTTGCCGGTGCGGTAGAGCGCGGCGGCGCTGACGGTCCGGAGGGGCTCCGCGCCGGCACATCGCTCGGCGTCACAGAGCACGGTGTCCGGAATGGCCTCGAGCATGGGCGCCGCGGGCGCGATGGGGTTGACGGTGGGATGCGGCTCGCTCTCGCTGGTGCGATGGGCGGGGTCGTCCGGCTCCAGGGGGCCGCCACAGCCCGCGAGCAGGGTGGTGAGCGTCAGGGCCAGTGGGATGGACCACCGGCGTGAGGGGGAACCGACAGGGGATCGGGGATGCGGCATGCGGCACTCCTTCGCTGTTCCAGGTGAGGGGGCGGGAAAGCCGCGTCACGGACACGTCACGGCCGCCCTCCGCACTGGTCGCGAATCGCGTGCCTTGCGGGTCCCCCAGGGAATGCCGGAATTGAAACAGAATGAGCCGCGACTGTCAATCTTCAAGGCGCTCGTGGCCGTTCCGCATGGGCGGAGGTCACAGGGGGCGCGGCTCTATTTCCAGGAGCGCCTCAATCACAGACACCCGGGACGGGAAGGGGTGATGTGTGTCATTGCGCCGGGAGCCTGTTCCCGGGCTATGTCCCGGTCATGTCACCTTCTGATGACTCTGGCGCTGGGGAGAGCGCCTCCCTGGCCGATCAGCTCCGGCGAAGACTGCTCGAATTGAAGCCTTCCTGCCTGGCGGGTGGGGGAGGAAGGGGGGGCCTTCAGGCGCTTGCCTGTTTGGACCATGGACAACCCGAGCAGGGACATCTCCCGAGCTCCCCGCTGGTGGTCAGCTCCTGTGCCGCTCGGCCACGCGGTAGAGGTGGGTGAGGGAGTAGTCCAGCAGCGACTGTCGCGAGCGCATGTAGTTGCGGGCCCGGACGAAGGGCAACCACACGCGGTTGCCCACGAGCACCTGGGCCTCCTCCAGCTTCTGGCGTGGAATCCACCTGCCGCCCAGGTTGCGCACCAGCACCTCACCCAGGTACGCGCCAATGGCGGGCACCGCGTGATCATCAATGGCTTCCCGTAGGCGGCTCTTCGGGAATTCCTCGCGCCAGAAGTAGAAGTCGGCATCCGTGAGCGACTCGGGCGTAGCCGCGAAGACCGAGGGCACCTCCGAGTGCAGCAGCGCCACGAGGTGCTCGGCGAGGGTACTGTAGTGCTCGCGAGCGCGCTCCGGGTCCTCCACGTCGGTGGGAAGGGCGGAGTCAGCAGGGCGCCACTCCTCGGGCTCGGGTGGCTGCCATGCGTTGAGCTCGGCAATCCTCCGCTGGCGCTCGTGACTGGCGGCCTGGTCCACCACCCGGGAGAGAAGCGAGGCCAGCTCCGGGGGGAAGCGGGGTTCCACGGGGGTGAGCATGGCACTGCGCTCATGCAAGGTGCTCAGAATGGTGTCGAAGTCGAGGTCTGGCCGGAGGTGGGCGTGAGCGCGGGCCTGTGCGAGCCGTGCCTCCTTGCTGGCGAAGTCCGCCGCCGTGGGCCACGTCACCAGGAGGACGGAGCCGTTGGGCAGTTCCTCCACACGGTGGGCTGGGGTGGACAGCATGCGCTCACGGCCCACGGTTTCCACCAGATGGGGGCCGAAGACGTTGAGCCACCACACCGCGTAGATTTTGTCGAAACCGTTCTCCCGAGAAGTCTTTTCGTCGCGTCCGAAGAAGGGAGAGCCCGCCAACTGCATGTCATCAAGACTGTGGACCTCGGCATACGTGACGGGATAACAGGAAGCCCAGGCGCGCACCATTTCCACGAAGTGCTGGCAGCGCTCCGCCTCCGCGAAGAAGGAGAGCGGCTTCACGTTGATGAGGATTCTCAGTTCGGGAGGCTGCGGTGGAAACCAGAGCCCGAACGACATATCCAACGCGGGCCACTTCGTCCGGTAGAGCCCGATGGACGTCCCGGACCCATCGCGCTTTTCTTCCAGCGACTTCCAGAGGGCGGCGCGGGCGTACTTGCGCTGCCACTTGCCTTTGACGACGTCCGGCCTCCACCCACCGGCGTACTCCTCGAGCGCCTGGAAAAAGGGCTCCACCTCGCGCTCCAGCGCTGCCTGTGAATTGAACGCACCGTCGAAGATGAGCAGGATGCTGTCCTCGGGCTTCATGCCGTGAGGCTCTAATACTTTCATTGGAACAGCACCTCCACTCCAGGAGCGGCTTTCTTGATTTCGTTCACGGCTCTCTCCAACAGCTTTACATCCTTGGGCTTGAGTGCGCCTCCCTCGTAGACGAGGCGGACCCGCTGGACGGGCACCTCGCTGCCCTCGTGGAGAAGGGACTGGAGGGCGCCTCGGCGGATATTCAGCGTCTCGCCGTACTTGCTCAAAGCTTCCTTCGCATCCGTAACGATCTGCGCCTTCAGATCTTCGTACTTCAATCCCGAAAGGTCGCGGCTCTTGAAGCTGAAGGACTCCACGCGCCGTGGCCCTGCGCCGAGCGCGCCTTCCTCGATGACGAGCACATCCGCGAAGCGCAGGCCGGTGCCCGGCTTCCTCACGCCCACCTGGATTTCAACGAGAGGCCTGTCGAAATCCCCGAGGAAGCGGCGCTGTGACCGAGGCTTTTGTGCGTCCTCTCGCAGCAGCTTCACCATGTCGCGCTCGAAGGCCATGCCCCGGGCAAACCACCCGCGCAGCTGCTCGTAGGGAGCCCACTTGAGGGGGCCCTCGGCGGCCGTGCCACTCTCCACCTCCTTGAAGCGCTCGTGGTAGTACTCCACGTATTCGCGCCAGCGCGGGTTGCCCCGGGCCTCGGGCGGCGGGGCTTCGAGGGCGGGGCGGTGTTTCTCGAGCACCGCCACGTCCTTGGGGAGGCGCGGGCCCGTGGCCTCGAGCTCCGCCGCCGCCAGCCTTGCCTTCACCGCTTCCCGCGTGTGCCCAACCCCCTCATCCACCAGCGAGGCCAGGGTGCCCTGCCCCTGCGCGACAGGGGCCTGCTTCGGGGAGGGGCGT
>NZ_DASUNC010000196.1:0-74556 GCF_036277355.1 Archangium sp.
GTCTGCTTCAATCGTGGCAACCCCCAGGCACTTTCACGCTCCACTGGAGCTTCTGGCGACGCCGTCACCAAGCCATTGCCAAGCTCTGTCACTACCGCAAGCGCACCTCTCAGAGCAGGTAAATCACTCGCAACTGTAGTGATTGATGCGATGGCGAAACGGGGGAGCCGCCCTAGATGAATTCCATGCCACGGACTCAGGCACGGCGTTGGTCAACCGGCCCAGCGCCACGTCGAAGCGGCCGACCGCGTTGTGGAACGCGGTGATGCGCTCGAGGTTCTTCAGGTCCGTGTTGCTCATCACAGCGCTCTTCTCGTTCGAGTTCATGGTTGTCGTTACTCCGGGGCAGCTCTCCGGCCCCTTTCGACATGAAACCCCGGCGTGCCGCGCGTGCGCCGGCTGTGAAGGGTGTCACTGGAAATCGGCGAACGGGAGCACACCCGGGAATGCGGTCGCGGATGCCACGGGCCCGACAAACGCCTGCTCACTCGCCGAGGGGGCGGCGTCTGGTGCTAGGCTCCCTCTTCCGCCGTCAACGCTGAAGAGGGGGAGCCATGTCTCGTCGCCGCTCGCGCTGGGTTGCCGTCCTGTTGCTCACGTCCGCCTGCGCCACCGCGCCCAGGCCCCTCTCCCGGGAGGGCTCGGGAGAGGCCGTCGCGCGGAGCGGGCGCACGGTACCGGACACCCGGTCGCGCGACTTCCTCACGCCTCCGGAGTTGATGAAGCGGATCGAGGCCTCGCCGGTGCAGTACCTCATCGAGGACCTCGAGAGTCTGAAGGGCGTTGCTCCCGAGCAGCTCGTGGATGCCGTCTGGCCCCATGGCCCCGAGCCTTTCGACGTACCCGTGGTCGAGCAGTCCGCGGACGGCTCACGGGTCGTGCGGCCGGCGACGTTCAATCCCGAGGCGATGGCGTTCATCCAGCAGGCCGAGGTGCACTACCGGGCGAAGCGCTACGCGGAGGCGGAGAAGCTGTATGCCCAGGCGCTCGAGAAGGAGCCGGGCAACTACCTGGCGGCCCTCAATCTCGGGGACGCGGCGCTCTTCTCGGGGCACCCGAAGACGGCGCTCACGCGCTACGAGCGGGCCGCTCGCATCAACCCCGACGACCATCGCAGCTACTTCTTCCGGGGCACCGCGCTCGTGCATCTGGACCGGATGGCCGAGGCGCGTGACATGTACGCCTGGGCGCTCACGCTGCGCCCCGAGCACCCGTATGTGATGCACGCCCTCGAGCAGAACGCGGACACGCTGGGCATCCGGTTGCAGCCGCGAGTGCTGCGGCCCCGGGCCCTCGCGCGCGTCGAGGGCAAGGGGGTCTCCGTCCATGTCGACCCGGAGTCCTCCTGGCTCGTCCATGGGCTGTGCAAGGCGCTGTGGCTCGGCGAGGAGTCCCATCGCGTGGAGATGACGGGCGAGCGCGACCACCACCCCACCCACATCGAGGAGCACGAGTGCCTGGGCCTGCTCGGCGCCGTCTACGCGCGGTTCCAGGAGGAGGGAAAGCCGAAGGACCCGGCCCTGGAGCGCCTCCTGCGCATCGTGGAGGATGGCTACGGCAAGGAGCTCATCCTCTACGAGGTGCTCGCACGGCGGGCGCCCCACGTGGTGCTCTCCCTCGAGCCCGAGGCCCGCGAGCGGCTGCACCAGTACGTGCTGCGTTTCGTGGTGCCGCTCGAGGGGGAGGGTGACACGGGCACCATTTCGCTCTGAGTGGGAAGGTCCTTTTGCACGGCCCGGATGTGCCCCAGGAGGGAAGACGTTTTCCCAGGGTGGGCATCCGGCTGCCCCTCCGGCGGGCGGTCCTGACCACCATCCGCCATGCCGCTCGCGGCGGGCTGGCACCGCCTTCGCAGTGACTCCCGGGCTCAGGGGGGAGGGCACGCGATGGTGAAGAAGAAGACTCCCACGCGGAAGCGCAAGGCCCGGGGGGCCGTGGTGGTGGCGGGGGCCCTGGCGCTCATCGGGGCGGCGGTCGAGGTCGCTTCAGGCGGCGTGACGGTCGCCGAGCGCATGCTCGCCCTCGTGGTGAAGGCCCGGCAGGCGCTGGCTCCCTCCGCCAACGCCGCCGAGCCGCCGGTCTGCGAGCTTCCCAGGAAGTAGCCTTCCCGCCCGCTCTACGGGCGCGGCGGACCGTACGCCACGGGCCGGATCGCCGAGCCCGAGCCTCCGCGCTCCTTGAGCGGCAGCACGAGCGTGCAGGAGAGCCAGGTCCTGTCCTGGGCCATCGCCGTCAGGCGCACGTTCTCCAGCAGGTGGATGCCCGCCTGGCTCAGCAGGTAGTGGTGGGCGTAGAAGGGGAGCCCTGGCGGGGTGCCCGCGGGAGGCGGCGCCTGGCCCTGCAACTGGCCCGGGTTGACCGGATCCACGAAGGGCGCGTCGAGGCCCACCGCGACGATGGCCTTCTGCGCGATGTAGTTCACCGCGTCCACGGAGAGCCCGGGCGCCTGGGAGTAGTAGGTCCCCGTCACGCTCGGATCCTCCCAGAGCTCCTCCCAGCCGGTGTAGATGTAGAGCACGTCGCCCGGGAGGATGCCGCGCCAGCCCAGCCCCTGGGCCTGGAGCATCCCCTGGATGTGGGCCGCGGTGATGAGCTGGCCTCCCGCGAGCCGGTTGCCCCCGCCCACGTACGTCCGCGCATCCAGCAGCACGGCCGTGGTGACGATGGGCGGCGCCTTGTCGATTCCCAGCTTGAGCAGGGGCGAGCCGGGAGCCGGCTTCACCTGCGCCTGCGTGTAGCCGTTGTAGTAGACGGCGTTCTGCGAGGGGATGGGGCCCGTGGCGGGATCCCACGGCTGGGGCAGCACACCGAAGTGGCCGATCGCGTCCATCTGCGTGCCCTGGCCCGCGGGCTCCCCGCAGATCGTCTCGCCGTTGACCGCGTGCCGCGAGTACGGCGGGCCGAACGTCGGCTCGTACTCGTAGTCGAGCGGAACGGCGAACGGCGACATCGGCATGGTCTCCGAGCGCACGTGCGACAGCTCGTACTCCCGCGACTTCGGGTTGATCAGGTACGCCGCGCAGCGCATGCGCGTGGCCACCCCTTGCGTGTTGCCCATTCCGCGCTCGTCACCGGCGGGCCACGGCGGTGTCGGCGCATGCAGCAGCGACTCATCCAGCAGCAGCGGGTCATTCAGCCGCGGATCCCTCAGCAGGGGATCGCTCAGCAGCGGATCATTCAAGAGCTGCCGCTCGCGCTGGGACTGGAGATCCTCCGGGGAGCGCATGGCCGACGAATCACAAGCACTCAGGGCACCCGCGGCGAGCGTCACCGCGATCACGTTCATCCATTTCATGTTGTTCCCACCCTCCGCCGGCCAGGGTAGGGGAAAGCGCTTCAACCGTCGATGTGGGCCGTCATGGGAAGCTCGAGCGTGGCGAGGGCGCCCTGTCCGGGTCCCGCGCTCTCCAGCGTCAACTGTCCCCCCAGCAATCGCGCCGCGAGCGCGCTGGAGTGCAGCCCGATTCCGTGGCCGCCCTTGCGCGTGGTGAAGCCATGGTTGAAGAGGCGCCGGGCCACGTTGGGCGCGATGCCCTGGCCGGTGTCCCGCACCTGGATCCGGATCCACGCTCCCTCCGTGTGCAGGCCCAGCCACAAGGTGCGCCGCCCGGGATCCACCGCCTCCATCGCCTGCCAGGCGTTGCTGATCAGGTTGAGGAGGATCTGCAGCAGCCGGTGCCTGTCCACCTTCACCCGGGGGATGGGCGCGAGCTCCTTCTCCACCCGCACGCCCGTCTTGCGCAGGGCCCCGCCTTGCAGGCGCAGGGCCTCCTCCAGCACCTCGGGCAGCTCGCACTCCTCCACCAGGAGCGTGGACGTCGCGTACGTCTGCTGCAGCTGGATGATGGTGCGCACGCGCTCCACGTTCTTCCCCAGCGTCCTCAGGCCCTGCCGCAAGGACTCGCGCTCCATCTTCAGCTCGGACGCGAGGCTCGGCAGGTAGGTGAAGAGGTGCTGGCCCCGCTCGTCGTGCTCGAGGAAGTCCGAGAGGTGGGGCCGGTGCTCGGCCAGCAGTTGGAAGACCTTGTCGACCCGGTCCACGCGCGAGGCCTCCACCGTGTGGTGCATCTGCTCGGTGTCCACCACGATGCTGGTGAGCGTGTTGCCCACGTCGTGCAACACATTGGAGGCCACCTCGGCCATTCCCACCGAGCGCGCCGTCTCCACCAGGCGCGCCTGGGCCTGCTTCAGCTCGCGCGTCCGCTCCTCCACGCGCTGCTCCAGCTCCTCGTTGGCCCGGCGCAGGGCCGCCTCGGCCTGCTGCACCTCGGTGTAGAGCCTCGCGTTCTCCACGGAGATGGCCGCCTGGGAGGCCAGGTGCCGCAGCAGGGTGATGCGGCCGGACTTGAAGGCCTCGGTGGTGAGCGCGTTCTCCAGGTACAGCAGTCCGCAGACCCGCTCCTGGCGCATCAAGGGCAGGCACAACACGGCGCGCGCCCGGCTGTGGGCGAAGAAGATGTCCGACGCGAAGGGGTGGGCCTCGGAGGTGTCGTTGATGAGGACGGGCTCGCTCGTCCGCCGCACGTAGGAGAGCAGGGTCCACGGCAGCACCGGGGGCGCCCCCTCCGGCGGGGTGGGCTCCAGCGCTCCGCGAACGGAGTCCACGAGGGCCTCCACCTTCAGCGCCCCGCCTTGCAGCAGCAGCAGGGCACCCCGCTGGGCGCCGGCATTCTCCAGGGCCACCCGCATGAGCGTGGCCACCAGCCTCCCGAGATCCATCTCCGAGGAGATGGCCTGCTGCGCCTTGACGACGGTGAGCGCGTCCAGCTGGGCCGAGTCCGAGTCATAGCTGGTGGAGTCCTCGTGGCTGGAGGCCGGCGCGCCCGTCAGCAGCGACCACTGCCGCTCCAGGTGCCGCGCCTTGCCGTCGGCACCCCACTGGACATAGGCCTCGCGGGCCCGGCGGGCGTAGAAGCGGGCCAGGGCGTCCAGCCCCCGCTCCTCCCAGAAGCGCGCGGCCAGCTCACAGGCCAGCGCGAGGTGGTTGACGAGGCCCTGCTCGTGCGCGGCTCGAATGGCCTCCTCGTAGACCGCCGGGGCCGTGTCCACCCGTCCCTGGAGGCGCTCCAGCTCCGCCGCCACCATCCGCTCGGGGGCGCGGAACGTCTCCGGGCAGTGCCGCGCCCACTCGTCCAGCTGTTGGTGGTGGCCCTGGAGCTCCTTCAGATCCTCCCGTTGCCGCTCCGCCTGGCCTCCCCGGTAGCTCGCCGCCAGGGCCAGGGCCCGGTAGAGGTGGTACTCGAGCTGCTGGATGCGCCCGAAGTTGGACCAGCTCAGGCCCCTGGCGACTTGCGCGGCCTGGCGGGCCTCCTCGTAGGCGCCCCGCATGAGGCACGAGCGGGCCGTGATGATGGCGTACCAGAAGCGCAGCGTGGGCATGCGGCTGCCCAGCTGGGCCTCGAACGTCTTCTCGTCGAAGCCCTCCATGCTCAGCGAGTCGAAGGACACGGTGAGCCCCCGCATCTGCTGCACGAAGGCGTGGGAGACCCGCATCATGTCCTCCGGCTGCGGGTAGCCCACCTTGTGCGCGAAGTCCTTGCGCACGACCATCTCCCGGGCCACCTCGGCCAGGTCCGTGCCGGAGAGCAGCTGCACCGTCGTGATGAAGAGGCAGCAGTAACACGCCACCTGGTAGTCGCCCGACTGGAGCGTCTGCTGGAAGGCCCGGTGGTAGAGCTTCATCGCCTCGGGGATGGGCTTCACCCAGAGGCTCGCGTGCGCCAGGGTGAAGATCGTCCTGCCCCGCCAGGCCGCGCCGTCGGGGCTCTCGACGAGCTCACAGGCCAGCCGCCCGAAGGCATAGCCCCGGTGATAGTCCTTGAAGTAGCTGGCGATCACCGTGCCGTACCACGCGTAGCCCGGTGCGGCCGCGGCGGTGTACCCGTGGCGGAGCGTCAGGGCCACCGCATGGCACAGGTGCAGGGCCAGGAGCTTGTCGTCCGAGAAGAAGGCGGGCCAGGTCAGCGCCGCCAGCAGCTCCATGACGGTCTTCATGTCCGGATCCGTCATGGGGGGCAGCTCGCGGAGGCTCTCGACGGGGCGCTTGCCCAGCAGGGCCTCGGTCTCCTGGTGGGCGGCGATCACCTGCTCCCAGGTGGGCCTGGGCGGAATGCTCACGCCGAAGCGCTCCAGACACTCCAGCAGGCAGGCGGCGGCGGCGGCCCCCTGGTTGCGCGTGAGGAGGAGGGTGCTCTTGAGCTGGTAGGCGGACGCCATCTGCTGGCGCGTGGTGGCCCGGGTGAGCAGCTCCTCCACGAGCCCGCTGGCCCCTTCGCTGTTCCTGCTCACCAGCTCGCACGTGGCCTGCTCCAGGCGCAGCGAGAAGGCCATCGCGGGCGCCGTCCGCCAGGGGTCGCCGGGCAGCAGCGAGAAGGCCATGGTGAAGTAGCCAATGGCCGAGCGGTAGGCCACCGAGGCCTTGGCCCGTGCGCCCGCCTCGGCGTTGAGCCGCGCCAGCCGCGAGCGCTCCTCCACGCTGGAGATCAACTCCGCGCCCGCGTTGAGCTGGCCCACCACCTCGAAGAGGCGCTCGTGCAGCTCCCCGGGCGAGAGGCGGCTCCACAGCCGCCGGCCGATCTCCAGGTGGACCGCCTTGCGCTCCTCCTCGGGGATGAGGGCATAGGCGGCCTGGTGGATGCGATCATGCGGGAAGCGGTACTGCTGGGCGCCCGTCTCCACCAGCAGCCCCTCCTGCAGCGCCGGCTCGAGCCCGCGCTCCACCTCGGGGGCCTCCTGGCGGGAGAGCAGGGCCACCGTCTCCAGGGCGAAGGCATCGCCCACGCACGCGGCCAGGCGCAGCAGTTGCTGGGTGGGGAGGGGGAGCTCCCGCAGCCGCCCGGCCATGAACTCCACCACGTTGTCCGAGTAGCCCCGCGCCCGGACGGCCCGCTCGTTCCAGCGCCACGCGCCGTCCGACCCGCGCGTCACCCCTCCGTCCTGGTAGAGCGTCTGGAGCAGCTGGAGGAGGAAGAAGGGGTTGCCCCCCGTCTTCTCCTGCACCAGCGCGGACAGCGGCTCCACGAGCGCGTCCGTGGCGCCCGGCAGGGCATCCGCCACCAGCCGCCGCGTCTGCTCGGGAGCCAGCGGCCCCAGGTGGATGTCCAGCAGCCGCCCCGCCGCCTTCTGCGTCTCCGCCAGCGTCAGCGCCAGCGGGTGCGAGGCGCTCACCTCGTTGTCCCGGTAGGCGCCGATCAACAGCAGGGGAGGGGTGTCGGGGTGGGTGGCGAGGTACTTCAGCAGCGCGAGGCTGGCGAAGTCCGCCCACTGCAGATCATCCAGGAAGAGCACCAGCGGCCGCCCGGTGGTGGCGAACACCGCGAGGAAGCGCAGGAAGAGGCGGTGGAAGCGGTTCTGCGCGTCGGCCGGTGGCAGCTCCGGCACCGGGGCCTGCCTGCCCACCACCTGCTCCAGTTGAGGCACCAGCGCCACCAGCACCTGCCCCAGGCCCTCGAAGGCCTCCAGCAGACGCTGGCGCCAGGTGGCCACCTCCTCGTCGCTGCCGGCCAGCATCTGCTGCACGAGCGCCCGCATGGCCTGGGCCAGCGTGGCGTAGGGCACGTCCCGCTGCAGCGGGTTGAACTTGCCCCGGAGGAAGAAGCCGCGGCGCCCCAGCAGCGGCTTGTGCAACTCGTGCACGACGGAGGACTTGCCGATGCCCGAGTAGCCCCGCACCAGCACCCACTCCGTCTTCCCGGTGCGGGCCACCCGCTCGAAGGCCTCCAGCAGCGTCTGCCGTTCCGCGTCGCGCCCGTAGAGGCACTGCGGGGCCTGGAAGCGCGCGGGGAAGTCCCGCTGCCCCAGGGGGAACTCCTCCGGCTCGCCCCGCCGCAGCCCCTCCCCGTACCGCTCCAGGTCCGCCTTCAGCCCCTCGGCGCTCTGGTAGCGATCCTCGGCGGCCTTGCCGAGCAGCTTGAGCACCACCGCCGACAGCAGGGGCGGCACCGAGGGCACGCGCTGGCTCGGGGGCACGGGCGCCTGGGCCACGTGCGCGTGGACCCACTCCAGGGCGTCCCGGCCCCGGAAGGGCTGCTGTCCGGTGAGCAGCTGGTAGAACACCACCCCCAGCGAATAGAAGTCCGTCCGGTAGTCCACCGCCCGGTTCATCCGCCCGGACTGCTCCGGGGACATGTAGGGCAGCGTGCCTTCGATGAGCGGGGCCGCCGCGGCCTCCACGTGCTCCAACTGCCGCGGGCTGGCCAGCCCGAAGTCGATGAGCCACACCCGCCCTCCCTCCGAGAGCAGGATGTTGGCCGGTTTGATGTCCTTGTGGATGACGCCCCGCCGGTGCACCGCCGCGAGGATGTCCGCCAGGGGCACGGCGATGGCCAGGAAGCGGGAGGGCTCCAAGGGCGCGCCCACCTGCTCCGAGAGCGCCTTGCCGCCCACGTCCTCCAGCACCAGCACGGGCCGATCCGCGTGCACCTCCAGGCCATGGGCGGTGATGACTCCGGCCGTGCCGCGCAGCCGCTGCAGCAGGGTGTACTCGCGCTGGTAGCGGGCGCGCTCGCGGGGACCGGGCTGCTCCGAGCGCGGCGTCTTGAGGATGACGGGCAGCCGGTCCGCCTGACGCACCGCATGGAACAACAGGTTGTTGTTCGTCGTCTGGAACAGACTTCGAAGCTCGTACCCCGGCAGTTCCATCATCCTGGACTCCATAGACCCGGCCACCGAGCGAAGGAATATAGGAGTTTTACGGATAGGGCGGACGGAACTCCCACGAAATCCCCGAGCGCACAGGGGCAAAGGTGTGTCCGCACGTGCTGTGATTTTCTCCAAGGAGCCGTCCATGCGCTCGAAGGTGCGGTCGACGTTCATGACGATGATGTGGGGAGTCTCGCTGGCGGGAGGTGCCGCGCTGGCGGAGGCCCCGCGGGAGCCCGCGACGGAATCTCTCCGCTCCTCCACCGGAGCCCTGGAGTGGACGGAGGCGCTCGGTACCGGAGAGGGCACGGGCGAGCTGGTGCGCACCCGGGAGGGGCTGGTGTACGAGCCCTACAACGTGATGCGCCGGCCCGAGGGGCTGCGGACGCTGACGGGCCTCTACACCTTCCCGGCCCGCCGGCTGGAGCGGCCGGTGGACACGGTGCGGCCGCTGATCCGGGCGCGGCTACGCCACCACGCAGGCGGTGTCGGATCCGGCGGTGTTCTTCTTCTACCTGTCGGCGCCGGCCACCAAGACGATCGACGCCCGGTGGACCGCGGGCACCAACCGCTCGACGACCGCGCCCTTCATCATCACCAACGCCAGCGGCACCAACCTGGCCACGGTGAGCGTGAACCAGCAGATCAACGGCGGGCAGTGGAACACGCTCGGCTCGTGGAGCTTCCCGGCCGGCTGGAACAAGGTGCAGCTGAGCCGCTGGACCACGACGGGCTACGTCGTCGTCGCCGACGCCATCCAGGTGCGGTGAGGCACTGAAGCGGGGTGGGGCACGGCTTCGGGGCCGTGCCTCACTCCTCGCCCATCAGGCCCAGGTTGTATTTGAGGATGTAGGGTTTGCCGGCCTGGATCTCGACCTGCAGCGTGATGTGCTTTCCCTGCTCTTCGTTGACCAGTTGCACCATGTGCTTCCCGGCGGGAAGCTCGTAGGGCGGCAGCGGTGTCTGTCCAAGGCGCTTCCCGTCGACCCACACGATGGCGTAGGGCCGGATGCGGAACTCCAGGCTGCCTGGCTTCTGTCTGGTTTGCGCGGGCTCCAGGTCGAGGACCGGTACGACGATGGGCCGGTTCTTCGGTCCCTTGATGGACGGGTTCTTCCTGGGGCCAGTCCGCGGGGGCGGTGGGGGTTCCGGACGCGCGATCTCCTGTGTGGGTTCCGGACGCTTCGTCTCCGGAGCGGGAGGAATCACGGAGGGGTCGGCGGAAGCGATGGCTCCCGCGGGCGTCTCCGTCTTTGTCTCCTGGGGCTTTTCAGGGGCGGGTTCCGCTTCCGCTGCCTTCGGGAGCGGAGCCGGTGCTGGCGGTTGTTGCCGTGGTGGAGCCGTTGCCCGAGGCGTGGACACGGCCGGCTCCTGGAGCGCGACCGGCTGGGGGCCGGGTGTCTCGTCACGCCGGGCCATGCATGTCAGCACGAGCAGCACCGCGACTCCCGCTGCCACGGCCACCAGGCGCTTTCCGAGCTTGTGTCTGGCGGAACGCTCGTCCGGCTCCAGGCGCGGCTCGGACGCGGGAGCCTCGGCTGGGATCTCGGTCTCCTTGCGCGTGGGAAGGGTGGGAGCGGGACGTTCCATGCTCGTCACCAGCTCCGGCCTGGGCTCCTGTGGGCTGCTGGGAATGCCCTTGGCGGGAGTCTTGGAAGGCATGCCCTTGGGCGGCGTGCCCTTGGGCGGCGTGCCTTTGGCGGGAGTCTTGGACGGTATGCCCTTGGGAGGTGTGCCCTTGGCGGGTGTGTTCCTGCCCGGCGTGTATCCGGAGATGGGCTCCGTCACCGCGGCCTCGCTCAAGGCCGTCACCCGTTTCATCAGCTGCGCGAGGTGCCAGGTGCCAACGGGCTCTCCGGTCGACACCATGAAGCGCTCGAGGTCCGCCTGGAAGACATGGCAGTCCGGGTAGCGTTGATCCCGATCCTTGGCCAGTGCCCGCTCCAGGATGTTCCTCAGCGCCACCGGGAGATCCGGCTGCCGCTTCTCCGCGGGGATGAAGGGCTCGTGGAGGATGGCTTGCACCATGCTCGCTTCGGTGGTGGCGTCGAACGGCTTGTGCCCCGTGAGCAACTCGTAGAGCACGATGCCGAGCGCGTACACGTCCACCCGCCGATCCAGCGCGGCGCCCCGGAGTTGCTCCGGAGGCATGTAGGCCAGCTTTCCCTTGATGACCCCCGTCTGTGTCCGATGCCCCTGGTCCGCCGCCTTGGCGATTCCGAAGTCCACCACCTTCACCGCGCCCTGATGGGACAGCAGGATGTTGTCCGGGCTGATGTCGCGGTGGATGAGGCCCAGCGGCACGCCCAGCTCCGGATCCCGGCTGTCGTGGGCGAAGGCCAATCCCTCGCAGGCGCTGGCGATGATCCGCGCACAACAGGCCGGCGGCAGGGGCACCTCCACGGCCCGGGCCCGCTTCGCCAGCACGCGCAGGTTCAACCCGTCGATGTACTCCATCGCCAGGAACCAGGTGCCGTCCGCCTCTCCGAAGTCGAAGATCTGGACGATGTTGGGATGGTTCAGCTGCGCGGCCAGCCGGGCCTCGGCGATGAACATCTCCACGAACTGCGGGTCCTCCGCCAGGTGCGGCAGGATGCGTTTGACCACCAGCGCCTTGGTGAAGCCCATGGGGCCATCGGCTCGGGCCAGGTACACCTCGGCCATGCCCCCCGTGGCGAGCTTGCTGACCAGCTGGTACTTGCCGAGCATCATGGAGATTGCCCCCCGAGGCAGCTCAATGTGGTCCGCCCGGGGGCAAGCGGGTAGGCGGGCCGTCGATCGCTTCTGCTGCTGCAAGACAGACGGCGCGTCCGGCTGTTCGCGCGCGGACATCCCGGGGCCCCCCGCGCTTCCCCGGTGAGATCCCGCATTCCGGGCAGCCCAGGGCAAATCGTACAGACTCACTGGACTCGCGGGTTTTCTTGGCTCTACCCTGAAGGCCAGGATGCCTGGCTGCCCTCCTGGCGGCCAGAGGGGAGCCTGGATGAATCGGACACTCGAATGGAGCCTGCCGCTCACCGCGCTGGTGGTGGGACTCGGCGCCGGAAGCGCCCGCGCGCACTACAACCCGTCGACGGTGGCGTATGACGCCAACCCGGCCCCGTCCCTGCTGGCGACGGTGTCGGGGTGTGACGACTGCTCGGAAGTGGTGAACCTGCCGTTCGCCTTTCCCTTCTATGGGAAGACCTTCACGCAGGTGACGGTGTCGAGCAACGGCTACCTGGTGCTCGGCAGCACCACCGCCAGCAGCATCAGCAATCCCCAGTTCTCGTGGTCGGGCTCGGCCGTCGCGCCCGCGGGGACGATCTCCCCCATGTGGGACGACTGGAACCCGGGCGCCGGCGGAGACGTGTACGCGGGCCAGGTGGGCTCGGCCTACGTGGTGGAGTGGCGCAATCTCTACCACTACGGGCAGTCCACCGCCGGGGGCTACACCTTCAAGGTGAAGTTCTTCAGCGACGGTGCCTTCGAGTTCCACTACGGCACCGTCACCGGAGGCTACGGCGCGGGCGCGGACAATGGCCTCTCGGCCACCGCGGGCTTCCAGGAGGGGCAGAACACCGTCGCCCATCCGGTGAGCTACAACCAGGCCTCGCTCGCGAGCTTCTCCGCCCGGCGCTTCACCCGCCCGGGCGCCGCGGCCGTCTACGTCAACATCCGCGATGGTCTCTTCAATCAGTTGCGCCCCGAGCTGATGTACTCGCTCGACTACACGTGCGGCACCTTCAACGGCTCCACCACCGCCGTCAGCACCAGCTCCAGCGCGAATGACGGGTGGGCCTTCTCGGCCGTGGGCTGCTCCTCGACGCCCTCCCTGCGCGGCACCCGCTTCGGCGGTGACACCGCGGGCTACAGCGTCTCCACCTATCCGCTCATGGGCGGCGAGACCGCCGTCACCAGCGGCACCTACGTCTTCATCAAGCGCTCGGACGTGACGCCCCGGCAGACGCGGCAGAGCGGCTTCAGTGTCACCTACGGCGGCACCACCTCGTACCGGGCCGTGCTCGACTACTGGCAGAGCGGTGCGCTCGACAAGCCGCTGCTCATCATCACCGGGTTCGATCCGCTCAACACGGACTCCACCGCCAACTACCTGATGCTGATGGGCGACCTGGTGCGCACGCTCAACGCCGAGGGCTACGACGTCATGATCGGCAAGCACGGCGACGGCAACCAGCGGCTCGGCTGGTTCCGGGGCGAGGTCTCCGCGTGGGTGGATGACATCCTCGGCCGCATGCCCCTGGGCAGCAAGGTGCAGGTGGCCGGCATCAGCCAGGGCGGCATCGTGCTGCGCGACACCCTGCACAACAACACCAACGGGATTCTGGGCAAGGTGAAGGCCTGGTACTCCATCGACTCGCCGCAGCTGGGCGCCAACCTGGGCCGTGCCTACCGCGGCGTCCAGACGCTCCTGCTGTGCCACCAGCCCGAGACGAATACCGGCCGGCGCAAGCTCACCTCGCCGCCCGCGTATGACCTGTCCTACAGCATGGCCACCACGTGCTCCTGCGACAACGAGCCGGAGAACTCCACGTGCGGCAGCACCAGCAGCTACCACGCTCTGTATTACGGGAGCATCGGCTGGCCCACGTCGTCCATTCCGCGCTACGCGCTGGCCTTCGGCGACGCCAACCCCACCAACGGCTACACGAAGATGGGCAGCGACTCGCGCCTGTATGACTTCACCTATACCGGGTGGTTCTGCTCGGAGGACCGGGACTGGGAGCCGGGCCAGCGCGATTGCGTGGCGGGCTCGCGCAGCATCTCCGGGGCCGACGTGAACACGGACCAGGGCGCCTCGCTGTGCGGCACCTTCCGGCTGCGCCTCCAGTTCGAGCCGGCCTTCATCAACGCCGACTCGGCCCTGGCGGTGACGGGCAACGCGCTCAACCCGGAGGCGGCCAGCTCGAGCTGCCCGGTCAACTACAGCTCGCTCGCTCCCACGCAGTGGAAGGACTGGGCCTCCAACGACTACAACGAGAAGCATGAGATTCTCACCTCCGCGCTCGCCAACCGGATGCTCACCTGGCTGAGGGCGGAGCAGTGAGCCGGACCGGAGCCCGGGCCCCTTCCGCCCGGGCCTCCGGGAAGGAGCGAGGATGACGTCGGCAGACAGTCAGCGTCCGGGGCGGGCCCGGTGGGTGGTGATGGGCCTGGGGCTCGCCGCGGTGCTGGGCGGAGGTCTCGCCGTGTGGCGCGGGGCAGGGGAGCCGCCCGTGCCCGAGCAGGCCGTGGCCGGGGCTTCCGCGCCTCGTGCCGGGGCGGCGCCGGCGCTGGCCTCACGGCCGGTGGGGGCTCCGCTGCGCATCGTCCGCCTCACCGCGTCGCCGCACGACGTGCCCGTGGGCGGGCGGGTGGAGCTGGGCTGCGAGGTGGAAGGCGGCTCGGGCGAGGCCAGTGCACGGCGCTACACCTGGGTGGCGGCGCGGGGACGGCTGGAGCAGGAGAACGGACCGGCGGCGGTGTGGGTGGCTCCGAAGACGCCGGGCCTCCACCAGGTGGGCGTGCTCGTCCAGGAGGGCGAGGCGCAGGTGAAGCAGACGTTGATGCTTCATGTCCACGTCCCCACGCCCGAGGATCTGGCCACGCTCATGAAGGAGGGGGACTGGAAGAAGGCGCGGGAGCAGTCGCTCGCGGAGCGGCAGGCGGCGGACACGAAGCTCGCGGCGCTGGGCGAGGTGGTGGCGAAGCGGGAGACGCGGGAGGACCGGCTGCGGGCGTACTTCGCGCTCGAGGACCTGGCGGCGCTGCAGCTCGACGAGGGCCGCTACGAGGAGGCGCTGCGCTCCTACGAGGAGCTGCTGGGGAGCCACCTGGAGACGGATCCGAAGCGCAAGCCGTTCCTCGCGGGGAAGGCGAGCGCGCTGTTCGCGCTCGGGCGGGAGGACGAGGCCCTGCGGGTCTACGCGCAGGCCGGGGATGAGAACCTCCCCATGTCCCACTACTACGCGGGCCTGTTGCTGGAGGCGCGGGGGCAGTTGCCCGAGGCGCTCGAGGCCTACCGGAGGGCCGCCGAGGCCAATCGCTGGTTCGCGGATCCGCTGCTGCGCCAGGCCCAGCTGATGTTGCGGCTGGGGCGGCCCGCCCAGGAGGTGGTGGAGCTGCTCGTCACGGCCTCGCCGCGCTTCGGGCGGGAGCTGCTGCTCGAGCGGCTGGCCACGGACTCGCAGTTCGCCGCGGTGAACCAGGCGCTCACGGCGAGTGGCCGGGCCGCGGAGCTCGAGGAGCGCCGGCCCATCGAGACGCGCCTCCCGGAGCCGCCCAAGCCTCCCGAGCCCGGACGGACGGCGGTGATCACCCCGGAGGAGTGAGGGTTGATCTCCAGCCGCGAACGAGCAGGCGCTATCGTCCAGGACCTCAACCGCTGCTCCAATCGAGGTCACGCCATGCTCCATCCCTCGCCAGCCCGTATGCTCAGCCTCGCGCTGGGTTCCCTCGCCCTGTCAGGCGCCATTGGCTGCAGTCACGTGGCCAACCGCGTCATCCAGCGAGACACGCTGATCAACGCCGATCTCTTCTCGCCGCGGCCGGAGATCCTCTCGGCCGGCTACGGCTTTGAAGGCATCATCGGCGTCAAAGGTGGCGAAGCCGAGGTGCGCGCCGCTGGCGGCACGTGGAACAGCGTGACCTGCACCCACGGCGAGTCCCCTTCCCGGCGGGTGCTCACCTCATCGGTCGAGCCCAACATGGGACTTCCGGTCGAGCACGCCGACGCGATGCCCATCGTCTTCAGTTGGCCCTTCCTGCCCTCGACGCTGGCGCCCACCGATTTCGCGATCCACCTCAACGACGGCACCACGGTCACCCCCGCCTACGCCACCCTCTCGCCCAACTACGAGTACAACGAGCGGCAGGTCGCCGTCGTCTTCGGCGAGTTCGGCAACCGCCTGCGCCCCGGCGAAGAGGGCGCCCTCTATCCGGTGCGGGTCGAGGTCGTCGCCGATGACAAGCCGCTGATGCTCGTGGGCCCCAACGGTCCCGTCAGCGCGGTCGGCCTCGGCAAGGAGAGCAGCAACCCCTATGTCGCCGGGCCTTCGCTCGTCGCCGCCAAGCTCACCCGCTACTCGACACTGGGCGAGGGCGGCCCGCCTCCGCTCGCGGGTCCCTTCCCCAACGATGGCGTCGCCCTCTATGGCAACGC
The DNA here is from genome assembly GCF_036277355.1 of Archangium sp. Taxonomy (GTDB): domain Bacteria; phylum Myxococcota; class Myxococcia; order Myxococcales; family Myxococcaceae; genus Archangium. The sequence goes on from NZ_DASUNC010000196.1 coordinate 15,782, forward strand.
CGCCAGATACCGGCTGCGGACCTACACCTCGGGTGGTTTCTCTCCAGACGGCGTCCGCGGCCTGCGCCCCAACGAGTTCGAGCGCTTCTTCCGCCTGCACCTGCGTCAGCCCGACGGCACGACGCTCGTGGTTGATCGCGCCGGCGTCGATTACACCGTCGCTGGCGGCAAGCTCCGCGTCGTCGGCCTCGCCGACCTGGGCCTGGTGGCCTCCGACGCGGTGAACTACGACGACTGCTACGTCGAGGACTGGGACAACTACATCGACATCGTCCTCGACGGTGACGAGGTGGCGATGCGGACCCTCACCGCGGTCGAGATTCCCGCCACCGGGCCCTACGGCGCCTTCTACAACCCGGGAGGCCCCGGCAATGCCCCCACCCCCGGCGTGCGCTACACCGAGCCAGGGCGGGCACAGGTCCAGCCGGTGACGCTCGCGCTCGATGATCCGATGACGGTCAACTATGGCCAATAGGGGCCCGTACCTTACTTCGCCCGGGAGCGCCTCATGACAGCGCGCTGGTACGCCGCATGCTTCTCGTCCCGGTGTGTGCTGGAACGAGGGTGTGAGGATGGTTCGTGCAACGAAGGCGTTCCCCCTGATTGCCGCCCTGCTGGCGGGCGCACTGGGCGCCTGTGACGAGGACGAGGCGGGTCCGACGGCGCCCTTCCGCGCCTGGGTGCTGGTGAAGTCCGCGTATGTGCGTCGGGAGCCCTCCCCGGACTCGCCCGTGGTGGGGCTGGTGGCGCGCGATGATGAGCTGTGGATCACCGGCTGTGTGCCCGCCTGTGACGCTCCGGAGGGCTGGGCCCTGCTCGGCGGGGATGGGGCCATCCGCCTGGCGAACCTGAAGCTCAATCCCCCCTCGCGCGCCACGCCGCCTCCCGGTGTGGCGCTGCCCTACGTCTATGGAACGGTGAAGAAGGGTGGGGCGGTGGTGCGCGAGGATCCCCGCGCCGACGCCCCGGTGCTGGAGCAGGCGCAGGCCTCGCACGTGGTGGCCTTCCACGACGAGCCGGAGCTCCAGGACGCGGGCTGGCTCGGACGGCCCGGCGGTGGCTACGTGTCCACTTCCGACGTGCGGCTCGCCCATCCGAGCACCTTCGCGGGAGAGCACCTGCCCACCCTGCCTCTGGCCTTCATTCTCCGGGGCCCCAAACCGGTGCCCGCCGGTGACGCGGGCGTCCCGGACGGCGGCGTGCCCTTCGCCCCCCAGAAGCACGATCGCTTCACCTTCCAGGGCATCGACAAGGCGGGGAGGGTGCTCGTCGCGGGAGGCGCCCTGCCGCGCCAGGACGTGCGGCTGGTCCTCCCTCGCGAGCGCCCGCCGCAGGTGAAGCCGGACGAGCGCTGGGTCCACGTCGAGGTGTCGGAGCAGGTCCTCACCGCGTACGAGGGCGACACGCCGGTGATGGCCACGCTCGTCTCCACCGGCAAGGCCGCCACCCCGACGCAAGAGGGGCTCTTCCGCGTCTGGCACAAGGTGGTGCACGACACCATGCACGGCCCCGAGAGCGACCCCTACGTCGTCGAGGAGGTGCCCCACTCGCTCTTCTTCCACCGGGGCCAGGCGCTCCACGGCGCCTTCTGGCACGACGCTTTCGGCAACGCCGTCACCCACGGCTGCGTGAACCTGTCCGTGAAGGACGCGGCGTGGCTGTTCGAGTGGGCACCGCCCCCGCTGCCCAGGGGCTTCCACGCCTACTCGCCCGAGCCCGCCGGGCGCACGGGCCTGTGGGTGCTCGTCGAGCGGCGTCCCGTCACCCGGGCCATTCTGGAGGGCGGCAAGCCAGTCGGGCCCCGGGACGGTCCTGCACAGGTCTCGCCCCTTCGTTAGGTTGACATCAGGCCCGCCAGGGATGGGCATGCAGGACGCAACTCTTGCCGTCCGAGCCCCGCCAGTGCGCAAGGGATGCGTCCTCGCGCACCTCCACCCCCTGACGGCCGGAAGGCAGGGCGCTTGCAGTCCTGGAGGGCATCATGACCCCGCTCAGGTCCATCTTCCCCGGTCCTCCCGCCTTCACCCAGGGCTGGCATGTCTCGGTGTCGGACGTCTCCTCGTGGCTCGAGCGGCGGAACAAGGTCGTGCTGGCCGTCATGGCCACGCTCCTGCACGCGCTGCTCTACGGGTTGCCCAACCGCATCCACCTCGCCCCGCCGGTGCAGCTGCCGATGACGTGGCTGGACCGCGTCACTCCCTTCCTGCCCCTGACGCTCTGGCTCTACCTGAGCGCCTACGCGCTGGTGTTCACCGCCTTCTCGCTGTGCCGCAAGCCGGGGAGCACCGCCCGCTTCATCTACGCCTTCTTCACGGTGGTGGGCGTGTCCACGCTGGTGCACTGGATGTGGCCCACGGCCTACCCGCGCGCGCTGTTCCCCGTGCCGGAGCAGGCCTCGCCCTTCGTGCACTGGACCATGGCCCGTTTCCGCGAGCTGGACAGCCCCGCCAGTTGTCTGCCGAGCCTCCACGTGGCGGCCGCCTTCATCTCGGCGTTCGCCGTGGCGGGGGAGGGGGATCGCCGCGCCCCGCTGCTCATCGCGTGGGCGGCGCTCATCTGGGGCAGCACCCTCACCACCAAGCAGCACTACGTGGTGGACGGGGTGGCGGGGCTGTTGCTGGCCCTGGCCGTGTGGGCCCTCTTCTATGCCAGGCCCGGGGCCCGGGAGCAGGCACGGCTCAGCAGCCGGGATTGCTTCCCGGGCTCACGCCGAGCAGGCTCGTGAAGCGCAGGTAGGTGTCCACGCGGCTCTCACCTAGACTGGCCGTGCCGCACAGCCCAGAGGGAGACCATGCCTCAGATGCTTCGCCCACCGTCCGTGGGCCCCATCGTCGGACACACCACGGACACCCGCGTCCGTCTCTGGATTCGCGCCGCCGATGTTCCGGACCTGCGCACCGTGGGCGTGGCCGCGCTCTACGAGTGGGGCCGCTCCGAGCCCAAGGAGGTGCGCTACTTCCGCCTCCATCGCGAGTACGACCGCACCGGCACGGTGGACTTCGAGGGCTTGAAGCCCGACACGCGCTACACCGCCCGCGTGGGCTCGGTGACGGTGGACAGCCTCGACTCGGAGCTGATCGTCGAGGACGAGGAGGTCTTCGAGCGGCTCCCCAAGGATCTCCGCGTGTGGAAGGAGGACTTCCTGCGGTTGGATCCGGAGGTGTCCGAGGCCTCCTTCACCACCTATCCCAGCGCGGCGAGCGGCGGCTTCTCCTTCCTCATGGGCTCCTGCCGCTACCCGGGCCTCATGGGCCAGTCCAAGCGCTCGGATGAGATCTTCCAGGCCATGTACCGGCACGTGGAGATGGCCCGGAGCGAGGACGCGCTCCCGCCCCGCTTCGTGCTGATGTTGGGAGACCAGATCTACGCCGACAAGCTCAACCGGAGCCTCCCCCTGGGCCGCGCGGACACCTGGCGCGAGTTCCAGGAGCGCTACGTCGAGGCCTTCACCACGCCCTACATCCGCCAGCTCATGCGCTCGGTGCCGACGTACATGATCCTCGATGACCACGAGATCGAGGACAACTGGGTGCAGTCACGCCTCAAGGATGCCCTCAAGCGGGATCTCTTCCACAACGCCATCCGCGCGTACATGAGCTACCAGTGGGTGCACGGGCCGCGGAACTTCGACAAGCGCATCCACTACAGCTTCGACTACGCCCAGGTGCCCTTCTTCGTGCTCGACGGGCGCACGCAGCGCATCCGCGACGACGCCGATGACTCCCTGCGCGGCAACCACCTGCTGGGCTTCCCCGCCAAGGCGAGTGCCCCCGGCTTCAAGGGACAGCTGGACCAGTTCTGCGACTGGCTCGTGGAGATGCAGGCGCGGCGCGGCAACGTGCCCAAGTTCGTCGTCTCGCCCGGCGTCTTCGTGCCCAACGGCGTCGGCTCGCGCGGCGGGAATGGTGGGGCGAGTGACTCCTGGCCCGCGTTCCCGGAGACGCGGCGGCGCGTGCTGCGCACCCTCATCGAGAAGGGGGTCCAGAACGTCGTCTTCCTCTCCGGTGACATCCACTGCTCCAACGTCTCGGAGATCTCCTTCGAGAAGAAGCGCGGCGGGAAGCTGCCGCTCAAGGCCTTCTCCATCGTCTCCTCGGCCTTCTACTGGCCCTTCCCGTTCGCCGATGGGGATCCGCTCGGCTTCGTGCACGACTCGAAGGCCGAGGAGGATGGTTTCGACGTCGACGGCTCCGTCACCATGCACTACCGCACCCGCGGCTTCGAACAGGACGACAACTTCACCCAGGTCACCTACGACATGGCCCGCAACGCGCTCGTGGTGCGCAACTACGGCCGCAAGGGCAAGGCCTTGAATGAGCCCAACGAGCTGAAGCTCGCGGCGCTTTGATTCACGGGCTCGGGGTGGGGAGCGCGGCCTGCTCGCCGTGCTCCACGTCTCGCGCCCGCCGCCACGCCCCCGGCCCCACGCCATGCCAGCGCTTGAAGGCCTTGTTGAAGGCCACGGCGCTGCGCGAGGGTCATGCGGAAATCTTCCCTTGGTCCAGGTCGTGATTCCTCATGCCTCGCGAGCCTCCCATCGTCCTGCCCGTCTCGCTGCCCCTGCTCGGGCACGCCAACCCCTGGGCGCTCCTGCTCGCGAAGGAGGAGGGTTATTCCCTCTCCGCGGCCTCCCTGCTCTCCGAGCGCTATGCCCTCAAGAGCGATGAGAAGCCCTTCGTGAGGGAGCTGCTGCGCCGCAAGCGCAACGTGTGGGCCTTCCGCTGCGACCAGCGCCGCTTCGCGGGCGACTTCGTGGTCGTGGACATGTCCGAGCCTCGTCCCGAGCGGCGATGGGTGGTGGTGCTGGACCTCAAGATGGGCGCACCGCTCGTGCTCGGGGGTGGCGGGGCCGGTGTTCAGCTCACCCATGCGCAGCTCGCCGTGGAGGCGCTCGCCGCGCACCAGGGCGTCATCAGCTCCGGTACCCGGTACGAGCTGGCCACGGGCGACAAGGCCGCCATCCTCGACTGGCTGTGCGCTGGACGCCGCCGGGGGCGCTCCGTATCGCGCTGATGGAAGACCCTCAACCCTCCCTCAGGGCTTCAACGCGCCCATCAGCTCCGCGAGCATGTGTGGCGGGAAGCGGTGCCAGCTCTGCCAGTAGCGGAACGCCGCGAAGGCGTTCACCGCCACGCCGAAGAGCAGGGCGTTGGCGAGCAGCCACCTCGGGATGAAGCGCTGGAACAGTTCCAGCTCCAGGGCCTTCACCAGGCCGATGGCCATCAGCGGCAGCAGGGGCACGATGAGGCGCGGGCCATAGCACCAGCCGCCTCCCCAGTCGTTCCAGAGGGCCACCAGGAGGAAGGAGGGGAGGATGCCGGCCAGCAACATGCCTCCCTCGAGGGGCCGCTCGCGCACGAGCCTCGGCCACCCCAGCAGCCCCACCAGCACGGCCGGCGCGAACCACACCAGGCCCTTCGGCCGTGACACCAGCAGGCCCTCGAGCCCCTCCCAGAGATTGCCCACCATGAAGGGGTAGGGGCCTCGCCAGGGCGAGCCGTACATGTGCTGGTTCAGCCACAGCAGCAGCCCGGTGGCCACCGCCGGCATCACCGCCACGAGCACCCCCTGGAGCCAATCGCGCCGCAGCAGCGCGGGCACCATCAGCACCGGCACCAGCAGGGCCAGTTGCGGCTTCATCAGCATGCCCGCGGCCACGCACAGCCCCGCCCAGAAGCCGCCGCGCTCGCGAAAGCCGAGCACATACGCTCCCAGCAGCAGCGGCACGAGGAAGGGCTCGGTGAAGAAGCTCCGGCCGTGGTACCAGACCGGCGTGGCCAGGAAGGCCGCCACCAGGGTGAGCCGGAGGGCGCTCTCGTGCGTCGTGTAGCGCCGCAGCAGCCGGTCCAACAGCAGCATCCCGCACACCGTGGCGAGCCCCGCGCACAGCAGGGCGCCCGTCTCCACATACGGGGTGTGGCGCAGCGGCCAGAGCACCGGAGCGAGCAGGAAGGCCAGCCCCACCGGGTGCGCGCTGTACTCGGGGCCGAGCGCGAGCCGGGGATCGAACCGCGCGTGGAAGGCATACCGCGGCAGCCCGTTCGCGTCCCTCGTCCACCGCGAGTGGTCCACCAGGTCCCGCCACACGTAGCGCTGGCCGTCGATGTACCAGATGGAGTGGTGGTCCATGACGCGGCCGGCGTTCTTCCTGCCGCCCTGCGGGGCGCCCATCACCACCTGCGCGTGGTTGTTCTTCAGGTCGAGGTCCCCGTCCAGCAGCACGCTGTTGAGGAGGATCAGGTACGCTTCCTCGTCCGCGCCCATCACGGTGGCCGGGCCGAGGTGGTTGCGCCACGGGCCGGGGTACTCGGTGACGCACTGGGGCGCGAGGAGCGCCAACGCGAGCAGCGCGAGGAAGAGCCGGTGCGAACGGGAAGCCGCCATCGGCCCGCACCATAGCGTCCCGCCGCCGCGCGGTGGGCCGAATCCCGGCCGGCCAGCCGCCGGGGGGCAACCCTTCGCGGAGGCGGGAATCCGCGGAGCTTCGCGGTAGAATGGCCACGCTCACGTGGCACGAGCGGCCCCATGACGATGAACCCGACTCCCCCCAACAGGCGCATCCTCGTCGTCGACGACAACGAGGACATCCACGACGATTTCCGCCGGATCCTCCAACCCCGGGTGGACACCACCGGGCTGGACGACCTGGAGATGATGCTCCTGGGGGAGACATCGGCCGCGCCCCGGCCGCCGACGTTCGAGCTGACGAGTGCCCACCAGGGCGCCGAGGCGCTCGAGAAGGTCCGCGAGGCGCTGAAGGCCGGCACCCCCTATGCGCTCGCGTTCATCGACATGCGGATGCCGCCCGGGTGGGATGGCGTCGAGACCCTCTCGCGCATCTGGCGGGAGGATCCGCGCCTCCAGGCCGTCATCTGCTCGGCGTACTCGGACTTCTCGTGGGAGAGCATCAGCGTCCGGTTCGGACAGACGGACCGCTTCCTCATCCTCAAGAAGCCGTTCGATGCCGTCGAGGTCCGCCAGATGGCGTGTGCGCTGGTGGAGAAGTGGATCCACCACACCGCGAGTCAGCAGGCCGAGCAGGCGCTGCTCGGGAACGAGGCGCGGCTGCGCGCGCTGCTCCAGGTGCTCCCGGGCGCGCTGCTGCGTGTCGCCGCGGATGGCACCTGTCTGGAGTTCCAGCCGTCCCGCGAGGCCACCCCGGGCTCGCGGCTGGCCTTCACTCCAGGCTCCAGGCTGGCGGACTCCCTGCCGGCGGCCACCGCCCGGGAGCTGCTCGCCTGGCTGGGCCAGACCCCCAGCGGAGGCCCGGCGCGCGTCCTCCAGCTCGAGCTCCCGGTGGAAGGCGAGGTCCGGTGCTTCGAGGCGCGGATCGCCGCCATCCACCCGGCGGAGGCCTTCGTGCTGCTGCGCGACGTAGCTCGGGAAGACGGCGGATGACGCGCAAGCTGCGACAACTGCTCTGGCCCTTGTTGGGGATGCTCGCGCTGAGCATCTCCCTGCAGGCGGTCTCGTTGGTGGCGGTGGTGGAGATCGACGCGCGGGTGGATCGGAACCGGCAGTACGCCGCGGCCGCGTCGAGCCTGCACGACATGGTCGAGAAGTTCGAGAACGCGACCTATCTCGCCGTCGTGGGGCTGGCGGCGTCCGATGGGGAGATGTTGCTCCGGCAGCGGGCGGCCGCCCAGGCCCTGTCCGAGCGCTTCATGGCCCTGAGCGGGGCGATGCTGCGAGGAGGAGGCCAGGAGGGGGGCGAGTTGCCGCCCGAGGGCATCCAGGAGCCCGAGGCCCTCGAGGCGATCAGCTCCCTGGTGGCGCTGTGGGACAAGGCCAACGCGGCCCATGTGCGCGTCCTCCGCTCGGAGAACCGCTCGCTCAAGAACAACCCCGATCTGGAGGCGTTCCGGGCCGCGACGCGGGACCTGTCCGAAGCGTCCGGGAACGTCTCCGGGATGCTCCAGCGGCACACCCAGGAGGAGCTGAGCCTGCTCGGTCTGGTCCAGCGCGTCATTCCGGTGGGCGCCTTCCTGCTGACGCTCCTGCTCTTCGGGTTCGTGATCCAGCGCATCTTCCTGCCGTTCGTCGCCTCGACGGAGGAGCTCGAGCGCAGCGAGGCCGCGCTGCGCTGGGTCCGCGATGAGCTGGAGCAACGGGTCATCGAACGGACCGACGAGCTCGCGCGGGCCAACGAGGCGCTGCGCCACGCCCACGACGACCTCGAGCTGCGCGTCAAGGAGCGCACGCAGGAGCTGCGGGACACCCAGCGCCGCGCCGTGGAGCTCGCGCGCCAGGCGGGCATGGCCGAGCTCGCCACGAACGTGCTCCACAACGTGGGCAACGTCCTGAACAGCATCAACACCTCGGCCACCATCCTCGGCGAGCGGCTGCGGGCGCTCCGTCTGCCGTCGCTGCTCAAGATCGCCGGACTGCTGGAGGAGCACCGCGCCGAGCTCGGCACCTTCATGACGGGGGACGAGCGCGGGCGGCGCCTGCCCGAGTTCCTCGGCAAGCTCGGGGAGAACCTGTCCGCCGAGCGCGACGAGATGCTCACCATGACGGCGGCCCTCCACCGCCACGTCGAGCACATCCGGACGATCGTCGAGGTGCAGCAGAGCTACGCCATGTCCTCGAGCCTCGTGGAGGCGGTCTCCCTGGAGGAGTTGATCGAGGACGCCCTGCGCATCAACGGGGCGGCGCTCGGGCGGCATGGCATCACGCTCGAGCGGAACCTCGTCCCGCTGCCCCGCGTGATGGTGGACAAGCACAAGCTGCTGCAGATCGTCCTCAACCTCATCAGCAACGCGAAGTACGCGCTGAACGACAACCCGCCCGGCGAGCGGCGGCTCACCGTGAAGGTCGAGCGGCCCACGGAGGAGCTCGTCCGCGTGCAGGTGAGCGACAACGGCATGGGCATCGCGCCGGAGCTGCTCACGAAGATCTTCCAGCATGGCTTCACCACGCGGAAGGAGGGGCATGGCTTCGGCCTGCACTCGTGCGCGATCGCCGCCCGCTCGATGGGGGGCTCGCTCGCGGCGCACAGCGACGGCCCCGGGAAGGGAGCCACCTTCACGCTCGAGCTGCCCTTCCGGCCCGAGACCGGCACGGCGGAGCGGGTGTCCGCCTAGAGGCGCGCGTTAATCCAGATGCCGTCCATCCGTTGGAAACAGAGCCGTGCTTTGATGTCCGGATGCATTCGGACATGACCGTCGGCTGTCGCGCACTGGAGGTCGAGGATCGGGTTCAAGGCGCACGTATTCCCGTGCGGGTGCTCTACCCGGCGCGAGCGCCTGAACGGCTCGAGCACTTCGGACCGTATTCGCTCTCCGTCGCCACCGACGCCCCGGTGGAAGGGGAGCGGCTCCCGCTCGTCGTCATCAGTCACGGGACGGGTGGTTCTCCGTGGACCCATCGCGGCATGGCGGCGCACCTGGCGCGTGCTGGCTTCGTCGTGGCCCTTCCGGAGCACCCGGGCAACAGCCGCTCCGACAACAGCCTTGCGGGCACGGCCGTGAATCTCGAGAACCGGCCTCGCCACGTGCGCCTCGTGCTCGATGCGCTCTTCGGTGATGCGCAGCTGGGCCCGAGGTTCTCGCCCGCTGGGGTGGGGGTGATCGGCCATTCCATGGGCGGCTACACCGCGCTGGCGGTGGCCGGTGGGCGCCCGTCCTCCTCCCCGAACGAGTCTCCCGATGGACAGAGCCGGGCCATTCCCGTCGTTCGCGATCCTCGGATCCGTGCGCTGGTGCTGCTCGCGCCCGCGTCGCCCTGGTTCATGGCCGAGGGGGCGCTCTCCGGCGTGGACCTGCCCATCTTGATGCGCACGGCGGAGCTCGATGAGCACACGCCCGCCATGCACGCGGAGATCATTCTGCGAGGCGTTCCTCGTCCGGAGCGCATCGACCACCGGATCGTCCCGAACGCGGGCCACTTCTCCTTCCAGAGCCCGTTCCCTCCGGCGATGACGAGCCCCGGGTTTCCTCCTTCCCAGGATCCCAAGGGCTTCGACCGTGCCGCGTTCCAGCCGGTGCTCCACGCGGAGATCCTGACGTTCCTCCGGGATTCGCTCGGGAGTGACGCGCGCCCCGCGGCGTGAGGATGTCCACAACTGGACACCCGGCATCCGCGAGTGCCCCAGCCGGCCGAGCACGTCGCGCAGGCGGTGCTCCTTCAGGAGCCGTCCCCTCCGTGTGCCACTGCGTATGGGGAAAAAGGAAACCCTAGGAAGTCGCAGCGGCACCCGTCGAGGCGCGCGAGCCTCGCCCGAGGGGTCGGGCCTCACGCGCCCGGGTGTGGGGCGGAGTGAGGCCATGACCGTGCATCGGGGGGGGGAGTGGTTCAGTGCTCGTGGCCGGGGCCGTGGGCGTGGCCGTGCTCGAGCTCCTCCTTCGTCGCCGCGCGCACCTCGCGCACGGTGACGTCGAAGTGGAGCGTCTTGCCGGCCATCGGATCGTTGAAGTCGATCACCACCGTCTTGGGGCGCACCTCCTTCACGAGGAACTCCACGTCATCCCCGTCCTCGTCCGTGGCGCTCACGATGCCACCGGCCTCCAGCTCCATGTCCGGCGGGAAGTCCTCGCGCGGCACCTCCTCCACCCCGTCCGGATCGTATTCCCCGTAGCCGTCCTTGGGCTCGACCACCACCTTCAGCGACTCGCCTGCCTTCTTGCCCTCGAGCGCCTTCTCCAGCCCGGGGACGATCTCCTCGTACCCGTGCAGGTAGACGAGCGGATCTCCCGGCTCACTCTCGTCGATGATCTTCCCGTCTCCCAGGTGGAGCCGGTAGTCGATGGAGACGACGCTGTCCTTCGCGATCTGCATGGAAGCCCTCCTTCGGGCTGCACTCGGGCTCGCCCGGAGCCGGACCTTCCACCGGCGGCGCGGGGGAGGGGACTCCTGCGGGGCCCGAGTGATGATGGGGTTGCGCACGCGCTCCGTGCAGTGGAGCGGGCCGCTCACCTGCTCTCCAGGTGAGTGGGTGCCGGCGCTCTGTAGCACGCGGCATGGCCGCCCGCTCCACGAGATTCAGCTTCGGTGGATCTGTTCGAGCAGGCGGGACAACTCGAAGCTCCATGCGCACACGCCCCGCGTCCTCGCACGTGCAAAGTGTGCGCGGGGGCTCATTCATGAACTCCTGGACAGGCCTGGGTTCCTCGAACCCCATGTGGTGCCCGAGTGACCCAGATGAGAGTGGCTGGCAGCTGTAGTACTCTTCTCAAGGTCAGCCCGGCGTGCGTGTTCCTCACGAATTCATCGAATGGGATCTCGATGGATGCCGAGGAAGCCGCTCATCGGTCCCCTCGACTCACTTCTCCCTTCGGGCTGCGAGGACGGTTTATGGCCCCGTCGAGTTCTTTCCGGAACGACGTCTCTCCCTCCGTGGTGATCAAGGGCAGTGGCATGGCGCTGCCGCCGCTCGCCTTCACCAACGAGGACATCTGCCAGTGGCACGGCCGGCGGGATCCGACCTGGGTCTACGACACCTTCGGGGTCAGGACGCGGCACACCCGCTACGACTACCACCATGATCGGCTCGATGACCTCGACGAGGACGATCTCGTCTTCGAGGCGGCGAAGAAGGCGCTGAAGGACGCGGGGATGCACATCAACGATGTGCAGGTCATCCTGTTCGTGACCCTCACGCCCACCACGCTGTGCACGCCGGATCCCGCGTGCATCCTGCACCAGCGGCTGGGGGCGCCGGCCAACGTGCTGGCGCTCACGCACGTGGCCGGCTGCGCGGGCACGCTCAACGCGATGATGATGGCCACGGCGATGATCCGCTCGGGCCAGGCGCGCAACGTGCTGGTGTGCGCCGCCAGCTCCATGTCCTCGTACATCAAGCCGGAGCTCAAGGATCGCGTCTGGCTGCAGGCGACCATCTTCGGGGATGGGGCGGCGGCGCTGGTGCTGTCGGGGGAGCGCACGAAGGAGCCGGTGGGGTTCTCCAACTTCCACATGCACACGGAGCCCGGGCGGGACATCGTGCACAAGAAGTTCGGCGGCTCCAAGCACGTGCCCACGCGCGACAACATCCAGGAGGTGCTGGAGGACCACTTCGTCATCGACTACCGGAGCGTCCCCAACAACATCTCCCAGGCGTTCTCGCGGCTGTACACCGAGGTGCTCGCCGCCCGGGAGATGAAGGAGGCCGACTGGGTGCTCTTCAACATGAGCAACGCGCAGCTGCAGCGGCGCTGGCTCAAGAGCGTGGGGGTGCCCGAGGAGAAGTCGTTCTTCAACATGGAGGAGCAGGGCAACTGCGCGGCGGCCTCGCTGGGGCTCGTGCTGACGGACTTCCTGCACGCGGGGCGCCACGAGTCCGGGCAGACGGCGTTGATCCTCGGGGTCGGCTCGGGACTACACTCCGGGGGAGTGCTCTACCGCTTCCCCTGAGAGGGTCATGGAGTCACCGGCGTCGTTGACGGCCCTGGATGCGTTCTTCGCGGGGCCGGATGATCTCCCCATCGAGTTCGCCTTCTTCTACGAGCGGTTGCCCGCGGTGGAGGTGCTGGCCGAGGGGCTGGCGCGGACGCTGCCCGCGTTCGCGCGGCTGAGGGAGGGGGTGCCGCTGGTGGAGGTCTCGGGGGTGGAGGTCCCCCCCGAGGACAAGGTGTCGCGGGCCGTGCTCTTCGACTCCGTGCAGCCGGGCTCCGGGCCGCGGTGCCGGATGAAGATCTCCCACTTCACGGGGGGAGGAGGGTGCCTGGGGGCGAGCATGTCGCACGGGCTCGGGGATGGGGTGAGCCTGGTGGGCTTCCTGAGCGCGTGGGCGCGGGCCGTGCGCGGCGGGCAGGTGGCTCCGGCGGCTCCGGCCATGGAGCCCGTGTTGCCGCCCCTGCCGTCGTTGGACAAGTCCCTGTCCCTGGAGGCGCAGCTGCGGCGTGCGGGCTTCCGGCTCCGGGCGCCCACGACTCCCCGCGTCCGGGAGGAGTACCGCTGGGACATCCGGCGCTTTCCTCGCGAGGAGGTGGACACGCTGCTGCGGGACGCACGGGTGAGCCGTCCCCAGGTGACGTCGGGCGACGTGCTGGCGGCCCTCCTGTGGCGGCACTACCGGCAGTCCGGGCGGATGGCGAGATCCGAGCCGGAGCTGGCGACCGTCTTCGACTTCCGGCGCGTTCCCAGACTGCTGCCGGCGTCGTACTTCGGCAATGCCGGGCTGCCGCTGCGCGTGTCCCTGTCGTACGAGGAGGCCGCGGCGCTGTCGGTGCCCGCGCTCGCGGCCCTCATCCGGGCGCGGCTCCAGTCCGCGAACGCCGAGGACTTCCTGCGGTGCCATGCGCTCCTGGAAGAGGTGCAGCGCAGGTGGGGGCGCGAGGGCGTGGACTGGCTGGGGTTCTCGACGGAGGGCCACGGGCTGCTGGTCAACAACATCTCCCGCTTCGATCTGTCGCTGCTCGACTTCGGCACGGGCGCGCCGCACGCGTTCGACGTGATCACCCCGATTCCGCGCGTGTGCTTCATCATCTCCCGGGGAGACACCCTGGAGGCGCATACGTCGCTGCCGAAGGCCTAGCGCGCCGGCTCGTCCGGTGGCCGAGGGAGCGGGCCTCTCCCGGGGGCCCGTTCCATCACATCCGTCCCGTGCGGACTCCTTCTTGATTGACGTGTACCCCCAGATGGCCGACAGGCCGCGAGGAGTCCGACATGAAGAAGAACGCCAAGGACAAGGCACCTCGGAAGGGTGGGAAACCCTTCTTCGCGCACTTGCTGGAGGCGCAGGAGTTGGAGCGGGTCTCGGGTGGCTGCAGGCCCGTATCGCATCCGGAGACCCGGAAGTACCCCTCCGACTCCGACGAGGGCGACAAGGAGCCGATCTTCACCACCTTGAAGTACCCCTCGGACAATGAGGACAGCGGCACCATTTCCTGAGGCTCCATCCCACGCCGGGACCGCGATGTGCCCCCCATGACCCGGCGGTGCCTCCGGCCGTATCGTTGGACCTCATGCGATCGTCGGGTCCCGTCGTGGGTCGTCCGTTGATGTTCCTGCTCCTGCTCGCGTCGAGCGCCCGGGCCTCCGAGCCCGCGCCGGACAGCGCCGCGAAGCCGCCTCCGGCCGCGCTCCAGCAACGGGTGGAGCAGGCGATGAAGAGCGCCGAGGAGCCTCTCTCTCGCGAGGAGTGCCAGGCGCTCACGGGCTGGACGCAGCCGCTCGAGGAGTGCTCGCTCACGGCCGTGGTGGGAGGAAGGGCCGCGTTCCTCCAGCTCACGACGGAGTGTGGCGGGGACTCGTGTGACGTGCAGGTCTTCGTCTACCGCCCGGGCCGGCCCCTGCTGCGGTTGCCGGACTCCATCAAGGGCGGCTCGCTCACGGGGGGCCACCTGGCGATGACGCCCTCGCTGGAGCACGTCATCACCGACTGGGTGGGCCTGGGTCCGCGAGACATGGGGGACTGGCGCGTCGAGCTCTACCGGATCGAGCTCCGGACGGGGAAGGCCTCGCCCTGGGTGAAGGGCTGCTTCTCCCCGGCGCTGTCTCCGGGAGGCCGGTGGATCCTCTGCCGCAACCGGCGCGGGGACGTGTTGAAGGTGCCCCTCACGGGAGGCACTCCCACGCTGGTGCACCGCAGCGGCCTCTCCGCCGAGCAGGTGCTCTGGACGCCCTACGCCTCCCTCTACCCGGACGCCGTCACCTTCCCCTCGCCGGAGCGCCTCCAGGTCACCACGATCGTCCTGGGAGGCCCGGAGGGCGAGGAGCGCCGCACCCAGGAGCTTGCCTGGAAGGAGTAGCCACCCGTGTTGAGCGGGAGGCTGCACCCTCTCCCTCTGGGAGAGGGCGGGGGGTGAGGGTCTTCATTTGCGCGACGTGTTCCAGTGAGCCGATTCACCGGAACGCGTTCACGACGAAGACTCCAGCACGCGAGAATTCGAGGATGGCCGTTCCGGGTTTGGATTCGGGCTTCTTCTGCAACTGACCACGAGCGAGCCGAGCCACAGCGCAAATGGGAATCGGCTCTTCGTCGGGCACGTGCGCCTCGTAATACCGGATGACGACCTGCGGGCCACCCGTCCACACCCGGCCATAAAGACGGGTAACGGGCGGAAGGGGTCCGAGGCTCTTGTCCAGCATGCTTTCCACGGGCCCGTCATACAGGGTGATGGGGCTGGTGTCGGTCTGGTTGGTGTCCAGTTCGACGATCGAGCCATCCCCCACATTCAGGTGAAGGACCCGCATGACTTCGAGCGCCTTTTCCGGGCATTCCTGCGGGCCTGGGCTCCCGTCTGGGCGAAGGGGCACGCCTCCGGCAGTCACACAACCGGAGCACATCCACAGCAGGACGACGGGGGCCAGAAGTGGCACGTGGATCAGAGCCATTTGGGCACGCATGTACTAGCGCAACAGTTGTCGATCCAGAAGAACCCAGACCTCTCGCAGCCCGGAGCCTCGTCGGAAGAGCTCTAGAACGAGCCGCTCGGGGCCCATCTTCGAGTCGAAGACGCCCGCGTCCATGACGACGGCGATGGTCCCGCTCATTCCTCCCGGTGCCAGGTACTCCTGGGTGGCACGCAGCGCAAAAGGCTTCTTCTCTCCTCCAGCCTCGGTCACCACGCGCGCTTCCAACAGACTCCAAGACTCGGTGGGGCTGTTGTTCTTCACGTCGAAGACGACCGCGACCTTGTTGTCTTTCTTGCTGGCGAGAACGGTTACCAGGAATTCAACGCCCTGGGGATTCTTGAAAAAATGAACCAGCTTCGGACGCATCGACGTCATTTTCACCGCCCCCTTCGCCAGGAGTGCGGCGAGGGCGTGGTCGATCGAGGTCTCCTCGTTGCGGTAGCGCTCATTCTCTTCCTCGAGAACGCGCTCCCGGGTCTGGTGATGAGCCAGACGGCTCCGGAGCGCTTCCGGGCTTTCTTCGTCAGGGAACACATTCACCTGATGATCGAACCGCGCTTCTTGGGCCGTGACCGTGAAGGGGAGTTCCTTCCCGTTCAGCAGCGTCACGACCAGCAGGAAGCGATCCTCCGGGTCGAGGTCCTTGAGTGGCGTCACGACGACGAGATGACCCCCTGCGAGCAAGGGCTCGAAGCGGCCTTCCCAACCCAGCATCTTCGTTTTGGCGGGGTCGACCGGCTGCGCGAACCGAAGCACGGTTCCCATTCCACCGGCGACGTACACCGGGTGTACCGCTTCCCTTGGATCGTCCGGAAGGTAGAGGCTCCGGGAGACAGGCTCGTGTCCCTTGGCCACGGCCATGGACGCCACGAGGACCAGGAGCAGGGTAGACTGCCGAGGTAGGAAGTTCCTCATATAACCACCTAACCTAAGAAATTGGGTCGCGGATGTCCAGCGTTCCATGCTCCGACCTGTCACTGCGTCTCCGGGACCTGTTCTGAGGGTCGCGTGACTCCGAACATTCACTATGACAACCGCGAGATCGAGGGCGAGCGGATCGAGTTCCCCAAGCACGCCATCTACTTTCTCGGGCCGAACGTCACATTCCGGCGTTGCACCCTCGTCTTCAGCGTTGCCGCGAGGTGGCTGCACCTGCTGTCAGGGAAGCTGATCGACTGCACCATTCAGGCGAAGAGCGAGCTCACGACCCTGCCGTGGGCCACGATGAATCTGAGGGGATGTCGTTTCAAGGGCCGGTTTGCCGGCAACGACTTCGGGTTTCGTCAGGACCTGGACGACAGCTCGAGGAGCGGGCGGATCGAGGACTGCGACTTCACCGACGCACGGCTCGATGGCTGCCGGTTCTTCAACTGCGACATGAGCTCGATTCGACTGCCGCGCTGGCCATGCTTCACGTTCATGGATCCGCGCGGGCATGCGGTGGAGCTGGGTCGTTGCGAGTGGCCGGGCCGGTTTGGGAATCTCATCGAGAGACTTGCCACGATTCCCGAAGGCACGGTCGCGGTGACCTGGCACGCGCCTACCGTCGCAGAGAGGATGGACACGACAGGCGAGGAACTGCGCGCGGCGCTGGAGCGGGCACCTGGGATCTTCATGTAGCCCAGGCAGCTTCTTCCGCGCATCCAGGTGCCGGCCTACTCCTCCGCCTCGAAGTCCACGTTGAAGACCAGGCGCTGGTCTCCGGGCAGCATGAAGGTCTTCTCCCAGACGGACTCGTTCTGGGTGACGCGCAGCTGGTGCTCGCCCTCGAACAGCGTCTTCTCGGAGACCGGTGCCGTGCCCAGGTCCTGCCCGTCGAGCGTCACCTTCGCTCCGGAAGGCGCGTGCACCAGGATGGAGCCCATACCCAGGCGGATGCGGAACGTCACCGTGTCCGGAGTGGAGCGCACGTCGATCATCCGTGCCGTCCGCAGCCCTCGGGCCTCGTCCAGGAAGTTGAGCATGTGGCGGCCCGGCGCGAGCGGAACCGTCAACGGCGAGCGGCCCATGGCCTTGCCATCCACGGACACCGACACGTCGCCGGGACTCACGAAGATCTCCACCGGCGTGGGCGGCACGGTGGGCGCCGCCGGGGCCGCCGCCACGCGCACTCCGGCATCCGTTGGGGACGCGGGCGCGGCCTCGAGCAGCACGGGCGTGTCGAACCGCAGCTCCTCACCCGCGTCCGTCCCCAGGTCCTCGACGGGCGGGGGCTTCTGCCGGACGCTCCAGACGGTACCCACCGCGCTCACGAGCAGCACGGCGCCCACCGCGACGGCGAGGGGCGTGGACGAGCGGCGCGCACGCGCGGGCCGGGTCTCGGCGGGAGGCGGCGCCGGCACAGCGGGGGGCTCGGCCACGGCGGGCGGCGCCAGGCTCGCGGGCGGCACGCTCGGCGCCGGCTCCTCCGGTGGCACGGCCGTGGGGAGCTGCGTGCGGACGGAGACGGGCTCGGGCGCGAGGATGGGCGCGGAGCCGGTGATGGGGAGCTGCGCGCGCACGGAGATGGGCTCGGGCGCGATGATGGGCGCGGAGCCCGTGATGGGGATCTGCGTGCGGGCGGAGACGGGCTCGGGCGCGACCACGGGCACGGGCCCGGTCAGACGCGCGGGCGCGACCGCGCCGCGGGCGAGCGCCTCGAGCCCCTTGTCGATCGTCCGCTTCCGGGCGGCCCGCAGCTCGTTGTCGGGAGGGATCAGCTTCGAGATCAGCTCGGCGAAGGCCGTGGACGGGGGCAGCTCGCCCGAGACGGCCACCAGGGCCTCGCGGAAGGCGAGGGCACTCGGGTACCGGTCCCCGGAGCGCTTGGCCGTCGCGCGGCGCACCACCTCGTTGTAGGGCAGGGGGATCTCGGGCGGCAGCGGCGGCAGCGGCCGGTTGAGGATCGCCTTGTCCGGCTCGATCGAATCCTGGAACGGCTTGCGCCCCGAGAGGCACTCGTACAGCAGCAGCCCCAGGAGGAACACATCCGTCAGCACCGAGGAGGCCTCGCGGCCGCCCAGGAGCTGCTCGGGGGCGATGTACAGGCGCCGGTTGCGCACCCGGCGTCCATTGCGCTCCCTCGGCGCCACCCCGAGCGCTCCGTACCCCGACACCTTGCACACGCCGTTGAACGAGACCATCACGGTCTCCGGGCGCAGATCTCCGTGGATCAGCGGCGTCCCATCATCGTTGCCCGCCACGTGCGCGTAGTGCACGCCCATGGCCACGTCCGCGGCCACCAGCGCCGCCAGGGGCGGGGGCAGCCGCTGGGCCGCGTCCAACACCTGGCGCAGCGGCTCTCCATCCGCGTACTCCGTCACGCGCGCCAGCCGGCCCTCCAGCGTCACCAGCCCATGCACCCGCAGGATGTTGGGATGCTCGAACACGACGGCGCGCTCCGTCTCCCGCTCCAGCCGCGCGCGCTGCATCGCGTCCTGCGCCACCTCGGCCGGGGCCCACACCAGCACCACCGGCCGCGGCGCGGCTCCTTCTTCCAGCGCCAAGGCCAGAAACGGGCGCGAACCCTCTCCTGGCATCAACGGACCCAGTGACTGGTAGCGAACCTGGCTCATGGATTCCCTCTTCTACGGCGACCCGACTCCCACCGCCAGCCACAGGGTGTGAGTTCCACTCCCTGACAGAATGGTAAAAATCGAAGAATCCACCAGCCGTGAAATGAGAACTTCACTTTCCCTGGAAAACAAAGTATTAATACACCTCTACTGAATTGATTCGGTGGGGCTGTGTTGACCCTCCCTGATGGTGGAGTCGAGGCAGCCCCGGAGGGGAGTGGGGCATGCGGCGGACCTCTTACCAGTCGCTGATGCGTCACGAGGGCCAGACGGGCTCGGGGACGGGTGCGTGCCGGCCGGTCTTCGTGTTCTCCGGGCAGGGGTCGCAGTGGACGGGCATGGGGCGTGCGCTGCTGGAGCGCTCGACGGTGTTCGCGCTGGTGCTGAAGGCGTGCGACGTGCAGGTGCGGCGGCTGATGGGCTGGTCGTTGCTGGAGGTGCTGACGTCGGACAGCGCGCGGCTGGGAGACATCGAGGTGAGCTGTCCGGCCATCGTGTCCATGGAGATCGCCCTGGCGGCGCTGTGGCGCTCGTGGGGAATCGAGCCGGTGGCGGTGGTGGGGCACAGCATCGGCGAGGTGGCGGCGGCGCACGTGGCGGGAGTGCTGACGCTGGAGGACGCGATGCGGGTCATCTGCCACCAGGGCCGGACGGTGGGGAAGCTGAAGGGGAAGGGGGCCATGGCGGTGGTGGGGTTGCCGTGGGCGCACGTGGGAGAGGCGCTGCCCGAGTTCTCGGGCCAGGTATGGCGGGTCATCCACGCGAGCCCCGAGTGGACGGTGGTGGCCGCGGAGCCGGAGGTGTTGGAGCGGGTGCTGGGGGCGTTGCGCAGGCGCGGGGTGCCGGCGCGCCGGGTGGACTCGGAGGTGGCGGCGCACTGTCCGCAGGTGGATCCGTACCGGGAGGAGCTCCAGGGGTTGCTGCGGGACATCTGCCCGCGCTCGGAGCGGCGGCCCATCGTCTCCACGGTGACGGGAGGCGCGCTGGCGGGGCCGCGGTTCGACGCGGGCTACTGGGTGCGCAACCTCGCCGAGCCGGTGCTGTTCCGCGAGGCGGTGGACACGCTGCTCGACATGGGGCACGACGCCTTCCTGGAGGTCAGCCCGCATCCGCTGGTGAGGCACTCGCTGGAGTCGTGCCTGGAGGGCGCGGGAGTGGAAGGGCGGCTGTTCGTGTCGATGCGGCGCGGCAAGGAGCCGACGCAGGAGATGCTGGCGACGCTGCGCAGCCTGTCCCGGCCGCCCGCGCCGGAGCGGCAGGCCGAGGCGTCATTATCGGTGGCCGGGGAGCCGTTCCTGGCGCACGTGGCGTGAATCACCCGAGCAGCAGGGGCCGCCGAGCAAATGCGGTGTGTTGCGGCAACCCGTGGCATCCGGTGCGCGCGGGGCAATGAGACGGCGGGCGGGCGGGTGAGCGCCCGGTCGCCGCGGCAGCCGCGGCTCGGAGCCGCCCCCGGACGCCGCACCCTACCTCGGATGTCACCTCCTCCTGTATGATGGGAGGGGTCTGGCGGGAGCGCCAGCGGGAGGAGTGCGAACATGGGTCGGGGAAAGCGTCCAGCCACCTACGAGGACATCGAGGCCCTGCCGACAGGGTGGGTGGGGGAGATCATCGACGACGAGCTGTGGGCCTTTCCACGGCCGGCGGCGTGGCACACGCGGGCGGCTTCGAAGCTGGGCGTGCTGTTGGATCGCTTCGACGTTGGGCAGGGCGGTCCAGGGGGGTGGTGGCTCCTGGACGAGCCGGAGCTGCACTTCGGACGGCAGGTGCTGGTCCCGGACCTGGCGGGCTGGCGGCGGGAGCGGGCGCCCGGGCTGCTGGAACGGGACGAGCCCTTCTTCGACCTGGCGCCTGACTGGGTCTGCGAGGTGCTGTCGCCCTCCACGAGCGCGTTGGACCGGGGGCGCAAGCTGGACGTCTACCACCAGGAGGGGGTGAGCCATGCGTGGCTGGTGGACCCGCGAGCCCACACCCTGGAGGTGTACCGCCGGGGCAGGAAGGGCTGGCGGCTCGCCGCCCGTCACGGGGGCGAGGAGGTGGTTCGCGCCGAGCCCTTCGATGCCGAACCGCTCGAGCTGGGGCTGCTCTGGGTGACGAAGTCCACCCCAGCTCCAGGGCCCTGAGGCCTACCCCGGGGTGAACCACACCACGGAGAGGGGAGGCAGCGTCAGCGTGGCCGAGGCCTCCTGTCCGTCCCAGCCGAACTGCTCGGTGTGGATGCGGCCCATGTTGCCGATGCCGGAGCCGCCGTAATCCCGGGCGTCCGTGTTCATCAGCTCCACGTAGCCGCCGTGCCGGGGGAAGCCGACGCGGTAGCCCTCGCGGGGCACGGGCGACAGGTTGGCGATGCACACCACGTGGCCTCCCGGCTGCCGCGAGCGCCGCACGAAGGCGAACACGTTGGCCGCCGCCGCGTCCGGTTGCAGCCACTGGAAGCCGAACGGCTCGCTGTCCGCGTCGTACAGCGCCGGGTGGCTCCGGTAGAGCTTGTTCAGGTCCGCCATCATCGCGCGGATGCCCCCGTGGCCCGGATCCCCGAGCAGGTGCCAGTCCAGGCTCCGGTCGTTGTTCCACTCGGCGGGCTGGCCGAACTCGCCGCCCATGAAGAGCAGCTTCTTGCCCGGGTGCGCCCACATCCACGCCAGCAGCGCCCGGAGGTTGGCGCGCTTCTGCCACGCGTCTCCCGGCATCTTCCCGTACAGCGAGCCCTTGCCGTGCACCACCTCGTCATGGCTCAGCGGCAGCATGAAGTGCTCGCTGAAGGCGTACAGCAGGCCGAAGGTGAGCTGGTTGTGGTGGTGCTGACGGTAGATGGGATCCTTCGAGTAGTACGTCAGCGTGTCGTGCATCCAGCCCATGTTCCACTTGAAGTGGAAGCCGAGTCCGCCCTCGTGGGTGGGCTGGCTCACCTTGGGCCACGCGGTGGACTCCTCGGCGATCATCACCGCGCCGGGGAACTTGCGGCGCACGGTGTCGTTGAGCTCGCGCAGGAAGGAGATGGCCTCCTCGTTCTCGCGGCCGCCCCAGCGGTTGGGGACCCACTCGCCATGCTTGCGGCTGTAGTCGAGGTACAGCATGGAGGCCACCGCGTCCACGCGCAGGCCGTCGATGTGGTACTCCTCGAGCCAGAAGAGCGCGTTGGCGATGAGGAAGTTGCGCACCTCGTTGCGGCCGAAGTTGAAGACGTAGGTGCCCCAGTCCGGCTGCGTGCCCTGGCGGGGATCCGCGTGCTCGTAGAGGGCCGTGCCGTCGAACTGGCCCAGCGCGTGCGCGTCCCGGGGGAAGTGTCCGGGCACCCAGTCCAACAGCACGCCGATGCCCTGCTCGTGCAGGTAGTTGACGAGGTAGCGGAAGTCATCCGGGTGGCCGAAGCGCGCGGTGGGGGCGTAGTAGTTGCCCACCTGGTAGCCCCAGGAGCCGCCGAAGGGGTGCTCCGAGACGGGCATCAGCTCCACGTGGGTGAAGCCCATCTGCTTCACGTAGTCGGCGAGCGCGGTGGCCATCTCCCGGTAGCTGAGGGAGCGATCGCCGTCCTCCACCACGCGCCGCCACGAGGCCAGGTGCACCTCGTAGACACTCCACGGCTCGTGGTCCACGTTCTTCCCGCGGCGCGCCTCCATCCACTGCCCGTCCGACCACTGGAAGTGGTTCAGGTCGTGCACCACCGAGGCCGTGGCCGGAGGCACCTCGGTGCGGAAGGCGTACGGGTCCGACTTCAGCAGGCGCGCGCCGCCGTGGCCGGGGCGGATCTCGAACTTGTAGCGCGTGCCCTCGGCGACCTCGGGGATGAAGAGCTCCCAGATGCCCGAGGCGCCCATGCGCCGCATGGCGTGCAGCCGGCCATCCCAGCTGTTGAAGTCACCCACCACGGACACGCCCGCGGCCGTGGGCGCCCACACCGCGAAGGCCACGCCGCTGATGCCGCTGTGGTGGATGGGGTGGGCTCCCATGCGCTTCCACACGTCCTCGTGCCGGCCCTCGCCCACCAGGTGCAGGTCGATGTCGCCCAGCGTGGGCAGGAAGCTGTAGGGGTCCCTCAGGGTGAACTTCTTGTTGCCCGGGTACTCCACCTCGATGAGGTAGTTGAAGTGCTCCGTCTTGCCGTTGATCCGGGCCTCGAAGACGCCCCCCAGCCGGTGCGTCATGGGAATCCGCCCGCCGAACTCGGGCAACACGTGGAGGGCCACGGCATCCGGGCGGAAGGCCCGGACGACGATCGCGTCCCCATCCGGGTGGATGCCCAGCACGCGATGCGGCTCGGGGTGCCTCAGCTCCACCACCTGCTGCAGCTCCGCATCCACCTGCTGCCGATCCATCGGCTTCTTCACTTGCGAACCTCCATCCTCATGAGTGCCTGGACGGGGATGCGCACCCAGTCCGGCCGGTTCTGCAACTCGTAGCGCACTTCGTAGAGCATCTTCTCCAGCTCGAAGGCGTCAAGCATCGAATTGAAGGACGCATCGTCCTGGGGCAGGAAGGCCGCCCCGCGCGTGGCGGCGCGGTAGCCCTCGAGAAAGGCCTTGCGTGCCGGGCCCACGCGATCGCCGCCGCTCTGGCCCTCCAGCCCCACCGTCGCCTCCGCGTAGTCGAAGGAGCGCAACATTCCCGCAACGTCCCGCAGGGCCGAATACTTCTCCCGCCGCTGGGCGAAGCTGCGGCCCGGCTCTCCCTCGAAGTCGAAGAGGAGCCAGTCCCCCTCGGTGCGCAGTACCTGGCCGAGGTGGAGATCTCCGTGGATGCGGATCTTCTGCCCCGAGGGCGGCACCTGCGCCAGCTGGGTGGCGTGGCCGATGAGGCTCTCGCGGCGGCCCTCCAGGTCGGGGAACTGGCGGGAGGCCTCGTTGAGGGTGACGCCCATCTCTCCCACGATGGAGGCGCTCCAGCGCTGCATGTCCTCGGCGAGGAGGGGCTCCGGGGAGAAGGCGGGATCATCCGTGCTGGAGGCGAACGCATGGTGCAGCTCGCCCAGCCGCTGGCCCAGGCCGCGCAGCTCGCCGAGGAAGGCGTCCGTCAGCCGGGGTCCGGCGCGGAAGTGCTTCAGCGTGTAGAGCCAGCCGTCGGTGACGTGGGGGATGTAGCGGTGGACCACGGCGAGGGTGGCGCCCGCGGGCCCCTCGGACTGGAGCGCGCCCAGCAGGGTGGGCGTGGCCCGGAAGGACGTCTTCGTGGCGAGGAAGCGGCCCACCTCGTACTCGGGGTTGAGGCCGGCCTCCAGCTTGCGGATGACCTTGAAGATGACCTTCTCGGCCACCACCACCGAGGTGTTGCTCTGCTCCACCTGGAGCCGGCGCACGGGCAGGGGCGAGGGCAGGGCCATCAACCCCTCGGGGGTGTCCAGCCACTCGCCCTTCACCGAGCCCGAGGCGCTGGGGATGGAGCGCTTCTCACGGATGAGGCTGAAGAGACCGCGCAGCACCTCCACGTCATCGAGCGCGTCCTGGACGCCCTCGCCCTTGCTCTCCACGGGGAGCAGGTAGCGGTCCGGGTGGCCCAGCTCGTAGGTGACCTCCACCACGGCGAGGGTGAAGTCGCGTCCGCCGGGCAGCTCGACGCGGGCGTGGTCCACCACGGTGACGGCCTTGATGGGCCAGGCCTTGCCGGCGAACCAGCGCTGGTTGCGGAGGTAGTCTGGCAGTTTGGTCAGGTCGATGGGGGCGGTCACGGCATTCCTCTCCCGGGCGCGAGCTTCTCGAGGCGGAACCACAGGAACATGTAGGGGCCGAGCGTGAGCTGGTACGGCATGCCGGAGATGCGCGGGAAGGGCGTCTCGCCGATCAGCTCCACGGGCACCTGGCCCTCCCACTCGCGCATGTCGAGCACCGCCGGCTGGGCGAAGCGCGAGAGGTTGCAGATGATGAGGATCGTCTGTCCCTCGTACTCGCGGGTGAAGGCGAGCACCTTGCGGTTGTCGTGGTGGACCCAGCGCAGCTTGCCCATGGCGAAGGCGGGGTAGCGCTGGCGTACGCGCAGCAGCCGCTTCATCCAGTTGAGCATGGACGAGCGGGTGCGCTCCTGGGCCTCCACGTTGATGGACTGATAGCCGTAGACGGGGTCCGCGATGATGGGGGCGTACAGGCGCGCGTAGTCGGCGCGGGAGAAGCCCGCGTTGCGGTCGCTCGTCCACTGCATGGGGGTGCGCACGCCGTTGCGATCGCCCAGGTAGATGTTGTCCCCCATGCCGATCTCATCCCCGTAGTACATGACGGGGGTGCCGGGCAGGGTGAACAGCAGGCTGTGCATCAGCTCGATCCGCCGCCGCCCGTTGTCCATGAGGGGAGCGAGCCGGCGCCGGATGCCGAGGTTGATGCGCATGCGCGGATCCGTGGCGTACTCCCGGTACATGTAGTCGCGGTCCTCGTCCGTGACCATCTCGAGCGTCAGCTCGTCGTGGTTGCGCAGGAAGATGGCCCACTGGCAGTTGTCGGGGATGTCCGGGGTCTGCTGGAGGATTTCCACGATGGGCGTGCGGTCCTCGCGGCGCACCGCCATGAAGAGGCGGGGCATCACGGGGAAGTGGAAGCCCATGTGGAACTCGTCGCCGTCACCGAAGTAGACGCGCACGTCGGCGGGCCACTGGTTGGCCTCGGCGAGCAGCATCTTGTCGCCGCCGTACTCCGCGTCGAGCGTCTTGCGCAGCTTCTTGAGGAAGGCGTGGGTCTCGGGGAGGTTCTCGCAGTTGGTGCCCTCGCGCTCGAAGAGGTAGGGCACGGCGTCGCAGCGGAAGCCGTCCACGCCCATGTTCAGCCAGAAGCGCATGACGTCCAGCATGGCCTCCTGGACCTCGGGGTTGTCGTAGTTGAGGTCCGGCTGGTGGCTGAAGAAGCGGTGCCAGAAGTACTGCTTGGCGACGGGATCCCACGTCCAGTTGGAGCGCTCGGTGTCGGTGAAGATGATGCGCGTGCCCCGGTACTTCTCGTCCGTATCGCTCCAGACGTAGAAGTCGCGCTTGGGGCTCTTGGGATCGCGCCGCGCCTCCTGGAACCAGGCGTGCTGATCGCTCGTGTGGTTGACGACGAGCTCGCTGATGACGCGGATGTCGCGCTTGTGGGCCTCGTCCACCAGGCGCTGGAAGTCCGCGAGCGTGCCGTAGTCCGGGTGCACCGCGTAGTAGTCCGCGATGTCGTAGCCGTCGTCCTTCAGGGGTGACGGGTAGTGGGGCAGGATCCACAGGCAGGTGACGCCCAGGTCCTGCAGGTACGGGAGCTTCTCGATGAGACCGGGGATGTCCCCGTGCCCATCCGCGTTCGAGTCATAGAACGCGCGGATGTGCAGTTCGTAGATGACTGCCTTCTTGTACCAGAGCGGATCCGTCCGGGTCATAAGCTCGCTGGGGTGTCATTCGTAGTAGTCGAACGCCTGTTCGCTGCGGCGGAAGCGGTACACGGCCCAGATGGCCGCGGGCTGCTCGGGCGTGAGACGCACGTGCGCGGTGGGCCCCTGCCACAGGCTCCGCTCGTCCGTCATCAGCTCGTGGACCTGATACGTCTCGTCCGGTGGGATGCCCAGCTCCTTCAGGGGCACGTGCAGCACGGACTCCTGGGCATGGTAGGGATCGAAGCTCACCGCCACGAGCACCTGGCTCGAGCCGTCTGGGGTGCGCTTCAGGTAGAACATCACCTGCTCGTTGTCCGAGGGATGGAAGCGCAGGTTGGAGTAGAGCTGGAAGGCGCGGTGCTCGCGGCGGATGGCGTTGAGCCGGGAGATGTAGCCGCGGATGTTGCCCGGGCGCTCCAGGTCCCACGCCTTGAGCTCGTACTTCTCCGAGTCGAGGTACTCCTCCTTGCCCGGCTTGACGGGAGTGCCCTCGCACAGCTCGTAGCCGCAGTACATGCCCCAGGTACTGGAGAGCGTGGCGGCCATGGCGGCGCGCAGGCGGAAGCCTCCGGGGCCGCTGCGCTGGAGGAACTCGGGGAGGATGTCCGGGGTGTTGGGCCAGAGGTTGCCGCGCATGAAGTCGGCCACGGGCGGCGAGGTGAGCTCCGTGAGGTACTCCTCCATCTCCTGCTTGAAGTTGCGCCAGGTGAAGTAGGTGTACGACTGCTGGAAGCCGAGCCTGGCCAGGGCCTTCATCACCTTGGGACGGGTGAAGGCCTCGGAGAGGAAGACGACGTCGGGCCGGACGGAGTGGACCTCGCGGATGAGCCAGGCCCAGAAGGGCAGGGGCTTGGTGTGCGGGTTGTCCACGCGGAAGATGCGCACGCCCTGCTCCACCCAGTGCATCACCACCGACTTGAGCTCGGGCCAGAGCGTGGCACGCCCGGGGCCCATCCAGTCGAAGTTGACGATGTCCTCGTAGCGCTTGGGCGGGTTCTCGGCCGTCTTGATGGTGCCATCGGGCCGGTGGAGGAACCACTCGGGGTGCTCCTTCACGTAGGGGTGGTCCGGCGAGCACTGCCAGGCGATGTCCAGGGCGATCTCGATGCCCAGGGCGTTGGCGGCCTGGACGAAGTGCCGGAAGTCCTCGAGCGTGCCGAGCTGGGGGTGCACGGCCTTGTGGCCGCCCTCGGCGGCGCCGATGGCCCAGGGGCTGCCCACGTCCTCGGGGCCCGCGGTGAGGCTGTTGTTCTTTCCCTTGCGCGCCGTGCGGCCGATGGGGTGGATGGGTGGCAGGTAGATGACGTCGAAGCCCAGCGACTGCACGTAGGGGAGCCACTTCTCGGCGTCCCGGAAGGAGCCGTGCGTGCGGCCGTCGTTGCGCGTCGAGCGCGGGAAGAACTCGTACCAGGCGCTGAACTGGGCCTTCTCGCGGTCCACGAAGACCTCGAGCACGCGGTCGTACCGGGTGGCGAGGGAGCGATCCACGTACCTGGAAGCCGTGAGGGTGAGCCCTGGATCCATGGCCGCGGCGATGGCGTTGGGGCTCATGCCCTTGTCGAAGAGGGCGGCGGCCTCGGTGAGGCGCCGGGCCTCGTCGGGGCTGCCGGCCTTCTGGGCGCGCTCGGCGTGGGCGCGGAGCATGGCGGCGCCCTCGAGGAGCTCGCTGCGCACGTCACGGCCCACGTCCACCTTGCGTTTGATCTCGGTGACCCAGGTGGCGAAGAGGTCCGGCCAGGCCTCGACGGTGAACTCGTAGCGGCCGTTGCGGGCGAGGGGGAACTCGACCTCCCACAAGTCGTTGCCCTTGGCGGCCATGGGCACCTCGGCCCATTCGGTCACCTGCTCCTTGGGCGCGGATTGCCTCCAGCGCACCACGGCCACCAGGATGTCGTGACCCTCCTTGAAGATGTCGGCCTTGACCGTGAGGGACTCGCCCTCGACGCGCTTCACGGGCCATCGTCCGGCGTCCAGCTGGGGGCGGACGTTCTCGATGACCGTGCTTCCGATTCTTTCGCTCATAAAGACAGGTGGCCTCTATAGGTCCCCGCGCCGCGCTGCCCTGGCGCTATTTTTCACCACGCGTTGATTCAAGACGCTCCAGGCGTCCGGCCCGTTGGCCCGTCAACGTTAGGAATGGCTCCGCACGGTGCACACCGGGTGGGATGGGCCGCTCCCCTGTCCGGCGCTCGGGCCAGGCGAGCGGGCAGACGGGGCAGGGGGTGGTGGGGCGGGCCCCGGGTTGCTTGCCCGGTGGTTTGACGGGCCAGGGGATTAGCGCCTGTAATCCTTGAGTTTCGGCTTCCGGCCCCTTCGGTGGGCTGGGGAAGGTGCGGCGTGTCCCTCCAACTCGTTGATCTGAGCCCCTCGCGAGCGCAGCGGTCTCCCGGCTTCATCGTGCTCGCGCTGGCGGGCCTGCTGCTGGTGCTGCTTGTTGGGTGCAGCACGGCCTCACGGGTCGTGCGCCTGGACACGGGTGAGGGCAAGCCCCTCGTCGTCACTCCGCGCGGCGGCGAGCCGCCGGTACAGTTGCGCGAGGGCGAGTTCAAGGCATCCCTGGCCGAGCTGGCGCGGGAGGTGCGGCCCGCGGCCAACCCCCTGCAGCACGCCCGGCAGTTGATGTTCGACTCCCGCTGGCACGAGGAGGTGTACCTGACGTGGACGGGGCGGCGCCTCGAGCTGGACCCCGAGGGAGAAACGGCGCGGCGGGCGGCCCAGGCGTGCCTGACGCTGACGCACGACTACGGTCGTTGGTGTGAGCGCCAGGGGCGATCTCGAGACTGCCTGTCGCTGCTGAAGCACGGGCCTGTCCTCGATGCGGATGGCCGGTACGTCGTGGCCATGGAGCTGGCGCTCGGCGTGGTGTGGAACGAGACGCGGGAGGCCTTCAAGGACATGGCCAGTCCGGAGGCGGTGCGAGCCACCCTCGTGTCCGCCATGGCCATGTACCTGATGCTCTGGTCGATTCCCGAGCCCGCGAGCAAGGGCCTGGCTGCCAGCCTGACGGCCGGGCTCATCGCCTACCTTGGCGTGGACACTGTCTGGAGCCTCATCCAGGGCTGGAGGCTACTGGTCGCGGAGGCGGACCAGGCCACCACCTTCGCCGAGCTGCGCGCGGCGGGCGAGCGGTTCGGCCGGGTGATGGGGAAGAACTCGGCGCGCGTCTTCATCCTTCTGACGACGGCGGCGCTCGGGAACACGGCGGGGCTGGCGGTGAAGGGGCCGGGATTGCCTGGGGCCTCGCGGGCGGCGGTGCTGGCGGAGTCCCAGGCGGGCTTCCAGTGGGCCGCCGTGGGCGAGGTGCGGTCCGTGGCCGTGTCCGCGGAGGGGAGCTTTGCCATTGCCCTGGCACCGGGGGCAGTGGCCATGACGGCCCAGGGTCCGGGCGGTGGACAGCCCTCTTCCGGAAAGACGTCCGTCTACATTTCCGAGAGCCCAGTCACTGGAGATGTCCAGTACGTGGGTATCACCGATGCCATCGCAAGGCGCAGCGCTGAGCAGCTCAGGCAAAAGGGCATTCCTATTGAAAGGTTCATGGAGAACCTATCGAGGGAGGATGCGCGGGCTGTTGAGCAGGCGTTGATTGAAATCCATGGTCTCGGCAAGAACGGAGGGACGCTGATGAACCGCATCAACAGCATCGCCCGCTCCAATCCGAAGTACGCCGCCGCACTGCGCCGGGGATTGGAACTTCTCGAATCCATCGGCTACACGGTGAAATGACATGACGAAGCGGCGTAAGCGGGTTCGTATCGGAGATGTCCTGGAGGTCAGCACACCCAGGGGGCTGGCCTATATCCATCACACCTACTTCACCTATAGGCCGTACTTCGAGGTCATCCGCGTGCTGCCGGGATTCTTCGCCACGCGCCCTGTGGACTTCACGGATCTCGTCAACCACCCGAAGGCATACTTTGCCTTCTACCCGGCGCGAGTTGCGGTCTCCGAGGGCGTTGTCGAGATTGTTGCCCACCACCCGGTGTCTGCCGATAAGGCGTTCCCGGCCGTATACCGGTGGGCCGGAGCAAGGAGCCGGGAAGGCAGGGTCCTGGCCTGGCGAATCTGCGAGGGCACGAAGCAGACGCTGGTCCGAGAGCTCAGCGAGGAGCAGCGCTACCTGCCCATCGATCGGATCTGGATGCACGACTCCCTGGTGTCCGCCTTGGTGAAGGAATGGCGGCCCGAGCACGACATTGGCATCCCCCCAGCACGGCAAGCACCGGCCCCCACACCGGAGGTGCCGAAGCGCTCGGAGGACTCCGCCCCGCAGCGCGTCCGGCACTTCCTGTACTTCCCGACGGCGAAGGCCAGCAAGGCGGTGGCCGACCAGCTCTCCGCACAGCGCTTCACGGTGGAGCGCCGCAAGAGCGCCGAGGGGAAGAACTGGCTCGTCCTGGCCGGGCACACGGTGGGCCCGGATACACCGGACCTGGACTCCGTGCGTGAGACCCTGGAGCGCCTCGCGCAAGAGCATTCAGGGGAGTACGACGGTCACGAAGTCGAGATGATTCCCTGCACGGAATCGTCTCCATGAAAGTGAAGGGTGGGTTCATGCAGTGGATTTCTTCTGCCGGAGGTCCGCTGGTGCTCATCCCCAAGAGCTTGCAACCGCGATGGCAGGGGACGTGCGGAGTTCCCTCCGACTATGAGGTGGCTTGCGGCGTCGAGGGATACGCGGGTGTCATCGAAAAGGAGGGGAGCCATGTTCTCGTGCTTGGCGACGAACCTCTCCAGACCGCGGTCTCCCGTCTAAACGGAAGGCCTTGTCTGGTGCGGTGGGTCTACGCACCCTCTCCCGGTGTCGCGGAATCCTCTATGACGGCCATGGCGCCCCTGCTCTTGCGAGGCCCCATGGAATCCGTCGCCATTCGTGTCGGTAGTTCTCCCCTGGTTCTCATGGATGCCGGAGCCCATGGCGAGCACCCTGTTGACACGCTCGAAATGGAACTGGAGCCCGGTTCTTACGTTGTCCACGTGTATGAATTCGCTCCTGCTCGGGACATGAAGTTCCTGGTGCATGCGTTCGAGCCGCACTCAGAAAGATGACATGACGAAGCGGCGCACGCGGGTCCGTATCGGAGACGTCCTGGAGGTCAGCACGCCCAGGGGGCTGGCCTACATTCATTACACCTACTTCACCTATCGGCCGTACTTCGAGGCCATCCGCGTGCTGCCCGGCTTCTTCGCCACGCGTCCGGCGGACTTCACGGTCTTGGTAACCCACCCCAAGGCGTTTTTTGCCTTCTACCCGGTGAGACCGGCTGTCTCCCAAGGACTCGTCGAAGTCGTCTCCCATCACCCGGTGTCACCCAACCAGGCATTCCCGGCCATGTACCGGCGTGCGGGAGCCATGAGTCGAGAAGGCAGGGTTCTGGCGTGGCTCATCTTCGAAGGTACGGAGTACACGCTGGTCCGGGAACTGAGCGAGGAGCAGCGCTACCTGCCCATCGATCGGATCTGGATGCATGATTCGATGGTGTCCGCGCTGACGAACGAATGGCGGCCCGAGCAGGACGTCGGCATTCCCCCAGCGCTGCGAGAACCGTCCCCCAGGTCGGAGGCACCGAAGTCCTTGGATGATTCGGCCCCGCAGCGCGTCCGGCACTTCCTGTACTTCCCGTCGGCGAAGGCCAGCAAGGCGGTGGCCGACCAGCTCTCCGCACGGGGTTTCACGGTGGAGTGCCGCAAGAGCGCCGAGGGAAAGAACTGGCTCGTCCTGGCCTGGCACACCGTGGGCCCGGACTCACCGGACCTGGACTCCGTCCGTGAAACCCTCGAGCAGCTCGCGCAGGAGCACTCGGGGGAATACGACGGCCACGAAGTCGAAGTGACTCCCAGCCCGGCTTGACGGAGGGGATGAGCACAAGGCGCCCGGGCGGCAGGGGAGGGGGCGGATACCCGCGGACGGGTCGCCACCAGCTCCTGGGAGCCAGCCTCGGTTCGCGATGAGGGGTAAAGCAGGGACGCCCCTGGCGAGCTGCGCGCTCAGGGTCATCGGGTACCACTCTCGGTCATCAGGACCCGGGATGGCTGCGACGGCGGCTACGGCTGCGACTTGTGCTTGTAGAACAGCACCAGCGTGTAGCAGTGGAACTCGTTGTCGCTCGACTGGGCCACCACCCGGTCCACGATCTCCAGATCCGAGTTGCTCCTGATCCAGCGGGTGACGTTCTCACCCAGTTCCTCTCGCTCCTTCGCCTTCGTCGCGGAGAACACCTTCACGCCCGTGAACATCGCCTTCCACTCCTTGCGCTGTGTTTTGGACTGGTACTGAGTGTGAGGAAGGTTATCGCGCGCTCTTCACAGGTGTCAAAAAACCTTACCTGTAGGGGCCTCATGTAGGCAGGGGCTTCCCGCCCGGGGGGCCATGCCTAGATTCCCCGGGTCGCTGGATCTGGAAGCCCGGGGGACGGGCCCTCGGCAAGGGGTTGGGCGAAGGGGGATGGCCGTGGACGTCAAGACGAAGAAGGACCTGGCGGTGGACTTCATCAATGAGATCCGGACCATGGATCCCGCCGCGCTCAACGCGCTGATCGTCAAGGAGGCAGGCGAGGACCTCGCCCAGTTCTTCCTCAACTACAGCGCCAACCTCATCTCCAAGGACCCCTCCCGGGTCCTGGAGAACACTTCCTCGCTCATGCTGATGGGCTACCTCATCCGCACCCACGAGGAGAAGAACGGCCAGTCCAAGCCCACCGGGCTCCAGGGCTACGCCTTCGCCTGATTTCCGGCGGAGCAGGGTGCGCCGACACTCGACAGCTCCCACGGGAGCCTGCTAGGGACCGGCGCCCATGCTCATCGATCTGCACGCGCATTCCTACCTGTCCAAGGGTTGCGACCTGGATCCGCGCGCGGTCCTGGATCGTGCCGCGCTGTTCGGTCTGGACGGCGTGGCCTTCACCGAGACCAACACCCAGGACGGTTGTGACGAGCTCTTCGAGATCGGCGCGAAGTCCAAGGTGAAGGTCTTCGTCGGCCTCGAGCTCGTCACCGACCGGGGCCAGTACCTCTGCTTCTTCCCGAAGCCGGAGCGCGCCCCCGAGCCGGTGCAGATGTGGGGCAGCAACCGCGAGAAGCCCTGGAGTGCCGCCGAGTGTCTTCCCAAGGTGCGCTCGCTCGGCGCCGCCATCGTGGCCGCCCGGCCGTATGACCGGGACTCGCCCAACCCCGCCATGGACTACGTCCGCTCGCTCGGCGGCGTGCTGTGCGCCGTGGAGGGCTACAACGCCCGCGTGAAGCAGACCTCCAATGATCTCGCCGTCGAGGCCGCCGAGGTCCTCAAGCTGCCGTGCACCGGTGGCAGTGACGCCCGCGGCTCGCTCGACGAGGTGGGCTATGGCGCCACCTTCTTCAAGAAGCCCGTGCAGACGCAGGAGCAGCTCGTGGCCGCGTTGCTGGCCGGGGACTTCTACCCCGTCATGGCCGGCGAGCTGCCCCGGCTCACCCGCCCGGGCGAGGCCCAGGCCTCCCGCGGGGGTGGCAAGCGCCGTGGCGGTGGAGGCGGTGGCGGTGGCGGGGGTGGGCGCCGTCGTCGCGGCTGACCCCCACCCCCACGGGGGAGAGGGAGTCGTCCGCGGCTACTTCGCCGTGGCGGGTGGGGCCTCGTCCACCCGGGTGACCAGGCCGTCGGTGATGTACACCCGGCGCTTTTCCCCCGGGTAGATCCACTCCTGGTGCACCTGCGTCCCGTCCAACGTGCGACGGATGCGCTCCGGCAGCCCCCAGGACATCTGCACCGCCCCCTCCGGCATGTACTCGAGCACCTTCTTCTGCCGGATGGCCTCCTGGAAGCGCTGCTGGAACTTCGCCATCTTCGGCGCCGGATCATGCTCCGCCAGGTGCCGATCCAGCTCGGCCTTCACGTCCTCCGGCGTCTTGAGCTGCGGCGGCAGCACCAGGATGACCGGCGGCCCCGCCGGCACGCCCTCGATGTCCAGGTACACCCAGGGCTGCGTGCGCGGCGAGTACAGCACCCGCTCCGCCATCACCCACGCCGTGGGGAACTCCACCTTCAGCACCCGCACCTTCGTGCCCGCGGGCGCCATCGCCTGGATCGGGCCCGGGTTGATCGGGTTGCCCTTCGTGTCGTTGAGCAGCCGCACCTCCTCGGGAGGGTAGGGCGTCAGCAGCCGCTTCGACGCATCCCCGAAGAACGGGGTGACGTAGCTGGAGGCCTGCAGGTAGCGCACCGCGGCCGGGCCCGTGGTCAGATCATGCTGGAGCTTCGTGCGATCCTCCGCGCTGAGCAGCGTCTGGCTGGCGCACCCGGTGGCCAGCACCGCGGGGACGAGGACGAGCAGGGCGAGCAGTCGTTTCATGGCTCGGTCTCCGTCAGAAGTTGAAGGAGAAGGCCCGGGTGGTGATGGCCGGGGCGTCGCGTCCGCCCGACACGTCGGCCACCTGCACCGCGCGCTCGCGCATGACCTCGACGATCCGCGGCCCGCCCGCCTTGGCCAGCGCGTCGATGCCCTGGATGACGTGCGAGACGAGCAGCGCCACGCCGCCCAGGCCCCAGAACCAGCCACCGCCCACGACGAACCGGAACACGGAACTCACCACGATGATGGCCACGTCCACCACGAGGAACAGGAGGAAGCCATTCGTGTCCCTCACCAGCAGGTGGCCCGTGCCGAAGCCGATGAACAGCCCCAGCACCAGCGCGAGCACCTGCCGCACCTCGCCACTGATGGCGCCTCCTCCGCCGCGGCCTCCGGACTCCTGGCGCAGCGGCTCGTGCAGACGGCCGTAGTGCAGGGCATCCGTGAAGCCCTCCGGGGTGAGGTTGGCGTGGAAGGTTTCCGCCAGGGGAGCCTCGTCCAGGAGCCGCGCGTGGCGGCCCTCCATGGCGTGGGCGAAGGAGACCGTCGGATCGGCGGCGAAAGCCGGCTCCAGAGCGGGGGACGTGGCCAACAACGACGCGAGCAACAGGGAAGCGAGCATCGGACGCACCTCGGCGTGGATACGCGGGAGGGCGCCTTCCTTAGCTCAGCGGGGGCTCGGCGTCAGCGATGCGTTGTCCCGGGCGCGGCTTTGCTCTCCGCAGCCCTTCAGGGGCGGACAGATGGGGCCCCGGCCATCGGGGTCCGGCACCAGCAGGAAACGGCCCAGACCACGGGCGTCGGTCAGCTCTGGATGGCCACAGAGCACGCAACGGCGGGGGGGACGCTTGGAAGGAGGGAATGGCACGTGGCCAACTCTCCCTCCGGTCCGCCACCCGCGCGACTTTTCGGCCGCTCAGCTCTTGCTTCCGGCCGCCGCCGCCGGGGTGCTCGGGGTGCTGCTGGAGCTGGAGCTGGAGGAGCTCGAGCTCGAGCCCGCGTCCGACGAGCCGCTGGCGCCGCTCGAGGGGGCGCTGGAGCTGCTGGTCGACGAGCCGCTGCTGGAGCTGCTCCCGTCCTTCTTGGTGGAGCTGTAGAGGTCCGAATACCAGCCCCCTCCCTTGAGGACGAAGCTGGAGCGGCTGACGACCTTGCTCAGCGAGTCCTGGGCTCCGCAGGCGGAGCAGGTCTCGGGCGTCGGGTCGCTGACCTTCTGCAGCACATCGATCGTCTTCCCACAGGACTTACAGGCGTACTCGTAGATGGGCATGGCTTGGCCTCTTCACTAAGACTCAGGCGTGGAATGAGGGGAGGGCTCCGAGCCCCGCTTGCGCAGGCCCTCGGCCACTCCCAGGCGCTCGAGCGCACGGAGCACGAGCTCGGACGGGGCGCCGTGCTTGCGGGCCACCACGTCCGCGAGCTCGGAGAGCGTCTTGACCCCCGGCAGCTCGTCGCGCGTCAGCACATCGAGCTCCCGGCGGAGCATGTCCGTGAAACGCTTCTTGATTCCCAGGTCCACCAGGTACTTGTCCCGCCCCAGCAGATCCAACTTCTGGGTCAGGTTGCGCCCGGTGAGGGCCTCGCGGCGGAAGCGCTCGCGCACCTCCTCGACCTCCCGGGAGATGCCGGCCTTGGCCTCGAGCTGACGCAGCTCGGAGGGACTCAGGCCCAGCGCCCAGCCGACCCGGCCGGAGGCGCCGCGGTGCTCGGTGAAGGCACTGAGAAGGGCCGTGCGCTCGCGGTTCTCCATGGCCTCCATCAACCCGTGAGCCCTCAGCACTCCTTCCAGCTCCTGCAGCGTCAGGTCCCCCCGGCCGCCGTTGTACTGCTGGGCCAGGGACTGCAGCAGGGCGAAGCGGTGCTCGTGCGAGCCCACCGCCGCCTCCACCACGTCCTTGCCCGAGGCGCGCGTCAGCTCCTGCATGCTCGTCTTGGGAGCGTCCAGGCGGGTGAAGCGGCCGCGGGGCTTGGGCAGATCCCTCTTGAGGAAGCTCGACGCCTCCTCGCCCTCCTCGAAGTCGGGCGGAGCGGCCTCGGTGGCGGTGCGCTTGCGCGGGGCGATCCGCGCCTGGACCGTCTCCCCCCGCGACCTCGGAGCCTGCTCCGGCTTCGCGGGCACGGGGGCCGGTACGCCCGCTCGCGGGGCCGGCGTGGCGAAGGTGGGCACGTCGGGGGCGGGGGGAGGAGCGGGCGGCCGCTTCTCCTCGTGCACCCGGGCCAGTTCCTGCACCACGTCGTAGAAACCGCACCCCTGCCGCGTCGCGGCGATCGCGGGGGCCGTGCCCTTGAGCACGTCCACCACCGCGAAGGGTCCGAGCGGCGTGGCCGCCGGCTCGGTGTCGGTCAAGGTACGCACCCGGAAGTCGTCGGCCTCGGACAGCAGGGCGAGCGCTTCGCGGACCTCGGTGGGGGTTGCGGGAGCCTTGGCTCGCCTGCAGTAGTCGGATACGGCTACTGCCACCGGGGTGGGCACGTCATCGGGTTGCCGCTGTCTCTGCCAGTGACTGTTCATGAAAGTTGCGGAAAAATGCTCGTTTACGAGGCTGGGTGCCTCTATCTTCGCTGGCGGACGGGTGTCAATGAATCCGACGGGCCCCAATCTAAACAGCCAGAAGACGATGCAAGTCGGTGTCTCACCCGGGCGGGGCTCCAGGGACCCCGCACGTTCGGCCGGTGGACATTCGATGGGACGAGGGGCCATCCGCATGGCTCGGGAGGCAGGCGGGCCGTGATGAATCAGGACATGGACGAGGTGCTTCAGCGGTACATGGCGCAGCACGGGCTGAAGAGCACGCGCCAGCGCAGCCTCATCATCGACACCTTCTTCTCCGTGGGCGGGCACCTGTCCGTGGAGGAGCTGTGGAACCGGGTCCGCGAGCAGGACACCCGGGTGTCGGTGGCCACGGTGTACCGGACCATGAAGCTGCTCAACGAGTGCGGCCTGGCCCACGCGCGCAACTTCGGCGACGGGCAGACGCGCTACGAGGCCGCCGCCGGCCGTCACCACCATGATCACCTCATCTGCACCCACTGCGGCACCATCGTCGAGTTCGAGGATGACCGCATCGAGCAGATGCAGGAGGCGGTGGCGCGCAAGCACGGCTTCACGGTGACGTCGCACAAGATGGAGCTGTACGGGCTGTGCCGGAACTGTCAGCGGCAGGGCGTGAAGAGCGAGGCATGAGGCGCGCGGCCCTGGCGGTGGGGTGCGCCCTGGTGCTGGCGCTGGCCGGGTGCCGCACGGTGTCCGAGGAGCCCGCGAGGGGCCCGGGGGTCTCCCCGTACCTGCGGGCGCTCGCGCTGCCCTCGGTGGGACCCACGCCCCTGGACTGGAATCAACTGCCCGGGCGCGTGGTGCTGGTGTCCTTCTTCGCCACCTGGTGCTTCCCGTGTCTGGCGGAGCTGCCCACGCTGGAGGCCCTTCAGAAGGAGCATGGCCCCCAGGGCTTCCAGGTGGTGCTGGTCGGGTTGGACATCGACGGCTTCAAGGTGCTGGAGCCCTTCGCCGAGCAGTACGCGCTCAACTTCCCCGTGCTGGTGTCCGACGAGCCCATGCAGAAGGGACACAGCGCCTTCGGGCTCATCCCCGCGCTGC
Source organism: Archangium sp. (assembly GCF_036277355.1). GTDB lineage: Bacteria > Myxococcota > Myxococcia > Myxococcales > Myxococcaceae > Archangium. Next base: position 53,860 of record NZ_DASUNC010000196.1, read on the forward strand.
CCGCCACCTTCCTGCTGGACAAGGAGGGCCAGGTGGCCGGCGCCTGGCAGGGCATGGCCGGTCACTCGGACGTGTCCCGGGCCGTGGAAAAACTCCTGCGCCGCTGAAGCGCGAGCACGGTCATCTGTCTCCTGGACGGAGCGGCACCACCCCGTGACTTGCACCCGGGGACAGGGGATGTGCATGCCTCCGGACACGGGAGGTGCAATACGGTGACGGGAGCAGCGGACAGCCGGATGGCTCGTGTGCGCCCGTCCCCGGTGGCGCACGGGTCCGGGTGGGTGCTCCCGAGGCGGGGGGAGGCCCGATGAGGGTGCCCTCCCTGACGGGTGGACTGCTCTCCCTGACGGGTGGACTGCTCGTGGCCCTGGGCCTGGCGATCCTGCTCGCGCTGAGCGTGGGGGTGGCCTCGGTGCTGACGCTGCGCTCCGTCACCCATGAGCAGGGCCTGGCCCTGGTGCGGGAGGCCTCCACCCTGGAGTCCGTGCAGGTCCTGCTGGTGTTGAGCGAGCGGCGCGCCCGCCATGCCCGCTCCTGGTTGCTCTCCCCGGAGCCGCACGTCCGCGAGGAGCTGGAGGTGACCCGCCACGAGTGGGAGCTGCGGCTGCGGCAGCTCGAGGAGTCCTTCACCGGAGAGGAGGAGCGGGCGCTGCTGGCCCGCATCCGGGAGCGGCAACATGCCATCCAGGCGATCATGGATCGCCTCCTGGCCCAGGGCGGGCAGGAGGTCCGGAAAGAGGACTGGAGGGCCCGGTTCGAGGCGGAGCTGCGCCCCCTGCGGGTGGGCCTGGATCAAGAGCTCTCCCGCCTGGTGGCGCTCCAACAGGAGTCGCTCCAGGAGGCCGTCCGTCAGCAGGAGCGGACCCGGTTGCGCGCCGTCACCCGGTTGGGGGTGGCGATGCTCGGCGCGGTGCTGGCCGCCGGGGCCTGTGGGGCGTTGCTGGTGCGCAGCCTGCGCCAGCACCAGCGGGCCGAGGCGCGGGTGCAGCGCAGCGAGGCCCGCTTCCGCGCCACCTTCAACCAGGCGGCGGTGGGGCTCGCCCAGGTGTCCATGGACGGGCGCTGGGTGCTGCTCAACCCGCGCTTCCGCGACATCCTCGGCCACGGCGAGCGGGAGCTGCTCGGGCAGCGCTTCGCGGACTTCACCCATCCGGAGGATCGCGCTCGGGACGAGGCGCACGTGCGCCGGCTGCTGGCCGGGGAGCTGTCCTCCTTCACGTACGAGAAGCGCTACCTGCACCCGGGGGGCGCGGTGGTGTGGGTGAACCTCTCCGCGTCGCTGGTGCGCGATGACGCGGGCAGGCCCCTGTACATGCTCGCGGCCATCGAGGACATCACCCGGCGCAAGGCGCTGGAGGACGAGCGGGTGCTGCTGCTGGCCGAGGCGCGGGAGGCGCTGCGGCTGCGCGAGGAGTTCCTCTCCGTGGCCAGCCACGAGCTGCGCACGCCGCTCACGCCGTTGAGCCTGAACCTGCAGATGGTGCTGCGCGAGGCCCGGGTCCACCCGGAGCAGTCCTTCGCCCGCCGCGTGGCGCAGCGGCTGGAGTCGGGGCACCAGCAGGTGCAGCGGATGACGCGGCTCATCGAGGATCTGCTGGACGCCAGCCGGTGGGGAACGGACAGGCTGGTGTTGAGCCTGGAGGACGTGGACCTGTCGGCGCTGGTGCGCGAGGTGGCCCGGCGCTTCGAGCCGGTGGCTCGGCGGACGGGGAGTGCCCTGGAGGTGGACGCACCCGCGCCGGTGGTGGGCCGGTGGGACGCGCACCGGCTGGAGCAGGTGGTGGCGAGCCTGCTGTCCAACGCCCTCAAGTTCGGCGCGGGACGGCCCGTGCTCCTGCGGGTGGAGGCGGAGGACGGCCTGGCACGGCTCACGGTGCGGGACGAGGGCATCGGCATCGCGCCGGAGCTGCTGCCCCACATCTTCGAGCGTTTCTCGCGGGGCGTGTCGGACCGGCACTACGGCGGCATGGGCCTGGGGCTGTTCCTCACCCGGTACGTGGCGCGCTCGCTGGGTGGAGAGGTGGTGGCCGAGAGCACGCCGGGCCAGGGCGCCACCTTCATCGTCCGGATTCCCTTGCGGCCCGTGGAGGGCAGGGGAGCACTGGCCTCGCGGGACGAGGCTTCCGTGCCGCCCGTCTGAGGCGCTCAGTCCACCCGCTCGCCCAGCTTCTGCCAGCCCCCACAGGAGCGGACGGCGCCACCGGCTCAGGCGCCGGGAGGCGGGTGGTGGGGTGGGGGACACGGTGGGCATCCGGCTCCTTCGCGAGGGGATTCCATGCTGGCAGGAGGCGTGCCACGGGGCGCTGGCCACGAGGAGCGACTGTCCTCCGTGAGAAAGAGGGACGGCTCGCTACAGGCCTGGAGCGGATTTCTTGCCGGGTAGGTCGCCGCTGGTACCTTCCGGCCACTCATGACGGTGCGGCGAAAGCTCCTCGGTATAGCGGCGTGTGTGGCCGCGGTCCTCACGCTGGTCTCAGCGGTGGACGCGAAGGGCTTCCGCCGCTACCTGCGTCTGCGCCAGGACGTCGAGGCCATCCAGGAGCGCAACCGCGTCCTGTCCGAGCAGAACGCCACCCTTCTTCGCGAGATCAACGCGCTGCGCAATGATCCCGCCGCCCTCGAGCGCGCCGCGCGCGAGGAGCTCGGCTACGTCAAGCCGGGCGAGCTCGTCTTCCATCTGGAGTAACCGTGTCCGCCCTTTCGGCCATCCCTCCAGTCTCCAAGCTCTTCCACTCCCTGGTCCGGGCCATGCCCGGCGCCGCCGTCCTGTCCGCCTTCCTCCACCTGGCGCGCGGCGGCTTCCGCGGCCTCCACACCCTCGGCTGGACCGAGGCCTCCCTCGTCGTCTTCCTGCTCGCCGCATTGGGAGTGATGGGCTGGCGGCGCTTCACCCGCGGCGCCGTGGGCGCGCCGATCTACCTCCGGGATGATCTGGAGCTGGGCGCGGTGCTCATCGCCTCGGCCTTCATCGTCGTGGCCATCGCCGGGGGCGCGGTGTTCCCCCTCGTCTACCTGGTCATGGCCTTCCTCGTGGCCTTCCTGCCGCGCAACGCGGGCCTGGCGCTGCTCGGCGTGGCGCTCGCCTTCGATGCGGTCATCACCCTCCAGGGCCCCGATCGCAACATCACCTCCTTCCTCACCCACGCGCTCTTCCTCGCCCTCTTCGCCGGCCTGTACCACCTGGTCCTCTCCGCCCGCATCGCCGCCGCCCGCCGCGCCGAGAGCGCCGCCGTGGAGAAGCGGATCAAGGAGGTCGAGGAGCGCGCCCGCACCTTCCGGCTCGTCAGCTCCGGCTCCCACGACAACCCGCCCGATGTGAAGGACGAGGAGAAGTGGCTGCTCGCCTCCGTGAAGGAGATCGAGGGCGCGGTGGGCGCCGCCCTGGAGATCGCCGAGACGGCCCTGCACACCCACACCTGCGCGGCCTTCCTGCTGGCGTCCGATGACAAGGGGCTGAAGCTGTACGACTGCCGCAGCGCCTCGGACCGCGTGCAGCGCGAGCGCTTCAACGCGGGCGAGGGCATGCTCGGTGGCGTGCTCAAGCGCAGGGCCCCGGTGCGCATGCACTCGGCCCACGGGCTCAAGGGCATCACCTGGTACGACGGCAGCGCGCCCACGCTCGGCGCCGTGCTCGCCGTGCCCATCATCGAGGGCGGCAGTGGCCTCGTGCGCGGTGTGCTCGTGGCGGACCGCGTGACGCACAACCCGTTCTCGGACGACGACGAGAAGCTCCTGACGACGATCGCCGCCGAGGTGCTGCGCTCCATCGAGGTCGAGCGGGTGATGACGTACATCCGCAAGACGCGCGACGAGAAGGACCGGTTCTTCCGCGCCATCGAGGAGCTCAACCGCGCCGGCAGCCCGGATCAGGTGTTCCTGGCGGTGCTGGAGAGCGCGCGGCAGCTGGCCGGGCTGGACTTCTGCGCCGTCACCATCGTGAACGAGCAGGAGGGCAAGCGCGTCCACAAGGTGGCGCGGATGCTCGGTGTCACGGCCCAGGGGAGCAAGGCGCTCGAGGGCCGCACCTTCCCGGACAACAACGGGCTGGTGGCCAACGTGGTGCGCTACGGCGCGCCGCTGCCCGGGCGCGACATCAAGGCCATGGACCGCCAGGTCATCTTCGACGAGGAGACCCAGCTGCGGGGGCTCGCCGCGTTGAAGATCTTCCCGCTCACCGCGGGGGACCGGATCCTCGGGACGCTGGTGGCGGGCTCGCGCCGCAAGGCCGCGCTGGACCACGACGTGCTGCGCATGCTGGAGGTCATCGCCATCCAGGCGGCCCAGGCCGTGCTGCGCGCCCAGCTCTACGAGGCCATGGAGCGCATGGCCACGACGGACGGCATGACGGGCCTGTACAACAACCGCACCTTCCAGGCGAAGGCGGACGAGATGCTCGCGCACTCGCGGCGGTACGGGCGCAAGTGCTCGCTGATGCTCACCGACGTGGACCACTTCAAGAGCGTGAACGACACCTACGGCCACCTGACGGGAGACCAGGTGCTCAAGGGCGTGGCGCGCATCCTCCGCGAGCAGGCCCGGGACACGGACATCGTGGCGCGGTACGGCGGCGAGGAGTTCGCCATCCTGATGCCGGAGACGGACGCCAAGGGCGCGAAGATCATCGCCGAGCGCATCCGCGAGGCCATCAAGGCCGAGGTCTTCCAGACGGAGATGGGCCCGCTGAAGGTGACGCTGTCGCTGGGCATCGCGACGGCGCCGGACCACGGCACGGACAAGCTGGTGCTGGTGGAGCAGGCGGACCAGTGCCTGTACTACGCCAAGCGGCACGGCCGGAACCAGTCGGTGACGGTGGCCGAGGCGCAGGGCGGCCGGAAGCTCCAGGCCGTCGAGGGATGAGAAGAACCCCTCTCCCGCCGGGAGAGGGACGGGGTGAGGGTGCCACGGGCCCCGGGTTGGCAAGGAGCATCTGGAGTGAAGGAGCAGACCCGTGTCCCCCTCGCCGTGACCACGAGCGGCAAGCCGGAAGAGTCCCTCGTGAAGCGGGCCCGCGAGGCCGCGCGCGCCTGGAACCTGCCGTTCGTCCCGAGGCGCAAGAAGGAGCCCATCGGCCCGATGCTGGCGTCCTCGGCCGACGCCTTCCTCGTCTTCGAGCGCGAGGGCGTCTCGCTCTGGGATCGCGAGGGCTCCTTCAGCTTCAACCCGGGCATGGCGCACCTGCGCCGGCTGCGGATCCTCTCGGGGCAGGTGGGCGGGGATGACGCCCTCGTCCGCGTGGCCGGGCTGCGCGCGGGAGATCTCGTCCTCGATTGCACGCTGGGGCTCGGGCAGGACGCACTGGTGGCCGCGCTGGTGGTGGGGCCAGGGGGCAGGGTGGTGGGGCTGGAGAAGAGCCTCGCGCTCTACGCCGTCGTCTCCGAGGGCCTCGCCGCCTACGACTACGGCTCCCAGTCGTGCCGCGTGGAGCCGGTGCACGCCGACTCGCATGCGTACCTGCGCTCGCTGCCCTCGGGCTCGTTCGACGTCGTGCTCTTCGATCCGATGTTCGAGAAGCCCAAGAAGTCCCAGCCGGCCTTCGAGATGCTCCGCCGCTTCGCCGAGCACGCCCCGCTCTCGCCCGAGACGCTGCAAGAGGCCCGGCGCGTGGCCCGGCGATGGGTGGTGGTGAAGGGCTCGAAGTACTCGGACGATCTCAAGAAGCTGGGGCTCGAGGCCGAGCCCGGCTCCCGTTACACGTCCGTCATCTGGGGCCGCGTTCCGGGTGCCTCGTACGGGTAGGTCCTTACAGCGCCGCCACGATGGCTCCGGCTACGCTCGGGTGGACCAGTCGCCGCACCCCCGCAAAAACCTTGCCCCGGGACACGGAGAAGTCGTCTCCGAGCCCGGGGCAGGAGCCCTCCAGGGAGAGGGGGAAAACCCTGGTGGCGCACCCCATCCTTAATGCATGGGGGACCGCCGCGCATCCCCTTGTGCACGCCTCCTTCTACAAGGAGACGAGAATCCGGCGGCGGCGCACCCAGAACCACAAGGCCAGCAGGCCCAGCGGCGACGCCATCCCTCCCGCGGGAGACGCGGCGCAGCCACAGCCCTGGGCCTCCGGTTCCACCGTGAAGGAGCGCCCGCTGGAGGCCGGGCTGACGTGGCCCGCCGCATCCGTGGCCGTGGCCGTCACCGTGTGCCGGCCCTGCGCCAGCGCGTAGACCGGGTTGATGCTCCACTGCCCCGACGCATCCGCGGTGGCCGTCCCGACCTGGAGCCCATCCACGCTCACCGCCACCGTGCTGCCGGCCTCGGCGGTTCCCGAGAAGACCAGCTCACCGGGCACCACGGCCGCGCCCTCGGCCGGCGTCACCACCTCGGGAGGAACCGGGGCGAGCGTGTCCACCGTGAAGGTGCGCGCGGTGGAGGCCACGCTGGTGTTGCCCGCGCGGTCGGTGACGGTGGCGATGGCGGTGTGCGCTCCCTCACCCAGGGCCGCCGTGAGGGTCCACGACCCCGAGACCTGGGCCAGCACCGTGCCCACCGACACCCCATCCACCTTCACCTCCACCATGGCGCCGGCCTCGGCGGTGCCCGAGATGTCGGGTGTGGAGGTGGTGACGAGCGCGGCCGGAGCCGAGAGCACGGGGGCCGCTGGCGCCACCGTGTCCACCGTGAAGGTGTGCCGGGCGTAGCCGTTGGTGTTGCCCGCCGCGTCGGTGACATAGGCCGAGACGGTGTGCGTTCCGTCGCTCAGGGGCGTGGCCGGGGTGATGCTCCAGTTTCCCGAGGCGTCGGCGCGCACTCTCCCGAGTAATGTCGCAACCTCCTTCACATCCACCCGGCTGCCGGGCTCCGCGGTGCCCGAGATGACGGGCGTCGTCGTATTGACGAACGCGGCCGGAGCCGAGAACACGGTGTTCGCGGGTATCTGCGTGTCCACCGTGAAGGTGCGAGGGGCAGAGGAGAGGCTGGTGTTGCCCGCCGCGTCGGTGGCGGTGGCCGTGGCGGTGTGCGCTCCGTCACTCAGGATCGGGGTGCTGATGAGGAGCCAGTTGCCCGAGGCATCGGCCGTCACCATGCCCACCGTCGTCCCATCCACCTTCACCGTCACGGTGCTGCCGGGCTCGGCGGTGCCCAGGACAGAGGGCGTGGAGGTGTAGGTGAACGCGGCCGGCTCCGTGATCACGGGGGCCGCTGGTGCCGTCGTGTCCACCGTGAAGGAGCGGGCGGCGGAGGAGGAGCTGGTGTTGCCCGCCGCGTCGGTGGCGGTGGCCGTGGCGGTGTGCACTCCCTCACTCAGGGGGGAGGGAAGGGTGAGGCTCCACGCTCCCGAACCATTGGCCGTTCCCGTGCCCACCGGTGTCGCATCCACCATCACCGCTACCGTGCTGCCGGCTTCCGCGGTGCCCGAGACGGTGGGCCTCGTCCCGACGAAGCCGGCCGGAGCCGTGAGCACGGGGGCCGCCGGGGGCTCGCTGTCCACCGTGAAGGAGCGCGAGGCGGAGAGGCTGGTGTTGCCCGCCGCGTCGGCGGCGGTGGCCGTGGCGGTGTGCGCTCCCTGTCCCAGGGCGGTGGCCGGGGTGACGCTCCAGATGCCCGAGGCATTGGCCGTCACCGAGCCCACCAGCGTTCCATCCACCTTCACCGTGACCGTGCTGTTTGCCTCCGCGGTGCCCGAGATGACGGGCGTGGTGGTGGTGGTGACGAGCGCGGCCGGAGCCGTGATCGTGGGGACCGCCGGGGCAACCGTGTCCACCGTGAAGGAGCGAGCGGCGGAGGCCGTGCTGGTGTTGCCCGCGACGTCCGTGGCGGTGGCCGTGGCGGTGTGCGCTCCCTGGCCCAGCGTGAGGGTGGAGGTGACGCTCCAGTTGCCCGAGGCATCGGCCGTCACCGTGCCCGCGGGTGTCCCATCCACCCTCACGGCCACCGTGCTGCCGGGCTCCGCGAAGCCCGCGAGGGTGGGCCTCGTCATGTTCGTGAAGGCCGGCGGAGCCGAGAGCACGGGGGCCGCGGGCGCCGTCGTGTCCACCGTGAAGGTGCGAGGTTCGGAGACGGGGCTGGTGTTGCCCGCTCCATCCACCGAGACGGCCGTGGCCGTGTAGGGCCCCTCGTCCAACGGTGTGCCCACCCCGAGGCTCCAGTTGCCCGAGGCGTCGGCGGTCACCGTGCCCACGGGCGTCCCATCCAACGACACCGTCACCGAGTTGCCCGGCTCCGCCGTCCCCGCGAGGGTGGGCGTCGGGGTGTTGATGAGCGCCGCCGGAGCCGTCAGCACGGGCGCGGGCGGAGGCCCATCCACGAAGACCACCGCGCCCCCGGAGAGCGCATGGGCCGTCACATGCAGCAGGTAGTACCCATCCGCCAGCGCCGGGGGCACGTTCACCGAGAGAGACGTGTTCGAGAACCCGAGCACGCTCACCGGGAGCCGCTTTCCGCCCTCCAGGGCAGTGAGCGAGGCGAAGGGGAGGTTGGCGGCGGAGCTCATGGCGTTGCCACTGCTGGCCTCGGAGACTCCCCGGAACCCGCTCCCGCTCACGGTGACGGTCCTGCCCGTCAGCAGGGGAGAGGGGGGCGTCACGACGGGCCGCGCCGCGTCGGGGGCGCCCGATTCCTCGTACAGCTCGGCACTGGCCAGCGCGCCCGTCGCCGTGGTCCCGCCCGTCACGAGCACCTTGCCCCGGGGCAGGGGCGCCGCGGAGGCACCGGCGCGCGCGGTCGCCAACGGGCCCACGGTGCTGAAGGTGCCGGTGGCCGCATCGTAGACCTCGGCGCTGGCCAGGCGGCCCGCGGTTCCCAGGCCCGAGGCCACCAGCACCTGGCCCGTGGACAACGTCACCGCCACGTGGCGCGCGCGAGCGAAGGTCAGGGGGCCGGTGGCGCTGAAGGTGCCCGTCACCGGGTCATACAGCTCCGCGCTCGCCTGGGCTCCCGAGGCGCCACTTCCACCGGTCAGCAGCACCTTGCCCGTGGGCAGCGGCGTCGCCGTGTGCTCGGCCCGGACGACCGTCATCGTGCCGGTCCCGCTGAAGGTGCCCGCCGCCGGGTCATACAGCTCCGCGCTGCCCAGCGTCTCCGAGGCGGACTGTCCTCCCGCAACGAGCACCTTGCCCGAGGACAGCAGCGTCGCGGTGTGCCGGGCACGGGCCGTGGCCAGTGAGCCCGTGGTGCTCCAGGTGCCAGCCGCGAGAGCGTACAGCTCGGCGCTGAGCAGCGGGCCCGAGGCGCCCGTGCCTCCCGTCACCAGCAGCCTGCCCCCTGGCAGCAGCGTCGCCGCATGGGCGGAGCGGGCCGTGGTCAGCGAGCCCGTGGGGCTCCAGGTGCCCGTGGCCGGGTCATACAGCTCCGCGCTGGTGAGCGGGCCGCTCGTCCCGTCGCCACCCGTCACCAGCACCTTGCCCGTGGGCAGCAGCGTCGCCGCATGGGAGGAGCGGGCCGTGGCCAGCGCGCCCGTGGTGCTCCAGGTGCCCGACGCCGGGTCATACAGCTCCGCGCTGGACAGGAGGCCCGAGGCGTTCTGTCCACCGGCCACGAGCACCTTGCCCGAGGGCAGCAGCGTCGTGGAGTGGCCCTGGCGGGCGGCGGTCAGCGGGGCCGTGGCGCGCCAGCTCCCCGTCACCGAGGAGTAGAGCTCCGTGCGGGTGCCCGCATCGGAGCCTCCGCTCACCAGCACCCGTCCATCGGGCAGCAACGTCGTCGCGTGCCAGAAGCAGGGAGAGGTCAACGAGCTCGTGGCGCTCCAGGTGCCCGTGGCCGGGTCGTACAGCTCCGAGCCGTCGATGCGCCATCCCGCGTTGTACCCGCTCGCCACCAGCACCCGTCCATCCGGCAGCAGCGTCGCCGGATGCCACTGGCGGGGGGTGCCCATCGCGTTCGTGCCGCTCCAGGTGCCCGAGGCCGGATCGTACAGCTCCGCGCTCGACAAGGTGTTGGTGTTGGAGTTGTTGTAGCCGCCCGCGGCGAGCACCTTGCCGTTGTGCAGCAGCGTGGCCGTGTGGCCGGTACGCGCGGTGCCCAGCGCACCCGTGGGGCTCCAGGTGCCCGTGGCCGGATCGTACAGCTCCGAGCTGCTGACGGAGTTCCCCTGATATCCGCCGGAGACCAGCACCTTGCCGTTGGGCAGCAGCGTGGCCGTGTGGCTGGTACGCGCGGTGCCCAGCGCGCCCGTGGGGCTCCAGGTGCCCGTGGCCGGATCGTACAGCTCCGCGGAGGCAAGCCAGTTCCAGGTGGAGGGGTAGTCGATACGGCTGCCTCCCACGACGAGCACCTTGCCGTTGGGCAGCAGCGTGGCCGTGTGGCTGGCACGATGGGTGGTCAGGGAGCCCGTGGAGCTCCAACTCCCCGTGGCCGGATCGTACAGCTCCGCGTTGGGCAGGGAGGCGCTGGGGTACCCCGGATATCCGCCCACGACGAGCACCTTGCCGTTGAGCAGTGGCGTCGCCGTGTGATCGTAGCGGGCCCTGGGCAGCGGGTTCGTGGCGCTCCAGGTGCCCGTCACCGGATCGTAGAGCTCCGCGCCGCTGAGCGCGGTGTCCGAGAAACCACCGGCGCCCCCCGCCACGAGCACCTTGCCGTTGAGCAGGAGCTGCGCCGAGTGCCGGTAGCGGGACGTGGCCATCGAGCCCGTGGCGCTCCAGCCCGGATCCACCACCACCGTGCCCTCCAGCCCCTCCAGCTCCACCTCCAGCGCCACCTTCAACGTCCGGCGCTCCAGCGCCAGCCGCGGCAGGTTCCCGGGCCCACCGCTCGCCCTGGGTGTGACGCCCCACAGCCGCACCTGGCCCTGCCGGCCGCGCCCGGACTCGTCCCTCGCCACCGGGTAGTGCATCCGCACCACCGGCACCTCGCCGCCATCGAGGAACTCGAGGTACTCGCCCGCGTCCCGCACCGTGGAGATCCCCTCGGGCACCTCCACCTCGAACGCGGCCCGGTACGCCGAGGCGCCCGCCCGCATCACCACGAACTCCTCCACCCGCTGGCCGCCCAGCTCCTTCCAGAAGTGGTCCGGTCCGTAGAAGGTGGCGCCCCCGGATCGCCGCGATGCCTTGGCCGCGCTGTCTCCCTGGGGCTTCACCCGGAAGACGTAGCCCCGGGTGGCGAGCTCCAGCCCGTCATCCTCCTGGTCCGCCAGCGTCACGCGCAGCGCCGCGGCGGAAGGGACGGAGGCTTGCCGGACCTGGGTGTCCGGAGCCTCGGAGAACTCGGGGAAATAGGCCCGCGCCAGCCGCAGCGCGTTGTCCTCGCCCGGAGCCTCCCGCCAGGCCTTCACCGCGGGGGATCGCGCCGGGGGTTCGGGCAGTGGGGCAGGGGAGGTCGACTGGAGTCCCCGTGCCCGTGGGAATTCCCGGGGTTGCCCGACCGCCACTCCGCCGGCTTCGGGCTGTCCACACGCCACGCACCCCAGCAGCGCCCCCACCAGGATGAGGCTCCAGATACGGCGATGACTCATTGCGTTTCCCCCTCGTCAGCGGCCCGCGCACGGAAGAAGAGCTTCCAGCGCCTGAGCCGCTGACCGGCCTTCCTAGCAAGGAGAGCCCTCTGCTGGCTCGATCATGCATGAGCCCGTGAGACAAGGCCTCGGCCGTAGGGGGTTTCCCTGAGCGGGGACTCCCTTCACGTCTTTTGAGGTGCGAGCTCCTGGGCTCGCACGCGCGGGCTCAGGGATCGCCCTTCGCGGGTCCCTCGCTGCCCACCGGTGACAGCTTCGCCGTCCAGGAGCCCGCGTGCTCGTGCGGCATCAGCTCTCGCGGCGAGCGGTAGTACTGCACCGGCGAGTCGTGCAGGAAGTTCGACACCCGGCTCGTGTACAGGCACGCGTAGCGCTCCACCTGCTCGCCGAACCGGCTGTTCTCGTGCCCCTCCTTGAACAGCAGGCCCCAGTACGGGTTGAAGCCTTCCTCCACCTCGCACTCCAACGTGTCCGCGATCTCCGTCGCCTCGCGCAGCGCCCAGCGCAGCTTGTCCAGCTCCGCCTTCACCTTCCGCCGCTCCTCCTCCACCGGGACCGTCTCCTCCGGCTCCAGGTCCCCGCGCTCCAGCTTCCGGTCCAACATGTTCAGCTGGCCCTTGTGGTGCGCCACCTCGTCGTCCAGCCGCTCCCGCGCCAGCTCCACGTCGGACAGCCGCAGGATCCGCTCCCGCTGGCCGTCCGTGTAGGTGATCTCGTCCTCGATCTCCTGCACCACCATGCACGTGCGCCACAGCGAGGACTTCTTCGACTTGAGGATGTCCCCGTAGATGTGATCGCCCACGTACAGCACGCACTCGCCCGCGTAGCCCGTCTGCTGCTCGAACTGCACCAGGTTGCCGCCCTGGTACACCTTGCCGCGCTCCACGCTCCCGGCCTCGCCCACCACCTTCGCCTCCTCGCCCGGGCCCGCCGTCTCCAGCTCCAGGAAGGGCCGCTGCTCGGAGAAGAACGCCGGCTTGGACGCCAGCGTCACGATGTAGTCGAAGTAGTTGCGCCAGCTCGGGTACTCCGCCAGCTGCCCGTCCAGCAGGTAGCGCATCACCGCGTCCGTGTAGTCCCACGCCGAGTTCGTCAGCAGGAACAGCCGCTTGCCTCCCGAGCGCAGCTTGTGCAGCGCCGGGCCCAGCTCCGGATCCTGGAAGATGTAGCGCCCCAGGTCCTTGCGCACCTCGCGCTTGAGCGAGTTGTCCCGGTGCACCGTGTCGATCGCATCCCGGATGTCGTCGTACAGCTTGCCGTAGTCCACCCGCTGGCCCAGCGACTCCAGCAGCTCGATGATGCCGGCGAAGAGCCACGCCTCGGGCAGCGCGAAGAGCGTGTCGATCCACGCGAACTGCGGATTCTTCAGCTTCACGCGCTGGTTGCGGTACAGCTTCTTCCACACCTCGCGATCCAGCGGACGCAGTCCGTGCCAGGCCCGCCCCACGTAGCCGAAGCGGTCCATCTTCAGCAGGTTGCCGTTCGCCTTGTCCACCGCCAGCCCGCGCATCACGAAGTGGTGGTCGTACTGCAGCTGGCCGATGACCGGGGGGTAGCCCCGCTCGCTGACGAGCTTCGCCAGCGTCATGTCATAGGCGAGCTGCTCCAACCGGCGCATGTGGTAGATGGCCAGCGTGTAGTCCATGTCGAAGCCGATGAGGTCGACGTGGGCCATGCGCAGGTTGCGGTTGACGAAGATGTCCCGCGCGCGAGGCACCTGGCGCAGGGGCGCCCGGGGCACACTCAGCAGGCGGGCGAGCTCGGTGTCCGCGAAGAGACGCTGAGCGCGGAGCTCGGCCTGCTCGGCGTTGGCCCGGTTGAGCGAGGAGCGGAAGCTGCCGTGGAGGGGATCCGAGGTCGTCGGGCTCCCCGGGATGGGTCCGGTCGGAGAGAGTTTCGGTGACACAGGACAGCAAGACATAACACGCGTCCCTCCGGGGCCACCATTCATACGGGTTGTCCACCTTGCGGGGTTGCGAGCGGGCATGGCACGCTCGCGGGTCCGCAATGAGATCGCCCGCCAGACGTTCCCCCCCGTCCGACGCCGAGCTCCACGCGCGGCTCGCCGCCCGCATCGAGGCCCTGGAGGACCGTGTCCGCCAGCTCGAGGTCCGGGTCCGCGGCACCGCCGTGGCGCGGCGCGTCCGTGCGTTGGGCCCGGTGCGTCAGAAGACGGCCGCTCCCCGTGCCAGCAGCCGGCCCGCGCCGCGCTGCCCGGGCTGCACCCTGGAGCTGCCTCCCGGCCCCAAGGGCGAGGCGTGCGTCTGGTGCGGGTTCCAGTTCGACGCCGTCCGGTCCCGGAAGAGGAAGGGATGAGCACCGCCTACCGGTTGACCGGCCGCGTCGAGGCCGGAGATCTCGCCGAGCTGTACGAGGCCGTCCAGGAGCCCGGTGGCCTCGAGGTCGTCATCAAGCTCTTCCACCCGAAGACGTCGGATCCGCGCTACGCCACCGTGCAGGCCGGGATCTACAGCGTCCTCAACCCGCTCAACCCCGAGGGCATCGTCCCCGTGCTCGACCTGGGGTTCGTCAAGCAGCGGCTCGCCGTGGTGCGCGAGGCCGTCGAGGGCCACTCCCTGGGCACCGCGCTGCACCGGCTCAACACCAAGGAGGTCCTCCTCCCGCCGGCCACCGCGCTCTGGCTCGTCATCCAGATGCTCGAGTCCGTGGAGCGCGCCCACGCGGCGGGCGTCATCCACGGCTCCATCACCCCGGGCAACGTGCTGCTCTCGCGCGGCGGGCTGCCCTCGGTGTGTGACTTCGGGGCGTTGCAGGCGCTGCTGGCCGTGCCGGAGCTCAAGCGCGCCTTCGCCGGCAGGGGCCGCAGCGCCTACCGCGCCCCCGAGGTGGGCCGGGGCGAGCCTCCGGACGTGCTCTCGGACATCTACTCCATCGGCGCCATCGCCTACGAGCTGCTCACCCTGCGCGAGGCCGTCATCCCCGATGGGGGCGTCAGCACCCGCCGCGCCGGCCTGCCTCCGCCCAGCCGCCTGGATCGCCGGCTCCACGCGCGGTTGGATCCGATCATCCTGCGCGCGCTGGAGGCCACGCCCGCGCGGCGCTACCGCTCGTGCGCCGAGTTCGCCGCCTCGCTGCGCAACTTCCTGTCCACCCACGGGGGCCTGCCCGGCGCCGAGGACGCGCGCCGCTTCGTGGCCGAGCTCTTCCCCAACGAGATGGCCGGGGGGCCCGCGCTCGGCCCGGTGCCGTTCTCCGAGCGCTTCACGCTCACGCCCATCTCCGGTGTGTCGCTGGCGGAGGTGGGGGCGGACGCGCTGGAGAAGTCCGTGGTGGTGCGGCCCTCGTTCAGCCCGGCCCTCAGCGAGGCCGACACCATGGAGGCCCCGCCCGCCTTCGAGGAGTACCAGCCCGAGCCCACGATGACTCCGGGGCCCATGATGGACAGGGCCCTGCTGGACTCCACGCACGTGCTCGGGGCCGAGGCCGCGAAGGAGGTGCTCGAGTCCACCTATGTGGGGCCCCGGGAGGGCGCCGCCGAGGTCACCCACTTCGGGAAGGAGGGCACCCAGGTGCGCGCCCGGCTGAAGGAGGGCACCCAGGTCACCCGGGTCGAGCCCAAGGACGACGCCACCGAGCCCGGCCGCTCCCAGTCGCCGGGGGATGACGAGCAGACGTGGGTAGCGCCTCCCGGGGCCGCGCCGCCCAAGCCGCGCCGCGCTCCCGTGCTGCCCGGGGGAGCCGCACCCCGGGAGGTCACGCGCATCGGCAAGAATCCCCGCCTGCGCATGGTGGAGGACTACTCCCGTCCCGAGCCGGAGCCTCAGTCCGATCCCAAGGCTCCGGTGGATCCGGACGACCTGGTGGACACGGCGAAGATCGAGCCCACGGGGGTGCGCCTCCGTCCGCCGCTCTCCGAGGGAACGCAGACGCGGGCGCGCATTCCACCGTCGCCCTCCGAGGGGACGCAGACGCGGGCGCGCCTTCCTCCGTCGATGGTGCGGGGCCACGTGTCCGAGCAGCCGCCCTCGGCCGAGCCGGATCGCTCGTACATCCCCATGCCGCCGCCCACGTCGCCCGAGGTGAAGGCGGCGGTGGCGCAGCGGCGCCTGTTCACCGAGGAGCGCAACCTCCTGGCGGACAAGCGGCACCGGCGGAAGATGCTGGCCGTGGCCGGGGTCATCGCGCTGGTGGGGGTGGCGTGCTTCGCCCTGGCGGTGTGGAAGTTCTCGCAGCGGCCCGAGCTCGACACGGATCCCAAGGTGTCCGCGGTCAGTGGCGCCGTGGAGCAGTACCTCCAGATGCCGGACTCGCCGCCCGCCGAGCCCGAGAAGCCGAAGCCCACCGCACCGCCGGATCCGGTGGTGGTTTCCCCCCAGGGTGGGGCCGAGGAGTCCCACAAGAACGGCGTCGCGTACCTCTCCATCAGCGCCAACCAGTTGTCGCGCGTCTACATCGATGGTGTGCGGGTGAAGCGCAACCTGCCGCTGGTGCGCTATCCGGTGAAGCCGGGCAACCGGGAGATCATCATCGAGACGATCGGCGTTCCGCGTCAGCGGGAGCTGTTCGAGCTGCGCCTGGAGCGCGGCGAGCACAAGAAGCTGGAGCAGATCTTCAAGCCTTCTCCCTATCGCTGAGGCCATGGACCGGACCCGCGTCTTCGTCGTCGAGGATCAGCCGAACCTGCTGCGCAACCTCCTCAAGGTGCTGGGGAGCTTTCCCGAGCTGGAGGTGGTGGGCAGCGCGCAGGATGGAGAGCAGGCGGTGGAGGAGGTGGTGCGGGTGATGCCGCAGCTGGTGCTGTTGGACCTGGAGCTGCCGGGGTTCAACGGCATCGAGGTGACGCGGCGGGTGAAGCGCCGAGCGCCCGGGGTGGAGGTGCTCATCCTCACGTCCTTCGAGGACGAGCAGAAGGTGTACGAGGCCATTCAAGCGGGGGCCTCGGGCTACCTGGTGAAGCGGGTGGGGCCGGAGAAGATCCGCTCGGGCATCCGCGAGGTGATGGAAGGGGGCACGGTGCTCGAGCCGCTGATCGCGCGGCGCTTCTGGAACTACTTCCAGTCGATCCAGGCGAAGCCGCCCGAGGCGGAGAAGCAGAACCCGTGGGGCCTGACGCCGGCCGAGTTCGATGTGCTGCGCTACGTGGCCAAGGGCCTGTCCAACGCCGAGGTGGGGCGGGTGATGACGCTGGAGCGGCGCACGGTGCGCACGCACCTCTCACACATCTACAAGAAGATGGGCGTCAACTCGCACGTGGAGGCGGTGGTGCTGGCCCTGCGCGCGGGGCTCGTGGAGCTCTGAGCCGTGGAGGCTCAGGCCTTCGGTGAGGCCACCTCGTCGAGCACCGGCCGGCGGGTGGGCTTCTGACGCCGCTCGTGGTCGTAGAAGGACTCGGGGCCGAGCAGGGAGATCCACTGCCGCTCCCGGGCATCGGCCTCCGGAGTGTTGGCCTGGGAGGGGAGCTCGTAGGGTTGGAGGAGGACGAGGTCATCTCCCAGGCGCCGCACATGCTCGGGCGGGAGGGAGTCCAGGCGCTCGCCGAAGAGGCGGACGAAGGGCGGGCCCAGGAAGTTGCGCCAGAAGAGGCCGGGCAGACCTTCGCTGTAGTCCCGGATGGTGAATTCCTTGTAGCTGAAGTGCTCCTCCTGCACCTCGTACTGGGTCTTGCGGTCCCAGTCGTCTTCCATCGCGGCCGTGGCGAGCGGGGAGCGCACGAGCCGCATCAGGGCCGCGACCTGCTCGAGGTGACGCTGACGCCAGGCGGGCCGGGCCGTGTCCGCGAGGGAAGTCGTCCAGGAGAAGTTGCTCACGTAGGGTAGATCCTTCGGTGCCGACGGAAAGAAGCAGACGTAATCGCGGTCCGTCCTGGCCCCGACGAACAGGTGTCGTCCCTTCTTCTTCTCGTAGTAGGCGAGGAGTGGATCCAGATCGAGTGCGCCCGAGGGGATTGAATACTCCATGTCGGCATCGCCGAAGCGCCTGGGCTCGAACCAGCGGAACTCGGTGAGGATGAGATGGAGGACCTGACGCAGGCACTCGCTCGTGAGCGGGCCTGGTGGCAGATCGATGTGCGTCCTGAAGGGGCGTGAGCGCATGGGGATCAGGGAGAACCTCGAATGTGAGCCTGCCCTCGCTTTTGAAGGCGATCCAACCGATCCTTGAGTGGGCCGGAGAGCTTCGTTGCTCCCTCGGGATGCTTCGCGGAGCGGATCCACAGCTCCAGATGCCCACCGTACTGCTCCACGTACTTGATCATGGCCTTCAGGTTGCCGGTGAGGGACAGCTCCTGGCGGGCCTTGCACTCGACGAGCTGGTAGGGCTGGCCCCAGAACAGCTCCGCCGGGTTGTCGCGTATCGAGTCGGCGATGAAGCCCGGCAGTTCCTCCCCGGGCGGCGGCATCATCATCACCGGGTTCTTCTGATAGCCCTGCGTCTTGAGGATGCCGTCCTCGAAGGCATTGCCCGCGCCCTTGTTCTCGAGAATGGAGCGGTACATCCGCTCCCACTCGGGATCGATGGAGTAGGAGAGGCGTGGATACTTCCTGGGATTGCGGAACTGGTATTCCACCCAGCACTGCGCCTTGTGGGCGTCGGAGCCGGGAATCATGCGCGAGCCATCCTCCAGCAGGCGTGCGCCCACCAGGGGAACCTTGTTGCCGGCGCGGTAGGACGCGGAGGCGGCGCTCAGCGACTCATCCATCCCCTTGGCCACGCGCTCCAGGAAGAGAAACTCCTCCTCGGTGAAGTTCTCCCCCTTGGCGGCCTTGGACATCAGACGTCCCACCTCCTCGGCCTCCTTGGGCGAGTAGTGGGTGGTCACCCGGGAGAGCACCTGGAGCTCATCGAGGTTGCGGCCGGTGACGAGGCCGAGTCTCTCGAGAATCTCCCGGGCGACCCTGGCCTTGGGTTGGGCCAGGGCACTCCAGGGAAGAAGAAGCGCCAGGCAGAGAAGGAGCGCTCTGGTCATCGGTGAGTCCCTCACCAGCACAGCGGCAGGGAGTCGAAGCCGCGGAAGGTCAGGCTGTGGCACTTCATGAACATCTGATGCTGGGATGGGGATTGCGCAGGTTGCCGGGGCTGAACAGGTTGCGATCGGTAACAGCGGAGCCAGTCATGGCGCGGCACGGTAGTTGCCGCTCCATGGACTGTCGAGGTCAGGGCACGTTGCCGCGCACCAGCCGCAGGTGACGCTTTCCACGGCGCGGACCACTCGGGGAGACGCCAGGGGAGTGGGGCACGTAGGGCTGATGGCGCAGGCCGTCCTTGTGGCTCCAGTCCTTCGGCGCGAGCGGATCCGACGGCCCGCGCAGACCCGAGCGCACGATGACTCCGAAGAGCACCGTCAGCAGCACGGACACGGTGATGAGCGTCAGGCTGGAGTTGGTGAAGAGGCCATCGAGCGCGGGCGACGGATCCGGCGTGAAGAGCATGGCGCCGAGCAGCAGCCACCACAGTCCGAGCACCAGCAGGCCCGCGCCGCCGGACCAGAGCTTCACCCGCGACCAGAACGTCCGCTGCGAGGGAAAGGGCGTGGGGGAGGCCCCGCGCTGCGCCGGGTACTGCCGGGACGGCTCTTCGTCGTGCGCGAGTCTCGCCAGGACGTGCTCCGAAAGGGTTTCACTGCTCCGCATGCCCCGGGCCGGGAAGGCGAGGGTGGCCCCATGGCGCCAGCGCATCACCCCGATGGCGATCACCAGCAACACGAAGGCGGCGAACGCGGTAGGGCCCATCCGGCTGGCCCCGTACGCCCCGTGGATCACCAGGGCGCAGACGAGCGCGGGGAGCAGCAGCCGGAAGCGGGGGGGCGGAGACGCCAGCATGAAGTGAACGGTAGCAGAGATGTGGGTCCACTCCAGTTTGCCACCAGTGCGGGTCTCCTGGACACCCCGGCCCGGTGAGGCGTGTCCGTTCGCGGACTCGGGACCTCTTTCCCCCTGAGAAATCCAGCTTGCTTGGATGGATTCCGAGCGGGCTGGAGCGGAGACTTCTCGGTTCCTGACCCGAATCCCTGATGCTGAGCACGGCCACCGCGAGCCGTGCCGAGCCTCAAGGGGTGGAGCGCCCGCCAATTTCCGGGAAGCGCTCGTAGGCCCGTTTGAGCGCGTCCAGGTGGGTGGGGTTGTCCAGGTCGAGCGGCGCATCCGTGAGCCTGACCACCCACCCGCCTGTCGCGCTACGCCGTGAGCGCGAGACCAGCTCCGCATCGCGGGCGGGGTCCGGAAAGCCGATGGCCCGTGCGGCAGCATCCGACCAGTAGTTCAGCCATCCGAGGCGATGCGGAATCTCAGGCGAGCGCATGGCAACAGGGGACTTGATCACCGGCAAGCCGCGAGGAGGCGGCTCCAGGTCGTCTGGCCGATTCTTCGTCTGGCGTGCAATGTCCACCCCCGCGCTGAACGGCGTCGCGTGACCCCAGAACGCGCGTGCGTCCTCCGCCACGGCCTCCAGTAAGGCTGCCGCAGCCACGCTGCCGGCGGCGGACAGAGGTAGCGCTACATGGAATTCGAATTGAGCCCGACCGCCAGGAGAAATCCCCGCCGGCTTTCCCCATCCCGTCACGCTGACCCGGAAGTTGTCATCAGTGCTGCGCAGCGGTGGCATTTCCCCACGACTAGCCTCGCGGGCGACGAATGCGTCGCGATCCGGCAACGGAATAAGCTTCCCCTCGTCAGAAATCATCAACCCAATACGCAAGCCGGGGTGTGCGCGCTCCATCGCATGAACAACAGCCAAAGTTCGGCCATCATCCCCCGCAAGCGCAGGCGCGTAGACGATCATGCCGATTTGATTCTCTCGTGTAGCTGGCATTTCAGCACCAATCCATGACGACGATCAGGTTTTCGAGCGCCGGTTCGGTGTACTCCAGCGCCTTTTTGTGTGAGGCACTTCGAACGCCGACCCGAAAGTCAAATCCGCACGCCCTAGCAAGTTCACGCTCGATCGGAAAATCACGCACATGCTTTCTTGCTACAATGTCTTGAAGCTCGAGCGGATACGAGTCGTAGTTGTCAGTTTTCACCTCCCAAAGCACGCCCGCGACAACTTGCAATGCGTCGAAAGCCTTGCCGTTGACCAGCGCGTTAGCCCCACGGTAGGCGTTGAACTTGATCCCGTCAGCGCACTTGTTGTGCAGCTTGTTCCCGCCCTTGGGCGGCACCCGTCGAGGCTTGCACTCCAGACGGCGCTCCCGCTCCGAGACTTCGGTTGGACCCACAGGATTGATCCAAAGTCCGTAGGAGAGGTTTTGAAGAGGGGGAGAGCAAGTCCAGACAATCTCAGGCAAAGAGGGGGCATCCCTCCGGACGGCGCTTGAAAGAAGGGCGCCGTGGAAGGACAGCAGTGAGGTGCACAGG
>NZ_DASUNC010000197.1:0-17212 GCF_036277355.1 Archangium sp.
GCCTCCCCTCACCTCCCGCTCGAAGGACGCGCTGGGCTCGCTCTCGGCGCGCCTGCTCGTGGCCTTCCTGCTGCCCACGCTGCTCTTCCTCGCGCTCACGGGGACGGCCGTCTACGCGCTGGCCCGCTCCATCCTCGAAGACGAGCTGGGCTCGAGCCTCTCCGCCATCGCCGCCGCCACGGCGAGCCAGGTGAGCGGCGAGCGCATGCTCACCATCGAGCCCGGTGACGACACCACCGGCACGCGCACGTGGCGCAACCTCGTGCGCCTGCTCACCGAGGTCCGTGACTCCAGCGGCGTGCGGCGCCTGTACGTCGTGGACACGCAGGGCCGCGTCCGCGCGGACGTGGGCGGCGAGCTCCCCGTGGGCACCGAGGTCCCCGAGCTCGCGCGCGACAGGCTCGAGCTGTCCCGCGTCTTCTCCGGTGAGCGCGCCGCCAGCCAGGTGCTCTTCCGAGGCTCGGATGGCCGCCTCTACAAGACGGGCTACGCCCCGGTGCGCCGTGAGGGCCAGGTCGTGGGCGCCGTCGCCGTGGAGGGCAGCGCCGCCTTCTTCGGCCCCCTCGCCCGCCTGTCCCGGAGCTTCGCGGCGGCGAGCGGCGTGGCCCTCGCGGTCCTCGGCCTCGTCGCCATCCTCACCGCGCGCGGCCTGGCGCGGCCACTCCACCGGCTCATGGCCTCGGCGCTGCGCATCGGCCGGGGTGACCTGACGACGCCCGTGCCTCCCGAGCCCACGCGGGAGATCGGCGTGCTGGCGCGCGAGCTCGAGGTCATGCGCGGCGCCCTGGAGAGCCGTGACCGGCAGCTCAAGCTGATGCTGGCGGGCGTGGCCCACGAGGTGCGCAACCCGCTCGGTGGCATCTCCCTCTTCTCGGGCATCCTCGCGGAGGACCTGAAGGCCGGCGCCCACGAGGAGGCCGCCGAGCACGTGGCGCGCATCCAGCACGAGGTGGAGTACCTCCAGCGCATCGTCGAGGACTTCCTCGCCTTCGCCCGGGAGCAGCCGCTGTCGCGCTCGCCCGTGGCCGCGCCGGACCTGCTCACCGAGGCCAGCATCCTGCTCGCGGCGGACGCGGCGGCCCGCGAGGTGACGGTGGAGGTGGTGGCCGAGCCCGCCGTGCTCGAGGCGGACGGCAGCCTCCTCACGGCCGCGCTGGTGAACATGGTGAAGAACGCGGTGCAGGCCTCGCCCCCCGGCGGCAAGGTGCGCGTCACGGGCCGCGGCGAGGGCCTCGGCTACACCATCCGCGTCGAGGACTCGGGGCCCGGTGTGCCCGAAACCGAACGCGAGCGCATCTTCGAGCCCTTCTTCACCACGCGCGAAAAGGGCACCGGCCTGGGCCTGCCCCTGTCCCGCAAAATCGCCCGCGCCCACGGGGGAGACCTGCGGCTCGTCGCTCTGCCGGGCGCCACCACCTTCGAGCTCACCCTCCCCCTCGTCCCGGCACCGGAACGCCCGTGAACCAGGCGGCCGGGCGAGCCCCCGCACGCTGAGTGTGCCTCGTGGAAATGTGAGGACCTGCACGACCTGTTGCGCGGACGACAGCCAGTCCGCCGGGCCGGACATGAGGTCGCCGGGACGCAGTAAGAGACGGGTGGGCTGCTCGGCAGGTTCCATCTCCATTTTGCCCCGCGGAGGGCCGCTCGACGTGTCCCGCCAGTCCGACGGAGATCTCACCGCCTACGACTCCCTGCACTCCGTCTTCGGGGTCGCGGGAGCCGAGCAGCGGCTCGACACCGAGCGCGAGCAATTCCGCATGCTGGCCGAGGCCCTGCCTCAAATCGTCTGGACGTCCCGGCCCGACGGCGTCCAGGACTACCTCAACCGCCGCTGGTACGAGTACACCGGCCTGGACCCCGAGGAGTCGCGGGGCAATGGGTGGAAGCAGGCCTTCCACCCCGAGGACATGGCCGAGGCCGAGAAGCGCTGGCGCCACAGCCTGCTCACCGGGGAGCCCTTCGAGATCGAATACCGCTGCCGCCGGCTGGACGGCGTCTGGCGCTGGTTCCTCGGCCGCGCCATCCCGGTCCATGACGCCCAGGGCCGCATCGTCCGCTGGTTCGGCACCTGCACGGACATCGACGACCAGAAGCGCACCGCCGACGTGCACGGCTTCCTCGCCGAGGCCAGCGCCCTGCTCGCCCTCACGCTGGATCCCGAGGAGACGCTGCGCAACCTCACGCGGATGATCGTCCCGCGCCTGGCGGACTGGTGCACGGTGGACCTGGTGCGGCAGGACGAGACGGTCGAGCGCGTCGCGGTGACGCACACCGACAGCCTCAAGGAGCCGCTCATCTGGGAGCTGGCGCGCCGCGAGCCCGCGGACCTGCACCATGCCACCCACGGGCTCGGCTACGTGCTGCGCACCGGCGAGCCGGAGCTGCTGGAGGTCATCCCGGACGCGATGCATTCCCAGCTCGCGCGCGACGCGCACGGCCTGCGGCTGCTGCGGGAGCTGGGCATGCGCTCCTCCATCATCGTGCCGTTGGTGGTGCACGGGCGGACGCTGGGCAGCATCACGCTGGTGCAGGCCGGGAGCGTCCGGAGCTTCTCCGCCGCGGACCTGTCGCTGGCCGAGGAGTTCGCGCGCCGCGCCGCGCTCGCGCTGGACAACGCACGCCTGTACCGCGAGAGCCAGGACGCCATGCGCCGGGCCCAGCACGAGCAGTACCTCGCCGAGCAGGCCCGCGCCATGCTGGACACGCTGCTCGACGCGGCCCCCGCCGGCATCGCGCTCTTCGACCGGACGCTGTGCTTCGTGCGCGTCAACCGCACCCTGCAGGACATCAACCGCAAGCCCGCCGCGGACCACCTGGGACACACCATGCCCGAGGTGCTCTCCACGCAGGGCCCCGGCGTGGACATCGTGGTGAAGTCGCTGCGGCGCGCGCTGGAGACGGGCGAGACGCAGACGGTGGAGTCCGCCACCCGGCTGCCCTCCGGCGAGGAGCGGGCCTGGCTGGCGCGCTATGCGCCCGTGCGCTCGGCCGAGGGCACCACGCTGGGCGTGGCCACCGTGGTGCTGGACATCACCGAGCGCAAGCGCGCCGAGGCCGAGCGCGAGCGCCTCATCGCCGCCCTGGAGCGCAGCAACAAGG
Source organism: Archangium sp. (assembly GCF_036277355.1). Classification (GTDB taxonomy): domain Bacteria; phylum Myxococcota; class Myxococcia; order Myxococcales; family Myxococcaceae; genus Archangium. Next base: position 3,100 of record NZ_DASUNC010000197.1, read on the forward strand.
AGTTGGATCAGTTCGCCTACGTGGCCAGCCATGACCTGAAGGCCCCGCTGCGCGGCATCGCCAACCTGTCGCAGTGGATAGAGGACGACCTGCGGGCCGTGATGACGGACGAGACGCGCGAGCAGATGCGGCTGCTGCGCGGGCGCGTGGAGCGCATGGAGGCGCTCATCAACGGCATCCTCGACTACAGCCGCGCGGGCCGGGTGCGGGGCCGGCCGGAGCCGGTGGACGTGGGCAAGCTGCTCACCGAGTGCGTGGAGCTGCTCGCCCCCCCCGCCGGCACGCACGTGGAGCTGGCCCCCGGCATGCCCACCCTGCGCACCGAGCGGGTGCCCCTGCAGCAGGTGTTCCTCAACCTGCTCGGCAACGCCTTCAAGCACGCTCAGTCGTCCGACACGCGGGTGCGGGTGGACGCCCGGCAGTTGGACGCCTTCTGGGAGTTCTCCGTGGCCGACAATGGCCCGGGCATCGCACCCGAGTACCATGAACGCATCTGGGGCATCTTCCAGACGCTGCGCGCCCGTGATGAAGTGGAGAGCACCGGCATCGGTCTGTCGGTGGTGAAGAAGAGCGTGGAGGCACGCGGGGGGCGTGCCTGGCTGGAGTCCTCCCCTGGCCAGGGGGCTACCTTCCGTTTCACCTGGCCCAAGCACACCCCTGACGAGGGGCGCTGAGAGCGTACCGTGAAGACGCTGAACATCCTGCTGGTGGATGACGACGCGGTGGACGTCATGAACGTCCAGCGCGCCTTCAAGAAGAGCAACATCCACAACACCCTGTACGTCGCTGGCGACGGGCGTCAGGCGCTGGAGCTGCTGCGCAACGGCACCGTGCCATCCACCAACCGCCTCATCCTGCTGGACCTCAACATGCCGCGGATGAATGGCCTCGAGTTCCTGCGCGCCCTGCGCGCCGACCCCGAGCTGAGCGCCACCCCCGTGGTGGTGCTCACCACCTCCAACGACGAGAGAGACAGGCTGCAAAGCTACGCGCACAACGTAGCGGGCTACCTCGTCAAGCCCGTGGCCTCGCCGGCCTTCGTGGAGTTGATGGCCGCACTCAACGCATACTGGTCCCGGGTGGAGCTGCCGTGAGGGCCGAGGAGCGCATGGAGGAGCAACCGCTGCGGCTGCTGGTCGCGGACGACGACGAGGTGGACCGGCTCGCGGTGCGGCGCGCCCTGCTCAAGGCGGGGCTCGAGGCGCAGCTCGTCGAGGTGGCCAATGGCACGGCCGCGCTCACCGCCCTGCTGGAGCAGACCTTCGACTGCGCCCTGATGGACTTCCAGATGCCGGGCCAGGACGGGCTGGAGGTGCTGCGCAAGGCCCGCGCCGCGCTGGTGGAGACGCCCATCATCATGCTCACCGGGCAGGGGGATGAGCACATCGCCGTGGAGCTGATGAAGGCCGGCGCCACGGACTACCTCGCCAAGTCGGCGCTCACCCCGGAGCGCCTCGCGCACCTGCTGCGCCAGACGCTGCGCCTGCACGAGGTGCAGCAGCAGTACCGCACGCTCGCCGAGGTGCTGCCGCACACCATCTGGACGAGCCGCCCGGATGGCGTGCTGGACTACATCAGCCGCCGCGGCTACGAGACCAACGGCCTTCCGCTGGGAGATCCCTCGCAGTGGCCCAAGGCCGTGCACCCGGAGGATCTCCCCCGGGTGATGGAGCGCTGGCAGCAGTGCCTGCGCACCGGGGAGCCCTACGAGGTGGAGGCCCGGCTCTGGCAGTCCAGTGGCACGTGGCGCTGGCACCTCATCCGGGCCCTGCCCATGCGGGACGCGCGCGGCCGCGTCATCCGCTGGTTCGGCACCAACGCCGACATCGACGACCAGCGCCGGGCCCAGGAGCGCATCTCGCGCCTGCAGGCCGTCACCGCCGCGCTCTCCGAGGCCCTCACGCCCCGGCAGGTGGTGGACATCATCCTCACCCAGGGCGTGGCGGCGCTGGAGGCCCACTCGGGCGCGGTGTGCCTGATGAGCGAGGAGGGCCAGACGCTCGAGCTGGCGAACGCCACCGAGAACGTCCGGCACCTGACGCGCAACCTGGAGCGCATTGCGCTCGACGCGCCCCTGGCGGTGACGGAGGCGGTGCGCAACGACAAGCTCGTCACCTTCGCCAACCGCGAGGAGCGGGACCGGCGCTACCCCTCGGTGGCGCGGTTGGATCTTCCCTACGAGGCCGCGGCGGTGATGCCCCTGCGCGGCAGCCGGGGGGTGATGGGCGCCCTGGTGGTGAACTACGCGGGGCCGCGCACCCTGTCCGCCGACGAGCAGGAGTTCCTCCTCGCGCTGGCGCGGCAGGGAGCGCAGGCGCTGGAGCGGGCCCGCCTCTATGAAGCCGCGCAGCAGGCGCGCGCCCAGGCGGAGGCGAGCGAGGCCCAGCTGCGGGACTTGCTGGCGGAGCGCGAGCGGATGGAGGCCACGCTGCAGGAGCGCGACGAGCGGCTGCGCGCGGCGCTGTGGGCGGGCGGCACGGGCACGTTCCGCTGGGACATCCGCACCAACGCGCTGGAGTGGGACGAGAACCTGGATCAACTCTTCGGCCTGCCGCCGGGGCGCACGGTGCAGACGATGGAGGACTGCCTGGCGCTGGTGCACCCGGAGGACCGGGCCGAGGCGGCACGGCGCAACGAGGCCTGCGCGCGCGAGGGCGCGGACTTCGAGATGGACTTCCGCGTGGTGTGGCCCGATGGGCACGTGCACTGGCTGAGCGGCAAGGGGAAGACCTTCGTGGACGCGAACGGGCGCCCCCTCTACATGACGGGCGCCTACGTGGACATCACCATGCAGAAGCAGCAGGAGGCCGAGGCGCGCCAGCTCGCCGATTTCGAGCGGCAGATTCTCGGCATCGTCAGCCACGACCTGCGCAACCCGCTGAGCGTCATCCGCATCTCCGCCTCGGTGCTGCTGGCGCGCGAGGGGCTGGACGAGCGGCAGAGCAAGAGCCTCACCCGCATCATCTCCGCGTCGGACCGCTCCACGCGCCTCATTCGCGACCTGCTGGACTTCAGCCAGGCGCGGCTGGGCGGCGGCATCCCGGTGGAGCGCAAGCAGATGGACCTCTTCGAGCTGGCGCGCGGCGTGGTGGAGGAGCTGGCCGCCAGCCATCCGGAGCGGCAGCTGGAGTTGAAGCTGGAGGGGGATGGCAAGGGCGAGTGGGATGAAGACCGGCTCGCGCAGGTGCTCGGCAACCTGGTGGGCAACGCGCTCCAGCACAGCCCTCCGGACACGGCGGTCTGGGTGCGCTGCCGGGGCGAGGCCGGAGAGGTCTTCCTCGAGGTGCACAACGAGGGCGCGGCCATCGAGGGGGCCATCCTGCCGGATCTCTTCGAGCCGTTCCGCCGGGGCCGCCACGCGGGCAGTGGAGCGGGCAGCGTGGGGCTGGGGCTCTACATCACCCGGCAGCTGGTGCTGGCGCACGGTGGAGGCATCACGGTGAGCTCGCGCGAGGGCGAGGGCACGCGCTTCACGGTGCGGCTGCCGCGGCGGGCCCCGACGCCCCCACCGGTCCCGAGGCCCTGACCTCCCCCACGAGGCGTCCCCTCTCCCGCTGGGAGAGGGTCAGGGTGAGGGTCTGCCCACCCCGGCGGCCTTCAGCCCCGGCTCAGCGGTGGACCGACTTCATGCCGGCCTCGGGGTAGCGGGTGCCGGCCGCCACGCCCTTGGGGGCGATGGTGTCGATCTCCCGCAGCTCCTCGGGGGAGAGCCGGATGTCCGCCGCGGCGATGTTCTCCTCGAGGTACTTCACGTGCTTGGTGCCGGGGATGGGGGCGATGTCCTTGCCCTGGGCCAGCACCCACGCGAGCGCGAGCTGGGAGGCCTTCACCTTCTTGCGCGCGGCCAGGCCGTTGATCTTGTCCACGAGCTGGAGGTTCTTCGCGAAGTTCTCTCCCTGGAAGCGCGGGTTGTTGCGGCGCCAGTCGTTGGGCTCGAGGTCCTCGATGCGGCGGTAGCGGCCGGTGAGGAAGCCACGGCCCAGCGGGCTGTAGGGGACGAAGCCGATGCCCAGCTCGCGCACCGTGGGGAGCACCTCGTCCTCGGGGTCCCGGCTCCAGAGCGAGTACTCCGTCTGGAGCGCGGAGATGGGGTGCACCGCGTGGGCGCGGCGGATGGTGTCGGGCGCGGCCTCGGACAGGCCGAGGTAGCGGACCTTGCCCTGCTTCACCAGCTGGGCCATGGCGCCCACGGTGTCCTCGATGGGCACGGTGGTGTCCACGCGGTGCTGGTAGTAGAGGTCGATGTGGTCGATGCCCAGGCGCTTGAGGGAGGCGTCACAGGCCTTGAGCACGTAGTCGGGCTTGCCGCTGATGCCGAGGAAGGAGCCATCCTCGGCGCGCACGTTGCCGAACTTGGTGGCGACGATGACCTGGTCGCGCTTGCCGGCGATGGCCTTGCCCAGCAGCTTCTCGTTGGTGAACGGCCCGTACATGTCGGCCGTGTCGAAGAAGTTCACCCCGAGTTCCAGCGCCCGGTGGATGACGGAGATGGACTCCTTCTCGTCGGTCGAGCCGTAGAAGTCGCTCATTCCCATGCAGCCCAGGCCCAGGGCGGACACCTTCAGCCCCTGCTTTCCGAGTGCCCTCTGCTCCATGACGTCCCTCCTTCGTGGGTACGGCGGCCCTTGTTAGCGGCCTGGAGCTTCCGGGGCCATGATTCCGGTACGGAAGGTGCGGGTGATGGGTCCGGGAGCCAACAGGGAGCGCGCGGTGGCTCCCGGACCGTGTCACGAAGCCGGGCTACACCCGGCGGCGCCGGCTGACGAGGCCGAGCGCGAACAGCATCATCGGCAACAGCGAGGCCGTGCCGGAGGAGCTGCCCGACGAGCAGCCGCAGCCCCCCGCGTCAACCTGGCCGCCACCGGGGCCCGTACCCGCATCCGGAGGCGTCTCGCCGCTGCCCGCGTCGGGGCCGCCCGTGCCCGCGTCGGGGCCATCCGTGCCCGCGTCGGGGACGGGAGCGGGGTTCACCGTCACGGACACCTCGTCCTCGGCGAAGAGAGCGCCAGGATCGGTCACCCGCACGCGGAACGTGAGGGTGGCCGGCTCCAGGATGGCGGGAGCGGTGAAGGAGATTCTGTCGCTCGTGGCCTCGAGGAGCTCCACGGCGGGGCCATGCACCTGGCTCCAGGCGAAGCGCAACGAGTCCCCGTCCGGGTCCGAGGAGGCCGAGGCCTCCAGGGACACCGTCCCGCCAGCGGTGACGGTATGGTCCTCACCCGCCCGGGCCACGGGCGGCTTGTTCACCTGACGCACGCCGACGTTCACCTCGAGGGGCGCGCTGGCGTCGAGACCATCGGTGGCCACCACCTCGAAGAGGAGGGTGGCATCCGCCGGAACCTCGGGCGCGGTGAAGGAGAGCGTGCCGGTCTCCACGCCCGAGAGCACCACGTCCGGCCCGCTCTTCTTCGTCCACGCGTAGGACACCTCGTCCCCATCCGGATCCACGGCGGACACGGAGAGCGTCACGGGGCTGCCCTCGTCCACGTCCATGCCGGGCAGTGGCGTGAGCACGGGAGTCCGGTTCTTCTGCAGCACCTTCACCTCCACGGTATCCGAGGAGGACAGCGCCCCATCGCTGACGGTGAGCTCGAAGGTGAGGACCTCATCCTTCGTCACCTCGGGGGCGGTGAAGGAGGGGGTGGCGGTGCCGCTGTCCGTGAGCACCGCGCTCGGGCCCGAGAGCTGCTTCCAGGAGAAGTGGAGCGTGGTGCCCGGATCCGGATCCGTGCCACTGCCCTCCAGCCGCACCGGCTGGCGCTCGTCCACCACCTGGTCCGCGCCCGCGCTGGCCAGCGGCGGCCGGTTGCACACCACGCCCTTGGCCACCGTGGCGCTGAAGGGCGTGTTCGTGAGGCCCGTGAACGCGAGGTCATCCACGTTCCAGCCCGGCGGGTTGCCGCTGGTCCCATTGGACTCGTCCGTGCCCACGCGGAAGCGGATGCGCACCGTCTTCCCGGCGTACGTCTTGCCGAGATTCACCGTGGCGTTGATCCATGCCGGGTAGCCCGCGCTCCTGCGCGCGAAGGCCTTCTTTCCCTTGAGGGGGTTGTCGGTGAGGCTGCTGGTGTACAGGGTGGTGTCGTAACCCGGCGTGATGGACGTCCCGATGTCCGTCCAGGACGTGCCCCCGTCGGTGCTGATCTCGATGACGCCGCCGTCATAGGAGTTGGCGTCCTTGAAGTCGAACCCGTAGCGGTGGCGGAAGGTGAAGCCGAAGTCCTGCGTGGAGGACACCGCCAGGGGAGGCGACACCAGGTAGATGTCCGAGAGCGCCGGGGCATCCGGCAGCCGGAAGAAGTGGAGCGTCTGCCCCTCCTCCGCGCGAGACCAGAGCTGGGCATTGTAGGTGAAGGGATAGGTGGTGCGGCGCGACGTCGCCCAGGTGCCCGCGAGGACGTTGGGGGCCTCCACCGTCTCGGTGCTCGAGCTGCCATCGGCGAAGGTGTAGTGGGCCTGGTGCTCGAAGCTCCTCGAGCGGGTCCCCACCGAGTCCGGGCCGAAGTCCCCGTAGGTGAGGACGAAGGACAGACGCTGCACGGCCAGGGGGCCCTCCAGGGTGACGTTCAGCTCCCCGGTGGCCGAGGCCCCCGGCGCGAGCACCGGGAAGGTGATGACCCCCCCGCTACCCAGGGTGACACCCGGGCTGGAGGTGGTGACGGTGACGCGGGTGTCGCGGAACTCGGTGACGCCCTGGTTCTTCAGCGTCACGCGCATCCGGCCCGTCTCCCCGTTGTCGAGGATGCCATCGCCATTGCACGAGACGACGCCATCATCGAGCGTCACGGCGATGAAGGTGGGGGACTCGCCGGACTCGTAGCTCTCCGTCACGCCCACGAGGTCTCCGGAGTCACGCGCGGGGCCCACCGCGCCCGCACCCGCGCCCCGGCGGGCGAAGGCACGCAGGAAGAGCCGGTAGTCCCGGTCGTCCCGGGCGCGCGCCGCCGCCAGCAGCGCATCCCGCGCCTCGAGAATCGTCGGGGAGGACGGGGTGAGCTTCAGCGAGGCGACCAGGTACTCCTTCATCCGCTGCTGGGCCTCGGCGAAGGTGAGGCGGCCCGTGTCGCGCAGCAGCGCCGCGTAGCACTCCCACAGCATCTGGGCCCACACCTCGCCCACGTTGTGGACCTCGAAGTTGTCCGGGCCGGCGGGGAAGATGGGGATGCCCTCCGGCAGCGCCACGCCCTTCTGGATGTGCTGGAAGGTGAGCGGGTTCTTGCTGAAGTCCGTGGAGTACGGGTAGCGGCGCACGCCGAAGTAGAAGCCGTTGTTGCTGCCACCCCCGAAGGCATGGCTCCCCGTGGCGTACGTGCCGCCAAAGCCGGCGTTGGACGGTACGAGCGCGTCCTCCTCGCGCACCAGCATCAGCAGGGCGGCGAAGTCGCTCCAGCCCTCGCCCAGGCCACCGCCCTGCTGGTTGCGCAGACCGACGCCATTGCCCACCAGGCGCGCGCTCAGGTAGTGCGCCCACTCGTGCGCGACGATGGTGTTGTCCAGGGTGCCGTCGCGGCGCACCAGCTCCTCGCGCAGCAGCGTGACGGTGACGGTCTGCCCGCCCGCCAGCGCGGTCTTGAAGGACGTGCCATCCGTCTTGCCGATGCTCACCGCGGGGATGGTGACGGAGGCCGCGTCCGAGCCGCTGATCCACCCCGGCGCGCTGTCGCTGAAGCGGTTCATGATGATGGCGCCCACCGCCCCGTTGGCCTGGGCGTTGCGCACCTTCCTGTCCGACAGGCAGTTGCCGTCCTCGATGAGGGCGATCTTCCCGGCCACCTGGGCCGCGTTGGCGAAGGGCGTCTCGCACGCGTCGGTACGCAGGGTGGAGCTGGCCAGGTCATCCACCAGCACCAGGTCCCCGGTGAGGCGGTGGTTGCGCGGGCCGAAGGTGGCGAAGCCCGCGGTGTAGTCCCGGGCCAGCGAGGCGGGCGCGTGGGCGGTGAGCTTCTTCAGCCCCTTGGGACTGAAGACATACATCTGCATGCGCGGCGAGGCGCCATCCGCGGGGACCTCGATGTTGGCGTTGTCCGTGCCGCTGAAGTCCTGGGCCTCGGCCAGCAGCGCGTCATTGCCGAGTCCGCCGCGTCCGAAGTTGTCCGTCTGGCCGTTGCCGGCGGCTTCGTCGAAGCCGGCGTCGTAGAACCAGTCATGGAAGAAGTTGTTGACGAAGAAGAGCTGCGTGATGGAGGCCATGCGCTGGGTGGCGCTCGCATCCGGCGGCAGGGACACGTCGTAGACGAAGTCGAAGGTGTTGGGGCCCGTGGGCGCGGCGGAGACATCCCCGGCGCTCAAGCCATCCGGGGAGACGACGTCCGCGTAGGCCAGGACGTTGTTGCCGGTGAGCGTGGTGGCTCCCGCGGGCAGCCAGGGGTCGTTGCGGCTGAAGGGGCTGTTGGCCAGGGTGATGAGGTTGGGCGCGACGAAGGGCGGCTGGTAGCCATCCGGCAGTCCGGTGGGGTGCGGCGTGCCGCCATGGCCCTGGGGACCGTCATGGGGAAGGTGCGGTGACGTCTCGTCGGCCCATACGCGGTAGGAATAGGCATCCTGCCAGGTGAGGCTCTGGCGCAAGAGGATGCGCCCATCGCCGGCGGCGAGCACGTACGCGAAGGCCTCGGCCTCGGTGCTGGCGTCGGGACCCGCGAAGACCTCCACGTACCAGGCGGGGACGAGCGCCTCGGGAAGCGGGAAGGCCACGGGCTTGACGCGGGCCGGGCGGCTCAGCCGCTGCTCGCGCATGCGCAACGCGGGGGCGAAGTCGAAGTGGTGGAAGGCACCGGACACCCGGCCCGAGTCCACCAGCATGCCCGCGTGCAGCGGCTCGCCGGTGAGGTCCGCCAGCGCCTGGCCCACGGCCTCCTGGGGCGACAGCCGGAAGTGGAGCCGGGGACCGCGCGCCGCGTCCGGGGTGAGGTAGCCCGTCACGGCGACGAGGTCGTTGTTGGCGTCCAGCAGCACCTGGAGCGAGTCACCGAAGAGCTCCGTGCCCTCCACCTCCTGGGCGAACGTCACGATGGAGCCGCCACCCGCCAGCCGGTCCACACGCCGGAGCGGAGCCCCGGCCGCGGGCAGGTGCGCCTCGGAGCGGAAGCCCGAGCGTCCGGCGAGGTGGGCCCGCGCGGCCTGCTCGGGAGACAGGGCGCGAAGGGCTCCCGCGCCACGAGGGCGCTCGGCCCATACGAAGGTGGGGACACCGAGCCGGGGCTCTTCGTGCGCCACCTCACCGCCCTGGACGGAGGTGCGCGGCCGCGCCCCCGGACTCCGGGCCGGGCTCTGGGCGAAGGCATCAATGGGGGGGAGGTCTCTGGCACCCACGCGGGTGCCACCCAACGCCAGCACGAGGCCGGTCAGGGAATACAACAGTCGTTTCACCGAGGATCTCTTTCGTGGAGAGGAGCCTCAGCGTATTCACCCTCTGTGAGGGAATGAAACCTCACCCCCCCCAGCATCCTTGACGGCGGAAGCCGTGACACATCCGTGACCCCGAACCGACTGATTGGAGTCCCCAGGAGTCTGCTGGTGCTGGTGCTCGCCCTGTCGGCGCCAGCGTGGGCGGAGAGCGCGTCCCGGGACGACACGGTCTCGCTGGAGCCACTCGTGGAACGCGTGGTCACCGGGCAGCTCGCGGCGTACCGGATTCCCGGAGCAACGGTGGCGGTGGTGCGGGACGGCCGGGTGGTGCTGGCCCGGGGTTACGGCGACGCGGACGCCGGAAGACACACGCCCGTGGTGGCGGACCAGACGCTCTTCCGCGTGGCCTCACTGGGCAAGCTGTTCGTCTGGACGGCGGTGATGCAGCTCGCCGAGCGGGGACGGCTCGACCTGGACGTGGATGTTCAAACGTACCTGGACGACGTGCGGCTCCCGTCGGCGGACGCCCGGCCCCTCACGCTCGCGCACCTGATGGCGCATGCGGGAGGCTTCGAGGTACGCGAGCGCCTCTGGCCCGAGGGCCCACCGCCCGGCACGCTGGCGGAATACCTGCGGGAGCGCATGCCAGCCCGGGTGCGGCCTCCGGGAGCGCTGTCGGCGTACTCCGATTACGGAACGAGCCTGGCCGAGCACATCGTCGAGCGGGTCTCGGGCCAGCCCTTCGAGCAGTACCTCCGGGAGAACGTGCTGGAGCCGCTGGGAATGCGGCGCACCTTCTTCCGCCGGACGGTGCCACCGGAGCTCGCCGCCGACATGGCCTTGGGACACACCGTCGAGGAGGGGAGCCCACGGGCCCGGCCCCTGGAGCAGGTGGTGGTGGCCTCCAGTGGCTCGATGCTCACGACGGCCACGGACCTGGCGAGGTTCATGCTCGCGCACCTCCAGGGAGGACAGCACGAGGGCCACCGCATCCTGCGCGAGGAGACGGTGCGGCGGATGCATCGCCAGCACTTCACGCATGACCCGCGGTTGAGCGGGTGGGCCCACGGCTTCATGGAGTTCCACCTCGAGGGCCAGCGGCTCATCGGGCACCTGGGGGACGCGTACCTCTTCCACTCGCTGCTGGTGCTGATGCCGGAGCACGGGATGGGGCTGTTCGTCTCGTACAACGGTCCGGGGGAGAAGGACGCCGCGCAGCAAGCACGGATGGAGCTGCTGCGGGCCGTGCTCGAGCACGACTCCCCTGCCCCACCTTCGGACATGCCCGTGCCCCCGCGGGACTTCGCCGGGAGGGCGGCACGCTTCGCGGGGGCCTATCAGACGACGTGGCGGGCCTACCACACGGCGGAGGCATCGCTGGGGTGGCGCCAGGAGTTCCGCGTCCGCGACGGTGGAGATGGCACCCTGCTCATCCGCAAGCCCGGGCAAGCCCCCCGGCGCTGGGTGGAGGAAGCGCCCCGCCTGTTCCGTCCGGCCGATGATCCGTCCTCACCGGAGCGTGTGGCCTTCCGAGAGGACGAGGCGGGCCACATCACGCACCTGTTCCTCGAGAACCATCCCATGGCGGCCTACGAGCGGGTGCCCTGGTACGAAACGTCCGCGTTCACCTACGGGCTGCTGGCCGTGTGCGCCGCGCTCTTCGCGCTGGCCGTGTTGGCGGGCGTCCTCCACCGGAGCCCGGCCACGCTCCTGGTGGCGGCCATTGGCCTGTTGCACCTGCTGTTCCTGTGCGGCTTCACGCTCCTGGTGCGCCACCACGTCGAGTTGGAGTACGGCGCGACGCCCTGGCTGCTGGGAGCCGCGATGGCCTGCGCACTCGGGGCCGCGGTGCTCACCCCTGGAGCACTCGTCTGGAGCGCACGCGCCTGGTGGAAGCACTCGGGGAACCTGGTCCTACGTCTGTCCCTCACTGGAGCCACGCTGGCCGCGACCGCATTCGCCGCGTGGCTCCACCACTGGCACCTGCTCGGATTCGACCCCTGGTGACGGCGTCACTCCAGGAGCATTCGGGGACACGTCTACTGGACGCGCTCGTCCAGCACGTCGGAGAGGGTGGTGGCGTTCAGGGAACGATCGAACCAGCGATCGAGGGTGGCCATGTCCGAGCAGGTGAGGATGCGCTGGCGGGTCTCCTCGTCGGCGTGCACGCCCCGCACGGTGAGAATCCGCAGGATGGCCTCGGCACGGCCTCGGAGCAGCCCCTGCTGCAGACCCTCCTCCCGGCCCCTCGCCAGACCTTTCTCCAGACCCTTCTGGACTCCCCGCTCGATCATCTCCTCGGCCCAGCTGCCCATCAGTTCCTCCGCTCGGTCCGCATCCAGCACCGAATGTAACACCCGTCTCGCCGCTGTGTGGACGGCCGCATCCCCCACCCACACCAGATAACGAATGATGACCACCAGATGCTCGGCCCCCTCGGCATCCGCGTGCACATGCGCGAAGAGCGCCACCCAGTCCGGCAGCTTCCGCGCCAGCTCGTCGGTACGTCCGTAGCGCAGCACCAGCCATGCCAGCCGGGCCAGCGGCGGACCCGAGCGCGCTCGCAGCGCCACCTCCCGCTCGGCCGTCAAGTCATCGAGCAGGTACTCGAAGCGCGGCACCAGTGCTCGCCAATGCGTCTGCGTCTCCTCTCCTTCCGGCAAATCGAAGAGGTCCTCCACCCGGCGCGGTGCCGTCCAGGCCCCATCCGGCCCGTGGTACATGACGAGCGGGATGATGACGGGTAGCCGCGTGCTCTCCGGGTGCTCCTGTCTCCAGCGCTCCACCTGGCGAACCACGTAGCGCAGCATCCGCAGCACCATCCACCGGTCCCTCGTGAAGACGCAAACCGATAAAACGGCCGGAGAGGGGGATGGCGTGCTCGATGGTGACATCCTCTCCCTCCACCACGATCCGCTCGACGAGCAGGCGGACGAGCCGTTGGCGTCCGGCGAAGTCAAGCGCCTCCAAGCCATCGCGCATGGCTGCCGCGAAGGCCTCGATGTCGGCCCCCAGCCTCTTCAAGCGCGCCTCATCGGCCTGCTGTGCCTGCAGGGCCATGGCACGAGCACGAGTCGCCTGAAGGGAGGCTTCCAGCCGCTGGCGTCGGGCCTTGAGCTCGTCTACCTCGATGGCGCCCTGTTGGTAGGCATCGACGAGACGGTCTATCTGTCCCTGCAGGTGTCGGCACGCCCCCTCCAGCCGCGCAGTCTCCTGATGTGCAGCCTGAGCGTTCTGCTGGCTCAGCTGCCAGGTCTCTACCTCCTTCTGCAGCATCTGGGGCTGCTTTAGCCACTCGCACAGCGCCTTCCACACCACCGCATCCAGTTCCAGGGCTCGGACGCGTCTGGCGGGGCAGCGCTCGGGGCGGCCCGTGTCCGTCGGCGATTTTCGCCAGCATGCGTAGTAGAAGTATTCGTAGGGGAGGCTGCCGCTGGTCTGGCGGATGCAGGCCATCTTCCAACCGCACTGGCCACACACCACCAGGGTACGCAGCAGGTACTCATGGCGGACATTGCGCGGGCTGAGCAGCTTGTGGTGCGACAGACGCTCGAGCACCTGGGCCTGTTGCGCCGGCTCCACCAGGGCGGGGACCGGCACCTGCAGCCACTGCGCCTTGGGACGAGCCCGGCTGCTACTCCTGTAGGTCTTGCGGTACGCACCCGGGTGACGGGGCCGTGTGGGCTCCACTGGCTCGCGTCTGCCGTAGGTCGCCAGGCCTGCGTAGGCCGGATTGGTGAGCGTCTTGTACACCGTCGACTGGCACCACAGGCGCGCCTTGCGTGGGCGGATGCCTTGGGCATTGAGGCGTTTGGCGACCTGGCGCGCACTCAGGTCTTCCTCCAGCACCCACTGATACATCTGCCGCACATTCGCCGCCTCCACCTCGTCCTGGACAATGACTCCCTGAGGCAGTTGGGGCGTGTGCACCAGCCGATAGCCATACGGCGGAATGTTGAAGGGCAGCATCTGCCCGTTTCTGACCTTGTGCAGGCGCCCGCGGCGGGTGCGCTCCAGAATCTTGGTGCGCTCGTACTCGGCAATCACGCCCTGCATCTGCACCAGCAGCAGGTCCTCGGGGTTGTCGCTGATGGGCCTCTCCAGGAAATGCACCTGCACGCCTCGCTTGCCCAACTCCTCCAGGAGAATCTGCTGGTGGACGTAGTTGCGTGCCAGTCTGTCCGGAGCACACACCAGCACCAGGTCGAGCAGGCCGTCAGCGGCTGCGTCCCGCAGTGCATCCAGGCCGGGCCTGTCCAGGCGTGAGCCGCTGTAGCCCTCGTCCACGTAGTGATGCTCGGCGGGCACCAGCACCCCCATGCTCTCAGCGGCCTTCTCCAGGACCGCCACTTGCGAGGCTACCGTCCTGTCCTCCTGCTGGCGCGTCGTCGACACGCGCGCATACAGCGCCGTCCTCTGCGTCATGACCCACCTCCTGGGCGTGCTCCACGCCCCTTGCCTCCTGGCCGCATGGTGCGGCCCCGGGGCCTATCGCGCTTGCCGATGAGGCGCCGCGGGCTGCTTCCAGCAGCAACTTGATGGCCCTGCTCAGCCGCTCCTCGCCGTCCGGGGCTGGACGCGCATTCCACTTCACCTTCCAAACACGCTTGCCCATCCAACTCGCTTGGGGACCCCTGTCGCTGAGAGCAGAGGCTGCCTGGCCGATTGGCTACGCACGAAGAAGATGGGCGCCTGGCGCGCTTGAAGACCCGGCGGTGGAGCGAGAAGCGGATGAGGTTTTTCTGGTTTGCGTCTTCGCGACGTCCAC
>NZ_DASUNC010000198.1:0-93722 GCF_036277355.1 Archangium sp.
TGGCGAGCGCGATGCACAGCAGGAGCACGGAGGCGAGGGCCTTGCGGTTCATGGGAGCGGGGGGTGCCCAGTGTAGCCCGGAGCCCGGGAGCCGGCAGGGCGGGTTTTGCCCGTCCGCGCGTCCCGGCCGTCCGGGGAGCAGGCGCCCACCCCCCCGTCAATCGCAGACCGCCGTGGAGTCGCGGTGGAGCTCCATGCGCATGTCGTCCTTGGACACGTCCAGTATCCCGAAGCCGTTGCACCCTTCGTAACAGGTGCTGGGCGTGAGGAGGTACGTGCGTCCGTCCAGCACCAGGGAGGCAAGGGGGAAGGTACCGCCCGGGAGGTAATCCCCCGCTTCGCAATAGTGCACGGACTGGAAGATGCGGGGGGCCTCCCCGCTCATGTCCACCCAGTCCTCCGAGCGGCACCACTGGGTACACGCGGAGGCGCTGCCCTTCTCGCCGGAGGTGAAGGTGCGCCGGCGCTGGACGTAGCAGAGCCGCCTGCCCTCCGGCGCGGCCCCCGAGCACACCGTGGTGAGGCGGGAGTTGGGGTCCGGCACCTCGCGCCACGCCTTGAACGGCTCGCACGTGGGCTTGGAGTCGGGCGCCCAGGACACGGCGCTCAGCACGGCCCCGGGCGAGCGCGCCGTGAGGCGCTCCAGCGAGGCGCGCAGCTCCGGCGGGCTCGACACAGGTGGAGTGGCCCTCCTTCAGGTACTTGCGGGTCTTCGGGCCGCGATCGCCGGACGAGGCCAGGAGGGCCGCGGCGACGTACTGAGGGCCCTGGTCATTTCGAAGGTGAAACTTCAGGATGCGCCGCGCCGCCTCGAGCGCGCGAGGATTCTTCGCGACGCGTTGGAGCGGCTCCCAGCGCACGACGACATCCTCGCAGTGGAGCTCGAAGGTGACGGCCGTCCGCTCTCGAGCGTTCATCCTGCTCAACTGGAGCAGCAATCGCACCAACCGCTCCTCCTCCGGCTCGGCGGCGGGAGGCGCTGGCTCCACGGGGGCCGCGCCCAGGCTGGAGAGCCCCAACAGACAGGTGAGCCAGAGGGCGGCGAGGTGACTTCGGGTCTTCATCATCGGGAAGCTCCTGGAGGCTCGACCGAACAGCCCGCACGCGCATTGTGGCCGAAACCCAGAGGAGCCGAGCCTCCCTTCACCTTCCCGGTGCGGGCGCGGGGCGTGGGACGGTCTGGACGCTCTCCACCTCCGGGAGTTGCCGGAAGGCCGCCGCGATGCGCTCCGTGTCCGGTCCCGGTGGCAGCCGCAGCCGGAAGTACAGGTTCAGGTCCGGCAGGGGCTGGCCGGTGTTGCGCTGGCCCTCGGCCCGCATCGCGTCCAACGTCTCCTCGGACACCTCCTGCGAGCGTGTCCACTGCCCTCCCGCCACCTGCCGCAGCAGCTCCCGCGCCCGTGCGTGGGTGAGAAGCCCCTGGCCCGCGACGTCCGTGGGCACGCCGTCGCGCAGCCGGATGTGCTGGCCCTCGCGGAATTTGATCTCCAGGGTGTCCGGCTCGGCGCGCGGCGCCTCCACCCCTGGCGCCGGGCGGGGCTCGGCTCCCGCATCCGCCGGTACCCGGCCTGGCGCCGTGCACCCCGCGGCCAACATCAGCCACACCCCCCACCCGTACCACACCCGGCTCGTTGCTTCGTGCATGCCTGTCTTTCCTCCAGGGAAATGCAAAGGGGGGCCGCCCCACACGGACAGCCCCCCAGGCGCGATAGCCCTGCTCCAGCCTACAGGCCGGTGAGCGCCCGCCGGAGGTCCGGCAGGGGGCCGATGTTCTTGGTGCCCGTCTGCGCGGTGCCGTAGGTGCGCAGGCGGGACTTGACCGAGGCCGGCGACAGGGTGGTGCCGTACAGGGACTTGTAGCGGCCCTGGAGGCTGGCCACCGAGCCGGCGACGACGGGCGTGGCGCTCGAGGTGCCGTTGAACCCGCTGGCGAAGTAGCGGTTGACGCCCTCGGCGCTGTAGAGGGTGCCGTAGCCGGTCGTCACCACGCCATCGCCCCAGCCCTGCAGGTCCACCGTGGAGCCGTAGGTGGAGAAGTCATGAGCGGAGCGCGCCGCGGTGCCATAGGCGGGCGACTTGCCAGCCCCGACGATGATGGCGCCCGAGTCGTTCTGCGCCAGGAAGGGGTAGTGCCCGTTGTTGCCCGTGCTGTACATGGGATCGTCCAGGTTCTGCGAGCCGTTGCCCGCCGCCTCGACGACGATCTTGTTGGCGGCCACCGCCGTGCGGATGGCGTCGTACCACGGCTTGTACCACTCCACCGGCACGAACTTGCCGCTGATGGGGCCGCTCATCTGCTGCTCGATGACGATGACGTCACCGGCGGAGATGTTGGCCGCGCAGGTGGTGACGGCCGCGCCCACGTTGTAGCCGGACGCGGTGTTGGCCGCCGCGAACAGCTTCTGCGCGGCGTAGGCGATGCCCGTCACGCCCTCGGTGTTGGCGACCGCGCCGTAGACGCCGAGCACCGCGGTGCCGTGGTTGTTGTTGTTGTAGGGATCCACCGGAGCGCTGCCCACCAGCGTCACCGTCCCCAGGTCCACGTGCGAGGCGTTGTAGCTGTACTCGACGTCGCAGATCTTCACCCCGGTGCCGCGCGCGCCCACCAGGGTGCCGGCGTAGCGCCCGTCCACGCCCGCGGGCGCCGCGTCCTGGTACTTCTGGTAGGAGCCGGAGCTCACCGTGTAGTAGTCAGGCGCCACGGGGGACGGCGCCGGGAGGGGCACGCGGTAGACGGCCTCCACCTCCGGGAGCTGCCGGAAGGCCGCCGCGATGCGCTCCGTGTCCAGTCCCGGTGGCAGCCGCAGCTGGAAGTACAGGTTCAGGTCCGGCAGCGCCTCGCGGGTGCGCAGCTCGCCCTCGGAGCGCAGCGCCTCCAGCGCCTCCTCGGCCACCTGGTGCGAGCGCGACCACTGCCCACCCGCCACCTGCCGCAGCAGTTCGTGCGCCTGCGCGTGGCGCAACCCCCGGCCCCCGAGGTCCGTCGGCGCGCCGTTGCGCAGGCGGATGTACTGGTTCTCGTGGAACTTGATCTCCAGCAGGTTCCGCTCCACCCAGGCCTCGCCGCCCAGCGCGCGGACCTGCTCCTCACCGGCCGCCCGCGCGGCCTCCAGGGCCGGCGCCGCCAGCGCGCCCCCGCTCCCCGCCAGCCCGAGGGCCACCACCCACGAACTCAATGCCCGGCTCGTTGTCTTCATGTGCATGTTTCCTTCACTGTGTCTCGGAGGAAACAAGCTAAACGAGCTTTACTTGCACAACAAGACAATCGCGAGGAACGTGAATGTGCTGGCTCGATTCGCGGCCGCTCACCATCTCCGCCTTGGGAAGTACGGCGCCCGGGGTCTCCACCTGGGCGCCGGGGTCCACCCTGACAGCATTGCCCCGGTTCACCGTGACATCGACGTCGCGATTCACTCTCCACGGACAAAGGACAGGTCTCGACCGAGGACGAGCTTCCCAAGGGCTACTCCGTCACTCCCGGCATGTGCCAGGCAGGAGCGGTGCGAGGCAGCCGACGATCTCCGTCCTCTCGGACTCGCTGGTGAGCGTCATCGACGACTTCACGATGACCCAGGGCAAGCAGAAGATCACCGGCCGCAACACCTCCCTGCTCGTGAAGCGTGACGGCCAGTGGAAGTGGAAGCAGGAGGGGTCGGAAGGGCGCGTCTACTGCGCGCGCTCGTCCAGCACGTCGGAGAGAGTCGTGGCGTTCAGGGCGCGGTCGAACCAGCGGTCGAGGGTGGCCATGTCCGTGCAGGTGAGGATGCGCTGTCGGGCCCCCTCCTCGACGGACACGCCGCGCGCGGTGAGGATCCGCAGGATGGCCTCGCTCAGCCCCTGCTGCAACCCCTCCGCCCGGCCCTCCTGCCGGCCCCTGACCAGACCCTTCTGGACGCCCCGCTCGATCATTTCCTCGGCCCAGCTGCCCATCAACTCCTCCGCGCGCTGCTCATCCAGCACCGAATTTAACACCCGTTTCGCCGCTGCGTGGACGGCCGCATCCTTCCCCACCCACAGCAGGTAACGGATGACCACCACCAGATGCTCGGCGCCCCCGGTGTCCGCGTACACCTGGGCGAAGAGCGCCACCCACTCCGGCAGCTTCCGGGCCAGTTCCCCGGTACGTCCGTAACGCAGCACCAGCCACGCCAGCCGGGCCAGAGGTGGACCGGAACGCGCTCGCAGCGCCACCTCCCGCTCGGCCGTCAGGTCATCGAGCAGGTACTCGAATCGCGGCACCAGCGCTCGCCATTGCGCCCGTGCCTCTTCCCCATCCGGCAGTTCGAAGAGGTCCTCCACCCGGCGCGGCGCCGTCCAGACGCCATCCGCCCCGTGGTACATGACGAGCGGGATGATGACCGGCAGCCGCGTACTCCGCGGGTGTTCCTGTCTCCAACGCTCCACCTGCCGCACCACGTAGCGCAGCATCCGCAGCGCCATCCACGAATCCACCGATGACTGGTGTTCCAGCAACACGTACAACAGCAGCGGCTGGCCCGTGCGCAGGCGCGCAGTGAAGAGCAGATCGCTCTCGGTCTCGCGCAGCTCCGGGTCCACCACGCTGACAGGCTCTCGCCTCAGGGACGCCCAGTCCACTTCCGAGACGATGTGCGCGGGCAGCACCGCGCGCAGTTCAGCGGCGGCCCGCTCGGGATGACCGAAGGTGTAGCGGGCGAAGAGGTCATGCGGTCCAGACATGGCCAGCCGCGCTCAAGCATGCGGCGGGCCAGCGGCGCACGACCTTCAACGGGGTGTCGTCCAGAGGCATTACAAATCCTCTGACACCTTCCGCGGACACCTTCCGCGGGCAATGCCTAGCAATTACAGTCGCCCCACTTGACGTGTTCGACGCGCTTGTGATGCTGGCCGCAATAGTAGGCACCGAATTCGGTGCAGTTCCCATATTTGACCTTCGGGAACGGGCCTCTGTAAGCCGTATCCCCCTTGCACTTGACGAAGCAGCATGCGGAAAGGTCCCCGACGGCCCTGTCCTCTTCCTGCGTCGCGTCATCCTGGGAGACCTGGTCTCCGTCTCCGGTAGGCGCTTCATCGATGACGATGGGTGTGGTGGGGCTCTCGAAGGTGTCCTGCTCCTGCATGTCGGCGGGGCCGCACCCGACAGCGAGAGTGATTCCGAGGACGAACAGGCACACGCGGCTCAGTCTGGTCTTCACGAGTGTTTCCTTTGGGCGAGGGAAGTGAACCGTCGGTGTGGTTGCCGTCCAGTTCGTAGCGGAATCTCGTGCTCGGTCCTCACAGCGACCAGCCGACCTGCAGGGCAGGCTTCTGCGCCCTACTGGCTATTCGCGAATACCAAGGATTAATAGAAGTCGCCGCTTTATTGGAGTCCAAAGTACCCCAAGGAAGTGGCTTCGTAGCCACGGGGGCCCGCTCACGCGAGCGGCAGCTCCAGCGTGGCCGTGGCGCCCTGGCCCGGCCCGTCGCTCTCCAGCGTGAGCCGCCCTCCCAGTGACTTCGCCGCCAGCGCGCTCGAGTGCAGCCCCAGCCCCTGCCCGTCCGCGCGCGTGGTGAAGCCCAGTGAGAACAACCGCTCGCGGTGCTCCGGCGCGATCCCCTTGCCGCTGTCCACCACCTGGATGCGCGCCGTGCTCCCCTCCGCGTCCAACCGCACGAGCAGCCGACGCCGCGTCTCGGGCATCTCGCTCATCGCGTTGCGCGCGTTGGTGAGCAGGTTGATGAGGATCTGCAACACCCGGTGCTTGTCCAGCCGCGCCCTCGGTTGCGCGCGGAACTCCCGCGTCACGGTGATGCCATGCCGCTGGAGCGCGGGCAGTTGGATGCTCAAGGCATCCTCCACCAACTGCGAGAGCGGGAACTCCTCGGGCAGGAGCGAGCCGCGTGAATAGGACTGCTGGACCTGGAGGATGGCGCGCAGGTGCTCGAGGTGCTCGTTCAACTTCCCCGCGCTCTGCTTCATCGACGCGTGCTCGCGCAGCAGCTCATCCGACAGGCTGAAGAGGTACTCCAGGAGCTGCGCGCCCTGCTGCTCCCGTGTCAGGAACTCCCCCAGGTGCTCCCGGTGCGTCTCGAGCAGGTCCGTGAGCTGCTTGAGCCGGACCATGCGCGAGGTGCTCACCTTCTCGTTGAGCATCTGGGCATTGAGCAGGGCGCTGGTGAGGACGTTGCCCACGTTGTGCAGCACGCTGGCGATCATCTCGCCCAGCCCCGCCTCGCGCGTGGCGTCCGCCAGCCGCGCCTGGGCCTGCTCGAGCCGCCACGTCTGCTCCTCCACGCGCTGCGTGAGCGCGTCATTGGCACTCCGCAGCGAGGCCTCGGAGCGCTGGAGCTCGGCGTACCGCCGCGCGCTCTCGAGGAAGAGCGCGGCCTGGGCGGCCAGGTGTCCGAGCAGCGACAGGCGCGCCGGGGTGAAGGCCTGGGAAGACACGCGGTTCTCCAGGTACAGCACTCCCCGGAGATTCTCCGGACTCCCCAGCGGCAGGCAGAGCACCGACCGGAGCCCGCCGCGCCCGAAGTAGACATCCGACGAGAACGGGTGCGGCAGGGAGGCATCGGCGATGAGCACGTGCTCCCCGGTGCGCTGCACGTAGGCGAGCAGGCTCCAGGGCAGCGCGTCCTCCCCGGGCTCCGAGCGCGCCGCGATCGAGAGCACGCCTTCCCGCGCGAGCAGCACCACCCCCCGCTGGGCCTCCGCGTGCTCGACGGCCACACGCACCAGCGCCGCCGTCAGCCGCCCGAGGTCCAGCTCCCCGGCGAGGGCCCGCACCGCGGAGAGCGCGTCCTCCTGCGCCCTCATTCCCGGCTCGGGCGGGGAGGCGGAAGGCGCCACGAAGGAGACGAGCTGGGGCCACAGCGCCTCCAGTTGCCGGACCTTCCCCAGGGCGCCCCATTTCACATAGGCCTCGCGGGCCTGCCGGGCATAGGTGTCGGAGACGGTGGCGGCCCGCCGCTCGCGCCAGAACCTCGCCGCGAGCTCGCTGGCCAGGGCCACGTTCTGGAGGAAGCCGTGCGCGCGCGCGGAGTGGATGGCCTCCTCGTAGGCCTGGAGCGCCTCCTCCAGATGGCCGGTGAGGCGGGCGAGCTCCGCGGACACCATCCGCTCGGGAGCACGGAAGGTGTCGGGACAATGGCCCGCCCACTCCGCCAGTTGCCGGTGGTGCCGCCGCATCTCCTCGAGGTACCGCCGCTGCTCCTCCGGCGGTGCTGACGGATGGCACGCCGCCAGCGCCAGCGCCCGGTAGAGGTGGAAGCTCAGGAGCTGGATGTGGCCGAGCGAGGTCCAGGTGAGCCCGGCGGCCCGGTTCCCCGCCTCCAGCGCGCGCGCGAAATCCCCGCTCATGAAGCGCGACTGCAGCTGGATGATCCAATACCAGCAGGCGCCCATGTGCTCGGAGGCCATGCCGGCCTCGAAGGACGCCTCGTCGAAGGTGTCGCTGCTCAGCGTCTCGAACGAGCGCGACAGCCCGCGCATCTGCTGCACGTAGCACTGCACGTGGTGGATGACGTCCTCCACGGCCGGGAAGCCGGCGCGGCGCGCGAAGTGGAGGCGCGCGACGGACTCCTGGTAGACCTCCTCCAGGGGGTGGCCCAGGGTGAGGCGGTCCGTGACGATGTGGTTGCTGCAATAGCAGGCGATCTGGAAGTCCCCGCCGTGCAGCGCGTGGAGGAAGGCATCGCGCGCGTACTGCAGCGAGCGGGAGAGCGGCCGGACCCAGCAGCTCGTCATCTCCAGGGCGTAGAGCGCCCGTCCCCGCGCGGAGGAGAAGCCGTGGCGCTCGGCCAGCGCGCACGCGAGCAACCCGAAGGCATGGCCTTCCGGGTAGCGCGCGAAGAGCGACCCCAGCACCAGGCCGTACCAGCCGTACCCATGGACGGACGCCTCGGTGTTGCCGTGCTGGAGGCTCAGGGAGACCATCCGGCACAGGTGGAGCGCGAGCAGGTTCGGGTCGCTGTAGATGGCCGGCGTGAACAGCGCGGCGAGCACGTCCATGAGCGCCCGGGTGTCCGGGTCGGTCATGAGGGGCAGCTCGACGAGGCGCTCGATGGGGCGCTCCCCCATCAGGGTCCACACCTCCGCGTTGGCGGCCTCCACCTCCTCGCGCGAGGGGTGGGGCGACATGTGCATGCCCATCCGGGCCAGGCACTCCAGGAGGCAGGTGATGGCGCCCTGGATGTCGTTGGCGGCGAGCAGGATGTCGTTGCGCAGGCGGTAGACGGCCGCCAGTTGCACCCGGGTGCGGACCCGCGGCAGGAGCTCCAGCACCAGGCGACGGGCCTCGGCGGCGTTGCCACCCATGAACTCACCGTGGGCCCGGTCCAGCTGGAGCTTGAACGCCAGCTCGGGGTCCGTCTCCCAGGGCTCTCCGGGGATGAGCGAGAAGGCCAACGTGAAGTGGTCCACGGCCGAGCGGAACGCGGTGGAGGCCCGCGCCTTCCCGCCCGCCTCGGCGTTCAGCCGGGCGAGGCGGTGGCGCTCTCCCGCGTCGGAGATCTGCGCCACCCCCGCGTTGAGCTGCCCCACCACGTCGAAGATCTTCTCGTGCACCTGCTCCGGGGGCAGGCTCGCCAACATCAGGCGGCCGATGCGCAGGTGCACGGCCTCGCGCTCCCGCTCGGGGATGAGCGCATGGGCCGCCTGCTGGATGCGGTCATGGGCGAACCGGTACTGCTCCGGACCCTGGGCCACCAACATGCCCTCGCGCAACACCTCCTCCAGGCCCGCCTCCACCTCGCCCGGCTCCGCGCCGGAGACGATGACCAGGAGCTGGCGCGGGAAGACATTGCCCACGCACGCGGCGAGCTGCAGCAGGAGCTGCGTCCGGACGGGCAACTGGCGCAGCCGGCTCACCATGAAGTCGGCGACGTTGCCGGAGTAGCCCCGGGCCCGGACGCCCGCGGCATCCCACCGCCACTCCCCTTCCGGCGTCCGGGTCAGCAGGCCGTCCTGGTGCAACGTCAGCAGGAAGCGGGTGATGAAGAACGGATTGCCGCCCGTCTTCTCGTGGACGAGGGCGGACAGGGGCCCGACCGTGCTCTCCGCCGCGCCCGGGAGCGAATCCGCGACGAGCTGCTGGACGTGCTCGCGGCTCAGCGGCTCGAGCCGCAGCTCCGACATGCGCACCCCCGCCTCGCGCAGCTCCGTCAGCGCCAGCGCCAGCGCATGGGAGGGACTCACCTCGTTGTCGCGGTAGGCGCCGGCCAGCAGCAGCGGCGGCGTCCCCGGGCGGGTGAGCAGGTATTGAAGGAGCTGGAGGCTGGCCAGGTCGATCCACTGCAGGTCATCCAGGAACAGGACGAGCGGGCGGGAGGACCCGGCGAACACGCCGAGGAAGCGTTGGACCAGCCGGTGGAAGCGATGCTGGGCCTCACCGTGGGGGAGCTCGGGGAGGGCGGGCTGCCGGCCCAGCACCTGTTCGAGCAGGGGCACCACATCCACGAGGAGCTGGCCCTGTTCGCCGAGGGCGTCGCGCAGCCGCTCGCGCCACCGGGCGAGCTGTTCATCCGGGCCCGCCAGGAGCTGCCGCGCCAGTGCGTGGAAGGCCTGCGCCAGGGTGGCGTAGGGGATGTGCTGCTGGAACTGATCCGCCTTCCCGCTCAGGAAGAATCCCTGCTTGCCGGCCACGGGCTCGCGCAGCGCGTGCACCACCGAGGACTTGCCGATGCCGGAGTAGCCACAGACCAGGAGGAGCTCCGACCGGCCTTCCTGGGCCACCCGCTCGAAAGCCCGTAACAGTTGGGCGATGTGCGTCTCCCGCCCGTACAAGCGGTGGGAGGAGGGCCACGAGTCTGGCGGTGGACTGGGGAGGGAACCGCCGGGAGGGGGTCGCATGGGAAGGGCCGGAAGGAGGCAAGGGAATCATGCCACCTCTCGCGCTCCAGCACCTCGCGAAGTCCCACACCCGCTAGAGCCTCCCACTTGCGCCCGTGCGGAATCGCTGCGTTTCTGGGTGCGATAACGACCTGGAGCCTCAGCTCGCGGCGGCGAAGCCCCCGTGGAAGGTGACGGGGATGGGGTGGTCGAAGTGCACGGTCGCCAGGGGACCGTCCTCCAGGTGCTTCCCATCCAGGACGGCCACGTAGGAGTGATCGCTCGTCCCGTCATAGACGAGGTCCAGCACGAAGGCGTCGTCCTCTGCCTCGCCACGCGGCACGAGCACCGGCTCGCTCGGCACATGCCCGGCCGGCACGGCCCACTCCGCGCCCTTCCCGCCGTCGAGCGCGATGCGCGTCACGCCCGAATACTTCCGGTCCGCCCCCCGGCGCTCGGTCTGCGCGAAGAGGGTGCCGTAGCGCGCCCCGTGCACCCGCGGGTGCAGCTGCGGGAACTCGCAGGGGACGTCGAAGAGCCTCGTCTCCCGCACCTTGCCCGTCTTCAGGTCCAGGTGCAGGCGCGTCAGCAGCGGAGGCGGTCCCTTCTCCTCGAGCTCGCCGATGTCGTCGAGCCGGAACTCCGGGTAGCGGCACAGGTCGACACACGGACCGCCCTCGTCCTCGAAGGCATTGGCGAAGTGCCAGGTCCAGAAGGCATCGAGCTCGAAGGTCCGAGGGGACTGGATGTCGTCCAGCGGGACGACGATGAGCCGCGCGCCGAGCTCGGGCTTCCACTGGAAGAGCTTCGTGAAGTCGGAGAGGCCCATCATCGCGCGCAGGAGATGGAGCTTCACCGGCCCCAGGAAGAAGATGAGGTGCCGCTCGGTCGCGATGAAGTCGTGCAGCATGCCCAGCCAGGGCGCCTCCACCGTGCCGAGCTTCGAGGGGACTCCCGCGTCCGGCAGCGCGTAGAGGTCGATGAGCATCTTCGGGCCGTAGCGCACGCCGAAATTGAAGGTCGTCCGCAGCGAGGCCACGCGGTGCGGGTGCGCGGAGAAGGCGCCTGACACCACGCCCAGGTCCGTGGCCGCGAGCGTGTCCAGCGTGTCCGGGTTCATCTCCTGCAACAGTCCGCCCTCCATCAGCGCGAAGAGCCGGTCCTGCCACCAGAAGGTCGAGGTGTTCCCCGTCGTCTTCGCCGTCCCGCTGCGCGCGGCGCGCATGCGATCCAGCCACGAGGCCGCCGAGCTGTAGAGGAACCGCCCCGCCTTCTCCTCCTCACGGTAGCCGGCGCTCTCGACGATGCGGCAGGCCCCCTGCGCGCCACGGCCATCGAAGCGCACCGCGGTGATGGCGCCGTCCGCCTCGAACGCGTGCGAGAGGCTCGCGCCGAAGCGCTCGAAGAGCCCCGGGCCCGCACGGAAGAGCGTGCCCCGGAGCGCCTCGGGAAGCCGTCCCTCGACCCGCAGCGGCTCGAAGCCGTGGGGCCGCGCGAGGGACCGCAACAGGGGACTCACGGCGTTCTGGCGGCTCATCGGCACTGCTCCTCGGAAGGGTGGACCCGCGACCGCATTGAAAGTAAGTGAGTCTTACTTACTTTGCAACGGACTTCGTTTCCGGTCCAATCCGGAGCCACACATGACCCGAAAGACGGCCCCGCGCCCCTACCACCATGGGGACCTCAAGCGCGCCCTGCTGGAGGCGAGCCTCGAGCTCATCCGCGAGGAAGGCGTGGACGCGCTCACCGTGGCCGAGGTCGGCCGCCGCGTCGGCGTGTCCTCCGCCGCGCCCTACAAGCACTTCGCGGACCGCCCGGCGCTGTTGCGCGCGCTCGCCACCGAGGGCAACCGCCAGCTCGGCGAGGCCATCGTCGCGGCGACGCGGGGGAGCACCGACCCGCTCGAGGCCTTCCGCCTCTCGGGCGTGGCCTACATCCGCTGGGCGGCGGAGAACCCGGCCCTCTACCGCATCGCCACGGATCCCTCGCACATCGACTACGCGTCGACGGAGCATGACGTCGAGGCGCCCGAGGCCCTCCGGGGCACCCTGGAGACGTTCTGGCCGGAGCTGGCGGCCCTGGTGCGCTCGGGCGCCGCCCTCCCCGCTTCTCATCCGCTGATACAGCAACTGCACGGCCGCGCCCTGGCGCAGGGCATGGCCAGCCTCTTCGTCAGCGGCATCTTCGCCTCGCTCGGCATCACCACCGCGGACGCGGAGCGGATGGCGCGCGCGGTGACGGGAGAGGACGTCCCGGCCACGTCGCGCCGGAGCCCTCCCTCGCGCTCCCGCTGAGTCGTGAAACGAGGGCGCGGCCCGGGGGTGGCTTGGAGGGGGGGCGTCTCAGTGACGCCCCTTCCCGCCCGCACCGCGAGCGGGCATCTCCACGGCGGTGCCGTCGAGCGTCGCGGTTCCGCAGTCCGGCCCGAAGACGAGCACGTGCGTCTGCCCGTCACTGCTGGTCCGCGACAAGGTGCCGGAGGTCGGCCACGGGCACACGTTCCTCGGAGGCCGCACGATGCTCTCGAGCGTCACCGCGCCCGTCGTCCCGTCGAGGAACTCCTCGGTGTAGAAGCCGTTGAGCGTGCGGACCGGGGGCGTGTCGCTGGAGAACTCGACGTGGGTGGCGCCCTTGAGGTGCACCGAGCGCACCACCGCGCCCGTCGCGTCGGTGAGCGTGCGCGTCACGTCCGACTCCGTGCTCTTCTTGCGCGGCGGCTCGTCGCCGATGAGCTCCGCGCTCGAGGCGCTGGTGCCCTCCACCTTCGAGACGGCGCCCTCGTCGTCCGTGCGCGAGATGCTGAACGTCACCGCCTGGTTCTGCGTGATGGCGCCATCGCAGTTCGGCGGCGCCGAGTACGTGTACGTGATGTCCACCGTGCCGCTGGAGGGACCGCCGTGCGGCCGGCCAAAGCCCTCGGGACGGGGGCCATCGGTGGGAGGAGCTCCCCGGGCGGGCCGGCCACCGAAGAGCGTCGAGAGCACTCCGCTTCCCGTGCCCTCCCCCGGGGGCGGAGGACGACGGCCGTCACCGCGCCCGCCACCCCCGTGTCCGCCACCACCGGGCCGCATGGGCGCCGCGCACTCCGTCCACTCGAGGTGGACCGTGGCCGGCAGGCTCTTGCCACAGACGTCCACGTGGGTGATGTCCGGGCTCGCGTCACAGTGGAAGCCCTCCACCGCGTCCGAGCGTACCGCGTGCAGCCCGCGCATCAGGCTCGAGACCTCCACCGCATCGGTCGAGTCGGAGGACGCCTCCACGGCCTGGGACACCATCGTCGTGGCGTCCTCCGCCGTCGCCGGCGCGCCGCAACCACTCGCCATCGCGCCCGCGACGAGTGCACCCGCGAGCCACAGACCACCCCTCATCTTGTGATTCATTCGTGCTCCCTTGTGTTTCACCACCGCAACCGCACCCGTAGGACGAAAAGGGTATTTTTCGTGTTCCCGGAACCCGCGCTCCGCTTCTTGCGGAACGGCCCGCGCGGGCGGCTACACTGGGAAACGTGAGTGAGAACGAGGAGCTGCGCGCATTGATCGCCGAGGCCCAGGACGGCAACGTCCGCGCCTTCGAGCTCCTCGTCTCGTCCCACCTGCCCCAGGTGCGCCGCTTCGCGCGGGCCTTCGCGTCCTCGGACGCGGACGTGGATGACCTGGCGCAGGAGGCCCTGGTGAAGGTGTACAAGAGCCTGCGCTCGTACCGCTCCCAGTCCGCCTTCAAGACGTGGCTCTACTCCGTGGTGCGCAACGCCTTCTTCGACGCCCTGCGCGGCCGCGCGGGCCGGGAGCGCTCCCTGGAGGAGCCGCTCGCCGCGGACCACGCCCAGGCCCCCTCCACCGCCGATACGGCCGACGAGCGCCTGCTCCGAGAGGAGGAACGTCAACGTTTGTGGCGGGCCCTGCGCGCCCTTCCCCCGGAGTTCCGCACGGCGGTGGTACTCTTCGACGTGGAAGGGCACACCTATGAGGAGGTCGCCGCCATCGAGGCGGTGCCCATCGGGACGATCAAATCGCGCCTCTCCCGGGGCCGGGCCCTGTTGCGCACCCTGCTGGCGGGCGGGCAGGCGCCAGAGGCCTCGGAGAGTACAGGCGGGGCGGGAACATCCGACGGCGGTGTTTCGTCCCAAGGACGTAGGAGTGGGAAATGACTGAGCCCGAAGACATGGAAGATCGCGCGCTGCGGGAGCGGCTGGCCGGGCTGCGGGAAGAGCCCGCCGAGCGCGGCTTCCAGGCCTCGCTCCACCGCCGGTTGGTGGCGGCCGGTCCTCCCGAGCCCGCTCCGGGGTGGGACCGTGTGCGTTGGCTCTTCCGGCGGCGTGCGCCCTGGCTCTGGCCGGCGATGGGCGCGGCGGCGGGGGTCGCGGCCTTCCTGGTGATGAGCGCGGTGCAGCCGCCGCCGGTGCCTCCAGCCGTGCTCGCCGAGGCCTCGCGCCCGCTCGAGACGCCGGGCACCCAGGTGCCGGTGAGCAAGGTGGCGGTCATCAAGCTGGACTTCACGGCGGACGTGGCCGTGGAGCAGGCGGACTTCCAGGTGAGCCTGCCCGAGGGCCTGTCCTTCTGGGCGGATGGGCAGGAGCTCGAGCTGCGCTCCTTCCGGTGGACGCAGGCATTGAACGCGGGGAGCAACGTCATCCCCATCGCGGTGCGCGGGCAGAAGCCGGGCCGCTACCTCGTGACGGCCGAGGCGCGCACCGGAGACCAGCGAATCGAGCACGACGTGGTGCTCGAGGTGACAGAGGGATGAACACGACCCGGGCCCAACTCTCCGCGGTGCTCGCGGCGCTCTCGTTGTGCGTGGCCGGGACCGCGCACGCGCAGACGCCGGCGGCACCGCCTCCCGTGGACACCGGAGCGGCCCGTGCGCCCGAGGTGCCTCCCCCCTCCGAGCGGCCGGCACCCCCGGCCCCGCCGCCTCCGGAGTCGCGCGCCCACGTGCGCAGCTCCCACACGGTGGACGTCATCGCCCCGGGCGAGCAGGTGGACACCGTGCTCGGACGGATGCGCGTGGAACGCACCGCGCCACCGCCCCGGGGTGACACGGCCGGGCCACCGCCCGGGCAGGAGCCCCGGGGGCCTCGCGGCCAGGAGCCCCGTGGACCTCGCGGCCAGGAGACACGCGGACCGCCCGCGGGTCCGGGCCGCTCGGGGCCGCCTCGTCCGGGCGATGACGGACGCGGACGGCATACCTCGCCGAGAACCGATGGCGCCCGGCCGCCCCCCTCATCGCAGCCGCCGCCGCCGCCGCCCCGGTGATATCTCTGCGCCGGAATGCTCCTTCCGGTGCTCACCCTCCTGACGCTGCTGACCGCGGCGGACCCGCTCTCCGAGGCACGGCAGGCATTCGCCGACGGCCAGTACCCGGAGGCGGAGCGGCTGGCGCTCCAGGCCGCACAGCCGCCCCAGGAGGGAGCCGCGCTCTACCTGGTGGGGCTGGCGCGCTTTCGTGACGGGCGGCCCACCGAGGCGCTGGAGGCCCTCGACGCCGCGGGACGGGCACCGGACGCCCCCGAGCGTGCCGGGTGGAGCTTCAACCGGGGCGCCTGTCTCTACGCCCTGGAGCGCTTCGCCGAGGCCGAGCAGGCCTTCCTCGAGGCCACGCCGGATGAATCGCTCGCACGCCTCGCGTGGGTGAACGCCGGTTTCGCGGCGTTGGACGGAGGCTCGCCCGAGCGCGCCGAGCAGTGGGCGAAGCGCGCCAGGCCCGGCGCCTCCGAGCGGGAGACGGTGCTGGTGGAGGAGCTGCTCGCGCTCGTCGCCCGTACGCGGGGGCTCGCCGAGGACGCGGCGGCGGAGGCGTACCGTCAGGGCCTCGTGTCCTTCGACGCGGGGCGCTTCGAGGAGGCCCGCGCCTTCTTCCTCCAGGCCGCGAAGGGGGACACGGCTTCGGGACGGGCACGGCTCATGGCGGGGGCCTCGGCCTGGCGGTTGGGGGAGCGCGAGACGGCGCGCGAGGACATCACCTCGGCGCTCGCGCTGCCGCTGGAGCCCCGGGACAGCCAGACGGCGCGCGACTACCTCGACCGGCTGTCCTTCGGGTTGCGCGCCCAGGGGAAGGGATTCCAGGCGTCGGCGGGCGCGGGCCTGGGCTTCGACAGCAACGTGCTGCAGGTGGGCGTGGCGGCGCGCGATGTCTCCACCGGCACCGCGAGCGCTTTCGCGGAGGCCGGGCTCGGGCTCGTGGCGCGCTGGCGGCTGTCGGACACGCTGTTCACCGAGCTCTCCTACGGCGGGACGCAGCGGGCGTACGCGCTGTCCTCCGCGCAGGACTATTCGCTTCAGCTCCACCGCGCGGCCGTGGCGTTGGAGTGGGACGTGGCGCGCCGCGTGCGCCTGGGCGCCTCGTCCTGGGGGGACCTGTTCTTCACCGGCCTGTCGGCCTTCCGTGGGCTGCAGGGCTCCGTGAGTGGCTCGGCGTGGCTCGCGCTGGACGAGAGCGAGTGGACGAGCAGCCGGCTCGACGTGGCCTTCGCGCACAAGGCCGGGCTCGTCAGCGAATTCGACTTCCTCACCGGACAGCGCCTGGACGCGACGCTGTCCCAGGAGCTCCGCCTGAAGACCCTGGGGCTCACCGCGTGGTACCGCTACCGGCAGGACCGCATCGGAACGCTGGAGCAGGCCGTGTCCGGAGACACGACGCGGACGTACGTCATCCCCTTCGCGTGGACGGGGCACGCGGTGGGTGCCGCCGCGCGGTGGGTGCTGAACGAGCAGCTCGACGCGAGCCTGAACGCCGAGGCCGAGTGGCGTGACTACCTGAGCGACAGCTACCTGCGGGTGCGGACGGCGGAGGGAGCCGTGGAGGAGTGGGGCCGGCGCCGGCGAGAGGACTTCCGCTTCGTCCTCGGCCCCGCGGTGAGCGCCCGGTTGTCGAAGCACCTCCAGCTCTCAGCGCGGTACGAGCTGCTGGTGAATGCCTCCAACGTGGACACGCGGCTGACCGACACCGCGGGAGCGTGCGTGGCCCCCGAGTACGTGTGCCACCGCTACGACTACACGAACGGGAACTACACGAAGCACCTGGTGATGCTGGAGCTGGGCGCCACGTGGTGAGGGCTCAACCCGCCGCGGGGTGGCAGGACACCGCCAGCGGCAGTCCGAGCGCGGCGAGCTCCGCCAGCTCCTCGGGGGCGAGCACGAAGTCGCACTGCCGCTCGTAGGCGACGACCAGGTAGAGCGAGACCTCGGTGGCCCCCAGGCTCCGCAGCTCCGGCAGCCGTGCCTTCAACGCGCGCAGGGGCTCCAGGGCGGAGACTCCGGGCTCCAGGTCCTCGTCGAACAGCACCAGCATGGCGCTCCCGTACGGCAGGGCCCTGCCCTCGTAGCGGCCCGAGGGGGCCACCTCGCCGGGCTCGTTCGCATCCACCAGCAGCAGCCCCGTGCGCTCCTGGGCGAGCGATGGAGAGAAGGCATCTCCCTGGAGCAGACAGTAGAGGAAACGCCGTGCCGGGAGCGGCTGGCTCATGCGGCCCATCTCACTCCACGTCCACCCGGAGCGCCAGACGCCGGGCCCGCCCCGTGCGCGAGTGGGAGCGCGAGCGCCGGGACGCGGGCTGCCGGGAACGGCTCGCACCGGAAGGCTTCGCCGCCGGCTCCGAGGCGTCCTCCCCACACTCGGGGCCGAGCAGCTCGTCCACGGAGCTCTCCAGCACCCGGTACATGCGCCGCAGCGTCGAGGCACTCGGCACGAGGCTCGAGCTGTCGCGCTCGAAGCGGCCATAGGCCTGCTCGGGCATGCCGATGCGCTGGGCCATGTCCGCCTGCGAGAGCTCCACCAACTGCCTCACGGTGCGGAGGGTGTTCCGAAGGGGTTCGGCCAATCGTTTGCGGACCTCGGGAGGCACATGACCTGGCATGGTGGCCACAACCCTATCTACCAGCGACGTCAAGTCAACCCCATATCCTATTTTGGCGGTCACTTGTTTCATTCCCGCCGCCCCAAGTAGGGTCTCGCGCGGTGTCGGTTGCGAGACGGAGTCCGGGGTCCTGGCGTCCGGAACCGTGCGCCTGCCCCGGAGGGCACCTGCGTGGAAGTGGCGCGCGTGCTCCGCTCCGGGCGCACGGCGGCTCACGGTCCGCCACTCCCCGGGGGGAACCGCACCATGCCCCATGCCCGACGTCCGCAGCCCGGGCCCGTCCGCCTCGCGCACTGGGCCAACGTGCCGCTGCTCGCCCTCCTGGCGATGAGCGGCCTGCAGATTCTCACCGCCTACCCGATGATGGGTCCGCAGGGAGCGCCCTACGGCGTGTACCCCTTCCAGGGCACACCGCCTCCCGAGTGGGCCCGGCTGGGCGCGTGGCTCGCGGGGGGGCGGCACTGGCACTTCGCCTTCGGCTGGTTCTTCGTCCTCAATGGCGTCTTCTACGTGGCCTGGCTGGTGGGCAGCGGCGAGTGGCGGCGGCGCCTCTTCCTTCCCCGCCGCGACGCTCGCGACGCGCTGCACACGGCCGCGTACTACCTCCGGCTGCGCAAGGAGGCCCCACGGCAGGAGCCCTACAACGGCCTGCAGCGCTTCGCGTACACGGGCGTGCTGATGCTGGCCATCCTCGAGGTGCTCTCCGGGCTCGTGCTCTACAAGCCCGTGCAACTGCACGCGCTCACCTCCCTCTTCGGAGGCTACGACCCGGCGCGGCTGGTGCACCTCGGGATACTCGCGCTGCTGGCGCTCTTCACCGTGGGGCACGTGGTGATGGTGGCGCTCCACCCGCGCACGCTCGGGGAGATGGTGACGGGAGGCCGGCGCCATGAGTGACACGCGAGACAGACGGCTCCTCACCCGGCGCGCGTGGCTGCTCGGCACGGCGGCGGTGACCCTGGGCGCCTGTGACAGCAGCCGGCCCCGTCAGGGCTTCCTCGGGGCCATGGAGCGCTTCAACCAGCGCTTCCAGTCGGCGCTCTTCGATCCGGAGCAGCTCGCGCCCGAGGAGCCCGCGGAGGCCCTCACGCGGCCCGGGGCCTTCCCGCAGTACTTCATCTCGGACCGGGTGCCGCTGGCACCGGCGGGCTGGGCGCTCCAGGTGGGCGGACGGGTGGCGCGGCCGGGGGTGCTCTCGTTGGAGGAGCTGCGGAGGATGCCTCGCACGGACTACCGCATCCGCCACCACTGCGTGGAGGGCTGGAGCGCGGTGGCCTCGTGGCACGGCGTGCGGGTGAGCGAGCTCGCGAAACTGGTGGGCGCGGACCCGCGGGCCCGCTTCGTGGAGTTCCGCTCCTTCGACGCGGGCTATTACTCCTCCTGGGACGGGCCGAGCGCCTTCCACCCCCAGACGATTCTGGCCTACGGGATGAACGGCGAGCCGCTGCCTCCCGAGCACGGCGCACCGCTGCGCCTCTACTCGGGGGTGAAGCTCGGCTACAAGATGGTGAAGTACCTCACCGCGGTGAACTTCCTCCCAGAGCCCACGGGTGGCTACTGGGAGGATCGCGGCTACGAGTGGTTCGCCGGGGTGTGACGCACCGGCGAGCCGCTCAGATGGCCCTCTTGCCGGATAACGGGGCAAGCCCACCCGAGGCCCGGTCCGCCAGCAGCGCCCGCAGTGCCTCGTCGCGCGAGCGGTAGACGTTCACCGCCGCGCCGTTGATGACGCCGCTGGTGCTGACGAACATCTTCGTCATCTCGTCGCCGCCGTAGCGGAAGGAGCGCTGGGTGTAGCGCGACAGCACCTCGGAGCGCTCGCGCCCGAAGACGCGGCCCGCCGTGTACTTCACCACCAGCCCATCCAGGTTGATGAGCAGGTCCACCTTCGAGGGGTACTTCGACAGGTGGCCCTCCACCTCGGTGCGCCAGCGCGCCACGTCCAGCGAGTTGTTGAGGATGCAGTCCTCGAACGTCGCCGTCACGACGTCGTGCTCCTCGTCGTAGTCGAAGGACATTCTCCAGGCCATGGCACGAGCCTCCTAGGCGGCGCGGCCCAGGCCGGTGAGGAAGGAGGTGAGCAGCGCGGCCGTCTCGGCGGGGCGCTCCACCTGCGGGTAGTGCCCCGGCCCGGGCAGGTACACCAGGCGCGCGTTCTGGATGGGGCGCACCACCGCCTCGCGCAGGAAGGCCGGCGGCAGGAACGGGTCATCCGTGGCCACCACCAGCGTGGGCGCGGTGATGGAGGCCAGCTTCTCCACGAAGCCACCGCCCGTCCATGCATCGAAGCTGCCCTCGATGGAGCCCTTGGCCACCGCGCCCGCGACCTTCAGCAGCCGCTCCAGCGCCTCGGGCGACAGCTGCTTGCACGCCAGGCCGAGGATGATCTTCTGCTTCTCCCTGTCGTTGGCCGAGGTGCGGAACAGCCCGGCGGCGTCCGGCGGCAGCTGCATGCCCGAGGCGGGCACCGTGTTGAGCAGCACCACGCCGTCCACGCGCGAGGGCTCCTGCGCCGCCACCCACTGGGCCAGCTGGCCGCCCATGCTGTGGCCCACCACCGTGAAGCGCTTCAGGCCCGCGTGGTCCGCCACCGCCAGCACGTCGCGCGCGTGCTGCTCGAGCGTGTAGCCGCTCGCGGGCGCCCCGGAGCCACCCGAGCCCCGCAGGTCCGGAATCACCAGCCGCAGCCCCGGGGTGTCCATCAGCGCCACCAGCTCGTTGAACACCTCGCCCGACATCATCCACCCGTGGACGAGCAACACGTTGCGCGGGCCGTCTCCGATGACGCGGTAGTGGATGGACGTCTGATCGCTGGAAGCAACAGTGGGCATGGAAGGCTCTCCGTCAGAGGGGGGTGTCCCGCGGTGGGGGGGGCCGCGGTGAGGGACAGCGAAAGGGCGCGGATGCTACGCCAACTCTCCGACACGACTGTAGCCTGTCCCGGGCGTGAAATCGCCTCCCCGCCTGACACGCCGCGGCATGACCCCGCGGCTTCCACCCGCCCCCCGTGCTCATCACCGGGCAGAACGTAGGAGGGAGGGTGAGTCGGGAGCACCCCGGATTGACTCCCAGGAGGGGAAGGTGCTGGAAGGTAGGATAGGCGGGTAGGCGCGGGCCCGCCTCCTCGGCCGTTCCCCCTAACCGCGCTGGGAGTCACTCCATGAAGTCTGTCATCGGAAAGTTCCGCCCCTGGAGGGCGGCCCTGCTCACCGCGGGCCTCGTCACCACACCCCTGCTGTCCTGCGGCCCGGCCACCGAGGCCGAGGTCGTCTCCGTCGAGGGCACTCCGGAGGCAGTGGGTGATGCGCGTCAGGCCGCCATCTCCTGGACGCTGGGCGCCCAGTACGACGCGACGAAGAGCAACATCACCTTCAACGTCTACTCGTCGCGCGCCACCCGCATCGAGGTCTACATCTACAAGACGCCCAACGGCGCGCAGGAGGTGGCGAAGTACGTGCTGACGAAGAACACGACCACCCACGTGTGGTCCACCACCGTCTCCGTGGCCACGCTGCAGAACACCTACGGCGTCACCGGCCCGGTGTACTACGGCTACCGCGCCTGGGGCCCCAACTGGACGTACAACAGCAGCTGGACCAAGGGCTCCAGCCTGGGCTTCGTCTCCGACGTGGACGCACAGGGCAACCGCTTCAATCCCAACAAGCTCCTGGTGGATCCCTACGCGCTGGAGATGAGCCACGATCCCATCAACCCCAACAACACCGACGGCACCCTGTACGCCACGGGAGCCACGCACCGGCTCAAGGACAGCGGCGCCGTGGCGCCCAAGGGCGTGGTGCTGGCACCGGACACCACCAGCTACGGCACCAAGCCCACGCGCGCCCTGAAGGATGACGTCATCTACGAGGTGCACGTGCGCGGCCTCACCCAGGGCGACTTGAGCATCACCTCGTGCCGCGGCACCTACGCGGGCGCGGCGCAGAAGGCCGCGTCCCTGGCGGCGCTCGGCGTCACCGCCGTCGAGTTCCTCCCGCTGCAGGAGACGGACAACGACGCCAACGACGTCAATCCCACCACCACCACGGGCGACAACTACTGGGGGTACATGACCCTCAACTACTTCGCGCCGGACCGCCGCTACGCCTGCGACAAGAGCGCGGGCGGCCCCACGCGCGAGTTCAAGGCCATGGTGAAGGCCTTCCATGACCAGGGCATCAAGGTCTTCATCGACGTGGTCTACAACCACACCGGCGAGGGCGGCGCGTGGAGCTCCACGGACAAGACGACGTACAACGTCTTCACCTTCCGTGGCCTGGACAACCCCACGTACTACAGCCTCACCAGCGACTTCCAGAACAGCTGGGACAACACGGGCGTGGGCGGCAACTTCAATACGTTCAACCCGGTGGCGCAGGACCTCATCGTCCACTCGCTCAAGTACTGGAAGGACGAGCTGGGCGTGGACGGGTTCCGCTTCGACCTGGCCTCGGTGCTGGGCAACACGTGCCAGCACGGGTGCTTCAACTACGACAAGCTGAACAGCGGCACGGCGCTCAACCGCATCTGGCGGGACCTGGCTCCGCGCCCGGCGGCGGGCGGCACCGGGGCGGACCTCATCGCCGAGCCGTGGGCCATTGGCGGCAACAGCTACCAGGTGGGCAACTTCCCCAGCGGCTGGTCCGAGTGGAACGGCATCTACCGCGACACCCTGCGCAAGGACCAGAACCAGATGGGCCTGGAGACGGTGACGCCGGGACAGCTGGCCTCGCGCTTCGCGGGCTCCTCGGACCTGTACGGGGATGACGGCCGCAAGCCGTACAACTCCATCAACTTCATGGTGGCCCACGACGGCATGACGTTGAAGGACCTGTATGCCTGCAACAGCAAGAACAACCTGCAGCCGTGGCCGTACGGCCCGTCCGACGGTGGCGAGGACAACAACCACAGCTGGGATCAGGGCGGAGTGCTCGCCGACCAGCGCAAGGCGGCGCGCAACGGCTTCGCCTTCCTGATGCTGAGCGCCGGCACGCCCATGTTCAACGGCGGCGACGAGTTCCTGCGCACGCAGTACTGCAACAACAACGTGTACAACCTGGACTCGAGCGCCAACTGGCTCAACTACACGCTGAACACGGACCAGGCGAACTTCAAGACGTTCGCCCAGCGCCTCATCGCCTTCCGCAAGGCGCACCCGGCGCTGCGTCCGGCCAACTTCTTCAGCAGCGTGGACAACAACGGCAACGTGATGGAGCAGATGCGCTGGTTCCAGCCGAACGGCGCCGTGGCCGACTCGACGTACATGGGCAACGGTGGCAACCACGCGCTGGCCTACCGCATCGACGGCAGCGAGCTGGGTGACTCGGCGAGCGCCATCTACGTGGCCTACAACGGCTGGAGCGGCACGGTGAACTTCTCGCTGCCGTGGCCGGGCACGGGCAAGCAGTGGTACCGGGTGACGGACACCTGCCCCTGGGCCGAGGGCGCCAACCAGGTGAACAGCCCCGGCTCCGAGACGCTCATCGGCGGCGAGGGCTACAGCTACGGCGTGTGCGGCCGCGGCATGCTGCTGCTGATCGCGAAGTAGTCCGCTGACGCGGGGCCGTTCATTCGCGGGGCGCGGTGCCTTCCGGGGCCGCGCCCCGTGGTGTTTCCAGCCAGGACCCCGCGAAACGGCATGGCGGCCAGCGGCGGAGGTCTGGGTTTTCCGCGAGGGCTCAGTCCCGTGCCGACAGGGCCGTGGGAGCCTCCGGCGCGGCGGACGGGGACGCCTCGGCGCTGGCCTCCACGACGGGCAACGGGGCGCTCGCGGAGCGCAGGAGCGCGAGGGCGGGCTGCTCGCGGCGCAGCGCCACGTACCCCTTCACCGCCACCTCCAGGCCCACGTCCCGCTTCGCCCGCTCGGACAGGAACCACTTGTGCTCCAGCACCTGGCAGTAGAGCTCGGCCTCGTCCGCCGCCGGCCCGAGCTCCCGCTCCAGCTGGCCCAACGTCGGCCGGAAGCGCTCGTCGAGCCAGCGGAACGCCGCCACGCTCAGGGGCACGCTCCGGTTCACCTCGCGGGTGAGCGTGGCCTTCAGCTCGCGGATTTCGTTGAGCAGCAACGCCGCCTGCCGCTCCTCGGCCACCAGCCCCGTCAGATTGTGGAGCTGGTGCCGGTGGTACTCGCGGTCCGTCACGATGGTCCGCATGCGCAGCTGGCTGCCGTCGCCGCTGGCCACCAGGTCCACCTCGCCCACCGAGAAGCCCAGCTCGTTGAGCGCGCGGATCCGCTCGTGGATGCGGTAGCTCTCGCCGGGGGTGATGGTGAGCTCCTTGTTGATCTCCGCCCACAACCGCTCGTAGCGCTGGCGGATGCTCGGGGCCGTCTCGTAGACGTCGAGCGTCGCGGGCAGCTCCACCATCGCCGCGAGGTCCGCGAGCCCTCCGGTGATGTTCTCCTCCATGATGAGCAGGTCCAACTCGCGCTGGCCGTCGGAGAGCTTGGGGTGCAGCTCCGAGGTCTCCGCGTCCACCGCGTAGGCCTGGAGCTCGCCCGCGTCGCGGCGGAAGAGGACGTTGGACAGGGAGCAGTCGCCCCAGAAGAAGCCACCGAGGTGCAGCCGCACGAGCAGGCTGGCCATGGAGTCCAGCAGGCGCTCGCGGTAGCGCTCCAGGCCCTTGTTCATGAAGAGCACGCGGTAGGGCAGCGACGAGGGCAGGTATTGCGTGAGGAGGACGGCCACCTCGTCACCGGGCTCGCCCAGGGCGCGCACCCGGGCGAGTCCCACCACCATCACCGCGGGCAGGTGGCGCTCCTCGAGTCCGCGCAGCACGTCGTACTCGCGCTGTCCCACGGACACGGGCAGCTCCTTGAGCGCGTAGATGTGAGCGCCGTAGCTGACGAAGACGACCGTGTGCCGGGAGAGGCCACGGGGGACCTCGACGAGCCGGGAGCACACCTCCGGGCGCCACTCCTCCAGGGGCAGGTGCCACGGCAGGTCCAGGAAGTCCGGGTGGCCCTGGTGCAGGTGCAGCGCGTTGAGCCCGCGAAGTGGCGTCATGCCGGCAATCCTAGCGCCAGCGCGCCAGCCGGAGGGGGACACCATGGATGCAGAGGAGGACAACGAGGGCTTTTCAGGCTTTCACCCAGGGAGCATCTTCCTCTTCGAGTGAAAAAACCTCCCTGGTGAAAATGGATCTCTCAAACCATTGAACTCACGAGACCTCCTCAGGACATGAGGTAGAGAATCCGACGGGGCCCCTTTTTCACCTGGGCTTGATTTTCACTTCTCACCGAAGGAGGCTCCTGAGTGAAGATGACCGCTGAGATCCACCTTCCCACCCGACTTGCCCGCTGGCTACAGCCCCAGCCCTGGCTTCATGTCCGGAGCTCTGACAAGGCGGTGTTGAAGCTGGGTGGCCGCGTCATCCGCCTTCGATTCGTGGACGTTCCAGCGTCATTCCGCGTGGAGCACATCGACTTTCTGCTGCACAGCGTGCGCGCGTGGGAAGCGGATGAGGCAACGCACGGCATCCCGGTCATCGCGAGCCCGTTGCTCAGTCAAACCATCCGGCGGTCGCTCGCCGAGCGGAATGCCAGCTACCTGGACTCCAAGGGCCATTGCCATCTGGTGGCAACAGGAGTGCTCGTCCACCTGGATGAACCCCCGGCGCCGCTCGTCAAGAAGCGCGGGAAGAGCGGAGTGGGCGTCCATGGGGTCAGAGCCCTCCAGGTGCTGCTGGAACAGCAGGAGCCCATTTCCGTCTCCCAACTCGCGCAGCTGTCAGCCGTCTCCCTGGGGCAGGCGCACAAGTTGCTCGAGCAGCTCGAGCAGCTGGGATTGGTGCGCGCCTTCGGCAAGGGGCCCGCCAAGCGGCGTGTCGTGAGGGAGCGGACGGAGCTCCTCGACTGGCTCGAGCAACAACCCAGCGCCACCCGCTGGGAGCCTTCACTCGATGTGGCACTCTACGCGCGCCGGCCCGAGGAACTCTGGTCGCGGATGAGCACGAGGCTCACACAAGCGGGAATCCCGCACGCGCTCACGGGAGCCGCCGCGACGAGCTTGTACGGGGTGGGCCCGACCCACGTTCCGATATCCCTCGTCCGCATCTCCCCGGAGATCCGCCTGGAGCAGGCCGCCCAGGAGCTCGGAGCGGAAATCACCGATCGTGGCGCGAACCTCGCCTTGCTGCATGACACCGGCAAGGTGGGTTGCTGGCGTACGGAAACGAAGAACGGCATCCAGGTGGCGCCCGCGATTCGCATCTATCTGGACGCGCGCTCCGAACGCCGCGGCGACGACATCGCCCGGCAATTCCGTGAGGTGGTGCTTGGCTATTGAGGGGGGTCATCTCGACGAATACAACCCGGCGGTCCTATCGCAGCTGCTGGGAGAGGCCGCACGCGTCGTGCGCGCGTTCAGCTTCGCGGGAGCACATGTCGTCATCGTGGGAGGACTCGCCCCCTCCCTGCTCGTGCCAACGCTCGAGCCCGGCTTCGAGCCGCATATCGGCACCCAGGACCTCGACCTCTGCCTGCGCGTGGCGCTCATCGAAGGCGAAGTCGGCAACTACGAGCGCCTGGAGACGTGCCTCAAAGGCGCGAGCTTCAAGATGCTGAACGGTGAGAGCTGGCGCTGGCAAGGAGGCGTCGCCCTGCCGCTGACCGTCGAGTTCTTCTGTCCCCCAGTTCCGGAACGCAAACCTGGGCAGCTGCATCGTCCCGGCGGGGTCGTGGGTGGAAGACTGTCGGCGATGGTCCTCGCGACCGGAGGACTGGTCGACAAGGACTTCCGGGAAGTGGTGGTCGAGGTCCTCCTGCCGGGAGGAGGAGGAAAGACACACCAGCCGCTGAATGTGGCCGGACCCGCAGCCTATCTGGCCACGAAGGCCGATGCGCTCCAGCGGCGCAACAAGAACAAGGACGCCTACGACATCATCTGGCTCGTGGAGTCCTGGCCGGGAGGTCAGGCCGCGTTGGCTCCCGACATCCGCGCGAGTGTCGTCTTCAACGATCCCATCTTCCAGGCGGCCCTGGTCACCCTGAAGCGGGAGTTCGAGAACCTCGATTCCGCTGGGGCAAGGAAGTACGCACGTTTCATGGGTGGAGGGGGAGTAGACCCCGACCAACTCGCTCGCCGTGCCGTCGGCGCCATCAAGCTCCTTCTCGAGCAACTGAGCAGGCCGTAGCGGACGCGCTGCCCTCCATCATGAAACATGATGGAACGTGGCGTGCACTCCTCCGGCGGCCCATTAGAATCCGCGCCCCATGCAAACCCTTCAAGGATGGACGGCTCTCGTCACCGGCGCCAGCGCGGGAATCGGCGAGGCCTGCGCGATCGCCCTCTCCCAGGCGGGCGCCAGGCTCGTGCTCGCGGGCCGCCGCGGTGACCGGCTCGAGGCCCTCGCGGCGAAGCTCCCCAACCCCGCCCACCCCCTCGTCCTCGACGTCCGCTCGCGCCAGGATGTCGAGGCCTCGCTCTCCTCGCTCCCCGCCGGGTTCTCCGACGTGGACATCCTCGTCAACAACGCCGGCCTCGGCCTCGGCCTCGAGCCCGCCCACGAGGCGTCGCTCGATGACTGGGAGACGATGATCGACACCAACTGCAAGGGGGTCGTCTACGTGACGCGCGCCCTGCTGCCCGGCATGGTGAAGCGCAACCGCGGGCACGTGGTGAACCTCGGCTCGGTGGCCGCCACCTACCCCTACCCCGGTGGCAACGTCTACGGCGCCACCAAGGCCTTCGTGCACCAGTTCTCCGAGAACCTGAAGGCCGACCTCGTGGGCACCCGCGTGCGCGTCACCGACATCCAGCCCGGCATGGTCGAGACCGACTTCTCGCTCGTGCGCTTCAAGGGCGATGCCCAGCGCGCCCGCAAGACCTACGAGGGTATGGAGGCCCTCACCGCGGGCGACATCGCCGACATCATGCTCTGGGCCGTCACCCGCCCCGCGCGCGTGAACATCAACGTCGTCGAGGTCATGCCCGCCGACCAGGGCTTCGGCCCCTTCAACATCAAGCGCCGCTGAGCTCCGGGAGCCATCGCGTGGAGCAGGCACCTTCACAGGGAAAGAGGACGGTCCACTGCGCGGATGCCCTGGCGTGGCTGGAGGGCCAGGGCGTGCTCGCCGGGTGCTCGCTCATCACCTCGATGCCCGACGTGTCCGAGTTCCCTTCCCTGTCGCTCGCCGAGTGGAAGGAGTGGTTCGTCCGCACCGCGTCGCTCGTGCTCTCGCGCTGCCCCGACGACGGCGTCACCATCTTCTACCAGACCGACATCAAGAAGGACGGGACCTGGGTCGACAAGGGATACCTCGTGCAGAAGGCCGCCGAGCAGCTGGGGCACTCGCTGCTCTGGCACAAGGTCGTCTGCCGCACTCCGCCCGGGAGCACCACCTTCGGGAGGCCCGCGTACTCGCACATGCTGTGCTTCTCGCGAGGACTCCACGCGGACCTCTCGAAGTCCACCGCCGATGTGCTCCCCCAGGCGGGCGAAGTCACCTGGACCCGGGGCATGGGCGTGCAGGCGTGCCTCGTGGCCTGCCGGTACGTGCTGGAGAACACGCCCACGCGCACCATCGTGGACCCCTTCTGCGGCCATGGCTCCGTGCTCGCGGTGGCCAACTGGCTGGGACTCGATGCCGTGGGCGTCGAGCTCAGCCGCAAACGCGCGAAGAAGGCACGGGCGCTCCAGATGCCGATTGGAGACTCGGAGCCCTCGGAAGGTCCGGAGCCCGAGGGTGGTGACGGGGACGAATGAGCCGGGGCTCATCCCAGCGCGGAGGTCGGGAGCCCTCGGCCCGGCAGCTTGTTCATCCTGGATGGCAGCCTGCTTGTTCGCCGCACCATGCGACATCTTGAGCCTGCTGACGTGGGCGACATCGACGGCGAACTGACGCCTCCGTTCCTCCGTCTCCTTCGCCAGGATGGTCTTCTCTTTCTTTCCCCCTGGAACTCTCGGAGCAGGGCTGCAAGCTCCCTTGGCTGGACGCGGCCGCCTACGCTCAGCTCGACGAGCCCTGAAGGCCCTCCAGCCGGGGCCGCTCCTCCACCCCCAGGAATCCGTAGAGCGCCGTCATCACCGCGTGCGGCTGATCCCACATGAGGAAATGCCTCGCGTGCTCCACCCGCACGAGCCTCGCGCCCGGAATCTCCCACGCGAGCCGCTCGCCCCACTTCACCGGCTGGAAGGTGTCCTCCACGCCCCAGATGATTCGCGTGGGCACGCCCATGTGCGGCAGCCTCGGCACCAGCTCCTGCGTCTGGTTGGTGTCCAGCGCCGCCGCGTCGCGCACCAGGGATGTCTTTCCCACCTCCGTCGCGTACGGCGCCAGCAGCCCGTCCAACACTCCGTCCGGCGGAGCCGTGGCGAAGCCCGTCCGCTTCAGCGCCAGCCTCAACATCCGTTGCAGCGCCCGCGCCGACAGCCGCTTCACCACCGCCGGGTGTCCCAGCTGCACCATCATCTCGATGGGCCACGAGTCGAAGCAGATGCTGTTCATCAGGCACAGCCGGGACACGCGCCGCGGGAAGCGGATGGCCAGGTGTTGCGCGATGCCTCCGCCGATGTCGTGCCCCACCACCACCGCGTCCCGCACGCCCAGCCGGTCCATCCACGCATCCAGCGCCTCGGCCTGCCGCGCGATGGAGCGGTCGAAGCCCTCGCGCCGGTCCGAGTACCCGTACCCCAGCAGGTCCGGAATCAGCACCCGGTGCGTCAGCGACAGCGCCGGCAGCAGCCCGCTCCACAGGAAGCCCCACGTGGGAATGCCATGCAGCAGCACCAGCGGCTCGCCCCGCCCCGCGTCCACGTAGCTGATGAAGCGGTGGCCCAGCTCCACCACCCGCTGCTCCGCCTGGTACTCGCGCCAGTTCATCGCAGCTCCTCCCCCACCACGAAGTCCGGCACCAGCCGCGCCTCCCCCGGGAAGGGCAACCGCCGCTCGAGGTCGCTCACGTCGCCCACCAGCGTCGCCATCCCGAGCACCAGCACCGGCAGCCGCCACTCGCTCTGCACCGTCACCCGCTGGATGAGCTCCGCGTCCTCGCGCAGCACCTCCAGCCGCTCCTTCGACAGCGCCACCTCGTAGGGCAGTTGCCTCGCCAGCCGCCGCGACGTCTCCAACAGCGCGTCACAGGCTCGCGCCCACTCCTCCGTCCTCATCCGCGGCTTCAGCCGCTCCCACGCCGCTTCCAGGTATCCGGGCCACAGCGCCAGGCCCCGGAACTCTCCCGGCAACGCGGGCGGCCCCACCGTCTCCTCGATGTCCTCGAAGAGTCCGCGCAGCCGCGCATCGTCCGGCCGCTCCTCCACCGTCTCCATGGCCATCATCCGCGCCGGAGCCCCCCGCGCCACCCGCTCCGCGCTCCCCAGCGGCTGGAGCGTCCCCACGCGCTCGTCCTGCAGGGCCAGCTTCACCGCCGAGGTGAACACCAGCATCTTCGGGTTGAGGTAGTGGTACAGCTCCAGCGCCCCTCGCACGTGGTAGCGCTGGCTCTCGCCCAGCATCGCCGCCTCCCACGCGCCCAGACGGCCCAGACGCTCGGCGGCCTCCACCGCCCGCGCCCTCACCTCGTCCGCCGCCGACTCGAACGCCCGCGTCTCC
Source organism: Archangium sp. (assembly GCF_036277355.1). Taxonomy (GTDB): domain Bacteria; phylum Myxococcota; class Myxococcia; order Myxococcales; family Myxococcaceae; genus Archangium. Next base: position 30,187 of record NZ_DASUNC010000198.1, read on the forward strand.
GTGTTCGGCCCCATCGCCTCCCACATCGCCACCAGGAAGCGCTCGAAGCCCGCCCACGTGCGCACCGTCACATCCAGCCCCGTCACCCGCAGCGTCTGTCTCATCTCGTGGAGGACCCGCTCCACCTCGCCTTGCGCCTCGTGCTCGCTCACCTGCCCGGGACTCGCCATGGACGCGCCTCCTCCGGTCGGAAGATGGACGGTGCTTCCAGAGCCGGCAGCCGAGCACGTCCGCATGGTTGCCCCACGAAGGGGCGGACGATGGGTAGGGGCCCGGCTCCTGGAAACCCGGATGACCTGTCCCGAGGGGTAAGGCTACCCTATTTCAAAAGTAGGACATAGACTCCGGACATGAGCGGAAGCCAACAGCGCAAGGCGAGCTACGCGGACCTGGAGGCGCTCCCGGCGCACGTCGTCGGAGAGCTCATTCATGGAGAACTGTATGTCAGTCCCCGGCCCGCGCCTCTGTATGCAATGGCCAAAGCAGAGCTGGTGGGTGAGCTGTTCGGACCCTTCCATAGAGGGCGGAACGGGCCTGGAGGTTGGCGACTGTTCTTCGAGCCCGAGCTGCACCTGGGAGAGGACGTTCTGGTGCCAGACATCGCGGGCTGGCGGCATGAACGGATGCCCCAGATTCCAGACACGGCGGCCGTCACGCTCGCTCCAGATTGGGTATGCGAGGTGCTCTCTCCCTCCACGTGGGTGCTGGACCGCAAGGCGAAGCTGCCGGTGTACGCGCGCGAGGGCGTGCGGCATGTGTGGTGGGTGGACCCGGACACACGCACGCTGGAGGTGTTCCGGCTAGCGGGAACCCACTACCTCCCGATGACGCCCCACTCGGGCCCCGCCCGCGTTCGCGCCGAGCCCTTCGAGGCACTCGAATGGGAGCTATCCGTCCTTTGGAGGAAGTGAGACGACGCGGAGATGACATTCCTTCCACCCCCCCTTTGACATCACGCGACCCCATGGGTTCTCCTTGTCCATGCGCGGCGGCCTCCAATCCTCCGCGCACACAACCCTCCGTGCCGGAGCATCGGTGCGAGGGTGGGGGGATACAGAGATGCGGCCACAAGAAGGGCTCTTTCACGCGCCTGGCGCGTTCAGTGCCATTGCCGTTCTCCGGCTCAGCCGCAACGAGGCCCTCCCGCAGCTGCGGGAGACGGTCCGCGCGCTCTACACCGAGCTGAGCGCCGCCGGGGGTCTGCACACGGTGCTCGGCCTCCAACCCTCGCTGCTCCCCGGCGCTCCCGCCGCCTCCGCGCTCCTGCCCCGCGAGGGCCCCACCGCGCGCTTCCCCTCCACCCAGTCCCACGTGCTCGTCCAGGTGAGCGCCAACGGCCGCGAGCTGCTGCTGTGGGCCCTGCGCCGCGTGCTCGCCCTCTCCCAGGCGGTGCTGTACCTGGAAGAAGAGGTGCTCGGCGGCCGCATCGGCGAGGGCCGTGACGCCTTCGGTTTCCGCGACGGTCTGCTGCGCCCCACCCGCGAGCAGGTGCGCCGCGCTGCCCTCGTGCCCTCGGGGCCCCTGGCCGGCGCTTCCTGGCTGCTCTACCTGCGCTTCCTGCAGGACCTGGAGCGCTTCGGCCGCCTCAAGCCCCAGGCCCGGGAGCGCGTGGTGGGCCGCACCCCCGACGGAGAGCTCGTCCCGGACGCTCCCGCCGAGGCCCACCTCCACCGCGCGCGCGCCTCCGGCGCCGGGGAGAATCAGCTCCTCATCCGCCGCGGCTTCCCCTTCCGCCACACGGGCGAGGAGGGCCTCGCCTTCGTCTCCGCCTCGGCGGATCCGCAGTACTACGAGCGCTCGCTGGACGCGCTGCTCGGCGTGGGCGGCCAGACTCCGGACGCCCTGCTCCGCTACGCCCGGGCCGTGAGCGGCGGCCTCTACCTGGCGCCCCCCACCAACTGGTTCGACGCCTCCTCCTCCCAGCGGGAGACGCCCCCATGAAGGTGCTCGTCCTGGACGGGGATGACCGGGTGTCCCGCGGACTGGAGCGCACCCTGCGGGTGCTCGGCCATGACGTGCTCCGGCCCACCTCCGCCGCCCAGGCCCGCGCCACCCTCGAGGCGGAGCCGGCCGTGGACATCATCCTCGCCGCGCAGCACCTGGACGCGGGCGAGACGGGCACCGGCTTCCTGCGCTGGGCCGCGGCCCAGGTCCCCCAGGCGCGCCGCGTCCTCATCTCCGGCACGCACTGCCCTCCCGACTTCATCGAGCAGCCCGGCCTCCAATGGTTCCTGCCCAAGCCCTTCGGCCGCCGCGAGCTGGAGGCCCTGCTGTCCACCCCTCAACCGACACGCTCATGACCCTCCCCCCCGACGACGACCCCCCGAATCAAACAGACAACAGTCCGGCTCCCTGGGCCGGCGGAGGCAATGCTGTCATGAGCTACAACGACATCCGTGGGCCCCGTGTGGTGGGATTGAACGTGGCTTCGTCGCTCAGCGAGTACTTGATGCGCATCCAGGAGCTCGGCGCCGTGGAAGGACCCGACGGCGCGTTGGAGATCAGCCCCGAGGTGATGCCCATCCTCGAGGCCATCCACCAGGTGCTGGCCGGCGGCACGGTGGAGGTGAAGGTGGTGCACCGGGGCAACCCGGACATCTTCCATGAGCTCAAGCGCCGCGTGGAACAGGTGGGCCGGGAAGCCAACGCCATCAACAAGGCGGCGGGCTTCTATCTGACCGCGACCTTATGAGCCCTCTGCCCCGCTGGCGCCGACTCGTCCACGACTCCTTCAAGCGCTGGGTGCGCTCGCAGGACCCCCAGGAGGTGCTGGCCGCCTCGTCGCTGCAGGCGTGGTTGAGCTCCGCCCTGGTCATCCCAGCGGTGCTGGCGCTCGCGGTGTGGGCTCCCGGGGCCCAGAGCTTCTTCGACCTGCCCTTCGCCAAGGCGCTGGCGTGCCTGGCACCGAGTCTGGTGCTGGGCATCGTCTTCGCGCTGCTGCACCGGGGCCGCCAGCGCCTGGAGTGGTGGGGCTGGCTGTACCTGGTGGCGGGGACGGGCGCCCTGCAGTTCTACCTGGCCGCGCTGATGGCCCTGGCGAAGATGCCGGGGGCCATGGTGTTCGGCGCGGTGCTGCTCTTCACCACCGGCTACCACGGCCGGCTCCACCGCGTGGCGCCCTCGCAGCCCTTCCTCGCGCTGGGCTCGGCGGTGGCGCTGGGGCTGGCGGCGCTGCTGTCGCGCACCGAGCAGCACGTGGCCCTCTTCGCCGTCATGGGGCCGCTGGCCGTGCTCCTCGAGCTGTACACGGGCACCTTCGCCCTGCAGCACGACCTGGCCCGCGCCGAGGCCGAGCAGCTGCGCGCCGCCGTGCAGGCGCAGATGCTGGAGCAGCAGGAGCGCGACGTGGGCCGACTGTCCCAGGCCCTGGTGCAGATTCTCGGGTACAACCACGACATCAACAACACGTTGATGAGCGTGAGCGCCGCGGCGGACATGCTCTCGGTCATGGGCGTGCAGCGCAACGCCCTGCCGCGCGCCGAGTTCGAGGAGCTGGTGCGCGAGGTCAACGAGGGCCTGGCGCGCATCCGGGAGATGGTCATCGAGATCCGCCAGAAGGGGCGGCGCTCGGTGAGCCACGAGCCGGAGAACGTGCACCTGGTGCCGGTGCTGGAGTCGGTGCGCTCGAGCCTCGGCTGGCGCTTCCCGGACGTGGACATCCACGTGAAGGTGGAGGACCAGGCCACGCACGCGCTGCTGCGCGGGGGCGCCACCACGCTGCGCCGGGTGGTGGAGAACCTGGTGCTCAACGCGTGCGAGGGCAATGGCCAGCAGGGCGCCGCGAAGGTGGACATCCTCGCGCGCTCCGAGCCGTACAGCGGCCGGCTGGAGCTGCTCATCGCCGATGATGGGCCGGGCTTCCCCGCGGAGAGGCTGAAGGCGCCCATCGAGGGGCTGTCCACCACCAAGCCGAACGGCACGGGGCTGGGCCTGTACACCTCCGAGTGTCTCATCCGCGCGAGTGGCGGCATCCTGGAGCGCCACAACCGGCCCACCGGAGGAGCGCAGCTGCGCATCCTGCTCCCGCGGGAATTGGGATGAGCGCGGGCGCCATCTTCCAGGAGGCCCTGCGCGCGCTGCGCCGGCACGGGCTCCCGGAAGAGGCCGAGCGGCAGGTGCTGGCGGCGATGGAGGCGGGCCGGCCCGGGCCCCTGGCGCTGCTGTACGCGGCGGGGGCCGAGGTGGGGCTCGGGCGCGAGGTGCTGCTGCGGCGCGCGGCGGGGCTCTTCTTCTGCTCCTGCGCGGCGAACCTCGCGGATGACCTGGCGGATGGCGAGTGCGCGTACCTGGAGGCGCCCCAGCGGGTGGGGCCCGGAGCGCAGTTCGTCCTGCAGTCGCTGTGCTTCGCCACGCTGGCCCGGGCGGAGCTCTCCGCGCCCGTGCTGGCCGAGGCCGCCGGGGACATGGTGACGGCCGCGGGCCTGCAGGTGCTCGAGGTGCGCACGGCGGCGTGGACGGCGTCGCGCTTCAAACAGGTGGCCGAGGGCATCTCCGGACAACAGTGGGCGCTCTACCTGCGGGTGCTGTGGGAGGGCACGGCGCGGGCCGGGCGGGCGGTGGAGGTGGGGAGGAGCCTGGGCGTGGCGGCGCACGTGGCCGAGGACGTCCGCTCGGGGGACTGGCGCTTCCACGGCATGCCCGAGGAGGACCGGCACGAGGTGGTGGCGTGGGCCAGGCAAGCGATGGACACCGTGCGCCGCGAGGGCCTCGCGAGCCTGGACGCGGCCCTGCGCACGGTGGAGGGCCTTCTTCCGTCTTGAGCCCATTTCCCCTCGCCCCGAGGGCGAGGGAGGAGTGACGGAGTAGGGCTCATTCTCTCCAGGGCTCACTGTCTCGGATGCACAGCGGACGGGCGAGCGTCTGTCTCCCGCCATCCCCATCTTCCTCCTTCAGAGCACCGGAGGAGCACATGGAGGCAGTCGAGCAACTCGAGTCCGAGCACGCCGAGCCAATGGCCTCGGGACTGGCCGTCACCCAGGGCGTCTTCTACCTCGCCACCGGCCTGTGGCCCATCGTCCACCTGCGCAGCTTCGAGGCCGTCACCGGCCCCAAGCTCGAGGGCTGGTGGGTGAAGACCGTGGGCGCGCTCATCGCCGTCGTCGGCGGCACCCTGCTGGCCGCCGGCCTGCGCCGCCGCGTCCACCCCGAGCTCATGTCCCTCGCCGCCGGCAGCGCCGCCTCGCTCGCGGCCGTGGACCTCCTCTACTCGCCCCAGCGCATCTCGCCCGTGTACCTGCTGGACGCCGTCGCCGAGGGCCTCCTCGTCACCGGCTGGGGCGTGGCCGCCGCGCGCCTCTGGAAGCACCGCCCCCTCCCCGTCCCTCCCCAGCAGTACACCTCTCCAGAGGACGCGGCCGGCTTCCCCACCTAGCCCTCGCGCTGCCCGCGCGCGAGCGGCCCCTGGAACACGTGGATCGTCGAGGCGCCCGGCGGCTCGGGCACCTCCTGCGCGGCGATGAACTTCATCGGCGGCACCCGGGGCAACCGCACCGTGAAGGTGCTCCCCTCCCCCGGCTGGCTCTCCACCCGGATGCGCCCCCCATGCGCCGTGATGATGCCGTGCACCACCGCCAGCCCCATCCCCGTCCCCTCTCCCGCCGCCCTCGTCGTGAAGAAGGGCTGGAAGAGGTTGGCCACCACCTCCGGCGCCATCCCCACCCCGGTGTCCCTCACCGTCAACACCACGTCGTCCTCGCCGTCCGGCCTCGTGGACACGAACACCGTGCCCCGCCCCTTCATCGCCTGCGCCGCGTTGATGAGCAGGTTCACCACCACCTGCGAAATCTGCCGCGGGTGCCCCAGCATCGGCAGCAGCTCGCCCAACTCAATCACCACGTCGCACTCCGGCAGCACCCGGCTCCGGGTGATGCGCAGCGCCGCCCGCACCTCCTCGTTCAGGTCGTACTCGACGAGCGCCTCGGGGTCTCCCCGCGCGAAGCGCCTCAGGTCCGCCACGATGGAGCACACCCGCTTGATGCCATCCAACGTCTGCGGCAACACCTCCGTCACGTACTCGCGCAACGGCCCGGGCAGCTCCTTCTGGTCCTTCATCTCCTGATGGAGCGTGTGGATGTTGCTCTTCACGTAACTCATCGGGTTGTTGATTTCGTGCGCGATGCCCGCCGCCAGCATGCCCAGGCTGCTCAGCCGCTCCTGCTCCCGGGCCCGCCGGTGCACCAGGTCCAGCTCCGCCAGCGCCCGGGCCAGCTCCTGGTTGCGCTGCTCCAAATCCTTCATGGTGAGCTGGTTGAGGTGGATGCGCGCCTCCGAGATGCCCGCGAGCACCACCGACAGCACGAAGAAGGTGAGCGGCAGGGCCGGCGGACACCCCTCGAACAGCGCGAAGCCCACCACCGCCGAGAGCAACACCAGCAACCGCACCCGCGCCTGCGTGTCGATGAACCCCCCCACCCACAGGCTGTTGAGCGGCAGGTGGATCCACACCGGAAGCACCCACCCGGTGAAGTGGCCGTAGATGGGCATGGAGACGAGCAGGTTGAACGTCATCCGCAGGGCCTCGGCCGTCCGCGTCCGCTCGGGCGGAAACCGCCGCGCGATGACGAAGTTGATGCAGGCCACCCCCAGGAACATGGCGGTGATGATGCCGATGCGCTCCCACTGGCCCCAGATGGACACCACCGCCATCACGTGGGCGGCCACCACCAGTCCGAGCACGAACCAGTCCAACCGCGCACGTATCCGGCCCGCCGCCGTCCCGGGCTCCTGGCCCTTCTCGGGTGAACGCATACCTCCTCCAAGCGGTCCCCCCACACTGTAGCAGACATGCCAGCCCGGCCGCCCCGTCCGCCCTCCGACACGGGAGCCCTACTCGCCCCCGGGTGGGTTGTCGCCTCCCCCCTCCATGCCGAGCTTGCCCCGCCGACAGGTTCCAGGAGGACACGCACATGGCGTCTGGGAAGCAGGCAGGAGCGCGGGACACACGGCGAAAACGTCAGGAGGCGCGCAAGGTGGGCTACGTGGTGGTGGGGCTCGGACACTTCGCCCAGGACGCCATCCTCCCCGCCTTCCAACACGCGAAGAAGAACTCGCGGCTGGTGGCGCTCGTCTCCGGCGACCCCAGGAAGCAGCGCGTGCTGGGCAAGCGCCACGGCGTCCCCGTCTACGGCTATGAGCAGTTCGAGGAGTGCCTCGCCCTGCCCGAGGTGGATGCCGTCTACATCGCCCTGCCCAACTCCCTTCACGCCGAGTACGCGGTGCGCGCGGCCCGGACCGGAGCCCATGTGCTGTGCGAGAAGCCCCTGGCGCTCGACGAGCGGCAGTGCCTGGACATGATTCGCGCCGCCGAGGACAGCGACGTGAAGCTGATGACGGCCTACCGGCTGCACTTCGAGTCCACCCACCTCGCGGCCATGGAGGCGGTGCGCAAGGGGAGGATTGGCGAGCCGCGCCTCTTCAGCTCGTCCTTCAGCTTCCAGATTCAAGCGCCCAACATCCGCCTGGAGGCGGACAAGGGCGGCGGGGTGCTCTGGGACATCGGCGTCTACTGCGTCAACGCCGCGCGCTACCTCTTCCGCGCCGAGCCCGAGGAGGTGTTCGCCTTCCGGGCCCGGGGCAGGGACGAGCGTTTCGCCGAGACGGAGGAGGCCATGTCCGCGGTGCTGCGCTTCCCGGACGACCGGCTGGCCTCCTTCAACGTGAGCTTCGGCACCGCCTCCACGGGCACCTACCAGCTCGTGGGCACGAAGGGCAGCCTGCGCCTGGAGAACGCCTACGACTACCAGGGGAAGATGACCCTGGAGCTGGAGACGAAGGGCAAGAAGAAGCGCACCCTGCCCGTGCGCGATCAGATCGGCCCGGAAATCTCCTACTTCAGCGACTGCATCCTGAACGGCCGCGAAGTCGAGCCGAGCGGCTGGGAGGGACTGGCCGACGTGCGCATCATCCGCGCGCTCTACCAGTCCGCGGAGACGGGACGCGCGGTGCGGCTGGAGCCCTTCGAGAAGCGCCAGCGGCCCACCGGGGAGCAGGAGCAGCGTCAGCCGCCCACCCATCCGCCCGAGCCCGTCAACGCCTCTCCGCCCATGGGCGGGTGAGGGAAGTTGGTTCCGCGAGAAGCGGAACAACTTTCGTGGAATCCGCACTTCCGCTGGAGCGCGGCGTGGTGCATCTTCCCCGCCCCCCGCCGCTTCCACGCGGGGTCATCCAGGAGCCCTGTTGCATGTGTCGCGCGCTCACCCTGGTGGGTCTGCTGCTCTCTTCCCTCCCCGTGGCGGCCCAGGGAGGCCCCACGCCCACCGTGGAGGCCGAGGTGCTCGCCCGGCGCCTGGGTGAGACGACGTGGGGCATGGAGGAGCTGCTCGCCGGCAAGGTGGAGCAGGTGACCATCACCCTGCGGGTGGAGGAGCTGGACGGGGACGGCAACGTGAAGCACACCCAGGAGCGGGTGGATCGCGTCACGGTGAAGGACGGCCAGCACCACCGGGAAGTCCTCCAGGCGCGCAAGGACGGCGAGGACGCCACCGAGGCCCTGCGCAAGGACCTGGAGGAGCGCCAGCGCAAGGGCGAGGTGCGCACGGCGTTCAACTCGGTGAACCTGCCCTTCGCCGCCTCGTACCTGGCGCAGCACCGCTTCTCGCTGGCGGGCCCGGACCCCCGCGAGCCCCACACGCTGCGGCTGCGCTTCGAGCCCCGCGCCGATGACACCCGGGCCCCCTCCGTCCACAAGGGCGAGGCGGTGGTGGACCCCAGCTCGGGCCAGCTCCTGCGGCTCGTCTACAGTCCCACGGAGCTGCCGGACATGGCGGACCGGGTGGACGTGCGCATGGACTTCCGCGCCCAGCCCGGCGTGGGCCAGGTGCTCGACACCCTCCACGTGGACGCCGAGGGCGGCTTCCTCTTCTACAAGAAGCACCTGCGCATCACCGCGCGCTACTCCAACCTCGTGCTCGCCAAGGCCCAGGCCTCCCGCTAGCCCCGAGGCTGGAAGGCGATGGCCTCCCGGCTCGCTCGCCGTACTCACGAGCCAGGTCCACATGACCTTTGACATCGGGTTGGGCTTGCTGACTTCACAGGTCACGGGTAGACTGTGTCCATGAGTCATGGCTCGCTCGACAGTCCCTGGACGCAGCTTGAAGAAGCACCCGCGACTCCCCATGCTCCGGGCATGAGCGGGTCGAGACGCAAGGCCACCTACGAAGACCTGGAGAGCGTTCCCCCCCACCGCGTGGGGGAGATCGTCGATGGCGAGTTGTACGTGAGCCCTCGCCCGGCTTCGCCTCATTTCCGGGCCGCCTCTCGGCTCGGAATGCTTCTGGGAGGACCCTTCGACCTCGGAGAGAGAGGACCTGGAGGCTGGCTCATCGCGTACGAGCCCGAGCTGCACCTGGGCGAGGACGCCCTGGTCCCAGACCTGGCGGGCTGGCGCCGGGAACGAATGCCCCAGATGCCGCACACCGCGGCCATCACCCTGGCCCCCGACTGGGTGTGCGAGGTGCTCTCGCCCTCCACGGCGGTGCTGGACCGGGAGAAGAAGATGAAGGCCTATGCCCGCGAAAGCGTGAGCCACCTGTGGTTGGTAGATCCACTCCAACAGGCGCTGGAAGTCTACCGGCTGGAGCGGCGGCGCTGGAGCCGGCAGGGCCACTGGAGCGGCGAGGCCACCGTGCACGCCGAGCCCTTCGCGGTGCTGCCGTTGAAGCTCGCCACGCTCTGGGAGCGATGACCCGGGGGCGTGCGCCCCTCACGCCTGTGGCGCGGTCCAGATCTCCGTCAGCTTCCGGGCCACCACGGAACCACCGAATCGCTCCGCGGCGGCCCTGGCGAGCAGGGACCTGTCATTCAGGTGGAAGGCCCGCTCCACGGCCTCGGCGAGGCTTCGCGCGGACAGGTCTCCGGCGATCTCCCCCAGCCCGCCCTCGAGCATGAAGGGGAAGGGATAGACGGGGAAGGTGACCACGGGCGTGCCGCACAGGAGCGCCTCCACGGCGGCGTAGCCCCACTCCTCGTAGAGGCTGGGGAAGAGGAAGACATCCGCCGAGCGCATATGGGCCTGGACCTGCGCCGCCGGGAGCGGCCCGGTGAAGCGCACGTCGATGCCCTCCGGCAGGGTGCGCGCCAGCGCCTGGAGCCGCTCCGGGTTCTTCCCAATCACCTCCAACTGGAGCCGCCAGCCGCGCGGCACGAGGTAGCGCAGGGACTCCAGGGCGAGGAGGAGGTTCTTCCTCGGGTGGGAGAGGTCTCCACTGCAGATGAGCAGCCTCTTGAGGTCCTCCGCGCGCCCCTCGTGTGCCGGGGACAGGTTCGGGCGCTCCACCTGGACGGGCGGAGGGCAGAGCATGGCCTGGATGCCCTGGGAGCGGAGCTGGGCGGAGAGCGAAGGCGTCGGAGCCACGACGCAGTCCGAGGCGCGGTACCCCTCCACATCGCCGAGGTAGTGGGAGAACGACTTGAGGGTCATCACCATCCGCCGCAGCAGGTTGCCGCCCCGCGTATGCCGCCAGGTCTCCACGGCGCGAAGCACGGGCTCGTGGGGGTAGAACCACGCGGCCGAGACAAGTCGGCGCGCGAAAGGGCGGATGGCCGGAGCCAGACCCGGGCGGTTGAGGTGGACCACGTCGAAGCGCTGCCCGGTGCATGCGAGTGCCGAGGCCAACCCGCGCTCCAGCCGGCGCCGCTCGAGGCGGGGCCAGAAGCGCGCCGCCAGACGGGCCACCCGGCCGGGAGGAGCGATGTCGAGCTCCAGGATGCGAACCCCGGCCAGTCCGAGGCACGAGCGGAGACGGGAGGCTGCGGACGTCGTGGCCGCCAGTGTCACCTCGTGCCCGGCCGCCACGGCGCTGGCCGCGACCTGCTCCGAGTACGTGTCGATGCCGTTGAACCCGCCTTCATGCACCCCGACGAGCAATCGCAACCGGGAGACGCATTCGGACTGGCCAGGAGCATCCACATCGGCCTCCTCTGAGGATCGCGGAGCGCGACGAGGAGGGATGTAGTGCTCCCTGTTCCTACTGCCTCCTGCCCGCCAGGACGGAGTGAGCGTGAAGGTTTCCAGGCAGACAGCAGTGTCGCGCATGGACTCCACGGACGTCTGCTATTGCATGCATGAGAAAGCGTTTCCCACCGCGTGAGAGCACACGGAGGCGTCTCTCATGCGGCTCGAGCGGGCTGTAACTCACGGTTGGATGGATTGCGGCTCACGCGGTTTCCGCGAGCGCGCCGAGACCGGCGCGTAGCACTTGCCTTGGTATTCGGCATCATCCTCATAACAGGGCGGGCGTTTCTCAAGGGTCTTCCAACAGCCGCCGTTGATCTCCACCTCCCCCTTTTTCGGCAGGCACGGCGCCTTCGCCTGATCGCTGAAGGGCTTCGATGGGAGGGGATAGGTGATGCCAGCCGGGCTATCCTCACCCGTGTCCACCAGCGTGGGCGCGCGGCCCCCCTCCACCACCTGCACGGCAACCCCACCGGCCTCGTGCTGCTCGCTCCGCTGGTTGTCGAAGTAGGCCTGCACGTGCACCGCGATCATCAGCAGCACCAGGGCCACGACGAGCAGTTCGATGCTGTAATCCGCCCCCTTCTCCAGCACCCGGCGAGCACCCGAGGTCCACCGCTTCAGCCGCCCCTCTGGCGGATGCGTCAGGTGTCTGCGAGCTTCGTCGCTCCACTCCACCCGCTCCATCAGGCGGGTGAGCATCTCGAAGAGCCCCGCCAGTCCCGCCAGCCCGCCCGTGGCCGGCGCCTGTTCCACCTCCAGTGCCACGTAGGGCGGCCGGTCCCGGGTCGTGACGCGCACCGACCAGTCCTCCTCGGACTCACCACACTCGCCCGGGCCCGGCACCAGCACCAGCGCTGGCTTGTCCGTATGCACGTTGTGCGCCTCGTAGAGCCGGCCCAGGTCCTCCTCCGAGCCCTTGCTCCCGTGCCGCCTGCCGAGCCGATAAGGGCCCAGCCTCCCATCCTTGCCGCGCTCCGCGTCCGTCATGCGAGAGTCTCCTCCCGCCCGCTTCTACACCTGCAGGCCCAGCCCGTCGCCCGTCCAGCCGCTGGACTCTACGCATCGACGTCAACCTGACATGCGCCGCATCGCTCCGCGGGGCGAGCCCCGGCTCACGAGACGAGTCGCGAGTGCATCAGCCCGCCTCGACGAGCGCCGCGAGTCTCTCGAGGGACAACCGCCAGCCGAGCTCGTTGTCCGCGGGCGACACGCCGCTCGGTACCCCCTCGTGCACGGCGAGGACATCGGTGCCACCGTCCTCTGCATCGGCAAGCGAGAGGGTGAGCGTCATCTCGCCGCGCAGCGCGGGATCCGTCGTCTCGAACTCGACCACTTCGACCACCTGCTCGTCCGGCACGAGCTTCACGAAGCGGCCGTGATACGTGTCGGTGTGCGCGGTCGTCTTGCCGGTCCCGGTCGGTGCGTCGTACGTGAGAGAGATGCGGATCGAGCCACCTTCGCGGGGCTCGAACACATGCACGTGGCTGGTCATGCCGGGCGGCACCCTCCACGCCGAGACCGCGCGCGCATCGACAAGCGCGCGATAGACGCTCGCGCGGGGTGCATTCACGTGGCGGGTGATGCGGGTTGAACTCATGCCCGAACACTAGCAAATGCAAGAGCCACAGCGGGGTTCCGGCGCGGTGGAAAGACTACCCTCGGGTACGAGAAACGAAGGTGTGCTTCGATGAGCGAGGCTGCCCGGCTTCCGGGTCTACCTCCTCTGAGGCTGACGCCTGCTTCGCTCCAGACACCTTCCCGGTGGGCATGAGATACGTACGGACAACCTTCTCCAGCCCAGCGATCTCCCCATCGGTCAACATCGAGAAGCGGGTCTCACGCTTGCTCTTGGAGAGACGCCCTCCATTCTGCCGGCAGAGCGACACGAAGAGGTTGGCATCTTGCTCTCGCAGGTCCACCACCTCCGCCATGGCCTTCCGCGCCTCGCGAAAGCGGGCGATGAAGTCGAGTTCCTGCTGAAGCTCGGTATCCACCGTCTCGAAGACCCAGTGGTAGAGATCCTCCGCCATCCGAGTCGCATCGAAGTAACGATACAAGGGTGCACTATCCCCCTGGACCGTGACCTTTCCATCCTCACCTTCGGTGTAGTCGAGCAACTTCATCAGCGGACGGGAGAAGCTCTCCAGGCACTTGTCGTACTCCATTCGCCTCGACTCCATGACCGCTGAGACCGGGAAGATGAAGTCTCCAGGAGTGACCCCACGCCTTGAAAGGATGTAGTGGATGAGCAACCGGTGCAGTCGGCCATTCCCATCCGGGAAGGGATGAATGAAGACGAAGCCGAACGACGCGACGGCCGCATCGACAACCGGATCGCACATGGACCTGGCCATCCGTTCCATGCAGTGGAGCAGACCAGACATGAGTCCAGGCACGTCACCGGGCTTGGGAGCAATGTACTCGATTCGCTGGCGCGTCAGCCCCAAGGGCATGGCCACATAGACCTGGTCGTCGCGGTAATCCCCACGCGCGTAGCGGGGATCCACTGTCGCGCCCTGGAGTTGGACGAGTTTCTCCTTGGAGAGTGCGCTCAGTTTCGGGACACCCTGGAGCAGTGCGACGAACCGTTCTTCCTTGTTCGCGCTTGGGCGTTCACCCTCGATGGCGAACGAGGAGCGTGTCTCCTTCGTGTAGAGATAACCCGCCGCACGGTGCAGGGCGTCAGGGTCATATTGCTCGACGATGCTGGCAACCCTGGCTCGGATGTCCTTGCGCTCGAATTCCGCCAGTTTTTCCGTCCGCCGGACGATCGGAGAAAAGTTCCGGTCGCCCAGGAGGTTCTCATCGATGCGCTGCCGCCGGAAACGCTGCGGAACTCCCGTGTAATAGGCCTCTGGATCGAGCAGGAAGATGTAGTTTCCCTTGCTGAGATCCGAGACGGGCAGCCGACGGTCGGTCAACCACTCGTACAGGAACCAGATCCGCCGACGGTACTGTCCCAGGGGTTGTGAGCGAATCGCGTCCACCAGCTCTGCCTCGAAGGCTTCTCGATCCACGCGCCGGAAGAAGGTCGCCAGCACCTCGAGGTTGAGGCCCTCATGCTTCAGGGCAAACTCCAGCTGGTCCATGGTGCGTGGCCCAGGCGCGTACCCGGGTGGGAACACGATGCGGGTCTGGGACTCATCGTGGATTTCACGGCGGACGTTCGTCGTCCCTAGAAAGCTGAGCCGGTGCGGAGCAAGCACCGCCAATGCGAACTCGGAGATGAGCCACGCATAACCGATGGGCGCCGTCCCCTGGGGCGGCTCGATGTGGTTCGCCGGTCCCGTCGGAATGAGGACCCGACCTGCTGTCGGGCCAATGCCTTCGCCTCGCTCGGCCAGGTGCGCCCGGCACATGTTGGCCCATTGGCCCGAGTCCCGGAGCCGTCCATCGACGACGGCAGGGGAGGACCTGCCCTCCTTCTGGCAGAGCTGGCAAGCAGGCGAACTCTCGATGAGTGCCGTCCACCCCTCGACCTTCCGGCCCTCCTCCAAGAGGCGATCGAGCTGGGTGAGTTCGGGCATGAGAGACCCCAAAAAAGTTAGACTTGAGTGAAAGTGCTTATAAAATGCCCATCCCTCCGAAAATCAATTAGGCTTACGGCCTCTGCCGCCTTTCGACGCCCCCTTCGTGCTCCTCCGCCAGGTGTGCAGATGTAGGAGCCCCTCGGGTCAGTGCATTCGCCCTTGACAGAGAGAAGCGTCGAGGCCGGAGCGCTTGAATCCCGACGAGGTGGGCTCATCCGCGCTGGTCGACTGCTCACCTGTGCTAGACCCGTCCGCCCGATGGCCACGAGCGACGAGCTGACGGCAGCAGATCTGGAGCGGTTGTCACGGGCCGAGGCGCCCGACCTCGCGGAGGCCGTGCTGGCCTTCCTCGAGCAGCCCGACAAGGTCCCCGAGAAACTCCCCCAGGGCGCCCTCGCCTTCGACGGGCTCCTCAACCTCCTGCGCCAGTCCCAGTCCCGCCACAGCGCCGAGGCCCGCCACACCGGCGCCCGCGAGGCCTGGCAGCGCTACCTCGCCCAGAAGGACGTCCCCCTCCCCGCGCGCTTCGCCCTCGCGGACCTCCTCGTCTCCCTCTACGAGCGCAACACCAGCGCCTCCCGCGCCGTCCTCTTCGCGCTCGCCCGCAAGGCAGACCTCCGCTTCGGCCTCTGGGGCGGCCTCAAGCGCATCTACAAGCTCGCCGAGGCCCGCCATGACGCCGAGATGTTCGGCGTCCTCGCCTGGCGCTTCGACACCGAGCGCTCTGAGTCCTACCGCTCCCGCGACGTCTCCCGCGGCACCCTCACCTACCTCCAGCGCCGCGCCTGGCGCTACCTGCGCCAGCTCGGCATGGCCGTCCCCGAGCTCTACCCCCAGTTCGCCATCGAGGTGCTCCGCCACTACGAGCCCGATACCTCCTGGCGCTCGTGCTGGCTCTCCAACCACATCTGGGCGCACGAGAACGGCAACTACTCCGCCAACTCCTTCTCCATCGAGCCCCCCAGCGACATGGTGAAGAAGCGCGCCTTCACCGACGCGTGGAAGCGCTCGCCCGATGCGCTCATGCGGCTGCTCGACACCTGCCAGTCGGACCCCGCCGCCCGCTTCGCCATCCAGGGTCTGCGCAAGGACTTCCCCGATACCCTGCGCAGCAACATCACCCCCGCCTGGTTGGACAGACTCGCCCGCCGCCCGCTCGCCAGCGCCCATGACTTCCTCGTGGAGACCCTCCAGGGCTCCCCCGAGTTCCACCAGGGCAAGCTGCGCGGACTCGGGCTCCACGAGGCCGTGCTCGCCCTGCTCGTCTCCGAGAGCAACAAGGCGCGCACCTACGCCATCGAGTACGCCCGCGCCCATGCGCAGGACCTCCCGCCCGAGCGCCTCGCCGGGCTGCTCGAGGGCGAGCACACCGACGTGAAGGCCTTCGCCGCCGCCGTGCTGGAGAAGCGCAACCCGCGCGAGCTCGGCCCGGACTTCCTCGGCCGGCTGCTCGTCCACAAGCAGACCGCGAAGTTCGCCGCCAAGGCCCTCGAGCAGAGCTTCGATCGCGCCGAGCTCACCCAGAAGTTCCTCTTCGACATGCTCTTCGGCGACGAGGAGCAGATGGAGTGGGCCACGAAGTACCTCAAGTCCAAGTACGGCAAGGGCGAGCTGCCCCCGTCCTTCTGGAAGGCCCTGCTCGATGACTCGCGCCTGGAGTCCTACGGCAGCGACGTGGAGGAGCTGGCCCTCGAGTCCCTCAAGGCCTTCAAGCCGGCGGACATCGGCGCCGACTGGCTGCTGGACCGCGCCATCCACCCGAACTTCGGCGACACCGTCTCCGGCTGGCTCGGCGAGGCGGAGGCGCTGCCCGGCCTGGACGTGGAGCGCGTGAAGGGGCTCGTCTTCAACGCGAAGTACCGCGAGGTGGCGCTCAAGCTGCTCGGCAACCGCAAGCTCTTCGCGCCGAGGGACGTGGGCATTGCGTGGTTGCTGGCGCTCGCCCGGCGCGCGGACCCCACGCTGCACCAGTTCGCCCACCGCTACCTGCTGGAGAACGTGTCGCCCGCCGACTTCAGCGAGTCCGGCGAGGCCGCCGCGGGCCTGGAGCGCCTCTTCGAGCTGGCGCTCGGCGCGAAGCAGCCCGCGCCCGTGCGGACGTTCGCCCAGACGTACCTGCGCTGCCACCACCCCGTCATCGGCCCCGAGCAGCCCGAGTCCAAGTCCTACCAGCTCAAGCCCAAGGCGCCTCGCAACGCGTACACCCCCGAGCGGCTGTGGCCCGCGCTGTTCGACGCCCGTGATGACGTGCGTCACTTCGCGCTCGCCGTGACGCGCGTGGAGCTGCGCGCCTGGGGCTGGCACACCCGCGTGTACGAGCTGGCCGAGGCCAACGCCAAGGAAGTGCGCAACCTCGCCTATGACGCCCTGCTCGAGGCGGGCGAGGAGGGGGCCGACAAGCGCCGCACCCTCACCCCCGAGGAGTTGGACCCCGTGAAGGTCTTCACGCTCACCGAGAGCACCAAGCGCTCCACGCGCGAGGTGGCCGTGGAGCTCATCCGCCGCCACTACGCGCGCCTGGGCGGGCCCGAGCGGCTCGCATGGTTGATGGAGAGCGCCGACCGCGAGGTGGGCCTCTTCGCCATCCGCCTCCTCTGGGAGAAGCACCGCCCGCTGCACCTGCCCGAGGGGTGGAAGCCGTCGGGGGCCGCGGAGTCTCCGGTGGCCGCCACCGAGCGCTTCGCCAACGTGGAGGCGCTGCGCACCTTCCTGCGCCGCATGCTCTTCGGCCTGCCCCCGGGGCGCTCCAAGGAAGGCCGCGAGGGCAACGTGGTCCGCCGGGTGTCCGCCAGCGAGGCCAAGCGCCGGGTCATTGAGCTGGTGCGTGATTTGGGATTGGAAGACGAGAGCTTCGCCCGTGTGGTGACGCCGGTGCTCGGTGAGTTCACCGGCTCGCTGGCCAAGGGCGAGTGGCAGAGCTGCCTGTCCTCGCTGGTGAGGCTGCGCGCGGCGCACCCCGGCGTGGAGCTCGGGGGACTCTGACGGCAGGCCGCGTGCCTGGAGTCAGAAGTCCTGCCGGGCCTGGGCGAGGGTGTACTCCGTCTGGGCGGGGACGAAGGTTCCCGTCTTCTCCACGAGCCACGCGGGAGCACCCTGGGGCAGGTAGAAGTCCTCCTCGAAGGGGGACAGCCCCAGGTGGTGCAGGTACTCCTTGAGCATGTCGAAGGTGAAGCGGTCTCGCAGCCTGCGCGCCTGGTAGCGATCCAGCTTCTCGAAGGGCAGGGGCTCACCGGACTGGCCGAACACCCATTTGCCTCCATCGTTGGAGACATAGAGGGTGCGCAAGTAGTTGAGCCAGTGCGTCTGCTGGGGTCCGTACAGCTCGAACATCACGGCCCCATAGCGCCCCTTGTCGCCACGCAAGGTGTGGGGCACCGCGACCACCCGCATGCCCCGGCAGCCCAGCGTCCGAGCCATATAGGACATGACACTCCCGGCATCGGTCCCACCCCACCCGTTCTCGACGTACGCCGTCCAGGGGCTTCGTGTCGGAATGAAGAGGTCTCGCCGTGCCTCCGGGCTGGTCAGGGGCAGCAGGGACGAGAGGGCATGCTCCAGGGAGCCCGGAACCGGGCGTACTTCCACGGCAATGCCACGGGGCGCCATCAGCCCTGCCTGCCATGCCGCGAAGGCACGGGCGGCATGCTCCGCACCGGTCTCCAGAAATCCCATCTCCGAAGTGATGGGGGCCCATCGGTTATCGAGGAGCAAGCCCTTCATGTTGTCGGTCATCGGCTGGTGGCGGCCTCGAAGTCAACCTCGATGGTCCGAGCCCCGGCGCTCACCGTCCCCGGCAAGCCCCCAGCGGAGACAGGACCACTCTGCCCATACCACCGAGGAGCCCTCGCCGGGGACTGCACAGCGCATCCCGTGAGCCACAGCAGGAGCGCCAGCCCGCTCAATCGATGAAACCACCCGGCCGTGAGTCGCACCCGGGACACGTTGCCGGACAGGCGCGGAAACCTGAAGGACGGCGGAAGTAGATGGCCGCTCCTGTGCTAAACCCCCCCGACCGGAGGATTCCGACGTATGGCTTCACTCTCCATCGGCCACTACGAGAAGGTCCGCGCGCTCGCGGCCACCCCGCGCCTGCTGCTCGTCGGCGGCTCCCGTGCCGCTTCCAACAGCCGCCTCACTGCCTACGAGCCCTCCACCAACAAGGTGGCCTGGACCGTGGACCTGCCCGCCGCCGTCCTCGGGCTCGCCCATGCCGGGGAAAGCTGGGTCGCCGCCTGCGCCGATGGCTCCGTGCGCATCGGCGCGCTCGGCGATGGCTCCGTGCAGCGCGAGCTCAAGGACGCCCACCGCGGCCCCTGCACCGCCGTCGCCCTCAGCCCCGATGGCGCCCGCGCCTTCACCGTGGGCCTCGATGGTTTCCTCCGCGCCTGGGAGCTCGCCAAGGGCAAGCGCGTGCACGAGTGGCAGGCCTCGTCCCAGCCCCTGCGCGCCGTCGCCGTGGACCCCTCCGGCACCTATGCCGCGTGCGGCGGTGACGACTCCGTGGTGCGCTCCTTCACGCTCGCCAACGGGGCCCGCCGCGACATGCCCGGCCACGAGGGCGCCGTGCGCGCGCTCGCCTTCACCCCGCGCGATGGGCGCCTCGTCTCCGCCGGAGATGATGGCAAGCTGCGCATCTGGTACCTCGTCGGCGCCGTCGAGCACGAGGTCCGCGGCGACAAGGACTCCGGCCATACCGGCGCCGTGACCGCCCTCCTCTTCCCACCCACGCCCCCTCCCGAGCGCGGCGAGGAGGCCTCCGACCGCATCTTCTCCTCCGGTGACGACGGCAAGGTGAAGGCGTGGCGCCTGGACGAGCGCCGCAAGCCGCGCACGCTCGACTGCGGCAGCAAGCCCGTGTACGCCCTCGCCTTCGCTCCGCCCGTCAGCGCGCGGCAGGCCAAGGTGCAGCTCGGCTTCGTCTACGCCGGTGGCGAGGACCGCACGGTGCGCCGCTTCGAGCTGGACACCGAGGGCAAGCCCACCAACGACACCGTCTCCTTCTCCCACGGCTTCGACCTGCTCGAGGAGTCTCGCAAGGGCAACCGCCCCAAGCGCGAGGCCTCCGTCCGCGAGGCCGCCGCCCTCGAGGAGCCCGAGGCGCTCGACTTCGTCCTCGCGATGCTCTCCTCGGACCGCGAGTACGAGGTGCGCAAGCTCGCCGCCGAGGAGCTGGGCCGGCTCGGCCGCACCGGCGCCCGCGTGAAGCTGCGCGAGCGCCTCGACGACGAGCACCCGGCCGTCCGCGCCGCCGCGCTGGAGTCGCTCGCCACGCTGGAGAAGGAGTCCCCGCTCGCCGCCCCGCGCGCCGCGCTCGACTCGCGCTACCCGGACACGCGCATCGCCGGACTGCGCCGCCTGGCCACGCTCGGGGGCACCTCGCCGCTCGTGCCGGGCCTCATCTCCAGCAAGCTGACGGACTCGGATGCCACCGTCTCGACAACAGCGCTGGACGCGCTGGTGGAGGTGTTCCCCCAGGACAGCACCGAGCCCCTCAAGACGGCTTTCGAGCGCGGCACCTCCCACCTGCGCGCCGAGGTGCTCATCCGCGCCGCCGGTGCCGGTTGGCTGGGCTCGCCCCAGTTGCAGCCCCTCGTGGCCCGGGCCCTCGATGACTCGGACGCGGACGTGCGCCGCGTGGCCTTCACCGTGCGCGTGCTGGAGCGCCGCCCGCTCGCCCACGTGCTGGAGGAGAAGGACGAGGACTTCGCCCGCGCCGCCCTGGACGTCGCGCGCCGCCTCGCCCGCAAGCCCCGGCCCACGGATGACGAGGCCCGGGCCGCCCGCGCCGCCCTGCCCGGCACCGGCAAGGCCGGCGAGCCCCTCGCCGAGGCCAGCCTGGAGCCGCTGCTCGCCGCCATGGCCTGCCGCACTCCCGACACCGCCGTCCGTGGCGCCCGCGGCCTCGCGCAGCTCGGGGATGCCCGGGCGCTCGGTGCGCTGCTGCAACTCTCCCGCGAGCCCGATGCCGCCATCCGCCGTCAGGCCGCCGAGGCCCTCCGCGCCCTCCAGGACGCCCGCGGCCGCGAGCGCCTCGTGTGGATGCTGGATGACGAGAACGCCGACGTGCGCGCCACCGCCCTCGACGCGGTGGTGACGCTCGACACCGAGGCGCCCCTCTCCACCGCCGAGGCCGCCCTCCGCTCCTCCTTCGAGGACGTGCGCGTCCGGGGCCTCGACCGGCTCGTGAAGCTCACGGGCAAGCGCTCCGAGGCCGCCGTGCACCTGCTCGGCGATGCGCTCGAGGACGAGTCCGCCAAGGTGCGCGACGAGGCCTTCCGCACCCTCTGGGCCTGGAACGAGAAGAATCCCCAGGAGGCCCTGGAGCGCGCGCTCGCCGGCCGCTTCCCCGACCTGCGCCGCCGCGCCGTGGACGAGCTCGCCGCCCGCATCAAGGAGGGCCCGGCCCTCGAGCGGCTGAAGAAGGTCGTGGGGGACCGCGACGCCGGTGTGGCCCAGGCCGCCTATGAGGCCTGGGTGAAGCACGTGGGCAAGGAGCAGGCCGAGCCGCACCTGGCCGCCTTCGACACCGCCCACGCCTCGCTGCGCACCCTCGCCGCGAAGAACGCCGCCCAGGCTCCCGCCGAGGCCGTGCGCTCGCCCCTCCTCAAGCTGCTGCTCGCCGAGGAGCCGCAGGTCTACCTCGCCGCCATCGAGGCGCTCGACAAGCTCATCAAGAACGAGAACGGCCCCCTGCTCGCGGGCCTCGGCTCCGGTGAGCTGCCCCTCAAGGTCCGCGCGGCCGAGCTGCTCGCCGCCCGCGGCGCCGAGGACATCATCGAGCCGATGCGCAACCTCCTCACCGACAAGGAGTTGCAGCGCATCCACCCGCCGGCCTTCCTCGCCCCGCTGCGCCACCGCGCCGCGAGCGCCCTGGCCACCCTCGGCTCGCGCCGCCTGCTGTCCTTCTTCGCCACCACGCTCCTCAAGGACGAGGCCAGCGAGGTGCGCGAGCAGGCCGCCCGCGGGCTCGCCACCGCCAGCCGCCGGGGGGACGAGGGCTATCTGCTCGACGCGCTCGGGCACGCGGACGTCGCCGTGCGCTCGTGGGCCGCGGATGGCCTGTCCCGCCTCGGTGACATCCGCGCCCTGCCCGTCCTCACCGGCAACCTGCGCCACGAGCACCAGCCCATCCGCATCGGAGCCATCCTCTCCTTCGCGGCGCTCGGGCCCGACGGCGACAGCGGCCTGCTCCACGGCCTGGAGGACCGTTCCCGCGAGGTGCAGGAGACCGTCTTCGCGATTGTCCTCGCCCGCGACCTGCGCGCCTCGCGCCGGGGCGAGCCGCCCGACCTGCTCATCAGCGCCCTCTCCAGCGGCCGGCCCGAGGTGCGTTACGCCGCCGCCCGCGCCCTGGAGCTGCGCACGGAGACGGAAGCCTCCCACGCCCACCTCGTCGAGGTGCTCCAGCCGCCCCGCCCCGAGAAGGCCGGCGACATGAAGGACTGGCCCGCCGAGGCCGAGCGCGCCCGCGCCATGGTGGGACTCGCCGAGGCGCTCGCCAGCGACGTGCCCGAGCAGCGCTACGCCGCCGCCCAGGTGCTCCAGCTGCGCCACAAGCCGCTCGACTACTTCCGCGAGGCCGCGAAGGTGGCCCGCCCGCGCTCGCTGGAAGCGCCGTGGAAGCCCGAGACGTCGCCCCAGGCCCAGGCCCGGCCCGTGGAGGAGAAGCCCGCGCGCAACTGGCTGCGCCGCCTCTTCTCCACCCCCTCCGGCAAGGCCGCCTCCGCCGAGCCCTCGCCCGAGGCGCTCGTCTCCGCCGAGAAGCAGCACCTGCGCCGGCTCGCCTTCGGCGCCTACGTGGGCCTGCTGCGCCAGGTGTCCTCCGGTGACGACGAGGGCCACCGCGTGCGCCGCGATGCCGTGGACCGCGTGGTGAAGCTCACCCAGGAGGGCCATGCCGGCACGCCCGCCGCCGTGGCCGCCCTGCTGCGCGCCCTCGAGGATCCGCACCAGCTCGTGCGCAAGGCGGCCCTCGCCGGCCTCAAGGAGCTGTACCCCGCGGGCTCCGATGAGCCACTGGCGCTCGCCCTCGCGTCGCTCTCCGCGGACGTGGCCCGCGCCGCGCTGGACGAGCTCGCCGCCCGGGGCACGTCCGCCAAGGGCCGCCTCGCCGCCGCGCTCAACTCGCCCCTGTCCGACGTGCGCAAGTACGCCTTCGAGCTGCTGGAGCGCCTCAGCCCTCCGGGCAGCCTCGAGCCCCTGCTGGCCGCGCTCGGCAGCGAGCACGCGGACCTGCGCGTGGGTGTCATCGAGCGGCTCGCCGGGGCCAACGACGCACGCGTCACCGAGGCGCTCGGCCGCGCGGCGGGCAGCGAGCACGAGGACCTGCGCCTGCGCGCCGCGGAGTTGCTCGCCTGGCGCCAGGATGACCGCGCCGTGGAGGTGCTCGCCGCCTTCCTGCGCTCGGAGAACGCCTCGGCGGTGAAGCGCGCCCAGGAGGCCCTGGCCCGGCTCGGCTCGGCCGCCGCCGTGGGGGCCCTGGCCGCCCGGCTGCGCGCCACCTCGGAGCAGAACGAGCGCTTCGCCCTCGTGAAGGCCCTGGGCCACACCCGCCGGCCCGAGGCCGTGGATGCGCTCGCGCGGCAGCTCGACGACGAGGCCGCCACCGTGCGCTACGCCTGCGTGGGCGCCGCCATGGAGGTGGCCACCCCGCCCCAGAAGGACGAGAAGGGCGAGACGAAGCGCGACATGGCCCTGGCGATGCGCTTCCTCCGCGCGGCCGTGCGCAGCGCGGACCCGAACGTGCGCAAGGCCGCCGCCCTCGAGCTGGTGCAGGGCGACGACGTGGGCCAGGACGAGCTGCTCGCCGGCCTCTTCGCGGACCGGGACCTGACGGTGCGCATGGAGTCGGTGGCCGGCTACGCCTCGCGCGTCATCCACAAGGGCGCGAAGGTGGAGCCGCTGGAGGAGGTGCTGCGCGGCGGTGCTCGCGAGCTGATGCTGCCCGCCGCCGAGGGCGTGGCCTCCCGGGGCCGCACGAGTGCCCTGCGCCCGCTGCTGCTGTACGTGCGCGCGGGCGAGGAGGGAGAGCGCGAGCGGGCCCTGCTGGCCCTGGGCACGCTCGGAGACGCGCGCGCCCTGTCCGAGCTGGAGCAGGTGGCCGCCGGTGGCACGCCCGAGGCGCCCGTGGAGGAGAGCATGGTGGCCGCGGCCCTCGAGGGCCTGGGCCGGCTCGCCCCGAAGCTGCCCGAGGGCGAGGATCGCCGCCGCGTCGAGGAGAAGGTGGAGCTCGCCGCCATGGAGGGCCGCTCCATCGAGCAACAGCAGGCCGGTGTCCGGGGCCTGCGAGCCATCGGCGGCGAGCGGGCGCGCTCCCGGCTGGAGACGCTGCTGGCCGACGACAACGTCAACAACACGGTGCGCCTCACCGCGGCCGAGGAGCTGGGCAAGCTCGGGGACCCCGCCGCCGAGCTCACCCTGGCCAAGGCGCTGGATGACTGGGATGACGATCTGCGCGCCGCGGCTCGCAAGGCGCTCGACGCCCTGTTCCCCCAGGAGCGCATCCGGGTGGAGCTGCTCGCCGTGGCCAGCGAGCAGGAGGACATCTCCGAGCCCGCCGCCAGCTACCTCGCCACCGAGGCGGACCCCATGCAGCTGCTCCCGCGTCTGGCCACGCTGGACAAGGAGGAGCTGCGCCAGCGGTTGCGCAGGGGACTCGTGCGGCGCGCGTCGCTGCCCGCCGGAGCCCTGGCGAACCTGCTCGGCCACGAGAAGCCCTCCGCGCGCGAGGAGGCCGCGTGGCTGGTGGGCGCGCGCACCGGTGAGCAGGAGGCCTCGCGCGCCTGGTCCACCGACGACCGCGCCGTGCTGGGCCGTGCCATCGCCACCGCCGAGCGCCGCACGGCCTCCGAGTGGGCCTCCACGCCCGCCCCGAAGCGCGAGCCCGTGGAGACCGCCTGGGAGCGGCTGCTGTGGGCGGGCTCGTGCCTGGGCGTGAGCGAGCTGGCCAAGGCGGGCAAGGACATCCTCCAGGGTGGAGAGGCCAAGGCTCCGGCCGGGGTGCGCCTGGAAGCGGCCCGCGCGCTGGGCCGGCTGAACACCGCCCCCGAGGCCCTGCGTGCCGCCCTGTCCGACCCGGACGCCGGGGTGCGCGAGGCCTCCACCTCCGCCCTGGCCCGCATCGCCCCCGAGCGCGCCGCCGAGTGGGCCCTGGCGGTGCAGCCGTTCGACCCGGTGGCCACGGGCCCCGCGGGAGGAACGGTGCGCAGCCCGAAGCAGCTCGCCACCTCCGAGGCGCGCCGCATGGCCCTGCCCTCGGTGCTGGCCGGCAAGGAGCTGGAGCCGCTGCGCCCGCTCGCCACGAACAAGGATGAGCAGGTGCGGCAGGATGCGTGGGCCGCGCTGGGCCGCCTGGGCGGCACCGAGGCCGCGGAAGTGCTGCGCGGCCAGGCCTTCGACAAGTCGCAATCCGTGGAGCTGCGGAAGGCCGCCTACCGCGCCCACAAACGTGCACTCCGCGCCGCCGAGCGCGCCCGGAAGGACCAGAAGGAAGGGAGCCCGTCGTGAGCACCGCCACCCACCACGCCGTCGAGCTGCGTTACGCCACCACGAGTGACGTGGACGCTGGCGCCAATGCCTCGCACGTCCAGCTGGCCCTGGAGGGCTCCCGTGGCACCGTGGGCGTGCGCGGCAGGGTGCGCGAGCCCGCCCTCTTCCGCGATGCGCTCGCCGCCACGCTCGGCATCCTCGCCAGCGACTTGCGCTACCGGGGCAAGGACCGGACCGCGTACCTCGCGTACCTGATGAAGCAGGGCAAGCGCGCCACGGCTCAAATCTGGGAGGCGCAGAAGGCCTTCCTGGAGCAGTCGCTCGAGGGCGAGCAGAAGGCGGACGCGGTGCTGGACCCTGTCCTCACCGTGGATCCGGACCAGGTGTCGCTGGAGGTGTTCTCCCGCGACGAGAGCGCCTATGCGCGCCTGTCCTTCGACAACGCGCTCTTCGAGGGCCGCGAGGCCGCGCACGGCTCCACCTTCCTGGACGTGCCCGCGGATCTGCTGGCCAAGGTGGACCGGCTGCGCACCTATGTGCCGGTGTCCCTGGAGGCCCACGTGGCGCTGCCCGGCGGCGCCGGGTCCCGCGCCCCGCGCAACGTGGAGGTGCCGCACGCGTGGTTGCGCGGCTTCCTCCAGGTGCAGTCCGCCGCCACGCTGCCCGCGAGCACCTGCACGCTGGCGCCGATTGATTTGTACAACCTGCTCTTCGCGCTGCGCACCCGGAAGGCGAAGAAGGCCCCGCGCGCCCTGCGCTTCGAGCTCGTCCCCGGCATGCAGCCGAGGCTCGTGATTGAACCGTGGGAGCTGGTGCTGGAGTGCCACGGGCCGAAGTACCAGGGCAGCGCGCCCGCGGTGGTGCGCACCTTCGGACGGCAGCGGCTCGCGGCGCTCGCGCGGCTGTTGCCCCATGCACAGGGCGTGCGCGTGCAGATGCTCGGGCCCGGCCTGCCGGTGTTCTGGGTGATTGAGCTCGGCCCAGCGACGCTGACGCTGGCGCTCACCGGGTGGACGGAGAGCGGCTGGTCCAGCGCGGCGGCCTTCGATGCGCTCATGCCTCGCGAGGTGCCGGACGGGCTCGCGGAGAAGCTGCGCAACCGGCTGCGCAAGGAGGGCCCGCTGAGCTTCGAGGCGCTGGCCTCGGGGACGGACTCGCCGAAGGACGCGGTGCGCGGGGCGTTGCAGCTCGAGTGCCTGCGCGGGCGCGTGCTGTATGACATCGCCAAGGGGACGTACCGGCCGCGCGAGCTGCTCTCGGCGCCGGTGGACGAGGCCGTCATCCGCTACGGCAACGAGCGCGAGGAGCGGGCGCACCGGCTGCTGGGAGACGGAGGCCCGGGAGCGGGCGAGGTGAAGCTCACCAAGGTGCACGAGGTGGTGGGCGTGGGCACGCGGCTGAGCGGCGAGGTGGTGGACCGCGAGGCGGTGCGCAGCTTCTTCCCCGGCTTCATGTTGGACCTGGAGGGCCGGGTGCGCGAGGCGAGCTGCGGCTGCCCGCCGTACCGGCGCTCGGGGATGCGCGAGGGCCCGTGCGAGCACATGATCGCCCTACGTCTGGCGTACGCACGGCAGCGGGCGCAGGAGGAGGCGCTGCGGCAGACGCCGAAGGGACGGGCTCAAATCCGCGCGGAGACACGCTCGTACGTGCGGCGCGACGAGGCGGGCCAGGAGCAGGTGTACCGGGTGTCGCTGGACGGCAAGCTGGTGTCGGTGGAGTGGGGCCCGCGCCTGGGCGAGCAGCGCCACCAGCGGCTGTGGTTCGACACGGACGGCGAGGCCCGCACGGCCTACTTCGCGCGCCTGGAATCGCTGGCCGCCGAGGGCTTCATCGACTCGGTGGGCGGGGCGGTGTAGGCGTCACCAGGAGAGGCTCGCGGGAGGCTCACACGCCTCACCCGGTGATGATCTTCCCCATCGCCTCCGCGAGCTTCTCCGGCGTGCACACCAGGATGTCCATCCCTTCCTTGCGCAGCCGGCCCGCCGTGCTCCGGTTGTATTGAGGCTGCGCGTCATAGCCGAGCGCCCCCAGCCCCACCATGCGCACGTTCGCGTCCACCAGCCGCCGCACCACTCGCACGAGGTCCTCCTCGGAGCGGCCTTCGTAGAAGTCGGTGATGAGCACGACGATGGTGCGCGCGGGCTCGCGCACCAACCCCGAGCAGTACTCGAGGGCCCGGGTGATGTCGGTGCCACCGCCCAGCTGCACGCTCAGCAGGACGTCCACCGGCTCTCCGACCTTGTCGCTCAGGTCCACGATCTGCGTGTCGAAGAGCACCAGCGACGTCTTCACCCCGGGCAGCTCCGCGAAGATCGACGCCATCACCGCCGAGAAGATCGCCGACTCCAACATCGAGCCGGACTGGTCCACGCACACGATGACGTGCCAGGGCCGCTTGTTCCTCTCGGCCGCGTGGAACCAGATCCGGTCGATCAACAGCTTCTGCCGCTCGCCGTTCCAGTTCTTGAGGTTGCGCCGCAGCGTCGTCCGGAGGTCCAGGTTCTTGAACACCCGCCTCGGCGAGTGCTTGTCCTTGCGGATGGCTCCCGTGATGGCCTGCTCCACCCGCACCTCGAGCTTCTTCTTGAGCTCGTTGACCACCTTGTCGATGACCTTGCGCGCGAGCACCCGGGTCTTGGGCGTCAGCAGATCCTTGTGCGTCAGGAGCGTCTTCACGAGCTCCACGTTGGGCTCTATCCGCTCCAGCAGGTCGGGCTGCTCCAGCAGCTGGCGGATGCCCTTGCGCTGGACGAGCTCGCGCTCCAGCACCTCCCTGGCCTGCCGGGGAAACAGCTCGTTCACCGAGTCGATCCACCGAGGGACCGTGAGGTTCGAGCCGCTCGAGCCGCCGCCCCGCTCGTTGAAGAGGAAGTCGAGCGCTTCCTCCGCGCCCTCGCAGTCCCCGTCGCCCACGCCGGGCGAGAGGTGCAGGCCGCTCTGCTCGGCGCTCTTGCCGAGCACGAGCCTCCAACGATTGAGCAGCCCGCGCTCCTGGTCGCTCAAGTCCTTCAGCGACCGCGCCCCGGGCTTTCGCGGCGTGCTCATGCGAAGTCCCACTCCTTCATGATCTCCCCCACCCGCGCGTCCAGCTCGGAGAGCTTCAGCGCGGCGCCGACACTCGTCTCCAGCTTCGTCACCGCCGCCGCGTCGTCATCCTGGAGGCCATACATCACGGCGACCCGGTCCCCGAGCGAGATGCGCGCGCGCTCGTGCACGGCCTCGAAGGCGCCGCGCGTGCGCGGCAGCAGCATGAGGAACTGGTCCCAGCTGGCCACGCGTAGCAGCTCGTCGATGGCATGGACGATGCCATCGGCGCCGAGCATCAACGCCGTCCTGCTCGTCTCCATGACGCCGCTCAGGTAGTCCCCGCACTGGACCATCTCCTCGGGCAGGGCCCTGGCGAAGCGCGCCACGTCGGCGGCGAGGTCCTCGGGCGATTGCGCGCGGATCTCCGTCAGGACGCCAGAGAGCGCGCCGCGCAGGCGCTGGCTCTTCGAATCGGCGAGCGTGGTGCGCGCGTTCTCGATGAACAGGTCGCGATCCAGGCTCGCGCCCTTCTCGCCGATGAGCACCTCCGCGAGGCTCTTCACCCCGGCCACCACCTCGTCGAACTCCTCGGGCGGGACATTGGCCGCGTTCGGCATGGCGAAGCACGCGCGGCCGAAGCACCGCTGGATGAGGCCGTCGAGCAGGTCCTTGTTCAGACGGCGCCGGGCGGCCTGACGCTCCAGCACCACCAGGTGCGTCAGCGCCTTTCCGAGCGAAGCCAGGCGTGTGTCCGCGTCGATGGCCCCGCCCACCGACGCCTGCAGGCGCAGCACCATCCCGGGGAGATCCATGTTCACGGCGCGCAGCAGGCGCTCCGCGACGGCGCCGGCCGAGCCCGCCTCCCGCGCCAGCTCCTCGTCGAGCCTGGCGAGCGCCGCGGACTCCACGCTGTCGCCGTGGACGCTCTCCTCGATGAGCGCGGCCTCGGCCTTGGGGGTCCACGCGACCTCCCACTCCTCGGTGAACAGGGTGCCCGCCTTGTCCACGTTCAGCTGCCGGGCGAAGGGGATGCCCATCTGCGCGAGCCGGTGGAAGAAGATGGATCGCCGCTCGTCCTCCGCCTGTTGCAGCTTGAGAACGACCTTGGCCTTCCTGTCCTGGGTGACGTGCTCGCCCAGGTCCAGCTCGTCGAGCGCCTTGTAGAAGTCGTAGAGGAGCGGGAGCTTGCCGAGCGCGGGGGTGACGCGGCCCACGGCCGTGCCGGTCTCCACCGCCTTCATCGCGCCCAGCAGGTACCTGCCCTCCTCCTGCGGCGAGCCCTTGCAACAACAGGAGATCAGCGCATCCCGCACGTCGTCGAGGATGGGCGCGGAGCGGTTGCGCAGGCTCGCGAGCATGCGCGCATGCTGCGTCACCGAGATGGCGTCCGCCGGGGACAGGAGCTCTCCGTCACGCCGGCCGCGCGCCAGCACGCCGACCACGTGATCCACCATCGCGGCGACGGGCGCGTTCGCGGGGTCGGACTCGGAGTGCTGGAACAGGCGCTCGTAGTAGAGGGGAGCGCGGTTGCCGGCCCCATAGCCGGTGCCGGAGCTCGTCCTCAGGTACGAATACGGCGCCAGGGAGTTGTACACGGTGCCCGGCGGAAGGGCCCGGCCAGGCTCCGTGCTCTTCTCGAGGAAGATGTGGAAGCCTCCGCACACCACCATGGCCTTCTCGGGCGGCGTCCGGGTCTCGGCGAGGGTGCGGGTGATGGTGCTCCACATGTGCGCTTCGCGCAGGAGCGTGCCGTCGGACTCCATCCACTCGCGGGGGGTGGTGGCGCGCACCGCGGCGCAGAAACAGGCCAGGTCGCGCCGGAAGCTCTCCGTGTCCGCGTGGCGCGAGGGCACGTCGAAGAGCGCGTCCCAGCACTCGTCGAAGGTGCGGTACCCCGCCGCGTCCGCGAGCTTCTGGTAGAAGCTGCTCTCCACCGCGAGGTGCTCCCAGCCGGGCTGGCTCTCGGGGTGCTCGGCCACGGGAGGCGCGTCATCCCGGGTCGGCGGGCCGCTCTCCCGTGGCGGCCCCTGGAGGCCTCGCTCGGCCGCGCTCTTCACCCGGGCACGGAAGGGCAGATCGATGAACACCACGCGCGCCCCGAGCGCCACCGCCTCGCGCATGGCCACGTACTCGGGTGAGTACGAGAGCAGCGGATAATAGACGGACACCTTGAAGGGCACGTCGGGCGCCGGGCTCTCGATGCCCGCGAGCCCGAGCACGTTGTCGTCGTCGCGGTACGAGGAGAACAGCGCGATCGGCGGCTTCGTCTTCTTGTCGACGATGTGCGGCACCAGCTCCGAGGCGTCCGAGGGCGCCTCGATGAAGACGATCGACGGCCGCCGCGCCTGGATGCTCCGGGCGACGTGGCGGGCGACCGTGGGCGAGTGATGCCGCACCGGGAACCAGTGGAGGGGCTCGGCCAGCACGGCGTTCGCGCGCGCTTCGATGCGCCCGGCGTCGAGCTCCTCGAGGAGCTGAGCGATGGGGGAGGCGGGGGTCATCGGCTATTTGATGGCGGAGATGGCCGCTTCGTAGAAGGCCTTCCACTGCGCGTCGCCCTCCCCGCGCTTCTTGGCCACCAGGGACAGGTACTCCTTGAGCACCTTCACGTCGTCGAGGTCCTCCTTGACGATCGAGCCCACGAGGTTGCGGCCGATGGAGTCGGCGCCCACCACGCCCGAGCCGAAATAGCGGCTGTGGATGGCGGCATCGAGCGCCACGCCGATGGCCTCGGCGGTGGACAGCGTGGTGGAGGGCTTCTGGATGTTGACGCCCTCGGCCGTCACGCCATTGCGCATCTCGCGGAACACCGTGGCGAGCAGCTTGAGCACGGGCTCCTCCACGCGGGCGGCGATCTTGTAGCGCTCGAGCAACTCCTTGGAGCGGGTGCGGACGATCTCCACCTCGGTCTTCTGGTCGGCGACCACCGGGATGTGCACGTAGTTGAAGCGGCGCTTGAGCGCGGCGGACAGCTCGTTGACGCCCTGATCCCTCGCGTTGGCGGTGGCGATGATGTTGAACCCGGGCCGGGCGAACACCATGGCATCCCCCGGCAGCTCGGGCACCGCGATGGCCTTGTCCGAGCAGATGGAGACGAGCGCGTCCTGCACGTCACCCACGCAGCGGGTGATCTCCTCGAACCGGAAGATGGCGCCCTTGCGCATGGCGATCATGCACGGCGAGGCGATCATGTTCTCGGGCTTGGGGCCCTCGGCGATGATGCGCGCGATGTTCCACGAGTATTTGATCTGCTCCTCGGTGGTGCCGGCCGTGCCTTGAATCGTCAGCGTCGAGCAGCCGCTGATCGCCGCGGCGAGGTGCTCGGAGAGCCAGCTCTTGCCCGTGCCGGGATCTCCCACGAGCAGCAGCGCGCGCTCGCTCGCGAGCGTCACGATGGACCGCTCGACGATGGTGTCGTCACCGAAGAACTTGCGCGTGATGGGCACCTCGACCTGGGCGCCGTTGAGGGTCGCGGTGAGCGGCTTCTTCGTCCCGACGATGTAGGCCAGCACCGAGCGCGGAGACAGCTTCCAGGCGGCGGGGACCTCGTCCTGCTCGTTCTGGCGCAGGGCCTCCAGCTCCTGGGCGTATTTGATCTCCGCCGGCTCCTTGAGGAGCTCGGATACGGGAGGGGCCGCGGTCTCTTCGGATTTCTTCGAGGGTCTCGCCATGCTTCGGTCCTCAGAACAGATTGCCCACGAGGGCGGAGACATCGAACGTCTTGTCACTCAGCATGAGATGCTCCAGGCCGTCCTTCTTCACCTTCGCCTTGCCCTCGCCCTTGGTGCCCTTCTTCTTCGCGGCCGGGGCCTTGGGTGCGGACTCGGGCTCGGGGGCCGCGGAGCCGGTGTGGAGCAAGGACAGCGGCAGGAGCATCATGCGGCCGAACTCATAATAGGTGATGCCATAGAGGAGGGGTTTGTCCGCCTGCTCGAGCGCCGCGCGCAGGCGGGGCAGGAGCTCCTCTCCGTCCGGGCCATCGGGGATCACCGCATCGAACGAGAGCCCGTCCGCGCCGCGGAGCGCGAAGAGCCGCCGGCCGTCACCGGTCTTGAGCGGCTGCTTGCTCATCGTGGCCCCGGTGACGACGACCTCTTCCTGCAGCTCGACCGCGAGATCCAACGGGCCCGGCGTGTAACGCTTCACGCGATCGAGCGCCGCGGCGGGGTCGAACTGGAAGAGGGGGGGCCAGTCCGTATGGGCGGGGCCCTCGGTCACGGTGCTCTTGGGCCCGAGTGCGAGCCGGCCGCCACCGCGCTCGTCGAGCATCACCGCCGCGTCGGTGATCTTCACGACCTTGTCCTGGCGGAAGACCCGGGGCATGAACTTCTGCGGCTGACTCAGGTGCAGATAGGCTTCAGCCGGGAGATCCTTCGCCTTGCCCTCGGTCTTGCGCGCGAACACGAGGCTGTAGGTGAGGCTGCGCCCCACGAGCTCCGGCTCCGAGGCGCCCACGATGCGCAGCTTGAACTCGAACGTGTACGCACTGGCGACGGTGCGCTTGAGCACGCCGAGCGTGACGACCTCGAGGGACTTGACCGGTCGCGGTGCGGCCACCGGGGCCGCGGCCAGTGCCGCGAACAGCGCGTCGTTCTTGTCGCGGATCGCCTTCACCATCCCGCGGGCGAGGAGCCACGAGCGGTGGAGGAAGAACGAGAAGCGCCGGATGGAAAACTGCGGGTCCCCGGAGAGGTAGCGGCCGACATCGTCGTTGACGTAGCGCAGCGACGGACCGAGCCGGAGGAACTTGCGGCGCGACGCCTCCTTGAAGGACGCATCGATCTTGGCGCGCGTGGCCTCGGTGGCGACGGGGACGCCCGTGCGCACCAGGTCCTCGACCGCGCGTGACAGCTCCTCGAGGAGCGCGAGCGCGCCTTTGGGATCCTCGATGGGGGGCGCGGCGGCGGGCGGCTTCACGGCGGGCGGGGAGGAGGCCGCCGGGGCCGCGTCCGCTTCGCCTTCTTCACCTTCCTCGCGCCGTGCCGCGACAGCCGCGGCCCACGCCTCGGCGGCGGCCTCGAGGCTGAGCACGCGCTCGAACACGTGCAGGCTGGTGTGCGCGGAGAGGAGCGCACGCGGCG
Source organism: Archangium sp. (assembly GCF_036277355.1). Classification (GTDB taxonomy): domain Bacteria; phylum Myxococcota; class Myxococcia; order Myxococcales; family Myxococcaceae; genus Archangium. The sequence goes on from NZ_DASUNC010000198.1 coordinate 63,267, forward strand.
CGTCCTTCGTGCCGGTTTCGGCGGCCCGCAGCGCGGCCATCAGACGCGACGCGATGTGCCCCGCGCCGATGCGCTCCCACTGCTCGGCGAGCGATGCGAGCTTCTTCCAGTCCGCGGCGGACGACGCCGCGAGGCCGCGCACATAGAGTTGCTCGAGCTCCGTGCGGAGCGTGTCCGCCTCCTGTCCGACCTCCTCGAGGCTGTTCATCGGGCGAGCCGGCTACAAGGCATAGTAGTCTTCAGGAGTGGTCTCGGTCGGGCGCCACTCGATTTCACCGGCCTCGGCGCCCTTGTATTTGACGAAGGTGGCGCTCATCGCGTCCTTGTCGATCACCGGCTTCTTGCCCTTGGCCGCGTTCGTCCACGCGGAGAGCCGGGCGGCGTCGATCTTCCCGCCCTGCACCAAGCCGATCATCAACACGAGCATGTGCTTGCAGGGCTTGTTGCCGCTGAGGCCGCCGCAGCGGTTGAGGTTCTGCGTGCAGCACATGAAGTTGCCATGCTTGTCGATCTTGCACGCGTAGAAGAGCGAGTAGTCCGTCTGGCTCTTGACGACGCCGGTGACGTGCTCCTCGGTCACCTCGTCGAAGAGCTGGAAGCGATCGCTCTGGAGCATCGAGGTCGCTTTCTGGACCCGGGCGGAGTCGGTCTGCTTCCTGAGCTGCTCGACGAAATCCGGGAGCTGGGGGGTACGCGCTGGCACTGGAGCGGGTGCCGCGGCGGATGCCGTGGCAGGCGCCGCCGACGTTCCGGTGTTACCAGCCGCTGCGGGTCGGATGATCTTTCGCGTGGCCATGACCTTACCTCTCGGGTGCGCAGTCTAGCGAGGGCAGGGGTCCTCCTGTCCAGCACCCGCCGGAAGCCCGGAGCCGGCTCGAGCGTCCGGGGAGGTGTCACGAAGGGTGATGATGGAGCCGAGGCAATTCAGGGCCGCCAAAGGGACTCCCATTCGGTGGCACATCGCCGAACGCGAGGTAGCCGACCTCCTGCGAAAGATCTTCCAGAGAGAAGCGCTTGGCACCATCAAGGTCGTTCACACTCCGCTCACACACCCTTGAGGTAGGAATGGACGAATCGTACTACTTGGGAACGTATTGGCTGGCGAGGCGAGAGACCGCCGAGGCATGTGCCCGGCGTACCGAGGCCTTTTTCCGGCTGCTGGCTCCATGTGACCCGAGCCTGTCCCAGTGGTTCGAAAAGGGTTGGACCCTCGAGGAAGCGCTGGCGCATCGCTGCGAGCTCGATGCAGCGAGCATTGCAACGGAGTTCAGCCAACAAGAATGGAAAGAAGGACGATTCGCTGGTGAAGGCTTCTCCCTGAGGCTCTGGAATGGGGAACTCCACGAAGCAGCCAGCAGCATGTCGCTTCTCTGTGGCGACGCATCCGTCTGGGTCTCCAACCTGTGCCTCTTCAACCCACCCGCAGAAGGGCCCGCTGCGGAGCGCGTGCTCCAAGCCCCCATCCTCGCGCGGATACTCCGGGCCATGGCCGTGGCCTTCGAGCCCGAGTGGGGCATCGCCACCTCCCATGAGCTTCACGAACGGGTGGCACCGGAATCCACCGAGGGCGGCACCTTCATCGGCTGGCTCACGTACTTCTCCCACCGCCGAGGCCCCCTGCCGCCCCTGCCCTCTCCCGTCCACACCGAGCCCGTGGAGGACAAGGGCACGCTCGTCATCCTCACCCCCGAGCGCCTCACCGCCTCCAACCCCGCCCACGTGGCCCTGGCCCGCGATGTCTCCGAGCGCCTCGCCCGGGCCGGCCTCCTCACCCCCCTGCGCCCGTGGAATGAATGACGCCGTTCATCGACTCGGCCTGCGGGATGGTGTAGAAACCCCAACCGTCATCTGGCCGCGACCCTCGCGGCCGGGAGGGGTGGACGCGACGACGCACGGCAGACGCGCCAGGTAGCGCGAGTGGTCGAGAGAGGTCCGGAAAGCATCAGCCTTCGCGCCTCGAGCGCGGGAGCGGCGCTGCGCCGCTCTGGAAGCAATGCAGGACACTCTCCGCAAGGTAGCCTGTTCTTGGCTCTCTCCCGGTAGAGGGGTCTAGGCCTCTCGGGGAGCTGAGCCAACGACGCAACCGCCGTTTCCCCAAGAGGCCTAGACCCCTCTACCGGGGAGAGCCGGTGAGGCTACCGTGCCCCAGGTGAGCATGTGGTGATTCCAGGCCTCTCTCGACCGCTCGCGCCGCCCCGTCCCCCCCTGACGCCTCCTCGCATCAACGAGGTGCTGTGATGACCGCGAAGCTCGAGACGTTCGTCCCCGCCGCGGCCCCCGTGGTCGTGCCCTCTCCCGCTCCAGCCGCCCCCTCGGCCAACGCCGTGGCCCAGCGCGATGCCTCTCAGCGCGAGGAGCAGGCCCGGCTCGCCCGGTGGAAGGCGATTGAGGAGGCCGGCGGCCAGGAAGCGTGGGTCGAGGCCGAGCTCAAGGCCAAGGGGCTCGCGCCCGAGCACGAGGATCCGAGCGGACTCTCTGAAAAAGAGAAGACGGCCTGGAAGGAGAAGAAGAAGGCCGAGGCCGCCGAGCGCCGCGCGCTGAAGCGTCTGGCGTGGGAGGCGTGGCGCACCGCGCACATCCACCACCTGGGCGCGGGGGTGCACTGGGAGGAGGCCGGGGGCCCGGACAAGTTCGACCTGAAGGACCGCGAGGAGCGGGCGAAGTCCAACGGGCTGCCGGAGCTGGAGTCGGCGCAGACGCTCGCGAAGGCGCTGGGGCTGAGCGTGTCGCGGCTGCGCTGGTTCGCCTACCACCGCGAGGTGGACACGGGGACGCACTACCGCAGCTGGGAGATTCCCAAGCGGGACGGTGGGAAGCGGACCATCACCTCGCCGAAGAAGGAGCTGAAGGAGGCGCAGCGCTGGGTGCTCGCCAACGTCGTCGAGCGGCTGCCGGTGCACGGGGCGGCGCACGGCTTCGTGGCGGGGCGCTCCATCGTCACCAACGCGCTGGCGCACAAGGCCGCGGACGTGGTGGTGAAGATGGACATCAAGGACTTCTTCCCCTCGGTGACGTGGCAGCGGGTGAAGGGGCTGTTGCGCAAGGGCGGGCTGGCGGAGGGCACGGCGACGCTGCTCGCGCTGATGGCCACCGAGGCGCCGCGCGAGGTGGTGCAGTTCCGCGGCAAGACGCTGTACGTGGCGAAGGGGCCGCGCGCGCTGCCGCAGGGAGCGCCGACGTCTCCGGGGATTACGAACGCGCTGTGCCTGCGATTGGACAAGCGGCTGTCGGCGCTGTCGAGGCGGCTGGGCTTCACGTACACGCGCTACGCGGACGACATGACGTTCTCCTGGAAGAAGAGCCGGGGGAAGACGGAGGCACCGGTGGCGGTGCTGATCGCCCGGGTGGAGAAGGTGCTGGAGGCGGAGGGCTTCCGGGTGCACCCGGACAAGACGCGGGTGATGCGTCCGGGGAACCGGCAGGTGGTGACGGGGCTGGTGGTGAACGAGGCCGCGAAGGGCCAGCCCGCGGCGCGGGTGCCGCGCGAGGTGGTGCGCCAGCTGCGGGCGGCGCTGCACAACCGGGAGAAGGGCAAGCCGGGCAAGGAGGGCGAGACGCTCGAGCAGCTCAAGGGCATGGCCGCCTTCATCCACATGACGGACCCGGCCAAGGGCCGCGCCTTCCTGGAGCGGCTCAGCGCGCTGGAGAAGCGCGAGGCGTAGGCCTCACCCCCGCGCCCACGGGCGCAGCAGCGCACGCGCCGGGGCCCCGTCCGAGCCCGCCACGCGCAAGGGCAGACACACCAGCTCGTAGTCTCCCGGCGCCGCCTCGCCCAGGTACAGCCCCTCGATGATCCAGATGCCCGCGTCGAGCAGCGTGCGGTGCACCCCCGGGCCGTCCTCGTGGAAGCCCGCCACCGACAGGTAATCCACCCCCACGCACCCCACCCGGCGCTCCGCCAGGAAGTCCGCCGCCTCCTTCGTCAGCCCGATGAAGGACTCCTGGAACGGCAGCTCCCACCAGCGCCGGTCCGAGTTGCGCGTGCGCAGCAACAACTTCTCCCCAGGCTTCGGCTCATACGCCCGCAGCGCCTCCGCGCGCACCTGCCCCTCCCCCGGCACGTGCACCACGCGCGCCCGGCCCATCGTGGCCTCCAGCGGAATCTCGTCGATGCCCGCACGCCCCGAGAAGAAGTGCACCGGCGCGTCCACGTGCGTCCCCGCGTGCGCGCTCAAAGACAGGTGGGTGACATTCGCGTCCGCCCCCTCCTCCAGCGACTGCACCCGTTTGATCTCCGGGACCGGGTCTCCGGGATAATGGGGCATCGCGGAGGACAACGGGATGGAGACATCCAGCCACGGGGTGGAAGGAGGCGGTGCCATATCCTCACAATCTGGAGCACCTCACCCGCCGCGAAACCCACCCACGCCCGGCGTCCCACCGTGCTCGCCTGCCTGCTCGCCCGGGGAACTGGCCTCCAATGTGGCTGGAGCGCCCACCATCTGCTACGAAGGGGGCCTCTTCCACCCCGGGACTTCCCCCCTGCCCGCGGGTGGTGGCCCGGCATGAATTTCCCTTCGCGGCTGCACGCACTGGCGGCATTCCTGCCCGGCTCCCTGGTGCGCGCCCTCCAGGCGGACACCTCCCGCCCGCGCGCCGGTGCCCTCAGCGAGCAGCAGGGCGCCGTCCTCTTCGCCGACCTCACGGGCTTCACCGCCGTCGCCGAGGCCCTCGAGAACAGCGGCCCCTCCGGCGCCGAGCGGCTCCGCGGCATCCTCGACGCCTTCTTCTCCCGCCTCATCGACACCCTCCTCGCGCACGGGGGCGACGTGCTGCGCTTCGCCGGAGACGCCCTCGTGGCCCTCTGGCCCGTGGGCGCGGACGGAGACCTCGCCCAGGCCGTGCGGCTCGCGGCCCAGTGCGCCCAGGCCGCCCAGGGCCTCATCGACGGCAGCCAGCCCGTGGATGGCGTGCGGCTGCGCCTCAAGGTGGGCATCGGCGCCGGCACCGTGCGCCTGTCCGACGTGGGCGGCGAGAAGGGCCGCTGGGACTTCCTCGCCTCGGGCGAGCCCCTCCTGGAGATGGCCAAGGCCCAGGGCGCGGCGCTGCCGGGGGAAATCATCCTCGGCCCCCGCGCCTGGCCGCTGCTGCGGCGGGCCCAGGGCGAGCCCAAGGGCGCCGCGGGCTGGAAGCTGCTGTCCATGGATCCCGGGCCCCTGCCGGACGTGCGACCCCAGGAGCCGGTGCCGCCGGAGCTCGAGCCCGCGCTGTGCTCCTACCTGCCGCGCGTGGTGACGCACCGCCTGGAGGCCGGCCACGGCCAGTGGCTCTCCGAGTTCCGCACCGTCACGGTGCTGTTCATCAACCTCGCCGCGCCCGGCTTCGCCTCCGGCCAGCGGCCCGAGGAGCTGCAGCGCGCGCTGAGCACCCTCCAGGCCGTCCTCTTCCGCTACGGCGGCAGCGCCAACCAGGTGGTGGTGGACGACAAGGGTGTCGTCATGGTGGCGGCCTTCGGACTGCCCCCCCTGTCGCACGAGGACGACGCGGCGCGCGCGGTGCAGACGGCGCTGGACCTGCGGGGCGCGCTCCAGGTGCTGAATCTCCCGTACCGGCTGGGGCTCGCCACCGGCCGCGTCTTCTGCGGCACCACCGGCGGGGCCACGCGGCGCGAGTACGTGATGGTGGGCCACACGGTGAACCTCGCCGCGCGGCTGATGCAGGCCGCCGTGGACGACGTGCTGTGCGATGCCACCACGCTGCGGCTGGCCTCCTCGCGGCTGCGCTTCGAGACGCTCGCGCCCCTGAAGATGAAGGGGATTACGCACCCGGTGCCCGTGTACCGCCCCGAGCCCGGTGGCGAGAACCCCACCGCCCCCGCGCAGGGCGCGCGGCTGGTGGGCCGTCAGGAGGAGCGCACCCGGCTCGCCTCGGCGGTGCGCGCGCTCGCCGAGCGGGGCGTGGGCGGCACCGTGCTCCTCGAGGGCGAGGCCGGCATCGGCAAGTCCGTGCTGGTGGGCGAGCTGCTCGAGCGCGCCCGCGTCGCGGGACTGTCCACCGCGCTCGGCCTGGGCACGGCCGTGGAGGGCGCTCCCGTCTGGCACGCCTGGCGCTCCATCTTCTCGCGCCTGCTCGGCCTCGAGGGACTGCCGGACGAGGCCGCCCGCACCGCCCGTCTCCTGGAGCGGCTGAGCGCCTGGCCCGAGCAGGAGGCGTGGGCCCCGCTGCTCAACGACGTGCTGCCCGTGGAGGTGCCGGAGAACGACGCCGTGCACACCATGCCGGCCCCCCTGCGCACCGCCACCACCCGTGAGCTGCTCGTGCAGCTGCTCGACGACTGCGCCCGCGAGCGGCCCCGGCTGGTGGTGCTCGATGACGCGCACTGGATGGACTCCGCCTCGTGGGAGCTCGCGCTCGCCGTGCAGCGCCGGGTGAAGCGGCTGCTGCTGGTGCTCTCCACCCGCCCCCCCAACGAGTCCACCCCCGCCGAGTACCGCCAGCTGCGCGACTCGCCCGGCACCGTGCACCTGCCCCTGGGGCGCATGTCCTACGAGGACGTGCTGGCCCTGGTGCGCCAGCGGCTCGGCGTGCGGCACCTGCCCGCCCAGGCCGCCACCTTCATCCGCGACCGCGCCGAGGGCCACCCCCTCTTCAGCGAGGAGCTCGCCTGCGCCCTGCGCGACGCCGGCTGGCTCGTCATCGAGCGCGGCGAGTGCCGCCTGGGCGCCCGCTCCGTGGAGAAGATGGCCCTGGAGCTGCCCGGCACCATCCAGGGCCTCATCACCAGCCGCATCGACCGGCTCACCCAGCAGCAACAGCTCACCCTCAAGGTGGCCAGCGTGCTCGGCCGCGCCTTCCCCTTCGAGCTGCTGCGCGCCGTGCACCCGGTGGAGGCGGACAGGCCCACGCTGCCGCAACAGCTCGCCGAGCTGGAGCGGTTGGACCTGGTGCAGCGCGAGGAGTCCGACTCCGGCCCCGTGTATGCCTTCAAGCACGTGCTCATCCAGGAGGCCGCCTACCACCTGATGGCCTTCTCGCAGCGCCGGGAGCTGCACCGGGCCGTGGCGCTGCTGCACGAGCGCGAGCAGGAGGAGCGGGGCGAGCAGCTCCAACCCCTGCTGGCGCACCACTGGCGGCTGGCCGAGCAGCCCGAGCGCGCGCTGGAGCACCTGGAGCGGGCCGCGGAGGCCGCCGTGGCCCGGGGCGCGCACGCGGAGACGGTGGCCCTGCTCAAACGCGCCCTGGAACTGGCCGCGAGCGGCACCGAGCCGGTGGACGCGCTGCGCCAGGCCCGCTGGAGCGCGCGGCTCGGCGCCGCGTACCACGCGCTGGGCGAGACGGAGCACAGCCTGCGCCACTGTGATGCCGCCCTGCGCATGCTGGGACAGACGCGGCCCGGCTCGGGCGCGGGCTGGGGCGGCCGGCTGGCGTGGGAGGTGACGCGGCACGTGGGGCGCATGCTGCTGGGGCGCTGGCTGCCGGCGCCGCGCTCGGACGCGGAGCGGGAGCGGCTCACCCTGGCCGCGGGCATCTTCAGCACGCTCGCCCAGCAGAGCTTCTACACGGACCGGATGTTGGAGCACTTCACCGCCAACATCGCCGCCGTGAACTTCGCGGAGGCGGCGCGCGACTTCTCCACCTCCACCCTGGCCTACAACTCGCTGGGCTACATGGCGGGCCTGGGGCGGATGAGCGGGCTGGCGCGCCGCTACTTCCACCGCGCCAGCGTGCCGGGAGCCTCGCGCCACCCGCATACGGACATCGTCGAGGGCGCCTGGCACCTCACCTTCGGCCGCTGGGAGGAGGGCCTGCGGCTGGTCGAGCGGGGCGTCTCCGAGGCCCGCCGCCTCCACGCGCACTTCACCCTGTGCACCGGCCTGGAGGTGCTGGGCATGGGGCTGGAGCTGGCGCGCGAGCCGGGCGCCGCCCAGTACGTGCGCGAGTCCATGCTGCGCGAGGCGACGGAGGTCTCCAACGTCATCAACGTGCTGTGGGCCCTCACGGAGATGACGCCCACGCTGCTGCTGCTCGCCCGGCAGGACGAGGCGGCCGAGCGGCTGCGCGAGGCGGAGGTGCTGCTGGGCCTCGCGGACCCCACCAACGCCCTGCGCTTCCGCTGCAACGCGGCGCTCGTGGCCTGGCGCCAGGGAGAGCCCGGCCGGGTGCTCCTCCACGCGCGCGAGGCCCTGCGGCTGCTGCGCAAGCGGCCCCTGGTGATGTGGTCCGACCTCACGTCCCTCACCTCGCTGGTGCAGGCGTGTCTGGAGCTCTGGGAGGCCTCGCGCGGCACCGGAGACGGCGAGCCCCGGGCGCTGGCCACCGCGTCCCTCCGGATGCTGCGCAAGGCGAGCCGCTTCCACCCCACCGCCCTCAGCCGCACCGCCCGTCTCGAGGGCACGCACGCCTGGCTCGAGGGCCGCACCGGCCGGGCCCGGGCCCTCTGGGCGCGCGCCATCGCGCTGGCGAGCACCTGGCGCATGCCCACCGACGAGGGGCTCGCCCATTACGAGCTGGCGCGCACCTCCGAGCCCGGGGGCGCCCGCGCGCTCCACCTCTCGCGGGCCCGCCACATCTTCGAGCACCTGGACGCGCCGGGCCCGCTGCGGGCACTCGAGGCCCTGGAGCAGCCCCTGTTGCCCGCCCCCGCGAAGGCCTCGGCGGGCTGAGGCGCTCCGGGGCCGTCACGCCGCGTCGAGGGTGCCTCCGGGCCGGATGCGAAAATCCCTCCGGGAGAAGCGCGCCGCGAGCGCCTCGGGCCGCGCCGAGTAGTCCACCCCCACCTCGCTGCTGGGGAGGTAATGGTACGCGGCCCGTACCTCCTCGGGACCCACCGCCACCACCGTGAAGCCGTGGGCGTTGGGGTCCACGAAGGCGATGCCCGGATTGCCCTCGCGGAAGGTGGCCGCCTGCTCGGTGACGACGTAGCGGTAGACGGCCGAGCCGGGAGGGAAGCCCGCTGCCTCCACCGCCGCCCCCGCCTCCTCCTGCACCGCGGACGAGGAGATGGCGGGCGCGGTGAGGACCGGCACCCCCTCCTCCACCGATGCGAAGGCCGCGTGGATGTCCCCCGCGACGACGAGCGCGTGGCCGTCCGTGCGCCCCCCCAGCGCCGACAGCAGCGAGCGCCGCTTGTCGGGGAAGCCGTCCCACTGGTCCACGCTGAAGTAGTAGCGGTTGCGCACCGTGGGCGGCTCCACGTCCGTCTTCGCCCTCAGGTCCCAGATCATCGACGTCATGGACACCGAGCTCGCCATCACCTTCCACGTCTGGGGGCTCGCCCCCTCCTGTAGCAGCCCCAGCAGCCACGCCTCCTGGTCCTTCCCCAGCGCGTCCTGGGCCTCGCCGTTCGAGGCGATGTTCCGCCAGGCCGCGTACACGTCGAAGGTGTCCTTGATGACCACGTTGCGCGCGCCGATGCTGGAGAACAGCTCCTGCTTGCCCATGTGCACGAAGGCGATTCCCCGGGGCTTGCCCGCCGGGTCGATGGGACCCGCCCCCGGCTGCGCCGCCGCCACCAGCACCGGGTTGGCGTAGGCCAGCGCGAGGGGGCCCTTCACGAGCGCCGCAGCCCGCGCCGAGGCCGCCTCGGCCGTCAGCCCCGCAGCCACCGCGAGCTGCACGTACGCGCCCCGGAGCACGGCCTGCTGCGCGGGGAACTCGTCGATGTTCACATAGGCGAAGGTATCGGCCGCGAAAGCGCCCGTGAGTCCCAGCGAGCCCAGCGCCTCCGCGTTCACGGCCACCGTGGCGGGGTACGCATCCTCGGGGATGAGGTGGTCCGGCCGGTAGGTGCGGTAGTCCGTGACGAGCAGCCGCAGGTGCTTGCCAAAGATGAAGTCCCGCCAGAGGCGCGTGTCCGGGTAGCGGGGCAGCGTCTCGGGATCGATGACTCCCGCTCCCACGTCGGGGTCGAGCGGCATGTACTCGAAGAAGGCGAGCTCCGCGTTGCGGCGCCGCTCGGGTTCGAACTCCTCGGTGCGCCCGTCGGTGTACGTGGCGTGCGCGTCCCAGCAGTCGTTGGAGAACTCATGGTCATCCCAGGTGACGATGAACGGGTAGCGCTCGTGCACCTGCTGGAGGAAGGGGTCCGAGCGGTAGGTGCGGTAGAGGTCGCGGTAGTTGGACAGGGATTGGGCGACGAGCTCGCCGCGTCCTCCCCCGAGGTCCCTCGGCAGGGCGGAGCCGGGGTCGGAGAAGCGCACGACGCGCGCGGGGTCCGGCGAGGGCACGTCCGAGGAGTCGGACTCGTAGATGTAATCGCCGATGAAGAGGACGAAGTCGAGGTCCTCGTCGAGCTGCAACAGGCGCTGCCAGGAGTTGTAGTAGCGGCCGCGGAAGTCCTGGCAGTTGGCCACGGCGAAGCGGACGGGCATGTTGGCGCCGTAGGCGGGAGCGGTGCGGGTGCGGCCCACGGGCGAGCCCAGGCGCTGTCCCTCCTTCTCGACGATGAAGCGGTAGTAGTAGCGCGTCCCAGGCTCCAGACGGGTCACCTTCACCTGGAGGGTGTGATCATTCGCGGCCCGGGCGAGCAGGCCGGACTCCTCCAGGACGCGGTGTTTGAACGCCGCGTCCCGGGCGACCACCAGGGTGAGCGCGATGTCGGCATCGGGGCGCTCGGGGTCCACCCCGCGCGTCCACAGCACCACGCTCAGGGCGTGGGGATCTCCCGAGGCCACGGATTGGGGGAAATACATCCGCCCGTCCTCCACGGGCAGCTCGTCGTCATGGCAGCCGAAGGCGGTGCTCGCCGCGGCGACGACGAGGCACTTCAGGACGGTGCGGCGGTGCAGGGGCTGGGACAAGGAGACTCCTCCGCGTCGGACCGGGCGGGGGGCCCGGAGCGCGCGAGGGTACGCGGTGCACGAAGACACACGGCTCCGACTCCAGGGCAACGTGTCTCCCGTCCGCCACACGCGAGCCGGAGAGAGTCCACTGTCCGATGTTCCCTCTCAATGTTCCCTCTCAATGTTCCCTCTCCCCCCGGGAGAGGGTCAGGGTGAGGGTATCCGGGCCCGTTCTCCAACCCGTGGCTCACGGTGTGGACAGCGGGTTGAACCCGGGATGCGTGGCACCCTCACCCCGTCCCTCTCCCGAAGGGCGAGGGGAAATGACCGCAGTGAAATGACCGCAGTGAAATGACCGCAGTGAAATGGCCCTGCTCAGGGAAGGGCGGTGCCGTCGAAGAAGCGCTGCGCACGCTCGAGCGCGGACAGGCCCACCTTGTTGCCGAGCCGCCGGCCCATGAAGTCATCCGGCGCCACGTGGATGCCGCCCCACAGCCGTGACTGTCCCGCCTGGTCCGCCGCGTCGTAGTACGTGGCCCACTGCAGCCGCACCTCCGTGGAGGGGCCCCGCTCGAACGTCAGGTAGGCATCGCGGCCCGCGACGAACTCGCCGAGGCCCCCGGGGAAGTACGCGCTGCCGGTGAGCGCGGTGAGCACCTCGGCCGAGGCGCGGCTGAAGGTGCTGTGTCCGGAGATGAAGCCCGGGAAGGCGGGCGTCACGAAGGTGCGCAGCTGGTAGGGCATCCACTCGATGGCGCGCATCCACCCGGTGCCGCCCACGTCGTGCACCCGGTCCCCCGGCTCGCCCCGCCAGGTGTTCACCACCACCTGTCCCCGGAAGCGGGCCAGGTGCGCGTGCCGCTGTCCCGGCGCCGAGCTCTCCGCGGTGACGACCTCGATGAGGCCCGGCACCAGGGGCAGACCGTCCGGGTGGTACGCCGGCCCCGAGGGGTCCGTCGACTGGCCCAGCCCGCCCATGTACCGCAACAGGGTGATGGGGCGAGCGGTGGCGTGGGCGCGCTTCACCTCCCAGGCGACGATGGCCGCGTCGTGCACGGCGCCGTTGAGCGCCAGGTACACCTTCACGTCCCACTCCAGCGCGTCCAACGGCTCGCCCGTGCCGAACAGGCGCCGCGAGAAACCGGTCGAGTCCGCCACGCCGTTGGCCAGGACATTCCAGTGTCCCGGCGGCGTCTCGGACTTGGGGCCGTCCGCCCAGAACTCCGCCAGCACGCGCGCGAAGTCTCCCCGTCTCACGAGGTTCGGCGCATACGGCTGACCGGTGATGGGATTGACGGGATGGCCGGTGCCATCGTTCGCGCCCAGGCTGTTGTTGCCGAAGGCTCCGGGCGACAGGTCCACCCGCTCGTCGCTGCCCGTCCAGCTCGTCTTGCGCAGCACCTCCACCACGTGCTCGCGCAGCTCCGGGCCGAACACCGGCGGCGCACCTGCATCCAGGTACAACCCACCGCCCTCGGGGCGCGTCAGGGCGAACGGCGTCACCCGGCCCCAGTGCGCGCCGATATACCCCTGCACCCCCGAGGCGGTGATGATGCCGTTCTGCGTGACGGCCACCGCCAGGTTGAGCGGCTGCCAGAGCGAGGGATGGGCCACCGTCAGCCCGGGCGCGTCGACGCTCAGGGGCAGGTTGGCCGCCTGGAAGCCGGTGGTGTCCTTGTAGTCCTGCTGCTCGTTGGCGCCGTCATCCGCGCCCGCGCCGATGATGAGTTGAGCAACGCGATTGCCCAGTGCGCGCGGGCTGTCCCCCTCCGTGCCCGTGGCCTCCGGCGAGTGCCCGAGCTTCTCCATGAAGGCGCGGAAACACGCGGCGGACGTGGCACCGCCAATGGCTTTCGTATAGCGGTGCGTGAGCACGCGGTAGGCGGCGTAGCTGATGGCCTCCGCGCGCGCCGCCGCCACATCCGGAGCGGAGTGCTTCTCGCGATAGAAGACACCATCGGCCGTGGCGTCATAGGCGGTCCACACGTCCCACATGGCCGCGGACAGGTGGTACAGGTTGCGCGCGTGCACCGTGGGCCGGGGAAGGTCGCGGCGGATGGCGCCGAGAATCTGCTCGTTCCACCGGCGCGCGATGGAGCCCTCGGGGCGCGGATCCACCGACGCCGCCGGACACGAGGCCACGGGAGTCGGACCAGGGCCCACGGGCGCGGGCACCTCGGCCACCGTGGGCCCCCGGTGCAACAGCGTGCCGGCGTTCAGCCCGCCCGACAGCACGTTGCCGCCCACGGCCCACACCCCGCCCTGAGGGTCCACCCACGTCGCGTGCAGCGACTCCAGTTCCAGCGGCAGTCCGACCGCCGCCCGCTGCCACAAGCCACCGGAGCGCCGCTGGAACACCTCGCCGCGGAAGCCCGTGGCCCAGCCGGTGCCGTCCGCCGAGAGGGACACGCCCTGCAGCAGCGGACAGCCCTCGGGCGAGCGGCTCACGAAGCGGCCGGCCGCCTCATCCAGCTCGAGGATTTCGCCCTGGCTCTCGCCGCCCACCACCGTCACGACGCCCCCGGCGCCGTGCACCGTGAAGAGCCGGCTCGTGGTGTCCGTGGGAATCCGCGTGAAGGCCCCCCCCGCACGCGAGCGCAGCACCACGCCCCGCGCGCCCACCACGTACACGTCCCCGCCCGTGCCCCACACCTTGAAGAAGCCGGGGATGTCTCCATCGGCCGTGCGCGGCAGCTCGTCGTACGGCAGCGCCACGTCGCTCCACTGCGTGCCGTCGTAATGCCAGATGAAGCCACTCTGGCCGGACACACTGCCCACGGCGTAGACGTCCTCGGGGCTCGCGCCCCACACGCCGTACACCGTGTGGCGCGCCAGGCCCGGCGTGCGCATGCGGGTGAAGGCGCCATCCTCGTAGCGGAGGATGGTGGCGTTGCCGCCTGCCAGCAGGACGGGACCATTCTCGAAGGCATGCACCCACCACAGGTCCCCGCGCTGGCCGGTGGACAGCTCCGTCCACGCGGTGCCGTCGTAGTGCAGCACCGAGGGCCCTCGTCCCCGGTCCGCGCCCACGGCCCACACGTCCGAGCTCGAGCGGCCCGACACCGCGAGCAGCGCCTCGGGCCGAGCCCCCGCCACGCGGGTCCAGGCAACGGGCTTGGGGTCTGGCGGCACCGGGCACCCGCTCAGCAGTGCGCCCAGCAGCAACGTCAACAGCCAGCCGCCGCGCATGCGGACCCGCGGCTCGAGTGCGGAGAAGAGGGGGTGCTGCGCCATGGGGAAGGCTCCTGCGGACGGCGGGGGTTCAAGGGGCTGCGCCACCGGGGGCGCACGTCTCGGTGCCCCACTGGAGCGTAGCGGAACGGGTATCGGTGGCGCGCTCGGAGGCCTCTGTCTCGAGGGAGGCCGTCAGGCGCACCTCGCGGCCCAGGGACGCGGCCGGGTCGGGCACCACCAGCAGCAGGCCCTCCAGCGTGGCCGGCGCATCCCGGGTGGTGCCCGCCTCGAAGGGCAGGCGGAGCACGAAGGGAGACGACACCACGCTTCCATCCTCCACGCGCTCCAGGGACAGCGTCACCCGGGCGGTCAGGGACGTGAGCTCCCAGGCCCGCATGGACACGAAGACATGCTGGCTGCCCTGGCAGCCGCGTGCCAGCTCGAGCACGGCACCGTCTCCGAGTGCCGTGAAGGCACGTCCCGTCCCGACTTCCAGGCGCGCAGGCGCTCGCGGCGGCAACCCGTCCCCGCCACATCCCGCCAGCAGCAGGCCCAGGACGGAGAGAGCCGACACCACGCGAGGGGGCAAGGGACAGAACGTATCGCGCAAGAACTCTCCCAGGCCGCAGAAGCGTACGGCGCGGAGCATAGGCGAATCAGGCGCTGGCCAAGAGTTGCTCCCCACGCGCGTGGGCCTGCCTGCTCCCCGAGGACCTCCCGGGCTCGCGGCTCACCAACTGGTCCGACTGTCGGACCAGTTGCTCGACCTCGCGCCCGGAGGGTGGACCCGCTCGCCGGCCGGGAGCCTCCCGGGCTCGCTCTTCACGAAGTTGTCCAGCTGTTGGACAAGTCGTGGAAGACCGCGCCCGGCGGGCTCACTCCGCCTCGGAGTCCTCCACCTCGCGCGTCATCTCCACCATGGTGGGGCGCCAGCCGTGCTTCGCGAAGAGCCGCTGCGCCGCCTCGTTCTTCGAGGCGCTCATCAAGATGATGCGCTTCACGCCCCGCGCCTTCAGCTGCCGCACCATCTCCTCCAGCAGCAGTCCCGCCACGCCACCACCCCGCGCCGCCTCGTCCACCCAGACGTCGTGCAGCTCGCCGTGCGCATCGAGCAGCGCGTTCCAGTCCCGGCCCTCCACGGTGGCGTAGACGTAGCCCACCACCGCGCCGTCCCGCTCGGCCACCAGCACCACCGCCCCCTGCCGCTTCAGCTCCCGGGACAGCCACCACTGGTAGCCGGACTCCACGTCCTCCGCGGGTTGCATGAAGCGCTGGGCGTCATACGAGTGATGCAGCCGGACGAGCGCCCCGCCCATGCGACCCAGCGCGGGGGCATCCTCGACGCGTGCGGGCCGGAGGGTGAGGGACATGGCGAAGGGAAGCGGGCTACGGGCTGCTCGCCGAGGCCACGTTCTCCGGGGCCTTGGGCAGCTTCACCCGGAACGTCGCGCCCTGTCCTGGCGAGCTGTCCACCTCGATGGCCCCGCCCAGCCCCGACACCACGCCGTAGCAGATGGAGAGCCCCAGGCCCGTCCCCTCTCCCGGCGGCTTCGTGGTGAAGAACGGATCGAAGATGCGGCTCAGGTGCTCCTTGGCGATGCCCACGCCGTTGTCGCGGATCTCCACCACCACCCCACCGTCCTCCCGCTGGCGCGCGATGATGGCCACCCGCGGCTCCGCGGTGTTCTTCAGCGCGTGCCCCGCGTTGTTCAGCAGCCCGAGGAACACCTGCTCCAGGCCCTGCTCGCTGCCCCACACCGGCGGCACGTCCTGGAAGTCGCGCACCACCTGCGTCTTGGGCCCCAGGTTGTAGCTGGCCCCCGACAGCGCATGGTCCAGCACCTCGCGCAGGTCCACCCACGCCTGCGGCTGCCCGTCCAGCTTCGAGAAGAGCCGGAAGTCATTCACCAGGCGCAAAATCCGGTCCGCCCCCATCAGCGCGTCCGAGCACACCTCGCTCAGCTCCGCCGGGTCCACCTGGTGGCCGCCCTTGGCCTGGTCATCCAGCTCCGAGCGGATGAAGCCCACGCTGGCCATGATGACGCTCAGCGGGTTGTTGATTTCGTGCGCCAGGCCCGCCGACAGCCGTCCGAGCGCCTCCAGCCGCTGGGCCTGCACCAGCCGCAGCTCCAGCCGCGCCCGGTCCTCCATCTCCTTGCGCAGCCGCTCGTTGGCCATCGACAGCTCGCGCGTCCACTCCTCCACCTCGCGCGTCAGGTCCTCCAGCCGCCGGTGGCTCTGCCGCAACAGCTCCCACTTCTCCGTGAGCGCGTGCGCCAGCTGCCGCACCTCGATGTTGTCGAAGGGCTTGCGCAGGATCAGCAGCCGCTGGCTGATGCCCAGCCGCTGCGTCATCTCCTCCCACGAGTAGTCGGAGTACGCCGAGCAGAGCACCACCTGCAGGTCCGCGTCCTCCTTCCACAGCCGCTGCACCGTCTCCACGCCGTCGATGCCCGGCGGCATGCGGATGTCCACGAAGGCCAGCGCGTACGGCCGCCCCTCGGCCACCGCCGCCTTCACCTTCGCCAGGCCCTCCTCGCCCTGGTAGGCCGAGTCCACCTCGAAGCCCGTCTCCACCGGCGCCGCCGACGGCCCGCCGAACAGCGCGGCCTCCATCGCGTCCAGTGCGGTGCTCGCCGGGGCGGCACAGAGAATCTTGCGGAAGTCCTGGTGGATCGCCTGATTGTCATCCACCACCAGGATGCGGCGGTTGGGTGCGGTGGCGGCGTTCATGCCCTGCTCTCCTCGCCCGAGATGGGCAGATCAATGGTGAACGTAGCACCCTGGCCGCGGCCTTCGCTCGTACAGGAGAGGAACGCGTCCATCTCCGCCGCCGCCAGTGCGCTGATGTGAAGGCCGAACCCGTGTCCGTCCTTCTTGGTGGTGAAACCCTGGGTGAAGAGGCGGGGGGCGTCTTCCGGTGAAATCCCCACCCCATTGTCCTGCACCGCGATGCGCAGCCGCTCGGCCACCATGCGCTCCACGCGGATGATGAGCTGCTTGTCCGCCCGCCCGCTCTCCACCAACGCGTGCCGCGCGTTGCTCAGCAGGTTGAGCAGGATCTGCAACAGCTTGTGCCTGTCCACCTTCACCAGCATCCCCCCCGTGTACTCGCGCTTCACCTGGATGCCCAGGCGCTCGAAGGACACGGACTGCAGGCGCAGCGCATCGTCCAGCAGCGCCGTCAGCTCCAGCGGCTCCACCACCCCGGAGAAGCGCGCGTGCTCCTGCTGCATGCTCACCACGGACTTGATGTGCTCCACGCTCTTCTGCAACGTGTGCACCTCCTCCAGCAACTCCTCGCGCTCGCCCATCAGCTGGGACGCGAGCGCCTGCAGGTACGAGGGCAGCTGCCTCCCCCGGCCATCCGCCGTGAGGAAGGCCGCCAGGTCCGCCCCGTGCGAGGCCATCAGGTCCGTGGCCTTCTTCAGGCCCGGCATCCGCGACTGGTGAAGCCGCTCGGCCAGCAGGTTGACGGACACGTTGACGCTGTTGAGCGCGTTGCCCACGTTGTGCAACACGCCGGTGGCCATCTCCGCCATGCCCGCCTGGCGCGACACGTCCAGCAGGCTGCGGTGCATCTCCCCCAGCCGGGCCTCGGCCTCCTTGCGGTCCGTGATGTCCCGGCCGAACACCGTCATCCCCACCACCCGCGAGCCCGTCACGTCGAACACCGGGTTGAGCGAGATGTCCAGCACCCGCGGCCGCTTGAGCCTGGAGGGCGAGGCCTCGAAGCGCACCCGCTTGCCGGCCAGCACCTGCGCGGCGCACTCCTGCCACCGGCGGCGCAGCCGCTCCGGCGCGCGCTCCGGGAAGAGGAAGTCCCCCGGCCCCAGCTCCGCGCCGATGAGCTCCCGGTACATCTCCTCCAGCGCCGGGTTGGCCGCGATGAGCCGCCCATCCGCGTCCACCGAGCAGACGATGTCCTCGGTGTTCTCCAGCAGGCTCGTCAGCTTGCCCTCGTTCTCGCGCAACGAGCGCAGCGCCCGCACCATCGCCAGGTTGGCCTGGTCCCTCGCGGCCAGAATCAGCCAGCTCAACGCCCAGGCCCCCAGCACGAAGAGCGCGGCGAACACGGAGCGCATCCACAGGCCCGCGTTCACCCCGAACCAGAGCGGCAGCACCCCGCCCACCCACACGGCGACCGCCGCCGCGAAGAGGAAACCCGGCCGCGGCCCCAGCAGATAGACGGAGAGGAGGGGGACGAGCATGCAGATGGCATGCGTGCCCACGTGGGGATCCGGCCCGCGCAGCCCGGCGGCCAGGAAGCCTCCCGCCAACATCCCGCACAGCAGCCACCCCGGAAGCCGCGAGGAGCGCCCCCGGCGCAGCAGCACCAGCGAGGCCACGAAGCCCGTCCCCGTCACCCCCCCCACCGCCCCCAGGAACAGGGGCGAGGGCGTCCTCGGCACGAACAGCAGGAAGAGCAGGCAGCACAGCAGCAGCACCAGGTTGGCGCCCACCAGCACCCGGCCCCGGCCGAGCTCCTCGGCGGGGCCGTGCCGCAGCCGCTCGGAGAGGAAGGTGTCCAGCGCCGCCAGCAGCCGGGCCGTGGCTCCCGCACGCGCGAGGCCCTGCCCCGCCGGCTCCAGCCCTCTGACTCCCTGCGCTCGCGCGACCCTGGTGGACATGCTCGACATGAACGGGCGGCTCTCCCTCGCCCCGGCGGCGGGAGTATGCCTGAAACCCGGCGAGCCCCGCAGGAGAGCGGTAAGTCCCGGCGGACAGGAAGTATCCGCTCGCCGAGTCTCCTGCTACCCACGTGGGTAGACTTCACCTCACACGCCCGGCCGTCTCCTCCTCCCACTCCACGTGAAGCCGCGCGCCCAGCCCCTCGCGCGCCACCACCCGCACCCGCGCCCGCTGGCCCCCCGCCAACGCCAGGCACGCCTCCAGAATCCCCTGGTAGTAGGTGGGCTGGCCCATCACCTCGTTGATCCACACCTCGCACGCCGTGGGCGACAGCTCCGTCAGCCGCGACTCCACGTAGTTGTCCGCGCTGCGCAGCGTGTTGTTCAACCGGCGCAGCGAGCGCAACGGCCCCAACAGCCGCGCCACCCCCACCATGGCGCGCCCCATCACCGTGTGCACCAGGCCGTGGACCACCTCCTGCCCCAGCCGCCGCCAGCCCTCCTCGCGCGGCAGCCGCGGGTAGAGGTCCGCCACGGTGAGCTCCAGCGCCCGCTTCCACGTCTCGTCCGAGTAGGCGGGCCGCAGCGGCTTGGACAAGTCGATTCCCACCGCCTTCAGGCCATTCCACGCCTGCAAGGACAGGCGCGAGCGCAGCGAGAAGCGGAAGAGCCCTTCCACCGTGTGCTCGAACACCCACCGCCGCTGCGTCGCCGCCGGACGTCCCACCCCCAGCTCCCGCGACCCCTCGAGCCCCTGCATGCCCCACGCTCCCGTGACAATCACACGGAAAAATTAGGAACGCGCTCCCTCTTCCCCCAGTCCGGCGGCGATCAGCGGGGCAAGGCAGTGATGGATGGTGAACGCCGCGCGGCACGCGGTGCGTCCGGGAGTGTTCAATGGAGGACAGCCTTCCCGGCGGGAAGTGCGAGCCGCCCGGCCGAGCCCTGTCCAGGCGCTCCGCCTCGGGGCCCCCGGGGGGTGCCTACCCTGTGGGGAAAGGAGCCCCGCCATGGAAACCTCCGGCTGCCAGCACCTCGACTCCCTCCGCGACGTCCGCCCGAGCACCCCGAACGGGTGCGAGGACTGCCTGCGCTTCGGCGGCCGCTGGGTGCACCTGCGCCTGTGCATGGAGTGCGGCCACGTGGGCTGCTGCGACTCCTCGCCCAACCGCCACGCCACGAAGCACTACCACGCCACCTCGCACCCCGTGGTGCGCTCCCTCGAGCCCGGCGAGGACTGGGGCTGGTGCTACGAGGACGAGGTGATGCTCGACGGGGAGGAGCTGCCTGCGCTCCCCCCGCCCGGCCAGGGCGTTCCCGCTCCGTCCATTTGAGCGCGGGGGGGAGTGGCTCAGACGGTGATTTCGAGGCGGTTGCCCTCGGGGTCGAGCACGACGCATTCGTAGTAGCCGTCGCCCGTGCGCCGGGGGCCGTCGATGACGGGGTGGCCGTCGCGCCGGAAGCGCTCCGCCAGGGCATCCACCGCCTCTTGCGAGCCCACCGAGAGCGCCAGGTGCGCGTAGCCGGTAGGCGGTGCACGGGTGTCCCCGTTCGCCGCCACCAGGTGCGGCACCGTCATGAGCTCCAGCCGCGCCCCCGAGGCGAAGCTCAGGAAGTACGAGGTGAATTGCTTGCGCTCGTTGACGTACCGCGGCCCCGCGCTCGCCTGGAAGTACGTCTCGTAGAAGGAGCGGAGCCGCTCGATGTCCTTCGCCCAGAGGGCCACGTGTTCGATGCGCATGGGGCCAGTCTACCGGGACGGGCTACCGGGAGCCCTTCAGGATTTCCTCGATGACGGGGCCCTTCGCCTCCGAGTAGTCCCCGCTGTGGGTGATGCCCTGGGCGAGGAGCTCCCGCTTGCGCGCCACGTAGGCCTCCAGGTGCGCGGGGTTCTCCCGCAGCCGGTCGCGGAAGCGGCGCTGTGTCTCCACCTCCGGCGAGTCCGCCGGAATCACGTGCACGTGCAGGTTGTAGCGCGTGCCCTCGTGCTCCAGGCTGCCCTGGCGCATCGGCCTGGACTCGGGCCACGGCTCGTGGCCCGCGGGCGCCACCTGCTTCTGGAAGCCGAGTGCGTCCAAGAGGGACTTCACAGGCTCCAGTTGCTCGGGCGTCACGGGAATCATCAGGTCCACCACGCCCTTGCCCTCACAGCCCGGCACCGACGTGCTGCCGATGTGCTCCACCGTGATGCCGGGCAGGTGGTGGCGTATCGCTTCGCTCACGCGACTCGCGACGTCCGCTGAACGTGGATCATGCGGACGGCAGACCACGGGTTCGCGCACGTAGGGTCCGATGATGCGGAGCACGGTCTCGAACATCCTCCCATCATGCGGTGGATCCTCGGCCGGCGGGAACCCGGGGACCTCGATACCCTCACCCCGTCCCTCTCCCGGAGGGCGAGGGGTTCTTGGGCACGGTGGCGAGGAGTGAGAGGAGCAAGGGCCGAGCACGGTCCTGGACTCCCGGGTGCCGGGACGTATCCTCCGCGTCCTCCTCCGTGGGCGCACAGCGCCGCATCCAGGTGTCCGATGGTCAAGCTCCGATGGCTCCAGGTGAACAAGTTCCGCACGGTGAAGCCAGGGACACGGCTGGCCTTCAACCCGGGCTACAACGTGCTGCTCGGACAGAACGGCACCGGGAAGACCACGCTGCTCAACCTCGTGGCCGCGGCCATCAAATCGAACTTCGCCGACTTCAAGGACGAAGAATTCGACCTCTCGTACGAGCTGGAATCCGACAAGGCAACGGCAACCCTCTCGGTGCGCAACCAGAACCGCGCTCTCCCGATATCCCTCAACTTGAAGGATATTGCGTTCGAGCATCCGCAGCCTGGCGCATGGGTATCCGAGGGCGTGATGCACTCTCCCTCCCTGTCCGTCAGTACGAGCATTTCCAGCAAGAAAACAGGCCTTCACGTCCAACTCGACCTCGAGAACCAACGGGGCTCGGCGCGACGTACAGATGAAGCGGTGCCGGGCCCCTCCCTCGAATTCGATCTGTCCCTGCTGAAGAACTTCCCACCGTGGGTGTTGCTCGTCACCGCGCTGGAGCAGTGGGGAGACAAGACCTCCACCCCGCGGGAGCTGCTCTCCGACTTCCGTGAACTCTTCCTCGAATCGACAACCAGCCGCTTCGACGAGTCACTCGAATACTTCAACAAACTCGGAGAACTCCCTCTCGAGTTGTTCCGATACCCGGACGGCCACATCGCCTCCAGCGGAGCCCTTGATCCCACCGGGGTGATGAATGAGCCGCTTGGTTCGCAGGCACGCGGCAAATGGGGAGCACCCGAGTACCTCCTGACAGATGCCAACCTGCAGCCGTTGAAGCAGACCCTCCAGCTCCTGGACTTCGAATCCGCCGAAGCCATCCTCGAACTGGTGGACTCGCTCAAAGGCCAACAGATCGACATGATGCGGCTCGGCAACCTCCGGTTCTATTTCAGCCACCGTGGAGGATGGAAGATCTCGGAGAAGATGCTCAGCTATGGCCAGAAGCGCGTGCTCTCCTTCATGTTCTATCTGTCCACGGCCAAATCGACCGTCATCGCCGACGAGCTGGTCAATGGCCTCCATCATCGATGGATTCGCGCCTGCTTCGAGGCACTCGGTCCACGTCAGGTCTTCCTCACCAGCCAGAATCCACTCCTCCTCGACTACTTGAGCTTCAAGTCTCCCGAAGAGGTGCGCTCCGCCTTCGTGCTGTGCCGGTGGGAGAAAGGTCCCGAGCAGATGGTCTGGGAGAACATGTCCCAGGAGGCCGCCGCGGACTTCTTCGACTCCTACAAGGTCGGATTCCAGCAGGTCGGTGAACTGCTTCAATCGAAGGGGCTCTGGTGAGCGGCCAGGCCCCGCATCCCTCGGTCATGGTGCTGACCGAGGACTCCGGCGCGGGCGCCTATGACACCGTGTGCGCCCTCTCGAAGGAGATGCTCAAGCAGCTCGTCCCCGGCGTGCAGACCCACCGCGTCCACTTCACGCCCCTGGCGGACGAGAATGCCCGCCGGGCCATGCATGCCAACCTCTGGAAGAGCACCCGCCCGCTCGACCAGCCCAACATCCGCCTGCTCATCCGCAGCATCATCACCGAGCTGCTCAAGCCTCACGGATTCGTCCTCTACCACATCGACGGCGACCGGCCCTGGTCCGAGCAGGAGTCGAGCGAGAACGAGCGCGAGTTCAAATCGCGCATGCTTCCACCCATCGAGGCCGGCATCCGCGCCTACTTCCAACGGCAGCCGCATGACGCAGCGGCGCCCGGCGAGCGCATGAAGCGGCTCCGCCTCCTCGTGCCCTTCTACAGCATCGAGGCGTGGCTCTATCAGAACACCCGTGAAGCACGGCGCCTCTGCGAGGAAGAGGGCTGCAAACAGTGCCCCGTGAAGCTCGCGGACTGGGAGAAGGACCGCGCGAGCCTCGACGAAGTCATCCGCCCCAAGGAGGCGCTCTGCTTCCAGGACAAGCACAACGCGCACCTGGCCTCCTCGGGCTTCCCGGCCAGGCAGGTCTACGACGCCGGAGCCTCCTTCGCTCGCGCGGTCGACGGACTCCTCGACTGTGACGCGCTGACCACCGCCCTGGAACGGACCTACGCTCCCTCCGAGCCGCAGTCGCCCTGATTCACGGAGACCCGGCTCGGGCCCACGGTGGTCGTGCTCACCGGCCGCAATGTCTCCTGGCGCCGCTTCGAGGAGCTGGTCCGCGGGTGAGCCTCACGATTCCAGAGGCGGACTGTCGAGGCCGTTGAGCACTTCCTCGGCCATCCGCCGGTACTGCGGCACACTCTCCACGGCGAGCACGTCACGCATCTGTTGGCGGGCCCCTTCGAGCTCTCCCGCGTCCCGGAGGCTCGTCATCCGGTACATCGCGCGCAGGAATCGGCGCTGCGCCTTCTGGAAGCGGGAGACAATCACTCCCATGAGGGCCTCGGCGCCTTCCGGACTCTTGAGGAACTCTTCTGCCTCGGCTTCACCGATGGCCGCCGTGGGGGCGGTGCGGCGCAGGAGGGCGAGCAAGTCATCGGTGAGCGCCAAGGCGTGCCCCTGCTGGGTGCGTTGCAGGAGAACGGCGAGTTGCTGCCGGTCGTGCAGGTCCGGATTGAGCTGCCCGGTTGTGCGCACCTCCGCCAGCCCGGCCAACTTCTCCAGGGCAATCTCGGCCTGCTCCCGGTAGAAGGGGACGACCTCCACGGCGAGCACGTCACGCATGAGTTGCTGGGCACCGTCGAGGTCGCCCGCATCCCGCAGGTCGTAGGCCCGGTTTTGAGCACGACTCAGCCGCCACGAACCCTCAAAAATGCGGCGCCAGATTTCTTGTAACAGCGTCGTAGCGGTAGACAGGCTGAGGAGGGCGCTCTCCACATCCTCGTCGCTGATGGCCACCTCGCGGGCACTTCGCAGCAAAAGGGCGCACGTTTCATCCGTGAGTTCCAGGGGCTCGCCTTGCTCCAGGACCCGTCTTGCCAGTGCCCCAATGGGGTCCCAATCCATCCGCCAGCCGGACATCTTCGCTCCTACTTCCTACTCGTACGGCGTTCAGGGCACCTGTCACCCGGCCATTCGTGCTGGCTCTCGCAATGCAGACCGGGTCGTGGGGCATGCGCCTTGCCGCAGCGGACCATATCCGTTAGGTTGGTTCGTGAAATGCGGAACTTCTTACCTCCCCGGTCTACCCTGCTTCTGGCTCTCCTGGCGTCCACGGTCATGGCCCATGGACGCGAGGTCAACGTACGAAGCGCCTACATCTCCGGCCGCTCGAGCGAGGGGGTTGATCGACTGTACGTGGCTCCCGGCGCGGCAACCCTCCTCCGGTTTCAGCAACCCTGTGATTCGGCGGGAACGAAGATGCTGGGGTGGGAGGGTCGCTTCGAGCCGGTGGGATGTACCGGGAAATCGGTCGTCATCGTGCCGCTCGTGCGTCTCGAACCCGAGGACCGATTCCTCCTGGTGGTGAGGCTTGCCGATGGGACGCAAGTGCCCTTCACCTTGTCGGGTGCCAACCGCGAGGATGCGAGGCCGCCGGACCAGCAAGTGAACATCTTCCTCGAGCCAGACACCCGCGAGACGCTCCAGGAGCAGCTCGAGAACGCCCGAGCGCGAGAAGAGGGTCTGCTGGATGATGTGCGCCGCTTCTACCGGGAGGACACGCCAGATCATGCGCTCGCGAAGCTCGTCGCGTCGGGGGCCATCCAACAAACCCCGTTCAGGCTCTTCAAGAAGCGAATCATCAAGAGCGAAGGCGAGGAAACGACGGTCCGGATCTACAAGGGCAAGGCCAAGGCCGCGGTCCTCTTCACCGTGAAGAACAATGACCCCTCGAAGCCTTGGAATCTGCTCGAGGCCCGCCTCGTGACGATTCGCCCGGGACAGGACCCGGAGCCCTATGTCTTCGGGGACAAGAAGCCGTTCGCGTTGCGTGCGGACCGCGACGAGATCGCTCCTGGCGAGTCCGGGAACGTGGCCGTCGTGGTGGACAGAAGCGCTTTCACGGCCGAGAACGGGAGCGCTGAATTGCTCCTGGAAATCTATCGCGAGGATGGTTGGAGACAGGCCTACGTTGTTCTGGATGAACGCCTCACGCGCGAGTAGGAGCGCCCCTCATGTCAGTGAATAGAACCCTCCTCCTCCCTTCGATTGGCCTGATGCTCACGTCCCTGGGCTGCCCTGCCGCGGGCGTGGCCCTGCGCGCGGATGGCACCCCCGGACCCGAGAAGTGCTCGGAAGAAGCGCTGAAGACGATGCGGATTCTCCGGATGCACGTCAGTGATGCGGCAGACGTGGAGCTCGACGCCAACCAGATTGGCGCGAGGCCCATCACGCTCTATGAGGGTCCAGTCGAGAGCGTCCTGGATGGTTCGCTTGGCACGCTCGAGCCCATCACACGGCTTTACGGACGGGTATGGACCACCGGGCCCCAGGTGGTCATCCGGTACTACGAGGCGAAACCCCCGGATGGAGATACCGTGCCCATCTGCGCGGTGGCCCGGCTCGGAGACGGTCAGCTCAGGAAGCGTCCGGAGTCGAAGCCCGGAACGGCCATCATCGAGTTCTCCAACGCCTCGGTCTTCGTGGTGGACGCGTTCCGCTGAGCCCGACTCCCCGCCGGTGCTCAGCCCCGGTGTCGCTCCGCCACCCGGTAGAGCCAGGTGAGGGAGCAGTCCAGCAACGCCTGTCGCGAGCGCATGTAGTTGCGGGCCCGGAGGAATGGAAACCAGACGCGGTCGCCCACGAGCACCTGGGCCTCCTCGCGCTTCTGCCGCGGAATCCACCGGCCCCCCAGGTTGCGCACCAGCACCTCTCCCAGGTACGCGCCAATGGCGGGCACCGCGTGCTCGTCAATGGCTTCCCTCAGACGGCTCTTCGGAAATTCCTCGCGCCAGAAGTAGAAGTCGGCATCCGTGAGCGACTCGGGCGTGGCCTCGAAGACGGAGGGCACCTCCGAGTGCAGCAGCGCTACGAGGTGCTCGGCCAGGTCGCTGTACTCCTCGAGCGAGCGCTCCGGGTCGTCCACGTCCGCAGGCAGGGCGGAGCCGGCGGGGCGCCACTCCTCGGGCTCGGGGGGCTGCCACGCGTTGAGCTCGGCAATCCTCCGCTGGCGCTCGTGACTGGCGGCGCGGTCCACCACCCGCGAGAGGAGCGGGGCCAGGTCCGGGTGGAAGCGAGGCTCCACGGGCGCGAGCCTGGCACTGCGCTCCTGCAAGGTGCACAGAATCGTGTCGAAATCGAGGTCCGGCCGCAGGTGGGCGTGGGCGCGGGCCTGCGCCAGCCGTGCCTCCTTGCTGGCGAAGTCCGCCACCGTGGGCCACGTCACCAGGAGGATGGAGCCATTGGGCAACTCCTCCACACGGTGAGCCGGCGTGGACAGCATGCGCTCGCGGCCCACGGTTTCCACCAGCTTGGGGCCAAACACGTTGAGCCAGAACACCTCGTAGATTTTGTCGAACCCGTCCCGGTACTCCGTCTCGTCGTCGCGGCCGAAATTGGGGGCTCCCGCCAATGTTCTGTCGTCGGTACCGTGGGCCATCGCATAGGTAACCGGGTACCGAGAGGCCCAGACGCGCACCAGTTCCACGAAATGGCGGCAACGCTCCACTTCCGTGAAGAAAGAGAGCGGCTTCACCTTGAGCAGGATGCCCAGTCCGGGAGCTCGCGGTGGGAGCCAGAGACTGAGCGACATGTCCAGCACGGGCCAATCCGTCCGGTAGAGCCCCAGGGCCGTTCTGTTCCCATCGCGCCGCTCTTCCAGCGCCTTCCAGACGGCGGCACGGGCGTACTTGCGTTGCCGCTTACCGTTGACGACATCCGGCATCCACTCGCCGGCGTACTCCTCGAGCGCCTGAAGAAGGGGCGCCAACTCGTGCTCCAGTGCCGCTTGCGGGTTGAAAGCACCGTCAAATATGAGTTTGAGGCTGTCCTCCGGCTTCACGCCGTGAAATTCCAGCACCTTCATTGGAATGACACCACCACTCCGGGAACCGCATTCTTGGTCGTGTTCACGGCTCTATTCAAATCGTCAATATCCGTGGGCCTGAGTGCGCCTCCCTCGTAGACGAGGCGGACCCGCTGGACGGGCACCTCGCCGACCGCGCCGAAAAGACGTTGGAGGGAGTCGCGGCGGATGTCCAGCCTCTCGCCGTACTTCCGCAGAGCCTCCCTCGCGTCCTCCATCATCTGCGCTTCCAGGGCTTCGTACTTCAGCCCCGAAAGGTCGCGGCTCTTGAAGCTGAACGTCTCCACGCGCCGTGGCCCTCCGCCGAGCGCACCCTCTTCGATGACAAGTACGTCCGCGTAGCGCAGGCCAGTGTCCGGCTTCCTCACGCCCACCTGGATTTCGATGCGAGGTTTTTCGAAACTGGCATCAGAACACCTGTGTTAGTGGGAATGGATGTGACGACGGTGGTGTTGCTTGGATCCGCGAGACCGCCTTTCTCGAGCGAGGGTTGCCTGGATGCGCCGCTCGACCGCAGGTGTCAGCCGGAAGCAGAAACTGCCCCCCGGCAGAGCACGCTCAGGCGTGAGGATGCCCCTCCTTATCCAGTACCGCACGGTGTTCCAAGTTACTCCGTACTTCTCGACGAGGCCGCGAGTGGAGTAGCGGCCATCAGGCAGACGGGCCGGCGGGCGCGGGCGGCCACTGGGGTGTAGGCCGGGCGGTGGATTGCCCGGCTCGTAGCCCTGGGCGCGCGCCTTGGCCAGCAGCGCCTCCAGTTGTGGCGTCATCTCGAACCAGAAGGGCTCCGTCCCACGTTTGGGCATGGGCGTGCGGCTGTGCACGGGGGTGACCAGGCCGCGTCTGACCCAGTGGTGGACCATCGCGACCGTCACCCCGAAATGAACGACCAGTCCTCTGGTGGAATAGAGCCCCTGCTCGTCGCGCTCGGGCATTCGCGTGTTACATCCTCCCGGGCGTCGCCCAGCAGCAATGCCCCGTCGCGTGCGAAGGACCGCCACGAGCCGCGTGTTGAAGGCTTGGCGCAGGCCGCTCTTGAAGCCACGCCGGTTGAGGTCCTCGGCTATCTGCGTATCGGAGTAGTGCTGCCGAGCCAGGCGCCGGATTTCGGCGATGACCTGTGGCGGCGTCCTTCTGGCCTCATGCATGGTCGGCCGAGGTACCAGCAACTCCGTTATAGCCCCCGTCTTCCAAAGGATTCGGATGCGGATGGCTCGTTTGGGCACTTCCACCGGCGAGAGCACTACCTCCTGGATGAGCAGCCGCAGTATCCGTTTCTTGTCCGAGTTGGTCGTGGTCGGTGCGTTCCACAAGCCAGGCAGATCACGTGCGAGCGCCAGTATCTTCTTCTTGTCCTCGTCCGACAGTTCCAGCTTGTGCGTGCTCCGGGCCTGCTCGTACTCGTGCTCCACCTGAGCGAGTTCCTGGAGCTTCTGGTTCCAGCGTGTCTCCAGCGTGCGGGCCACCACGCGATTCTCCGGCTCCACCGCGTTGTACTGGCGCTCGGCGCGCTGAGCCTCGTAACGTGCCCGCTCCAGGCGCAGCTTCCACTGGCGGTCCACATCAGCGGCCTGCCGTTCCACTTCCTTGAGGACCGCCAGCGAGAGGTCCAACTCGGGCGGCGCGAATGCCGCGAGCAGGGTCTCCACCACCTTGTCATCAATGCGGCGCGCGACGGTGGACCAACAGTTTCCCTCACCGTAGTTGTGCCGGCTGCACTGATAACTGGGGCTGTGGGCGACGGGGTAGAGCGGGCTCATCCGCCGGCCACACTTGCCACACAGCACCAGTCCCTGGAGGAGCGCCTGCCCGTTGCGAGGAGCGCCTCGGCCATGGACATACCCGCTCCTGACCGCGTTTTCTTCTATCCGTTTCAAGTTCTCCAGATGTTCTTCCCAGGTAATGTACCCAGGGTGTGCATCGCGGAAGAACGCGTGCCATTGCTCACGGGCCTCGAGCTTCTCCTGCTTGCGACGCACCACGCCTCCGACGAGGACACGTCGCTCACGGTTTCGTCCCCAAGCATAGGCACCGGCGTACACCGGATTGCGCAGGATGGAGAGGGCATGAGGGACGTCCAGCACGTGCCAGCGGATTTCGGCGGGAGCGCCCCGGTGGGCATGCCGCGAGGGGAAGAGCAGCTTGTTGCGGGCAAAGTAACGCACGGTGCCGCTGACACTGCCCTCCAGGCGGAAGCGCTCGAAGAGAAGGCGGATGGCCTTCTGCACCTGCTCGTCGGGATCGAAGACGAGCGCGCCGTTTTCGAAGACATAGCCGGTGGGAGGGGGGAAGACGAGCTCTCCCTTTTTGGCCTTGTGCAGGATGCCGCCTCGCAGGCGTAGGTGCATGGAGTGGCGCTCGGCGTCACTCATGGTGCCCTTCATGCCCAGCACCAGCCTGTCGTTGAAGTCGTTGGCGTCGTAGACACCATCGTCATCAATGATGAGCGTGTCGGCGAGCGCGCACAGGTCCAGCAGCCGATGCCAATCCGCCGAGGAGCGCGCCAGTCGGGACACCTCCAGCGACAAGACGGCGCCCACCTTGCCGAGGCTGACCTCTGCCGTCAGCCGCTGGAAGCCCTTGCGCTGAGTGGCACTGGCGCCGCTCTGCCCCAGGTCCTCATCAATGACCTCGACCTGGGCGGCGTCCCAGCCGAGCGTCTTGGCCAGCTCCACCAGGGCGTACTGGCGCTCGGTCGACTCGCGATGTTCGTGGACCTGCAACAAGGTGGACTGGCGGATGTACACCAGAGCGGGTCTGGCCAGGTGCTCTGGCCGAATCTTGGTGCTCATCGCTTGCCTCGCGTCTTGAGGGAGACTCGGTGATGACTTTGAGCAGCACGTCGGCCAGCACGCCCAGCAACTCGTGCCGGGCCGCCGCGGGTAGTGCGGCGTAGAGCGCGCCCGGCGGTGGCCGGCCATGGGTGCTTTTCGTCCGACGCACCACCTTCCTGGTCATGAAGCTGCAACCTATGCCTCAAGTCGTCAAGAAGGGCACTGAGCTTGCGGAGCGATTCAGGGTGGAGCTTCGGACATTTCCCTCGGAACTCGAGCGGAGTGGGCCAGGGCCTCAAGTCCGTCCAGTCCTCGGGGATTTTGGCGGGTCGGCCATCAGGAAAGAGCAGCACGACACAAGGGCGTCCGAGGTGCCGGATGTGCTGTAGCAGAGGAAGCGTGCGACCTGCGAACGGATGGAGTGGGTGGGTGATGACCACCGAATCTCGCGACCATTGCGACAATGCGGGGGTGCGTCGATGGAGGCTTGTCGAAGCCCCCCAGGAAGCGGCGCTCGGCCCGAGGCTTCTGTGCGTCGTCTCGCAGAAGCCTCACCATGTCGCGCTCGAAGGCCAGCCCCCGGGCAAACCATCCGCGCAACTGCTCGTAGCCTTTCCACTTGAGGGGGCCCTCGGCGGCCGTGCCCTGCTCCACCTCCTTGAAGCGCTTGTCGTAGTACTCCACGTACTCGCGCCAGCGCGGGCTGCCC
>NZ_DASUNC010000199.1:0-92887 GCF_036277355.1 Archangium sp.
AGGATTTCACCCATGACGCGCCTCCTGCCGTTTGGTGGTGGTTGTCTGAACAACACCCCTCTACCACTCGGGAGGTCAGGCGCGTCACCCTTCTTTTCCGGTCACCCTCCAGCCCTTCTGGTGAATAAGGCGGGGTGAGGAAGAGCAGTTCGCAGAGAGTTGATTCCATCCAGGGAACAACTTTTTCGTAGCCTGCGACCCACTGCAGGGAGTTTGCTGTCGACTCCAGTAATTCAAGGCGTTTCGCTCTTCCCCCAACTACGCATGTACCAAGGAGCACTCCCTTGGGGTTGGGGCCAACATCAAGTTGTGGGCCGGGTTTTCTGGGGATTGCGCTAGAGAATGCTTGGGTGAGATTGATATTGCTTGTCAGTCCAGAGAGGCGGTTTCCGCTAGTATGCCCAGCAATGTAGCAGATCCAGGGATTGCTTTTTGCTGACCAGAATTCACTAAGCCAATGCACAAGATCGTCACGGCCATGGTAGCTGCGAAATCCTACTCTGACGTCGAGCGATGCTGCCCAACCCTCAAGGAAGGGGCGGACACTGGTCGAGTCTGCAAGATCGTCCGACCAGATGTTTTCCAACACGAGTACAGCCGGCCTTGTTCTGACGCCTTCGTTGCTTGTCAATTCTATCAAGTCCTTTTTGAGTTTTGCGAATTTAGTGAGTGGCCTCTTTTATCTGATTGTAGAAGCAGTTTCGACAGATTTATTGGCGCCGGGCGGCCTCCAGCTCCGCGCGCATCACCTCTCCGAGCGTCTGGATGAAGCCGCGGATGTAGTCCACCTTGCCGCGGCGCGAGGCCAGGAAGGGGTCCATCACCGTGCAGCGCAGCACGGCCACCCCTCCGGCCCGGTCGTAGTCCGCGTGGGTGAATCCGAGCCGCTCCACCGTGGGCAGGGCCGCGCGTCCGTATTCATGGGCGCGCAGCTCCGTCTTCGTCACGTAGTAGTCCGGCCGCTTCAGCGTGTCCGGGCCCACGCTCAGCGCCCGGTAGATGCGGTCCACGAAGTCATTGGTCCGCTCCAGCGTCTCCAGGGCCGGGTGCCCCACCGCGAAGCAGACGATGTTCAGGTCCGACGGCGGCAGCAGCACCAGCTTGAACGGTGCCCAGTCCCCGCCCGCGATGCGCCGGTGGAGCGCCATGGCCCCCTTCGCCGTCTCGCCCACCAGCCGCCCGTAACCGCTGGCGTTCAGCGGCAGCACCTGGTGGCTCATCCACACGCCGGCCGCCGCCGCGCCGGGCTTCGAGCCCTCGAAGATGGAGCGGCCCAGGTAGGCGCTCTCGTGGCCTCCGGTGTGGAAGAGGTACGGCGCCTCCACCGACACCAGGTCTCGCACCCGCTTGTCCCGGAACGTGATGCTGCCCGCCGGGTACGGCATGTATCCCAGCTTGTGCGGATCAATCGTGACCGAGTCCGTCCGCTCCAGCGCGCACAGGGACCGGTACACGCCCTCCGTGGGCCAGGCCTCCGGCGCGTAGTCCGCGAGCGTCTCCTCGTAGGTGCGGCGCTCGCCATCCGCTCCCCGCGTGATGGAGGCCGCGTAGCCGCCCCAGGCCGCGTCCGCGTGCAGGTGGAACGCCATGCCCAGCTCCCGGCCCAGCCGCTCCCGCATGTCCGCGAGCAGATCCAACCGGTCCACCGCGCTCTCCTCCGTGGAGCCCATGACGGCCACGCAGGCGATGACCGGCTGCCGGCGCACCGCCAGCGTGCGCAGCGTGTCCTCCAGCGCCGAGGGCGACATGCGGAAGTTCGTGTCCACCGGCACGTGGATGAGCTGCCGCGCGCCGATGCCCAGCGCCCGGCACGTCTTGTCCCACGAGTAGTGCGCCGTGGAGGGCACCAGCACCACGCCGGGAGGCAGCGCGTCCTTGAACTCGGAGGCCAGCCGGAGGCCGAACTCCTGGTAGCCCAGCCCCGCCAATGAATGGCGTGTCACCAGCTCCAGCGCACGGCCCGCGTCTCCCATCAGCGCACGGAAGCGCTCCAGCGCGTCCAGCGCGGCCTCGGGCGTCACATTGAGGAGCTGCCACAGGCTCAGCTCGCTCAGGCGCGTCTCCCGGCCGTCCGGCAGCCGCACCTCCAGCTTCTTCACGCCGGCCTCCTCCGCGGCGTGCCGCAGCGCCACCGGGAGGTACTTCACGTTGCGCGCGACCCACAGCGCCTCGAAGTTGGCCACCGTGCCGCCCGAGGTGAGGTGTCCCCAGTACCGCTCCGGCGCGTAGCCCACCATCCGCGCCAGCTGACCGGCCACCTCCAGCTCCAACCGCGTCGTCACTGGCGAGGCCTCCGCCGACACGTTGTTGGGGTTGTAGAGCATCGTGGCGAAGTAGCCGATGAGGCTCGCCATCGTGAGGTCCGAGCACATGTGCCCGATGTAGCGGGGACTGAAGGAGGGCACGCCACCCTTGAGCTGGCCCAGCAGCCCCAGCAGCTCCTGCGAGAGCCTGGAGACGGAGTCCTCGTAGCCCGGTGCGCGCTTCTCCGCTTCTTGAATCAAGAAGCCGTCTTCGGGGTGGAGGTTGCGGCGCCAGAAGACGTGGTCGCGGAAGGCCTCGAGCAACAGGCGCTCGAAGGTATCGGCGTTCTCTCCTTTGGGTCCCAAGAAGAGGGAGCCGAGATCAAGACGTGCGGGGGACGGGTCCGGGCGGTGGTGCGTGCTCATGGAAGTGCTCCGGAGCACTGCAAGCGATACGCCTCGGGCTCGCGGAAGAGACGGCGCCGGGAGCACGCGCGGCAAATGCTGCGCGCGGCAAATGCGCGGACGCAAATGCTGCGCACCTGACACTTCGCGTGGACGCACGTGCCCTCTCGGGGTGAGGCCCGCCCGGCCGCTGGCCTTGCGGTTGCAAAGCGGCGCGATGAGCCGGGCGAGGTGTCCGGACTCTCATGAGGAGGGGCACTCCGCGATGGATACACACGTCCTGAGCCGACGCCGAGGGCGGGCACTGGCCGTCGCCGCCTTGCCGATGCTGGCGCTGCTCGCCGCGCTGCCCGCGGCGGCGCAGGGAGTCCCCGAGGGGGCCCAGCTCTTCAACCAGCGCTGCGCGAGCTGTCACTCGGTGGGGCAGGGAGACCGGGTGGGCCCGGACCTGATGGGCGTGCTGACACGCCGCGAGGAGTCCTGGGTCACCACCTTCCTGAAGAGCCCGGGGGCGATGATCGACGGGGGGGACCCGATCGCCAACGAGCTGCTCAAGAAGTTCAACGGCGTCCGGATGCCGGACCAGCAGCTCACCGACGACGAGCGCAAGGGCCTGTTCGCGTTCTTCCGGGACTGCGCCGAGAAGGGCAGCTGCCAGCCGGGGGACACCGGGCCGAAGCTGGCCTCGGACGCCACGCCCGAGCAGATCGAGCACGGCCGTCAGCTCTTCGAGGGCCGGGCGGCGCTGGCCAACGGGGGCCCGCCGTGCATCGGCTGCCACAACGTGCGTGACATTGGCGTGGTGGGCGGCGGCACGCTGTCGCGCGACCTGACCTTCTCCTTCGCGCGGCTGGGCGAGCGCAAGATGACGCCCGCGCTCAAGGACATGGACTTCCCGTTGATGAAGGAGCTCTACGGGAAGGCACCGCTGACGGACGCGGAGCAGTACGAGGTGAAGGCATACCTGGCGAGCGTCTCGCGCGACGGCACGCCGCCCCGGAAGGACCGGGACTTCTTCTACCTGGGCTTCGTGGGCATGGGCGTCGCGTTGGGATTCATCGGCATCGTCCTGGGCGGCCGTGGCCGCGCGAAGGACTGAGAGAGCGAGGCGATCCGTGAGCAACACGTTCCTCTACGATTCCCTGCCGTACCTGGTGCTGGTGCTCGCCGTGGGCGTTCCCACCTGGCTGCGCCACCGTGAGCGGCTCTCCGCCTGGGTGATGCGCCTGGTGGAGCGCGAGGGCACCGGCTCGGCGGCGGTGTCCCTGGTGGTGGGCGCCACCATCATGCTGCTGTGGCACGCGGCCTGTTTCCTCCTGCCGCAACCGGTGCAGCTCTTCATCCGCTCGCCCATGCGCCTCTTCCTGCTGGAGGTGGTGGGGCTCATCGGCGGGATGATGTTGGCCTGGGGCCTGGTGGCGAGCATCACCCGCAGGCTGTCGAGCCGTGACGCGGGTGCCCGCGCGTGGCTGCCCTTCCAGGTGCTGCTGCTGGCCGAGGTGCTCAATGGCCTCGTCATCGCCGTGGCGTACCGCTGGGCCTCGGCCTGGTACGTGAGCGTGGTGGTGCCGTACCTGCGCTCGCTGGTGACGCTGCAGCCGGACGCGACGCTCATCGCCCAGTTGCCGCTGACGGTGCGGTTGCACCTCTTCGGGGTGCTCGCGCTGCTGCTCGCCTGGCCCCTCACGCGCTGGCTGGCCTCGGAATCCTCCGCGCCCGGCCTCGTGTCCGCCCGGGAGGAGACCGCCGGTTAGGCGGAGACATCCCATGATCGACCCGACCCGAGCCACGCTGCTCTCCGGAGTGCTGGCCGCCCTCGCGATGGGCGGCTGTGACACCACGCCGGTGAACAACAACCAGAACTACATGCCCGAGCAGCCCATCGCGTTCTCCCACGCGGTGCACGCCGGCCATTACGAGATCGACTGCCAGTACTGCCACGTGGGCGCGGAGAAGAGCCGGCACGCCGGCATCCCGCACGCCGGGGTGTGCATGAACTGCCATACCCAGGTGAAGACGGACTCGCCGGAGATCCAGAAGCTCACCCAGGCGGTGAAGCTGAACAAGCCCATCGAGTGGGTGAGGGTGCACCGGCTGCCGGACCACGCGTACTTCAACCACGCCAACCACGTGACCGCCGGGCTGGAGTGCCAGAAGTGCCACGGCCCGGTGCAGGAGATGGTGCGGCTGGAGCAGGCGGAGCCCATGACCATGGGCTGGTGCCTGGACTGCCACCGCCAGACGCAGGAGTCGCAGGCGAAGGCGCCGGTGCCGCCGTTGGCATCCGGTGTGCTTATGGCCTCCGCGTCCGGGGTGCCCACGGTGAAGGCTCCCACCACCCCCGCGTCCCGCACCCTGAATCCTCCCACCGACTGCTCCGGCTGCCACCGCTGAGGAACGCGCACCATGTCCGAGACGACCCCCAAATACTGGCAGAGCCTGGCCGCGCGGGCCGGAGACCCGGCCGTGCTCGAGCGCTCGCGCAACGAGTTCGCCGAGGAGCTGCCCGTGGGCGTGGCGGCCCAGCCTCCGGACGCGAGCTCGCGCCGGGACTTCTTCAAGGTGATGGGCTTGAGCGCCGCGGCGGCCATGGTGGCCTGCCAGCGCGCCCCCGTGCAGAAGGCGGTGCCCTTCCTCACGAAGCCGGACGAGCTCACCCCCGGCCTGTCCCTCTGGTACGCGTCCACGTGCGGCGCGTGCAGCGCCCAGTGCGGCGTGCTGCTGAAGACGCGCGATGGCCGCCCCATCAAGGTGGAGGGCAACGCGGAGCACCCGGTGTCTCGCGGTGGCGTGTGCGCCGTGGGCCAGGCGTCCGTGCTGTCCCTCTATGACGCCAACCGCTCGCGCTGGCCGTCCGTGGGGGGCACGAAGTCCACGTGGGCGAGCCTGGACCAGGCCGTCACGGAGGGGCTGCGCAAGGTGGCGGAGGAGGGGAGGGCCATCCGGCTCGTCCTCCCGTGGGTGATGGGGCCCACCGCCGAGGCCGCCGTGGCGCGTTTCCTCGCCGCGTTCCCCATGGCGCGCACGGTGCGCTACGACGCCACCGGTGAGCTGGAGGCCATCGCCGAGGCGCACCGCCTCACGCACGGTGTGCGCGTGGTGCCGGACTACCGCTTCGATCAGGCGAAGCTCATCGCCAGCTTCGGCGCGGACTTCCTCGGCACCTGGGTGTCGCCGGTGGCCTTCACCCGCCAGTACAGCGCGGCGCGCGACGCGGCTGGCTCGCGGGAGATGTCTCGGCACTGGCAGCTCGAGCCGCTGATGACGCTGACGGGTGCGAGTGCCGACAAGCGCGTGCCAGTGGCCGCGTCGGACCTGGTGCCCGCGCTGGCGGGGCTGGTGAAGCGGTTGGCCCAGAAGGCCGGGCGTGTGGTGGATGGCCTGTCGGGCGTGCCCGCGCCGCGCGTGGACGCCGCCGTGCTGGACACGCTGGCCGACGAGCTGTGGTCCGCGAAGGAGAAGGCCCTGGTGGTGTGCGGCGGTGACGAGCCCGCCGCGCAGGTGCTGGCCAACCAGGCCAACGAGCTGCTCGGCAATGCCGGCACCACGGTCTCCGTCTCCGGCGGCATCACCCTGGACACGGGGGCGATGACCCTGGGCGAGCTGCTCGCGGAGCTGGAGGCGAAGCAGGTGGGCGGCGTCCTCTTCCACGGCGTCAACCCGGCCTATACGCACCCCCGGGGCGAGTCGCTGGTGGCGCTGCTGAAGGACGTGGCGGTGACGGTGGCCACGAGTGACCGGCTCGACGAGACGGCCTCGCTGGTGCGCTTCCACGCGCCGGACCACACGCCGCTGGAGTCCTGGGGCGATGCCGAGCCCCGGCGTGGGGTGCTGAGCCTGCGCCAGCCGGTGGTGTCGCCGCTGCACGAGACGCGCGGCACGGTGGAGTCCCTGCTGAAGTGGGCCGGGGTGGAGCAGTCGCACCACGACTTCCTGCGCGCCCGCTGGGAGGCGGAGATCTTCCCGCGCGCGAACGTGGCCACGGGCTTCCAGGCCTTCTGGGACGAGGCGGTGCGCCAGGGCGTGGCGGTGGTGCTGCCGCAGCCGGCCACCACCGAGAGCCCCGC
This sequence comes from Archangium sp., assembly GCF_036277355.1. Lineage (GTDB taxonomy): Bacteria > Myxococcota > Myxococcia > Myxococcales > Myxococcaceae > Archangium. The sequence goes on from NZ_DASUNC010000199.1 coordinate 6,716, forward strand.
GTTCCGCCCCGAGAGCGTGGCGGAGGCGCTGGCGGGCACGGCGGCGGCGGACGAGGGGCTCGAACTGGTTCTGTATCAAAAGGTGGGCTTGAGGGACGGCGCGCTGGCCAACAACGGCTGGCTGCAGGAGATGCCGGATCCGATTTCCAAGGCCACCTGGGGCAACTACCTCTGTGTGGCGCCCGCCACGGCCGCGAAGCTGGGCATCAGCGACGGCCAGGTGGTGCGGGTGAGCACGGGAGGGAAGACGCTCGCGGTACCGGCGCTGGTGCAGCCGGGCACGCATCCGCGGGCGCTGGGCCTCGCCATGGGTTACGGCCGGACGAAGGTGGGACGTATCGGGAACGCAGTGGGGGAAAACGCCTTCGTCCTGGCCTCTTTTACGAACGGGAAGGTGCGCCGCGCGGCGCTCGGGGTGAAGTTGGAGGTGACGCCCGAGAAGAAGCCGCTCGCCCTCTCACAGACGCATGCCTCGATGGAGGGGCGCGGGCTGGTGCGCGAGGCGGAGCTGGCGGAGTTCCTCGCCAACCCGCGCGCGGGCAACGAGGAGGAGGGGGGGCACGGCGGTGGCCACCCGCTCTCCATCTGGTCCGGCCACGAGTACAAGGGCCACAAGTGGGCGCTGGCGGTGGACCTGAGCGCGTGCACGGGCTGCTCGGCGTGCGTGGTGTCCTGCCAGGCGGAGAACAACATCCCCATCGTGGGTGAGGACGAGGCGCTCCGGCAGCGCGAGATGCACTGGATGCGCATCGACCGGTACTACGAGGGCGAGCCGGATGCGCCCCGCGTGGTGCACCAGCCGATGATGTGCCAGCACTGCGAGAACGCTCCGTGCGAGACGGTGTGCCCGGTGCTCGCCACGGTGCACTCGACGGAGGGGCTCAACCAGCAGGTCTACAACCGCTGCGTGGGTACCCGCTACTGCGCCAACAACTGCCCCACGAAGGTCCGCCGCTTCAACTGGTTCGACTACAAGCACGACGAGCCGCTGGAGCGCCTGGTGCTCAACCCGGACGTGGTGGTGCGCACGCGTGGCGTGATGGAGAAGTGCTCCATGTGCGTGCAGCGCATCCAGGAGGGCAAGGCCGAGGCGAAGCGCGAGGGCCGCGAGCTGCGGGGCGGAGACATCCGCACCGCGTGCCAGCAGAGCTGCCCGGCGCGGGCCATCCACTTCGGCGACATCAACGACCCGGACAGCGACGTGGCGAAGCTGGCGAAGAGCGGGCGCGCCTACCGGCTGCTGGAGGAGATCAACATCGGGCCGGCCGTGACGTACCTCACGAAGATTCGCAACACCGGAAACGGGAGCGCGGAATGAGCAACCAGCACACTTCCACCCTCCGGGTGCCGCTCGTCAGTGAGGAGCGCACCCTCGGCCAGCTCACCGAGGAGATCTGCGCCCCCATGGAGCGCAAGCCCTCCCGTATGTGGTGGGTGGCCTTCGCCCTGGCGGTGGCCACGCTCGCGGTGGGCGTGGGCATGGTCACCTACGAGGTCTCCACCGGTATCGGTGTGTGGGGCCTGAACAAGACCATCGGCTGGGCCTTCGACATCACCAACTTCGTGTTCTGGGTGGGCATCGGCCACGCGGGCACGCTCATCTCCGCCATCCTCTTCCTCTTCCGGCAGAAGTGGCGCACGAGCATCAACCGCGCCGCCGAGGCCATGACGCTCTTCGCCGTCATGTGCGCGGCCATCTTCCCGGTCATCCACATGGGCCGGCCGTGGAACGCCTTCTGGGTGCTGCCGTACCCCAACAGCCGCGGCTCCCTGTGGGTGAACTTCCGCTCGCCCCTGTTGTGGGACGTGTTCGCCATCAGCACGTACTTCACCATCTCGGCGGTGTTCTGGTACTTCGGCCTCATCCCCGACCTGGCCACGGTGCGAGACAGGGTGAAGGGCGGGCTGAAGAAGGCCGTCTTCAAGGTGCTGTCGTTCGGGTGGAACGGCTCGTCGCGCACGTGGCACCGCTACGAGACGGTGTACCTGCTGCTGGCCGGCCTGGCGACGCCGCTGGTGATCAGCGTGCACACCATCGTGTCGTTCGACTTCGCCACCTCGGTCATCCCCGGCTGGCACACCACCATCTTCCCGCCGTACTTCGTGGCCGGCGCGGTGTTCAGCGGCTTCGCCATGGTGCTGACGCTGATGATCATCACCCGCGTGGTGCTGGGCTTCGAGCACCTCATCACCCTCCGCCACCTGGAGAACATGACGAAGGTCATCATCGTCACGGGTGGCATCGTGTCGCTGGCCTACGGGACGGAGTTCTTCATCGCCTGGTACTCGGGCAACCCGTACGAGAAGTTCACGTTCATGAACCGCGCTTTCGGTCCGTACGCGTGGGCGTACTGGACGATGGTGACGTGCAACGTGGTGTCGCCGCACCTGTTCTGGTTCAAGAAGGTGCGCACGTCGCCCGCGGCCATCTTCGTGCTGTCGCTGGTCATCAACGTGGGCATGTGGTTCGAGCGCTTCGTCATCATCGTGACGTCGCTGCACCGGGACTTCCTGCCCTCGAGCTGGTCCATGTACACGCCCACGGTGGTGGAGGTGGGCACCTTCGTGGGCACGTTCGGCCTCTTCTTCACGCTGTTCCTGCTGTTCACCCAGGTGCTGCCCATCATCTCCATTGGCGAGGTGAAGAGCGTGGCGGCCTTCGCCCGGGGCTCGCACGCCCCGGAGCATGCTTCCCACCCGGCCCACGGCTCCGAGACTCCGCACGAGCACCCGGCCGAGGCGCCGGAGCCCCTGCCCACCCCGGCCCTGGCGGCCGTGGCGGTGCGAAAGGACATGCCGGTATGAGCCCGTCCCAGTCCGTCCTGCTCAGCTACTTCGACAGCGAGGAGCACGTCCTCGAGGCCACCCGGGCCGCCCGCGAGGCCGGGTACGCGGTGCATGATGTCTACACGCCCTACGCCATCCACGGCATGGACGAGGCCATGGGGCTGAAGTCCTCGCGCCTCACCTGGGTGTGCTTCGGGGCGGGGCTGCTGGGCGCCACGTCCGCGCTGTCGCTCCAGTACTACACGTCGGTGGTGAGCTGGCCGCTCAACGTGGGTGGCAAGCCATTCAACTCATTCCCGGCGTTCATCCCCGTGACGTTCGAGCTCACCGTGCTGTTCGCGGGCCTCTTCACCGTGGCGGCCTTCCTGCTGCGCTCGAAGTCCTTCCCCGGCAGCAAGCGGGAGGCGCTGCCCCGGGTGACGGATGACCGCTTCGTGCTGGCCCTGCGCGCGGACGAGTCGGACGCGAAGGTGAAGGCCCTCCTCGAGCGCCACGGAGCGCTGGAGGTGGAGCAGATGGAGGTGGCGTCGTGAAGCGGCTTCTCATTGGTACCGGCGTGCTCGCCGCGGCCCTGCAGGTGGGCTGCGAGCGGGACGTCTCCCAGCCCAACCTCGAGTACGCGCCGGACATGTACAGCTCCGTGCCGTACGACAGCTACGCGCCCAACCCCAACACGCGCGATGGCAAGACGTTGATGGCGCCCGCGCCGGGCAGCATTCCCCGGGGTTTCTCGCCGCTGCACTACGGCCCGGGCCCCCAGGAGGCCACCCGCGCCGCCACGGACCTGAAGAATCCCTTCGAGTCCTCGGAGCCAGTGCTGGCGCGCGGCAAGGTGGCCTTCAACCGTTACTGCTCGCACTGCCACGGCTCGGGCGGGCTCGGGGACGGCCTGGTGGCCGCGCGCTTCCCCCGGCCTCCGTCGCTGCTGGCCGAGCACGCCCGCGGCCTCGCCGACGGGCAGATCTTCCACATCATCACCCAGGGACAGGGGCTGATGCCGGCCCATGGCTCCCAGGTGTCGCCGGAGGATCGCTGGAAGATCGTCCACTACCTGCGCTCGCTGCAGTCTCCGGCGCGGACCGCGCGGAAGGACACGCCATGAGCTCCTCGGGAATCGTCGTCGGCCCCAACGTCCGCAGGGTGTGCATGGGTGTGGCGGCGCTCGGCCTGTCCGCACTGGGCGCGGGCCTGGCCCTCTCGCCCACCCGTGGCTTCTCCAGCCTGTTGATCAACGGCTTCTTCTTCCTCACGCTCGCGCTGGGCGGCGCGGTGTTCCTCGCGCTCAACTCCGTGGCCAACGCGGGCTGGTACACCGTCTTCAAGCGCATCCCCGAGGCCTTCGCCTCCTACGTGCCCGTGGGTGGGGCGAGCCTGCTGGTGGTGCTCGCGGGGCTGCCCTCGCTGTACCTGTGGGCCCGCCCTGGCGTCATGGAGACGGACCACCTGCTGCACCAGAAGGCCGCCTTCCTCAACGCGCCGGGCTTCGCCATCCGCATGGCCGTCATGCTGGCCATCTGGGCCTTCTTCACCTGGCGGCTGCGGCGCAACTCCCTGGCCCAGGACTCCGAGGCCTCACCCAGGCCCACGCGGCGGAACGTGGCCACCTCGGCGGTGTTCCTGGTGGTGTTCGCCATCACCTTCTGCCTGGCCAGCTTCGACTGGCTGATGAGCCTGGAGCCGCACTGGTTCAGCACCATCTACGGGCTCTACAACATCGCCGGCATGCTGGAGTCGAGCGTGGCGGCGATCACCCTGGCCGTGGTGCTGATGAAGAGCTCGGGGCTGATGAAGGAGATCAACACCAGCCACCTGCACGACCTGGGCAAGCTGATGTTCGGCTTCGCCACCCTGTGGGCCTACCTCTGGTTCTCGCAATTCCTGCTCATCTGGTACTCGAACATCCCGGAGGAGACCGTCTACTTCATCCACCGGATGCACGGGGGCTGGGGGCCGCTGTTCTACCTGAACCTGGCGCTCAACTGGGCGCTGCCCTTCGTGCTGCTGTTGCCGAAGCCCGCCAAGCGCAACCCGATACACCTGTGCTTCGTCGCCGGCATCATGCTGGCGGGCCGGTGGTTGGATCTGCACCTGATGATCTCCCCCGCCAACATGCCCGAGTCCGCGGGTGTCGGCGTGTGGGACGCGGCGGGGCTGCTGGGGCTCGGGGCGCTGTTCGTGTTGACGGTGACGCGGACGATGGGCTCGGTGCCGCTCATCGCGCGCCATGATCCGTACCTCGTGGAGAGTCTGCATCATCACACGTAGGCCCTCGTCACTGCTCCTCCAGTGGACTCGGCCGTTGTTTTTTCAGAGCACGGCCACCACGAGCGGTGCCGCCGCGAGCCGCACCGCCTCGACCACCGGGCCCCAGCGCTTGCCCTCCAGCACTCCGCCCAGCCCTCCCAGCGACGCGAGGAACCAGGCCGCGAAGGCGAGCCGCTCCGGCTGGGACAGCGAACGGCTCCGGACGAGGAACAGCACCGTGACGGCCAGCGTCAGCACGCCCACCACGCCCACGTAGATCGCCACCTTGCGTGAGGTGCTCACCTCGAACCGGGGCCGGCCCGCAACGGACTCCGCGGCCGGAGCCTCCACTCCTGGCGGAGTCCACTCGGGCGGCATGAACCACACCTTGAGCTTGTCCAGCGCACGCGGGGCCTTCCTGGCGCGGGCCACGAGCTCACCGAAGGGCTCCAGGGCGGCCACCAGCGGGTTGAACGTGCGGACCGGCTTCACCGTGCCGTAGGTGGTCCGCTCCTCCTCGCGCTCGAAGGTGCCGAACAGCCGGTCCCAGAGGATGAGGATGCCGCCATGGTTCTTGTCCAGGTAGCGGCCGTTGCAGGCATGGTGCACGCGGTGGTGCGAGGGCGTGACGAGCACCCACTCGAGCGGCCCGAGCCTGCCGATCAGCTCCGTGTGCACCCAGAACTGGTAGAGCGTGTTGAGCGCCGCCGCCGTGGCGAACATGGCCGGGGGAAAGCCGATCCACGCGAGCGGCAGATAGAAGAAGCGCGAGACGAGCGGCTGGAATGGCCCCTGCCGCAGCGCCACGGCCAGATTGTAGTCCTCGCTCTGGTGGTGCGGAGCGTGGGCCGCCCAGGCCAGGTTCATCCGGTGCGAGGCGCGGTGGAACCAGTAGTAGGCGAAGTCGACGCCCAACATCAGGACGAACCACGCCAGCGCCGAGGACGCGGAGATGTCGAGGAGCCGGTGCTGGTAGACGGCCAGGTACGCCCCCGCCAGCAGGCCCACCGCCACCGTGGTGAAGACCGTCTGCGCGGACCCCAGCGAGAGGTTCGCGAACACATCCGGCCCCCGGAACACGCGCCGGCCCTGGAGGCGTCCGCACAACCACTCGACGCCCATCAACAGGAAGAAGAGGGGGATGGACAGGGTGATGAGATTCATGGCGAGCGCTCCTCGGGGCGAGTCTCGCACGACTCGCCCGGGAGCGCTCCAGCCGCCACCGTCCGCACTGCTTCAGCGGGTACCGCCGGGACTCAGTCCCAGGTGAAGGTGACCTCGCTGTCGAGCCGCCCCACCTGCCGGCTCCTCACCGCCACCCGCGTCGCGCCTCCGAGCTCGAGCAGCATCTCCACGATGCCCGCGGAGTACGCATGCGGCATCAGCTCGCGCTTGAGGATGACGCGGCCCTGCTTCGGGCCGATCCACTCCACCACCTGCGTCCCGAAGCTCACGGACGCCTTGTGCGCCGAGGGCAGGCTCTCCACCAGCCGCTTCGGCTCCTTCCCCGACAGCGTCAGCAGCATCCGGCCCGCCGTGGTCCCCAGGAAGTCCATGACCGCATCTCGGCCCAGCTTCCGCATCGCCTGCTCGTGGCTCGCGCTCCGGGCGAGCAGCGCGGGCATCGCGATGGACAGGAACTGCAGCTGCAGCGTGGCGGGGTAGTTGAAGACGTCCACGAGCTGCTCGTGCCCGCTGGCCTCCAGGCACTGCTTGGCCACGGCGTCCCCGGCCAGCGCGCGGATGGACTTCAGCATTCCATTGAGGAACAGCCCGCGAGCGGTGTCCTGCGGCGTGCAGTGCGACATCCGCATTCCGCAGTCGTGCTGCCAGTCGATCGGAGCCTGGTTCCACGAGACTTGCGCGCTTTGCATATCTCCCTCCCATGGATGGGTGACAACGGCGCACATTCGGCTTCCCGGTGTGTCCCGGGTCCCCCCACCGTGCCCATCACGTCCTCATTTCTAGGAGGCCTCGGCGCGTGAGGCTGTGAATCGGCTCACAGGTTTCGAGAAATCTTCGGGCCGCCGAGAGCGCGTGTGGGTGTCCAGGCACACAAAGACATCCATGGGATCACGTCTAGTTTTCGGGTTTTGACGTGGAAAGGGACGTGTCTCTTCTTACATGCTTGCGCCCGGCCTTCCTGCGTGTGGAGCGCAGACCCCTGGCCGATCGAGAAAGAGGGACGTACATGAAGATGAGGACCCCCGGCTGGACGTGGAGATCCGCTGGCGCCCGATGCGCGCTGATGGGCTCGGCGGTACTGGCGTTGTCGGCGTGCAGTGGCGTGCTCGACGAGCAACAGTCAGGACAGGCACCCACGGGCCAGCAGCTCGCCCAGGCGGCACCGCCCGAGGCGCTGCCGTCGTCCACCCCCAGCACCACCACCGGCACCGTCACCGGGATTCCCTCGGACGGTGTCACCCCCAGCACCCCCGCCCCGGCCAGCACTCCCAGCGCCGCCAGCCTCGCGGCGGAGCTGCAGTTCGAGTGGAAGGGCAGCACGGTGCTCCCGGCGCACAAGCAGGTGATGATGACGCCCGTGGTGGTGGACGTGAACGGCGACCGCGTCCCGGACATCGTCTTCAGCACCTTCGACGGCGACTACTACAACCGGACCAACGAGAACGGCGGCAACGGCAACAGCAATGGCGTGCTCCGGGCCATCAGTGGCAAGGATGGGCGCGAGCTGTGGACCGCGGTGGATGCCTCCGCCCGCGTGAAGCCCGCCGCCAGCATCGCCGCTGGTGACATCGACGCCGATGGCAAGGTGGAGATCTGCGGCATCCCCGAGAACGGCCGCGGCATCATCTGCTTCGAGAACGACGGTACCTTCAAGTTCCGCTCGGCTCCGGACGCCTACGACTACAACGAGTGGGGTGGCCCCTCGCTCGCGGACCTCGAGGGCGACGGCACCGTGGAGATCCTCGACGGCAACCGCGTCTACAGCCACACGGGCGCGCTGAAGTGGGTGGGCTCGGATGGCATGGGCGGCGCGCTGTACACCGGCCCCGTCTCCTTCGCGGCGGACATCGACCAGGATGGCATCCAGGAGGTCATCAACGGCCGCGCCGTCTACCGCGCCGATGGCCGCCTCAAGTGCGCCAACACGGAGATTCCCCAGGGCTTCGCCGGTGTGGCCAACTTCGACGAGGATCCGGCGGCGGAGATCGCCGTGGCGGGCTACGGCAAGGTGAGCCTGCTCGACGACGACTGCAAGCTGCTGTGGACCCGCTCGGTCCACTACACCGATCCGGGGCAGCCCTTCCCCACGCAGCCCGGCCACGGTGGCCCGCCCAACATCGCGGACTTCGATGGCGACGGGAAGCTGGAGATCGGCCTCGCGGGTGACTGGAACTACACCGTCTACGGGGCCAATGGCGCCGTGAAGTGGACCCACACCATCCAGGAGTACAGCTCCGGCAAGACGACCTCCACCACCTTCGACTTCGAGGCGGATGGCGCGACCGAGGTCATCTACGCCGACGAGCTCTACCTGCGCGTCTTCGACGGTGCCACCGGCGCGCTGCGCTGGCAGACCCGTCACAGCTCCGGCACCACGCACGAGCTGCCCCTCGTGGTGGATGTGGACGCCGACGGCAGCGCGGAGATCATCGTGGTGGAGAACAACCACGCGGCCCCGGGCTTCAACGGCATCCGCGTGTACGGCGACCGTGACAATGCCTGGGTGGGCACGCGCGGCATCTGGAACCAGCACGCCTACTCCGTCACCAACGTCAACGACGACGGCACCATCCCGGCGCGCCCGGTGGCCAACTGGCTCACCCCGGGCCTCAACAACTTCCGCTCCAACGCTCCGGGCGCCGCCGCCGTCTGCCGCGTGACGGGCTCCTGGGAGAAGACCGGCAGTCTGGCGCTGCCTCGCATCCTGCACACCGCCGCGCTCCTCGAGGACGGCCGCGTGCTGGTGGCGGGTGGCTTCAACACCACCTCCGAGCTGTATGACGCCGCCACGGGCACCTGGAAGCGCACCGGCGACACGCTGGCCACGCACCACTACCACACGATGACGCGGCTGCTGGATGGGCGCGTGCTCATCGCCGGAGGTGGGACGTGCCCCGTCACGCTCGCCACCGCCGAGGTGTATTACCCGGCCCTGGGCCGCTGGAAGCCCACCGGCAGCCTGGTCGTCTTCCGCACCCACCACACGGCCACCCTGCTGCCCAATGGCAAGGTGCTGATCGCCGGTGGCGAGGACACCTCCGGCGCCGCGCTGAGCTCGGTGGAGCTGTATGACCCGGCCACGGGCACCTTCTCGCTCGCCGGCAACATGGGCACGGCCCGCCGCGACCACACGGCCACGATGCTCCCCAACGGCAAGGTGCTGATCGCGGGCGGTGGCAACGACTCCTACGAGACCCTGGCCTCGGCGGAGCTGTACGACCCGGCCACCGGCGCCTGGACGTCCGTGGGCGGCATGGGCACGCCGCGCAGCTTCCACTCGGCCTCGCTGCTGCCCAACGGCAAGGTGCTGGTGGCGGGCGGTGGCAGCTGGGACATCGCCAGCAGCTCCTCGGCCGAGCTGTATGACCCGGCCCGGGGCACCTGGTCGGCCACCGGCAGCATGAGCACGCCGCGCCGCTTCCACTCGGCCACGCTGCTCCCCAATGGCAAGGTGCTGGCCATCGCCGGCTACCACCAGGCCACCGGCATCCAGAAGGGCGCCGAGGTGTACAACCCGGCCACCGGGACCTGGTGCCCCGCGGGCAGCCTCGAGGTGGACCGCTACCGCCACACGGCCACGCTGCTCGAGGATGGCCGCGTGCTCGCCACCGCGGGCGTCAGCAACACCGACCAGGCCTCCGTCGAGGTGTTCAGCGTGGGCGGCAAGTAACCGCGCTCCCACGTCGCAAGCGAGGCCCCGGTCCGGTGGAACGTCCACCGCGCCCGGGGCCTCGCCCTTTTCTGGAGGGGAGGCACCCGCGAGCGGGTGAGCGTCACGGGACTCGGGGTCACATGCTAGTGTGCCGCCGTCCGTTGTGACGGGAGCATTCGCCGAGCCATGGATCGGAAGTCCCCCAAGGTGCCGCGGAGCACGGCCACCCTGTCGCGTGGCGGTGTCGCGGCCGAGCCCACCCCGGCCCTCGTGAAGAAGCCCACCGCGGCGAGGAAACGGCCTCCCCCGACGCCTTCCCCGGAGCCGAGCAGCACGGGCAGTCAGCGATTGGCACGGCGGGTGGTGGCGGTGCTCGCCCCCCGCAACCTCGTGGCCAGGGCCGAGCTGTCCTGGCTGTCCACCGCCCTGGCGGAGCTGCTCTCCGCCGAGCTGGCCATGGGGGAACAGCTCCGCCTGCTCCCCGGGGAAGGCGTGGTGCAGATGCGGAGGGATCTCCTCCTGCCGGACGAGGAGGGTTTCGCGGCGGCCACGCTGCAGCGCATCCGCGCGCACTCGGGCGTGGACCTGGTGCTCACCGGGGCGTACCTCGTGCAGGGGAAAGAGGAGTCCGCGCGGCTGCGGCTCAACCTCCGTCTGCAGGAGGCCACCACCGGCGAGACGCTGGCCCACCTGACGGAGGTGGGCGCGGAGGGGGAGCTGCTGGAGCTCGTCTCGCGCGTGGGCACCGCCCTGCGCAAGCGCCTGGGGCTGGCGCCGCTGACCACCGAGCAGGCCCACGGCGTGCGCAGCGCGATGCCCGCGGAGCCCGAGGCGGCCCGGCTCTACGCCGAGGGGCTCGCGGCCCTGCGAAACCATGACGCGGCCACCGCCGTGGAGCGCTTCGAGCGCGTGGTGAAGCACGAGCCGTCTTTCGCCCCCGCCCACTCGGCGCTGGCCGCCGCCCTCCAGTACCTCTACCAGGAGGAGGCCGCGAAGGAGGCCGCGCGCCGGGCCTTCGAGCTGTCCTCGAGCCTCTCGCGCGAGGAGCGCCTCCTGGTCTCGGCCCGCCACCACGAGGCCCAGGCCGAGTGGCCCCAGGCCATCGAGGCCTACCGGACGCTCTTCGAGTTCTTCCCGGACAACGTGGAGTACGGCACCGCGCTGGTGTTCGCGCAGGTGTCCGCGGGGCAGAACCGGGAGGCCCAGTCCACCCTGGAGGCGCTGCGCCGGCTCCCACCTCCCTTGAGCGAGGACGCGCGCATCGAGCTGGCCGCGGCGGTGGCCACGAGCGCGACCGCGGACTTCATCGCCTCCCGGCGGCATGCCGAGGCGGCGGTGTCCCGCTCGCAGCAGTCCAGCCAGGGCCAGCTCGCCGCCTCCGCGCTTATCATGGAGGCCTATGCGGCGCGCAACCTCGGGGAGCCCCTGCGTGCCGTGGAGCTGCTGGAGGAGTCCGAGCGGCTGTTCCTGGCGGGAGGGGACCGGGGCGGCGCGGCGCGCTCGATGCTCGTGCACGCCATGGCGCTCATCGACACGGGCCGGCTGCTGGAGGCCGAGCGCGTGTTCGTCTCCGCCATCGAGGCGGCCCGGGAGATCAAGGGCATCTCGCTGGAGGCCGAGGCCCTCCTGTGCGCGGGGGGACTGAGCTGCCGGTTGGGTCAGCTCTCCGAGGGGTTGAAGCGGGCCAGCCGGGCCGTGGAGCTCTTCCGGCAGCGCGGGCGGCTCTCCGACATGAACACCAGCACCATCCTGAAGGGCATGGTGCGGCGGCTCATGGGCGGGCTGGACGAGGGGAAGCGTCTGCTCGAGGAGGGGAGCCATGCGGCCCAGGTGCTCTTCGAGGACGGCTATGCCGAGGCCTGGGGCCGCTACGAGCTGGGCTGTCTGCTGATGGACCTGGGCGAGCTGGCGCAGTCACGGCAGCAGTTGGAGCGCGCGCTGGCGTTGCGGCGGGCGCGGGGCCTGGGCGCCTTCGTGGCCGAGACCGAGCTGGGCCTGGCGTGTCTGTCCCTGGAGGAGGGGAGGGCACAGGAGGCGCTTGCGGTGGCGGAGTCCGCGCTGTCGGCCTACGCGGCGCTGAAGAGCCTGGATGGGGAAGGCCTCGCGAACACGGTGAAGGCCCGGGCGTTGATGGCCCTGGGGAAATCCTCGGCGGCGCGTGAGGCCCTGGAGCGTGCCCGGACCCTCGCGGGCGGCAGCGAGGATGTGTTCATCGCGGCCGAGGTGCAGCTCACCGGCGCGGCCCTGGTGCGGCGGGACGGCGGGCCCTCGGAACGGGAAGAGACGGCGCGGCAGATGCAGGCGCTCGCGACGCGGGCGGCTCGCGACGGCATGAAGCGTGTGGCGCTCGAGGCGCGAGTCCTCCGGCTGGAACTCCAGCGTGAGACGAAGGCCGCCACGGTGCGCAAGGAATCGCTGTCCCTCCAGAAGGAAGCGAACCGGCTGGGTTATCGCGGCCTGCTCCAGCGGGCCCAGGCCTTGCTCGGAGACAAATAGACCGGGAAGCCGGGACGCCCGGCCTGGAGGTCATTCGTCAGGAGAGGCTCCTCCCAGAAGCCCGGTCTCGAGGAAGACGGGCCTCAGTTGAAGGCCATGGTCCTGGTCGAGAACGAGCTGGTTCTCCCAGGGTTTCCAGTCCGCATCCGTATCGGGCATCCGTCCGACGACCATGCCAGCCAGCGCCTTGTCCTCCACGGTGAGGTTGTCCCTCAGGGAGGTGAGCCTCACCGGGACCTGCGCATGGTAGCCCGGCAACCAGTGGGAGAGGCATTGCCTCGGTTCGAGGACCAGCGTCTCGGACCAATTCCCCGCATCGTCCATGTACTGATACGAGAAGACCATGCCCGTCTTGTTGCAGGTCCTGACGACCCGGGAGACGCGCAGGGTGTTGCTGACGGCGGTGTCCAGCAGGGTCATCTCCAGGAACTTCAATGCCTGCTGCTGGAACTTCTGGAGCTCGTCCTTGAGCTGCTCGTTCTGCTGGAGCTGCTGCAGGGCGCCTTGATTCCTCGCCTGGAGATCCCGTGCTTGCGCCTCGGAGCTCCGGGCCTGGCTCCTCGCGATGTCCAGCTCCTGTTTGAGGCGCCGGGTGTCCTGCTGCTCCGTCTGGTAGCGCGACTGGAGGCGCGCGTTGTCCCCGCGCAGGTCGTGCAGGTTGCGAAGCGTGGAGGCCAGACCCGCGAGCAGTAGGAGCGACAGGCCGCCCAGCACGAGCAGCCCCACCGTGCGCCCCCGGCTGCGAGCGGTTGGCGCCGGGACCGGAGCGGGGGCGGGAGCGGGCGCCACCGTCTCCTGGGGGATTGGCTTGGGCACCGGCTCTTCCAGCGCCTGCTCGAGGGCCGCTCGGAAGGCCGCGCAGTCCTGGAACCTCGCGGACGGATCCACCGCCATGGCCTCGCGGATGCACTGGCAGAGGCGTTCGGGCAGCTCGGGCACCACCTGCTCGGGCGGGGTGAAGTTGCCCTCGGTGATGCGCTTCATCATCTCGAAGTCGCTGCCCGCGTCGAAGGCCACTCGCCCGGTGGCCGCCTCGTAGAGGATGGCGCCCAGGGCGAAGATGTCCGTGCGTGCATCCACGTCGGATGCTCCGCCGATCTGCTCCGGGCTCATGTACGGCCGCGTCCCCAGGAGCACCCCGGTCCGGGTGCGGTACTTCTCGCCCGGCTCGTCCTGCGTCACCTTGGCGATGCCGAAGTCCGTCACCTTGGGATGCATCCGCCCCTGATGCCCCTGCGCCAGCAGGATGTTGCTGGGTGTCAGGTCGCGGTGCACCACCCGGTGGCCATGTGCCTCCTGCATCGCGTCCAGCACCGGCAGGAAGATCTGCCGCAGCGCGGGCAGGCCGAGCCTTCCGCCCGGGCTCTGGCCGAGCAGATCCTCCAGCGTGCCACCCTCCACGTACTCCATCACCAGGCCCGGCACCGGGCTGATGACGATGTCCGTCACCTGGGCGATGTGCGGATGGCGCAGGAGCGCCTGGATGCGGCCCTCGGTGGTGAAGCGGTGGCGCGCGTCGGCGCTGTGGAAGATGCGGGGATCCGGCACCTTGAGCGCATGCAGGCTGTGCAGCCCCAGGTGGCGCACCAGGTAGATGGTGGCCATGCCGCCCGCGGCGAGCTTGCGCACCACCTCGTACCGGTTGTCCAGGAGCCCCCCGGGCTCGAGCAGGCTGTTGTCTTCGCCCATGTGCGGGACCCTCAGGGCCGCCGAGTCTACATGAAGGGCGCGGTCCTCCACCCGGCCGCTCGTCATGTGCCCGACAAGGCGTCAGCTCGCCTGCCCGGGGTACGGGTGGGCACGAGCGCCAGCCCCCGGGGCTGTTCCGGCCGCGCGAGGGGGCTCACCTTGGTCGAGGGAGGACGTCCTCGATGAAGAGTGAGCGGCTGCCGTGGACTCTCGGATGGGTGAGCCTGGGAATCGGACTGACGGAGCTGACATTCCCGAAGGGCCTCTGTCGCCTCATGGGTGTCTCGAAGCGCCACGCCGGGCTGATGCGGGTGTTCGGACTCCGGAAGATCGCCAGCGGATTGGGATTGCTGCTCCAGCCGCATCGGCGGGAATGGGTCTGGGCCCGCATCGCGGGTGATGCCCTCGACCTCTCGCTCCTGGGCGTGGCCTTCCGGCTCCCGCTCTCGAACAAGGGCTGGCTGGGCGCCATCACCGCCGCGGTCACCGGGGTGACGCTCGTGGACGTGTTCGCCGCCGTGGAGACGTTGCGCTCGCCCCGGCTCCATGCGGGGCACGTGACGCCGCCGCTCGGGATGGACATCGGGAGCAGCGCCCCCGCCGAGAGCTGGCGCGGGAGCGGTCTGGCCGAGGACGTGGGCGCCAACCCGCACCGGAGCGAGGACAGCCTCCCGGAAGCGGAGCGGCAGCGCATGATGAAGGAGGCCGCGCGGGAGCTCGGACTGCCGGATCGGGACGAGCACGGCACTCCGCGCTAGCCTCCACGGCTGGCCGTGGAGGACCGCACTGCCCCGGCCGAGGAGGGCCGGGGTGCTCACTTCGTGTACTGCTTCAACCAGAACTGGCGTCCCGTGCTTCGCAATGCACCCGCCAGGAACTCGGAGAAGGAACTGGCGATCTGCTTGCAGTAGTCTGGATTTGGGAACATCTCGTGGTAGCCATCTACGATGGGATAACGGCCGTTTTCCTGGTGGCTCACGTCCACCAGGACATAGTTGCTGTCCTGCACATCGCAGATGGCATACATTGAGGCGGGGCCGTGTTCGTCATCATCGTTGCGCTTGCCGAGAATTGCCACCCGCGCCCGGACAATCTGGGACAGCGGCAGGAGCAGGTAGGGGGCTTCCGGTAGGCGCTCGAACAACTCCGCTCCATTGCAATGCAGATAGAAGGCTCGCAGTTCCGGATCCAGTCGCCAGCCTACTCGCTGTTCGAACTCATCGATTTCCTCCGGCCTGGCAGGTGGATAGGGGAAGTGGTCACGTGAGACCTCTTCGAGCAGGTGGCTCATGAGCATGGCCATATCTTCAGTTGTCCGTGTAGGGCAGGTTTGGACCCACCGTATTCCAGGGCGCTTTGCCGTCGTAACAGGCTGGGTACTGCTCATTGAGTACATCGTGAACGTTGGGCTCTGCGGGAATGATGTTGTTGGGGTCCACCGGGTCTCCCCCGTGGGCGAGATCACGAATGTGGTGGCCCGGCCAGAACCTGCCGCCAGTGGTAGGCCACAGTCCGAACTTCTCGCTCCATTCCCGGCGAAACGCGCTCCTCACGCTGTCCCACTGCTCACGTAGGACGGCGGTTCCTGCTGGATTCAACTGGGCGTAGTTGCAGCAGCAGTGCCAGATGCCGTAGCGGCTACCCGCTTTGACGGGGAGGGGCAGGACGACGAGACTTCCCTCCCAGTCCAATTTGATGTCCGTCAGCCACATGCAGCCCATGAGCAGGTAACTCCCACTGGCGCACTCTTTCTGGCAGATTGACCAGAACTCCTGCCTGCATTGCCAGGGACCATAGAAGAGAGTTGTCCTCATCCGCCCGCCCGGCACGTTCAGCCAGGGGAGTTCCTTTTTCGTCGCGGGCGTGAGCGCTGGCGAGGGCGAAGGACCAGAGCCGCCTGTACCGTGGGGCGTCACGCATCCAACGAAGAGCATCAACAGCACCGAGGTCGCGGTCTGCTTCATGGAGATTCTATTGGCGGGACCGCGCATGGGTTGGACTGGGCCGAGGCTCGATTGCTCTTGGTAGTGGCAGTGCTCGTACCTTCAGCCAATATTAGGGCGCCTTGGATTTGGAGAGCGGCTTGGTGTAATGCAGCGCGAATTGTTTTGTCGTGAGCTTGTATTCTTCAAGCAGTTTGCTGATCGGCTCGGGTTTCCAAAAAAGAGGTGGTTGTTTCACCAAAGCACCTAGGAATTGTTCAATATTCTTTAGAAGCTTCTCCAGTCCATCTGGTGTTAACACCCTGGTGCCCTCAGGAAAGAAGGCATCATGCCTCGGGGTGGTTGAGCGTGCCACTACAACAGGGATTCCCTCCCTCTCGGGATCTCTGTGCCTGAACCACTCCATTGCAGCAAGGAGTTGCTCACCATCACTCTTTGGCAAATCCTTTGCCCGTTCGTTCTTGGCCTCAATGACCCACGAGAACTCTGGCCACTCCCACAGGTTGTCCGGACCGCGCAGGAACTGCTTTTCCGGACGTAGCCCTATAGCCCCAAAGGTTACAGCAATATCCATTAGGCCCTGTTCTAGAATCTCTGGTTTAGCGTCAAAAGATAGCTTTGTTTTGAGTGTCGCCAATTCAGCAAGCGCGCCGTTCGGATTGGAAAAGCCGGCGTACCAGGACAGCACCACTGTTGCTGCGGCTGCCGTTGGCTTCGAGTACCGGGATACGATGCTGTTGGGCGGTGTGCACATGTAACTATTCTTCTCGTGTGCAGCCTTTTGTGTCTGAAGACCCGCTGGTTCATCGACCTCGTATATATAATTGGCCTTACGCTGTAGCAGCCAGCCGATTTGCTCCTCTGAGGGTGGCGCGATTGCTTCCTTTTCTCGTGAAGAGGCTGTACCCTTAGCGGGCTTTGCTTTTGCTTGTGCTGATTTTTCTTTTGCCTGCTTGGTTGGCTGTTCTTTTTGTGGCTTTACTTTGTGAAGCACGTCTTGAATGATATCAGCCGCTTTCTGAGGATTGTGTGCGAATGCGGCACGCTGAGCCTGGTGTTCAGCCTCGGTTAAGAGAATTTGAAGTTCTTCAGGCTTGTCTGTCAGCCCTTTTAGTTTTTTCTTTACCCTACTGTCGTAGAAGGACTTCCATCCGGCATCGCGCGTTAGGCACTTGTTTGCCATGTCCTCTACGGCATTCGTTAGTGCGCCGCCTTGGTTCAATGCAATCTTTGTTAGGTCTTCCGAAAGCTGGAGTTGTGCCCGCGTTGTTGCTCCCATCAATTCCACCACATCCCGTTTGGCTAGGAAATTCACCAAATCTGGCCCGGTCAATACTACAACAGCGTAATCTGCTTGTGACCGAACCGCGCGTCCCATCCCTTGCTCGACGCGATAGATCCATCTCCGATACGCGCCACCAGGGCGACCCGGGACTTTTCGATCATAGTCATCACCAAGCCCTTGGCCAACAGGCATGCCATCGATCACAAGAACGCGACAAGAATCGTCTGGCAAGTCCACACCGTCATATCGCTGAGCGAAGGCGACAAACGAGAGTGTTCCCTTCTTTAGTCCTTCGACTGTCTCTTTCACTCTGTCGCCGACTTCCACAGTGGCCCCCACTGCCTCCCATTGTCTTGCTGCCTTTTCGCTTGGTGTTAGGACAACTACCCGGAATCGCTTGGACAATTTGCGACACCATTTCATTACCCAATCGCGATCTAGTGTTGGATCGATCAGCGAAGGAGCAAGCACCATGCGCTCTCCAACTCCTCCGTCAGAAGGTGGGACAATGGGATTTCGCGCGGCATCAGGCTCGCAGCCGAGTTCACGGACAAGGGCCGAGTCGTCGGACAATGTGGCCGACATAAAAAGCCTGTGCTTGGCTTCATTGTAAGGGCGCGCCAACTGCACGGCTGGGATATCAGGAAAAATCTCAATGACTTTTCCTGACACTATGCATCGGCACCATCTGAGATTGTTTTTGAGGTAGCCCCATACGAACAGAAGACCTTTGCCTTCGGCATAAACATCTAGTGTCGAGCGCAATTGATCGATAAGTGGAGCCCAAATCCAGAAAGGGACTTCGAAAGCGGCTGCGTCATCTCCGCGCTCGACTCCCATCCAAACACCAGGGTTGTAGTCTTTGCATGGAGCGCGTAGAAGCTCAAGTAATCCTTCGAAGAGTGGTTCGATTTCGCCTTTCTCAATACGAATGGTGAAGCTATCCCTTATTTCTTGGATACCTGAGTGCGCATCATCCAGAACAATTGCGTGCGGTATGAGATCGACATCATCACGGTCGAAAGTGGAACGTGCATTGAAAAGTTTGTCATAAGTGCAAACGATGATCGCTTGCCCTGCAATTGCTGTGGCTGGGGGGTGTTTTTCGCCATGTCGATAATAAACGGCACTTATGCCAAGATTTTCGGCTTCCTGTAAAACCTGCTCAACAAGTTGTGTAGTAGGGCAGAGGTACACCACAGGGCGGCGCGTCTCCGCCATGTAGGAATAGAGATGCACTAGGGCTACGGTGGTTTTGCCGAAGCCTGTGCTCATTTTGAGCACTAGGTCACGCGTTCCCCGCTTGGCTGCAAGTGACACCAGCGCTTCTTTCTGCGGCGCTCGCAGCCCGACGTGCGAGGTCTTTCTGTCAAGGGAATCAAAAAGTGCAAGCGGATCGGAGACGTCAATAGGCGTCTCGTCGTCGGTGTACTTAGAGAAATCAACCATCGTTGAACCTCCCAACAGTTCGCGGAGAAGTTGCGAGCATACGCTGTGCCAGCAAAATCGCCAATGCCTCTGCTTTCCGGATTCGACTTGTGCGGTGTGTGTCTCCGACGGGACTCGAATCCGTCGGACATTGGATGATGGGGCAATGCACTCAGTGACAGCTCGGCTGACCTGTGCTGACACCCACCGCGCGGTAGATGAGCACCGCCGCGGCCAGCAACGGCACCGCTCGTTTGAGCACGAAGGTCGCCATGCGCGGTTGCCGCGCCCATAAGCCCGTTTGCACCTGTGCCCCCAGCAGCGCCGGGAGCCCGCCCAGGGCGAAGGCCCCCATCAGCAGCGCTCCACCCCCCAAGGAGCTGCTCGCCAGCGCCGCCGCGTACACCCCGTAGAGCAGGCCGCAGGGCAGCAGCGGCGTCACCGCACCCATTGCGCCCGCTTTGCTCAAAAGCGAAAACTTTGCGCCCACCCGGGTGACGGCCACCGCCACGTGGCTCAGCCCTGGCAATGGCCTCAGCCGCTTTCCCAACTCCAGCGCCGAGGCCACCAGCGCCGCCGCCATCACCCACGGCAGCCAGGGCCGCGCCGAGACCGCCAGCGCCCGCGACACCCCTCCGCCCAGCGCCCCCAGCAGCCCTCCCACGAGTGCGTACGAGCCCACGCGCGCGCTCTGATACGCGAGCACCGCGCGCCATCGCTCCGGGCCCTTCACCCCCGGCAGTCCCGCGCACGCCAGCGGCCCGCACATCAGGAGGCAGTGCACGCTTCCGGTGACGCCCACCATCAACGCCCCCAACGCGCCCACCCAGAGGTTCTCGAGAACGGGAAATGCCGTGGTCATGCCCCCGTCCATCGCAATGGGCATGCCGTTCGCAAGGGGCCCGCTTCGATGCCGGTCTCCCAGCCAATCGAGCATGCCTCGGCCTCGTGCCTCCACTGTGGCAGCCCCGTTCCCCAGGGCTCGCCACTCCGGGGCTTCTGCTGCGCCGGCTGCGAGGCCGTCCACCACCTCCTCGTGGACCAGGGCCTCACCCGCTACTACGCGCTGGCCGACGGCAAGACGGCCCCCGCCCCCGAGCCCCGGCAGGACCGTGGCTTCGCCTGGCTGGAGCCGCTCGTGGCCCGCGCCGAGTCCTCCACCAGCTCCGTGTGTACGCTCGAGCTGGATGTGCAGGGCATCCACTGCGCCGCATGCGTCTGGCTGATGAACGAGCTGTTCCGCCGCCAGTCCGGCGGGGCCTCGCTCACCGTCAATCCCGCGCTCGGCAAGGTGCGGCTCGCCTGGAGCAAGGGCGCCTTCGACGTGGCCGCCTTCCTCCGCTCCGTCGAGGGCTTCGGCTACCTCTTCGGCCCCAGCCGCAAGCGTCCCGAGTCCGCCTCGCTCGATCTGCCCATCCGGCTCGGCATCTGCGCCGCCATCACGATGAACGTGATGCTCTTCTCGGTGAGCTTCTACGTGGGGCTCACCCCGGCCGATGGCGACGTCTTCTCCCTCTTCAGCCAGCTCAGCGTGTGGCTCTCCACCGGCGTGGTGCTGGTGGGCGGCTGGCCCTTCTTCCGCTCGGCGTGGCGCGGCCTGCGCAGCGGCGTCCTCCACCTGGACCTGCCCATCGCCCTGGGCATCCTCCTCGTCTTCTCCACCTCGCTGCTCGAGGCGCGCGACGGCCGGGGAGACCTGGCCTACTTCGACACGCTCAACACCTTCGTCACCCTGATGCTGGTGGGCCGCTGGTTGCAGCAGCGCGTCCTCGAGCGCAACCGGCGCTTCCTCCTGGAGGATGATGGCGCGGACGGCCTCTTCGCCCGGCGTCAGGAGGGAGACCGGCTCGTCACCGTGCGTGCCGCCGAGCTGCGCGCGGGCGACGTGCTCGTCATCGCCCCGGGGGAGCTGGTGCCCGTGGATGCCGAGCTGCTCGACGCGAGCGCCAGCTTCTCCACCGACTGGGTGACGGGCGAGCCGGACGTGCGCGCGGTGGAGCAGGGCGGAGAGGTGCCCGCCGGGGCCTTCAACGCCGCCCGCGCCGCCGCCCACCTGCGCGCCCGGACGGACTTCCAGGACTCGCCGCTGGTGGCCCTGCTGCGCCAGACGCCCTCCGCGCCCGGCCGCGTGCCCGCCCACGCGCGCTTCTGGAACGCCGTGTCCCGCCGCTGGGTCGTCTCCGTGCTGCTCGTCTCCGGACTGGGGCTCGCCCTCTGGCTGCCCCAGGGCCAGGACAAGGCGCTGCAGGTGGCCGTGGCCCTGCTCGTGGTGACGTGCCCCTGCGCCATCGGCATCGCCGTGCCGCTCGCCTACGAGCTCACCCAGACGCGCCTGCGCCGGCTCGGCCTCTTCGTTCGCAGCCAGGACCTGCTGGATCGGCTGCCCCGCGTGCGCAAGGTGCTCTTCGACAAGACGGGCACGCTGACGCTCGGCCGTCTGGAATTGGTGGACCGCGAGGCCGTGGACGCGCTCGCGCCCGAGTTGCGCGATGTGGCCTTCGACCTGGCCGCGCGCAGCAACCACCCGGTGAGCCGATGCCTCGCCGCGGCACTTTCTCGCGCTGGCGCACGCTTCACCGCTGGCGCACGAGTCACGGAGCACCCCGGGCTGGGCCTGGAATTGCTCCGAGAGGACGGGATGTGGCGGCTGGGTGCCCTGGAATGGGCGGCACCTGGCGCCACGGGACCGGGAGGGACCGTCCTCGCCCGCAACGGCCAGCCCCTGGCCACCTTCGCCCTGCGCGAGTCCGTGCGTGCCGATGCGCGCCGGGAAATCCAGGCGCTGCGCGAGGCCGGCCACGAGGTGTGGCTCATCTCCGGCGACGCGCCCGCGCGGGTGCGTGCCATGGCCGAGGCCCTGGACGTACCCGTGGCGCATGCGCTCGGCGGCCAGCGGCCCGAGGACAAGGCCGAGGCGGTGGCGCGCATCGACCAGGCGGACACGCTCTTCCTGGGCGACGGCGTCAATGACAGCCTCGCCTTCGAGCGCGCCTTCTGCGCGGGTACGCCCGCCATCGATCGGCCGGTGCTGCCGGGCAAGTCCGACTTCTTCCTCATGGGCGAGGGCCTCTCGGCCATCCGCGAGGCCCTGGAGCTCTCCGGCCGCCTGCGCCGGGTGGTGCGCCAGGTGATTGGCATCTCGCTCGCCTACAACATGGTGACGGTGGCGGTGAGCCTCGCCGGGCTGATGACGCCGCTGCGCGCGGCCGTGGTCATGCCGCTCAGCTCCCTGTCCCTCATCCTCTTCACCCTCGTGAGCCTCTCCGCGCGCCGCACGCCCGCGGCGGGAGCGCCGGCACGGGCCTTGAAAGAGGTGCCCGCATGAACGTCATCGTCCTCCAGGTCTTCGTCAGCCTGATGCTCGTGGTGGGCTCGGTGCTGCTCTACGCCTTCAGCGTGCGGCACCGCGACTACGAGCACGCCGACCGCCTGTCCCTCATTCCGCTCGAGGACGACACCGCCAGGCCGGCCCCGTCCTCCGAAACCAGGCCGCAGCAATGACTCTCCCGAGGTGATCTCGTGCAACAGCAACGCATCGTCTACGACGACGCCATCACACGGCGGTTCATCTTCGCCTCAGTGCTGTTCGGCGTGGTGGGCCTGTTGGTGGGCTGCATCGTCGCCGCCCAGCTCGCCTGGTGGCAGCTCAACTTCGGCGTGCCCTATCTGACCTTCTCCCGCCTGCGCCCGCTGCACACCAACGCGGTCATCTTCGCGTTCGTGGGCAACATGATGTTCGCGGGCGTCTACTACTCCACCCAGCGTCTGCTGAAGACGCGCATGGCGTCCGACCTGCTCTCCAAAATCCATTTCTGGGGATGGCAGGCCATCATCGTCTCGGCGGCCGTGACGCTGCCGCTCGGCATCTCCACCGCCAAGGAGTACGCCGAGCTCGAGTGGCCCATCGACATCGCCATCGCGCTCGTCTGGGTGGTCTTCGCCATCAACTTCTTCTGGACGCTGGCGAAGCGCCACGAGAAGAACCTCTACGTCGCCATCTGGTTCTACATCGCCACCATCATCACCGTGGCGGTGCTGCACATCGTCAACAGCCTGGCATTGCCGCTCGGCCCGCTGAAGAGCTACTCCGTCTTCTCCGGCGTACAGGACGCGCTGGTGCAGTGGTGGTACGGCCACAACGCCGTCGCCTTCTTCCTCACCACGCCCATCCTGGGCATCATGTATTACTTCCTGCCCAAGGCGGCCGAGCGCCCGGTCTATTCCTACCGGCTCTCCATCATCCACTTCTGGGCCCTGGTGTTCATGTACATCTGGGCCGGTCCGCACCACCTGCTCTACACCGCGCTGCCGGACTGGGCGCAGTCGCTCGGCATGGTGTTCAGCGTGGCGCTGTGGGCCCCGTCCTGGGGCGGCATGCTCAATGGCCTGCTCACCCTGCGCGGCGCCTGGCACAAGCTGCGCGAGGACCCGGTCATCAAGTTCCTCATCGCCGGTGTCACCTTCTACGGCATGGCTACCTTCGAGGGCCCGCTGCTCTCCATCAAGTCGGTGAGCGCGCTCGGGCACTACACGGACTGGATCATCGGCCACGTGCATGGGGGCGCCCTGGGCTGGAACGGCCTCATGGCGGCCGGCATGTTCTACTGGCTGGTGCCCAGGCTGTACGGCACGAAGCTGCACTCGGTGAAGGCGGCGGACCTGCACTTCTGGACGAGCACGGTGGGCATCCTGCTCTACATGCTCGCGATGTGGGCCTCGGGCATCAACCAGGGCCTCATGTGGCGCGCCACCAACCCGGACGGGACGCTGCTCTACCCGAACTTCGTGGAGACGCTCATCGCCATCCGGCCCATGTACATCGTCCGTCTGATCGGCGGCTCGTTGTACCTCATGGGCTTCCTGTTGATGGTGTGGAACCTCTGGAAGACGGCCCGCTCCGGCCAGGCGGTGGATGGAGAGACCACCGTGGTGGTGGAGGAGAAGGCTCCCGAGTCCGTGGGGGTGGGCAGGCCCGCGTGGGTGGCCATCGTCACCGGTTGGCCGCTCCTGTTCGCGCTGGCCATCATCGGCCTCAGCTTCTTCCTGGGCTGGTCCAGCCCCGTGCGCGCCATCGCCATCATGGGCGCCATGCTGGCCCTGGGTGAGTTCGCGTGGATCGTCGCCCGGCGCAACCGCGAGACCGGTGGGCCCTCCTGGTTCGCCATCATCGAGGGCCGCCCGCTGGCCTTCACCGTGCTCACGCTGCTCGCCATCCTCATTGGCGGCGTGGCGGAGTTGCTGCCCACCATCCTCATCAAGCAGGCGGTGCCGCACCACGGCGAGGCCCAGCAGCCGTACTCCCCGCTGGAATTGCAGGGCCGCGACCTGTACGTGCGCGAGGGCTGCTATGTCTGCCATTCGCAGATGATCCGTCCCTTCCTCGCGGAGACGCAGCGCTACGGCGACGTGTCCCGGGCCGAGGAGTTCATCTACGATCACCCGTTCCAGTGGGGCAGCAAGCGCACCGGTCCGGACCTGCACCGCGTGGGCGGCAAGTACCCGAACCTCTGGCACTACACGCACATGATGGATCCGCGCGCCACCAGCCCCGGCTCCAACATGCCGCCGTACCCGTGGCTCGCGGACAACAAGATCGACGTCAAGCTGGCGCCCAAGAAGCTGTCGCTGATGCAGAAGCTCGGCGTGCCCTACACCAACGCCGACGTGGACGGTGCCGAGGCGCGCCAGAAGGCCCAGGCCCAGACCATCACCGCGGACCTGGCCAGCCAGGGCGTCCAGGTGGCGTGGGACTCGGAGATGGTGGCCCTCATCTCCTATCTGCAGCGGCTCGGGCGCGGGCCCCAGGACGTGGTTCCGGCCGTGCCGGGCGGAATCCAGACGGCCTCGACGACGGGAGGGACTCCCTGATGTGGCGCCAATTCTACGCGGGCATGGACCTGGTCCATCTGCCGCTCTTCACGCTGATTCTCTTCATCGTGGTCTTCACCGGTGTCACCGCGTGGGTGTTCCTCGCGCGGCGCGGCCAGGACTACGACGCGATCTCCCGGCTGCCGCTGGCCGAGACGGGCGCGGTGACTTCCGATTCCCGCGGCGCGAGGGCCCACCATGAGCGCGAATGACAAGCCGGGCATTCTCCACGTCTATGACGGCATCGAGGAGATGGACAACCACCTGCCCAACTGGTGGCTGTTCCTCCTCTGGAGCACCGTCCTCTTCGGTTTTGGTTATTGGTTCTACTATCAGGTGAGTGGTGTCGGCCCCGGCTCCATGGCGGTGTACAAGGCCGAGGCCGCCGAGGCCGCGCGCAACGCCGCCTCCAACCAGCCCGTGTCCGACGAGACGCTGCTCGCGCTGATGCTGGACTCGCAGTCGGTGGAGCAGGGCAAGGCGCAGTTCACGCAGCAGTGCGCCGCCTGCCATGGCCAGAAGGGCGAGGGACTCATCGGTCCGAACCTCACGGACAAGTTCTGGCTGCACGGCGGCACGCCCATGGCCATCCACAAGACGGTGTCCGAGGGCGTGGTAGCCAAGGGCATGCCCGCCTGGGAGCGGACGCTGGGCGCCGAGCGCGTGCGCTCCATCGCCGCCTACGTGTTGACGCTCAAGAACACGAACGTGCCCGGCAAGGCCCCCCAGGGCGAGCTGGCGGAGTAGGGGAGGGTATTCAGATGGCACAGCCTCGAGCATCCGGACCGGGCACCGGGCACCTCTCCTCCATCCGTCCGGATGGCTCCCGGCTGGGCATCCATCCCTCGGACGTGCACGGCCGCTTCATCACCTGGCGGCGCATCGTCTTCGCGGTGCTGATCGCCATCTACGCCGTGACTCCATTCATCCGGATGGGCGGCCACCCCGCCATCCACCTGGACGTGGCGGCTCGCCGCTTCTACCTCTTCGGCAGCACCTTCAACGCGCAGGACTTCTGGATCGTCCTCTTCCTGCTCACCACCACGGGCTTCTCGCTGCTCTTCGCCACCGCGTGGCTCGGACGCGTGTGGTGTGGCTGGGCCTGCCCGCAGACGGTGTTCCTCGAGGGCGTCTACCGGCGCATCGAACGGTGGATCGACGGCCCCCGCGAGCGCCGGCTGAAGCTGGCCGCCGGCCCCTGGACGCCGGAGCGCGTGCTGCGCGCGGTGACGAAGCACGGGGCGTTCCTCGCCGTGTCGTGGTTGCTGGCCCACGTGGCCCTGGCCTTCTTCGTCTCCGTGAAGGGCCTGGGCACCATGGTGCTGGACGGGCCGGGCGGGCATGCCGTGCCCTTCGCCTGGGCCATGGCCGTCACCGGCGCGCTGTATTTCAACTTCGCCTGGTTCCGCGAGCAGCTGTGCGTGGTGCTCTGCCCCTATGGGCGTCTCCAGTCGGCCATGCAGGACCGGGACTCGCTCCTCATCGGTTATGACATCGCCCGGGGCGAGCCGCGCGGCCGTCTGGTGAAGGCGAAGCTGGCGCTCGCGGAGGCTCCCCGTCAGGGCGACTGCGTGGATTGCCGCAAGTGTGTCACCGCCTGTCCCACGGGCATCGACATCCGCAATGGCTTGCAGATGGACTGCATCGCCTGCGCGCAGTGTGTGGATGCCTGTGACGAGGTGATGGACAAGGTGGGGCGCCCCAGGGGCCTCATCCGTTACGACTCGCTCAACGGGCTGGAGGGCCAGCCCCGCCGCGTGGTCCGGCCGCGCCTGCTCCTCTACGGGGGCTTCTTGCTCGTCTCCGCCCTCGCGCTCACGGTGAGCCTGGTGGGCCGCACGCCCTTCGAGGCCAACCTGCTGCGCTTCCAGGGCCTGCCCTACTTCCTGGAGGGCACCACGGTGCGCAACCAGTTCGAGCTGCACCTGGTGAACAAGAACCCGGTGGAGTCCACCTTCACCGTGCGGGTGGACAGCCCGGTGCCCGCCAACGTGGTGGTGCCGCAGCAGCAGGTGACGCTGGGCTCGCTGGAGAGCTTCCGGCTGCCCCTCTTCGTCACCGTGGAGCGGGGCCCTCGCGTGCCCTTCGTCTTCAAGGTCGAGGTCACCGACCAGGTCTCCGGTCAGGTGAGACGGTTGGAGGCCCGCTTCCTGGGCCCCCCGGGGGCGAGCCGGTAGGAGGAGCCAGCAGCGAGCCCTCCAGGCGGATAGAGGGGTTGTACGACCGCACCCCTTCCTTCGTGCTGGGTGGCCCGGCCGGAAGATGCAATCCAGTTGACGATTCCCAGGGTGAGCGTCATAAACCCGTTTATGACGCGTTTCCAGAGTAGATGGGCCTTCCTGCTTTCCCTGACCGCCGTGTCGTTCGCGGACGGCGCGGCCGCCGCCAGCCTGAGCTCCGCGTCCTCCACCGCCTTCACCGTTCCCAACGGGACGTTCGAGACGCCCGCCCTCCCGGCGTCACCCGGGTACGAGTACGCCCCCGCGGGAAGTGGATGGACGCTCGTCAACGGCGCGGGCTTCACCCGGAACGCCACCGCGTTCACCTCGGCCAACCCGAGCGCTCCCGAAGGAGCCCAGGTGCTCTTCCTCCAGGGCGGGGGCGCCTCGGCTTCGAGGACCCTGAACTTCCCGGCGGGCTACTACGTCTTCAGCTTCTTCGCCGCGCAGCGCGGCAACCCCGTCAACACCCAGCGCGTCGAGCTGCGGATCGACGGGGCCGCCGTCCAGGGCTTCACGCCCGCCGGAACCACCTACCAGGCCTTCAGCTCGGGCGCGGTGCTGCTGTCCTCCGGCCCCCACTCCATCGAGCTGCGCGGGCTCAACCCCCAGGGCGGCGACAACACCGCGTTCGTGGATGACCTCCGGGCCACGCGCATCCGGGACATCGGCCTCAGCGGCTTCGAGTCTCCGGTGCTGCCCACCTCTCCCGGCTATGCCTACGCTCCGGCGGGCGGGCCGTGGACCTTCAACGGGCTCAGTGGCCTCAGCCGCAACGCCAGCGGGTTCACCGCCTCCAACCCCGCCGCGCCCGAGGGCGGCCAGGTGCTCTTCCTCCAGGGCGCCTCCTCCGCCTCCACTTCCATCAGCATTCCGCGCGGGGGCTATTACCGGTTCCGCCTCAGGGCCGCCCTCCGCGCCAACAACCCGGTCCAGCCGCCGGCCAAGAACATCCGCATCACCCTCGGCGGCACCCAGGTGGGCGAGTTCCGTCTCGCCAGCACCCAGTACGCCGAGCACATCTCCGCCGCGCTCTACCTGGACGCGGGCGTCAACACGGTGAGCCTGATCGGCGTGGACACGGCGGCCGGAGACCACACCGGGCTGGTGGATGACCTCCGGATGGAGATGCTCCACGACTGGCAGGATCCGTACGTCTGGGGCGGCGCGGTGCCCGGTGCCAGCGACGACGCCACCGTGAGCGCCGGCAGCGCCGTCTGTCTGCAGGGCACCCTCGCCCCGAGGACCCTCACCGTGAGCGGCGAGCTGGTCGGTGCCCAGAACCGCAACGTGGCCGTCACCACGAAGTACGTGATGGTGATGGGCAGCGGCTCCCTGCTCGAGCTGGGACAGGAGCTGACGCCCTATCCGGGCTCGGCCACCTTCACCCTCAACGCCACGCCCGCGGATCCCGAGGTCATGGGCATGGGCAACAAGTTCATCGGCGCCATGGGCTCCGCCACCCTCCGCCTCCACGGCCTGAACCGCGTGAGCTGGTCGCAGCTCGGCGCGAACGTGAACGCGGGGAGCTCCACCGTGGTCCTCAAGGAGGCCGTGGACTGGCGGCCGGGTGACAAGATCGTCATCGTCTCCAGCCATCGCGACTGGAACGAGGCCGAGCAGCGCACCGTCACGTCCGTCTTCTCGGGGAACACGGCCCTCACGCTCGACAGCCCCCTCGCGTACTCCCACACCGGCGTGGTGAAGAGCTACTCCAACGGCTCGCGCACCTGGACCGCGGACCTGCGCGCCCAGGTGGGTCTGCTCACGCACAACATCCTGGTGCAGGGTGATGCGGCGTCCGCGTCCTCCGGTGGCTTCGGCGGACACGTGATGATCATGGACAACTCGGCGGCGTACGTCAGCGGCGTCGAGCTCTACAACATGGGCCAGAAGGCGCGCCTCGGGCGCTACCCCTTCCACTGGCACATGCTGGGCAGCGTGGGCTCGGGCCAGTACTTCAAGAACTCCAGCGTCCACCACTCCTACAACCGGGCCATCACCATCCACGGCACCGAGAGCACGCTCGTCGAGAACAACTTCTTCTATGACCACATCGGCCATGGCGTGTTCCTCGAGGACGGCAGCGAGCGCTTCAACGTCATCAAGAAGAACGTGACCCTGCTCACGCGGCGCCCCGCGCCCGGCGAGCAGCTCACGCCCTCCGACAACCAGTTCAACGAGGTCCAGAACCGCAGCCCGGCCAGCTATTGGATCACCAATCCCCAGAACACCTTCGAGGACAACGTCGCCGCGGGCACCGAGGGCACCGGCTTCTGGTTCGCGCTTCCTTCCCGTCCCATGGGCCTGTCCGCGAACGACTCGCGCTTCTCGTCGATGCGCCCCAACGCGCTCCCGATGATCTCCTTCAAGGGCAACAGCGCCCACAGCACCATGAGCGGGTTCGACATCTTCGACGGGCTGGATGCCAACCACTCCATCCTCCCGAACGCCGGCTGGTCCGACACCGCCCCCCACCTCATCGAGAACAGCACGTGGTACGCGAACGACCTGGCCATCTACACGGGCATCGGCGTCGGCGGTCCGTCCGAGAACCTCATCTTCCGCAACAACGTCCTGGTGGAGAACGCGGTCGGCACCATGCTGGCCAGCTACAGCTTCGTCGACCAGAGCCTCTTCGTGGCCAACTCCGGTGAGAACCTCCTCTCCGGCCAACGCTACGCCTACCGCGTGTACGACGGCGCGGGCCAGGTCCGGGACTCGCACTTCATCGGGTGGGATGCCGCCAACGCCAACTTCCTGATGAACACGGGCGCGGCCATCAAGCACCCCAATCACCAGTTCACCGGCAACACGATGTCTCCCGCCAGCCCGCCGCGCACCGTGCTGGAGGACTTCGACATCCGCCCCGTGTCGGGCGCCCACGCCAACCACCCCGGGCACCCGCGCTACTGGTCCATCGTGTTGCGTGACGTCAACGGCGGCATCAGCGGCAAGGCCAATACGTCCATCATCTCCAACCACCCGTTCATGCGGGTGGGTGACGAGTACCGCCCGCCGAACTGGGAGCGCGCGTACCGGAGCGATCACCGCTTCGCCCTGTCGCGGCTCTCCTACAACGTGCCGTTCGAGCAGACGCCCAACATCACCTGCACGCGCGAGAAGGCGGGCACGGCCCCCGCCAGCGTCTTCTACATCGACGACAACGGCTACCACGAGTGGCACCAGCTCCCGTTCATCGTCAACGAGGGCTTCGAATACACCTATGCCTACCAGTCCCTCCCCGCCGTGAAGGTGGTGTCGATGAACATGGAGGACGCCACCGCGGGTGACAACTACATCGCCCACTTCAAGGACTTCGGGAAGCTGGGCGGCGTCTCGCTCTCCTCGAGCCAGGGCAGCTTCACCGCCCACTCCTCGCTCGCCAGCCTGCGCGGCTCCACCACCTCGGGCTACTACCTGCAGCCGGGCGGGGACCTCTCCATCAAGGCCGTCGCCACCGGTAGGAACCAGTCCTTCACCATCGCCTGGAGCACGGACTTCGCGGTGGCGCCGCTCGACACGGATGGAGACCAGGTGACGGACTCCGCGGAGATCAACGCGTCACGGCATCCCTTCGACGCCGCCGACCTCGGTGCCGAGTTCCTCACGGCCGGAGGCTTCGAGGGCTGGACGGGGTTCGGCAACATCACCGGGCAGGCGGTGTCCGGCGGCGTGCTGACCGGCATCTCCTCCGACAACGGTGACGCGCAGATCGTGAACAGCGCCTACCAGTTCAGCGCCAGCCGCGTGGCGCTGCTCCAGGTCCGCATGCGCGCCACCCAGAACACCGGCGTGCAGATGTTCTTCGCCACCAGCACCCAGCCGGGTTTCTCGGGCACGCGCGTGGCCAGCGCGACCTATTCTGGCAACGGCGCCTGGCAGACGCTCACCTTCGACATGGCGGGCCAGTTCGATTGGACGGGGACGATCACCGATCTCCGGCTCGATCCGGTGTCGGGCGTGGGCATCCAGTTCGACATCGACTGGATCCGCGGACCGGGGCTGTAGACGTCACATTCCAGCAACTCCTCCGCCCGGGCCTGTGCAGCACAGTCCACGCTCGGGCGGAGGGTCCCTCCCCTTCGTGCCCCGACCAGTGCTAAGAATCGATCCTTCTGGCGATCCGGGCCCCCCATCCGGCGAGAGCGAAGGAGTCGAACATGCGGAGCGTGACGGGTGTGGCGGTACTGCTGTGTGCGGTGGTGGCGGGTGGCGCCGGGGCCGAGGACTGGGAGAAGGTGTCCGACGGTGACATCTCCATCAAGGCCCGGCCCTACACGGCCGTGACGGGAGGCCGGGAGGTGTGGGCCGAGGGGGTGCTGCCGGTGAGCCTCCAGGACGTGCAGACGGCCCTCATGGACCACGACAACTTCCGGAACTTCATGCCGTACGTGACGGAGTCGCGGCTGCTGGCGCGAGGCGCGGACGGCGCCCGCCTGACGTATACGCGGCTGGACTTCCCCCTCATCTCGGATCGCGACTACGTGCTCCGGGTGCTGGACGAGCCGGTGCTGGACGCGGAAGGCAGACAGGTGGCGTTCCACCAGAAGTGGATGCCGGACAACAGCATGCTGCCGGAGCGCGCGGGCGTGGTGCGGCTGCGTCACAACCAGGGCAGCTGGTACTTCACCCCGCGCTCCGAGGGCGGGGTGCACTTCGTCTACCGCTTCATCGTGGAGCCGGGCGGTTCCATCCCGGGCTTCCTGGCCGGCGTGGGCCAGAAGGACGCCGTGGTGGCCACGGTGCGCGGGGTGGAGAAGCGCGCGCTCAAGCTGGCCGCGGCTCGGGCGCAGGCGAAGGAGACCCGCGCCATCCCCTGAGGGAGCCCGCTATGCTCCCGCCCGCCGTGCAACCACGAGAGGAGCGGGACATGCGGGGAGACAACAGGCGGGTGGGTTGGAGGGTCCGAGCCCTCCTGCTGCCGCTGGTGCTGGCCGGGTGTGCTTCGAAGCAGGCTCCGGCGGCGAACGTGCCCCTGGCGTTACAGGGGACCGCGCCGGAGCAGGCCGTCACCCTCCTGCCGCTCGGTGGTCCTCTTCAGAGCGAGAACGCCGAGCTCTCCGGCCTCGCCTGGTACGGGGAGCACCTCGTCATGCTGCCGCAGTATCCCGGCTGGCGGAACGACGGCACTTCCTGTCTCTACACCGTCTCGAAGGCAGACGTCCTCGCGCGGCTCGACAACACGGCGTCCGGGCCTCTCGAGCCCCGCTGCATTCCGTTCGACAGCGGTGGCCTTGAGAAGCGCATCCCCGGCTTCGAAGGCTATGAGGCCATCGGGTTCGTGGGGGAACAAGCATATCTGTCCGTGGAGGCCCGCCAGAGCACGGGGAAGGGCTTCCTGGTGACCGGCCGCATCGCGCCCGACTTGAGCGTGCTGAAGCTCGAGGCTGCACCCCAGGCCGTCCTTTCCCTGCCCGCCCAGGTGGCCAACGCGGGCTTCGAGACCCTGGTGGTGGGAGGGGATCGCTTGCTGGCCCTGTACGAGGCCAACGGGGTTCGCGTGAACCCGGCCCCCGCCGCCGAGAGCTTCGATCGATCGCTCACCTCCGCCGGCAGGCTCTCGCTCCCGTCGATCGAATACCGCGTCACCGATGCCACCTCCCTGGACCCGGAGGGCCGGTTCTGGGTGATGAACTACAGCTTTCCAGGGACCTCTCGGGCCTATGATCCGGCGCCGGATCCGCTCATGGCCCGGTACGGCACCGGACCGGCCCATGCGAAGAAGCCCCAGGTGGAGCGGCTCATCGAGCTCCAGGTGCGGCCCACTGGCATCGTGCTCACGGATCGGCCTCCTCTCCAGCTGCGGCTCTCCGATGAGGCACCCCGCAACTGGGAGGGAGTGGTGCGGCTGGACGGGCGGGGCTTCCTGCTCGTGACCGACAAGTTTCCCGGGACCCTGCTCGGCTTCGTTCCGAGCCCGCCCTGAGCCAGGGTGGGGTTCGCGTGCTACCCGTGGGGCGGAAAGGCTCAGTCTCCGCCGATGGCGAAGTCCCAGTCCCCGTTGGAATGGATGCCGAGGCGGAAGCCGACGTAGCCACCGCCCGTGACGCTGCGCATCTGGGCGAGCTGCTCGGGCGTGTACACCGACTCGAGAGCCTTCCAGTCCTTGGGTTTCGGGTGTTCGCCGTACGCGGACGGCCAGACGTAGAGGCCGCCGCTCTTCGCATGAGGGAGGTTGAGCAGTTTCACGATTCGCGCGAGCACCGGGTCTCCGTCGCGCGTCTCGCTCTTGCGCCAGTATTCGGCCACGTTCACCCGGTCATCGCCGAAGCTGGCGGTGAATCCCTGCCCCGTCTCGTGGGTGAGGGCCTCCAACCTCTCGTAGTCACAGGCCACGGCCGCGGCGATGATGCGGCGGCGCATCGACTCCACCGCGGGGGGGAGGGGCGGCTGGGCCGGCTTCGGCTCGGGGCTGAGGGTGCTCGCCGAGCAGCGCGCGCCGGCCGCTCCAGTGCTTCCCGCATCCGCCTGCGCGGTCGTGGCGGCTCCCGCGTCTGGAGCGATGGCTCCCGCGTCCGGCGAGGTCTCGGGCGCACCGGCATCCACCGGCGCCGGGGCGGAGGCGCCCGTGTCACGGGCAGCGTCCCCGGTCTGGGGTGCGGTGGCGGGCGCGCCGGCATTCACCGGGGACTCGGGAGCCGGGATGGGCTTCGTACAGGACAGCAGCAGCGAGCAGAAGATCGAGGCGAACCTGTTCATGGTGAACGCCCTGGACGCAGCGAGCGCCCCGAAAATTCATCCACTTCCCCCCGCTGGCGCCGGGTGCCCTGAATACAGTGGGTGGGGATTCGTCCAGAGCGGCCAGCCCCGACAAGGACGCCCCCATGCGATTCATCCAGACGCTTCCCGCCGCCCTCCTCTCCCTGGCTCTCACCCTGGCACTCCCCGCGGATGCGGGCGACGCCCCGGCTTGTCCCGAGGTCTGCCAGCACCTCGGCGACGTCTGTCCCCTCGCCGCCACGGGCTGCGGGTTCATCTGTTCGGGCGTCTCTCCCGCGGAGCGGGCTTGTCTGGCCAGGGCGAAGAACTGCGATGACGCCGACCGCTGCAGCGCAGTCGATGGCCCGGCACCGGCTCCCACCGCGAAGCAACGCGGCCAGGGGAAGACGTCCACGGCGGCCCCGGACCTCACCGGCACCTGGCGCCGCAACGCTGGCAACGCGAAGGTGGACGCCGCACTGGAGCTCTCCGGCGCGGGGCGTTGCAGGTCCCGGGCAACCGACCGCGCCACGGGCAAGCCGATCGGCTCACTCGAACAGGAGTGCACCTACAGCCAATCGGGCAACCAGTTCGAAATCGAGTACAAGTCCGGGCTCTGCCAGGGCATCCGCGGCAGGTATGAGGTCAGCCGGAGCGCGAACGAGCTGCGCTTCAAGGCCCTCGAGGACGACTGTCACGGACGGCGGATGGAACTGACCGGCGGAGCGTGGAAGCGCTGACCTCCAACGTGTCCAAAGGTTCCTGAAAACACCGACCCGTGAACAAGGCGATAGAGTCATCCGGCGTAGGTGGCGCACCTCGCCGGGCCTGGTTATTCGACCTCCAAGGAAGTAGCCCTTCCCGCCCCTGTCTCCTGGAGAGAGTTCCATGCGCACCTTGTCGATGACCCTGCTCCTCGCGGCCCTCCTGTCGGGCTGCAGCGGCAAGACCCCCAACCCCCCGGGCGGCACGCCGCAAACCCCCGGGGAAACGGAGCCGCCTCCCGAGGAGCCCCTTCCCAGCGGCCCTCCCGTCCCGACGGGCCCTCCCAACGTGCCCGAGTTCCAACCGGCCTTCCCCGGTCAGACGCGCGCTCCGGCCATCCAGACGAAGACGGCCTTGCAGGTCACCGAGATCGCCTCGGGCTTCAGGAATCCCTGGGCCATCGCCTTCCTCCCCGACCAGCGCATGCTGGTGACGGAGAAGCCCACCGGCTCGCTCTACATCGTCACGCCCCAGGGCGCGAAGTCTCCCGCTGTCGCGGGTCTGCCGCGCGTGGACGGCCGGGGACAGGGCGGGCTGCTCGACGTGGAGGTGGGCCCCGACTACGCCCAGAGCGGCCTCATCTACTGGACCTATTACGAGCCGCGCTCGGGCGGCAATGGTCTGGCGGTGGCACGCGCGAAGCTCGTCGACGGTGCGCAGCCGCGCGTGGAGGGAGTACAGGTCATCTTCCGCATGATGCCCACGCTCGAGTCGACCCTGCACGCGGGAGGCCGGCTGGTGTTCACTCCCGATGGCAAGCTGTTCGTCACGCTCGGCGAGCGCTCCATCCTCGAGGGCCGGGTGCAGGCGCGTGATGTGCGGAGCCACTTCGGCAAGGTGGTCCGCATCCACCCCGACGGCTCGGTGCCCCTGGACAACCCCTTCGTGAACACCGAGGGCGCCAGACCGGAGATCTGGTCGGTGGGGCACCGCAACATCCTGTCGGCGGCGCTCGACCGCCAGCAGCGGCTGTGGACGGTGGAGATGGGGCCGCGCGGGGGAGACGAGCTCAACCGTCCCGAGGCGGGCAAGGACTACGGCTGGCCCACCATCGGCTATGGCGAGGAGTACTCGGGCTCGCCCATCCACGCGAGCCCGCAGGGCCCCGGCATGGAGCAGCCCGTGTACTACTGGGATCCGGTGATCTCCCCCTCGGGGATGACCTTCTACACCGGGGAGCTGTTCCCCGAGTGGCGCGACAACGTCTTCATCGGAGGCCTGTCCAGCCAGGCGCTGGTGCGGCTGATGGTGAGGAATGACCGGGTGGTGGGCGAGGAGCGGCTGCTCACGGACCTGCGCGCGCGCATCCGCGAGGTGGTGCAGGGCCCCGAGGGCGCGCTCTACCTGCTCACCGACGACAGCAACGGCAAGCTGCTCAAGCTCACCCCGCGCTGAGCCGGCCCCTTTCGTGGATTCGCGAGGAGCGACGGGTTGCCCGTGGAGGTGAGAACCTTCGAATGGGCAGGCTGAAGAAGCGGCCCGGGACACAGGGCAGTTCTTCCGTGGAGGGCGTGCAGGCCTTCTTCCGCATGATGCCCACGCTGCTGGGCCTCCTGGACGAGGGGGGAGGGCCCCGCACGTGCTGGGATGGCGCCCCAGGAGCGAGCAACTACATTCGATACAGGGCCGCGAGGACTGGGCCGGCGGCCTGGCAGGAGAGGTGGCGGGAGCGATGAAAGACCCGGCGGACGTGGACAAGGGGAGCGTGCTCATCCTCGTCATGGAGTCGGACCCGTATATCCGGGCACTCCAGCAGGCGCTCCTCGGCGAGCGCTACACCGTCCACTTCGTCCAGGATGGAGCGGCCGCGCTCGAAGCCGCACGGCGGTTGCACCCGAAAATGCTGATCGCCGACATCCTCGTTCCGAAGATCGACGGCCTGCGCGTCTGCAAGCTGCTCAAGCAGGAGCCGGCGACGAGCCACATCCAGGTACTCATCTTCAGCGAGCTCCTGGCCGAGCGGCGTGCGCGCGAAGCGGGCGCCGAGGCCTTCCTGCACAAGCCCATCGACGAGCGGCGGTTCCTCGGCGAGGTCCAGCGCCTGCTGGAGCAAGCGCCCGGCCGCGAGGGACAGGGGTGAAACATGGAACGGATCACCACTGGGATTGGCGGGCTCGACATCATCCTCGGCGGAGGCCTGCCCCTGAATTCGTTGAACGTCATCGCGGGCACGCCGGGCACGGGCAAGACGATTCTCGCGCAGCAGTTCATCTTCGCCAACGCGCGCCTCGACGCACCGGCGCTCTACCTGACGACGCTCTCGGAGCCCGTCACCAAGGTGCTGCGCTACCTGCAGCAGTTCTCGTTCTTCGACGAAGACAAGCTGCTCGGTGACCGTCCTTCCATCTTCTATCGCGACATCGCGGAAGTGATTCGCGCCAAGGGGCTGTTGACACTGCCGGACACCATCATGGCGTTGATGAACGAGCATCGGCCGTCGTACCTGGTGATCGACTCGTTCAAGGCGCTGCGGGAGCTCGAGTCCACCGGCCCCGACATCCGCCGCGTCATGTTCGATATCGCGGGCAACCTGGCCGCGCGCGCCTGCACCACGCTGCTCGTCGGCGAGTACCGGGACGAGGAGGTGGAGCAGCTGGCCGAGTTCGCCATCGCCGACGGCATCCTCCAGCTCGTTACCAGGGCGTACGGCACCCGGGAGGAGCGGTACCTGCGGGTGCGCAAGCTGCGCGGCAGCAGCTACCGCGCGGGCGAGCACGCGTTCCGCATCACCGAGCGGGGGCTCGTGCCCTTTCCGCGCCTGGTCACGCCGGAGCGGCCCATCGGCTACTGCGCTTCGCCGGAGCATGTCTCCACCGGCGTGGCCGGCCTGGACCGGATGTTCGATGGCGGCCTCCGGCGAGGCTCTTCGACGCTGGTGGTCGGCGCCGCGGGCAGCGGAAAGACGCTGCTCGGGATGCACTTCCTGTTCGCGGGGGCCGCCGCGGGCGAGCACGGACTGCTGGTCAGCTTCCAGGAGAACCCCACGCTCTTGCGCCACCTCATCTCGGGCTTCGGCTGGAACGTCGAGGAGCTCGGCGAGCGCGGCCACCTGACCTCCCTCTACGTCTCTCCCGTGGAGATGAACATCGACGACATCGTGCAGCAGATGACGGCCGTCCTGGATTCCAGGCCGATCCGCCGCGTGGTCATCGACAGCATGGGAGACCTGGAAGCGGCCTCGTCGGACCCGCAGCGGTTCCGCGGCTACATCTATTCGTTGATGCAGCTCTTCGCGGTGCGCGGCGTGACGGCCTACGCCACCTACGAAGCGCTCGTGGACCCGGACTTCGCGTCCTTCACGCGCATGGGCGCTTCCTACATCAGCGACAACGTCGTCGCGCTGCGCTACTGCGTCGATGGCGACGTGCACCCCGGCGGGCGTATCAGCCGTGTGCTGGCGGTGGTGAAGTGCCGGGGCAGCGCGCACGACGACCACCTCCGGCAGATGACCATCGGAAGGCACGGCGTGGAGGTCGCCGGTGCACCGCCGGGGGCCGGTGGATGATTTCTCCAGCGGACACGGCCCGCAATTATCGCGAGCTCCTCGACATCAACCGGCTGATCACCTCGTCCCTCGAGAGCGGCGTCGTCCTCGCCACCGTGACCCGGTACGCGGCCACGCTGCTGCGCGCGGAAGCGGCCGCGCTGCTCCTGCGGGAAGAGGAGACGCTGAGGGGAGCGGCGACCCACCACGTGCCGGGCGACGCGCGGGAGCTCGAGGTGCCATTGGGGCCCGGCGTGATGGAGCGCATCCGCGACATCGGGCGGGCCGCCGGGCTGGAGGGGTGCGTCGGCGTGCCGCTGGTGCTGCGCGCGGAGACGATCGGCATCCTCGCCGTCTTCCGCCGCGATACCGGGACGGGGACGGCCGAGGACGAGGAGCTGTTGTCGGTGCTGGCGGACCAGGCGGCGGTGGCGCTGGAGAACGCGCGCATCTACCGGCAGCTCCAGACCCAGACGCAGGCGCTGCAGGAGAGCGAAACACGCTTCCGGCTGGCGTTCGACGAGGCGCCGATCGGCGTCGCGCTCGTGGGGCTCGACGGCCGGTTCCTGCGCGTCAACAACGTGCTGTGCGAAATGGTCGGCTACTCGCGCGAGGAGCTCACCGGCCTGACGTTCCCGGCCATCACCCATCCCGACGACGTGGATACCGACGTCGCGCTCGCGCGCAAGCTCGCACGCGGAGAGATTCCCCGCTATCAGCTCGGCAAGCGCTACCTGCGAAAGGACGGCGCCGTCGTCGACACCCTGCTGAGCGTCGCGCTCGTGCGCGCCCCCGATGGGGCTCCGCTCTACTACGTCAGTCAGATTGAAGACGTCACGGAGCGCAAGCGGATGGAAGAGGAGCTGCGCCGCTCCGAGGCACAGTTCCGCGGACTCATGGAAGGGCTGCCCGACGGTGTCTTCATCCATCGCGGTGAGCGCGTCGCCTACGCCAACCGGGCGCTGTCGTCGTTGCTGGGATACGGCGATCCGGCGGCGCTCACCGGCAGAGCCATCTCGGAGCTGTACCCTCCGGACGACCTGGCGGCCGTCCTGGAGCGGGCCGGTGCGCTGCGCAGCGGGCTCGCGTCGCCGCCGCGGGAGCTGCGCATGCTCCACCGTGACGGCTCGGTCCGCGACGTCGAGACGACGGCGCTCCAGGTCCACTTCGA
The DNA here is from genome assembly GCF_036277355.1 of Archangium sp. Classification (GTDB taxonomy): domain Bacteria; phylum Myxococcota; class Myxococcia; order Myxococcales; family Myxococcaceae; genus Archangium. The sequence goes on from NZ_DASUNC010000199.1 coordinate 45,634, forward strand.
GGAGCAACTGGGAATCATCGTCATCGTGAGGGACCTCGCCGAGCGCAAGGTCGCCGAGCGCGAGCGCGAAGAGGCCTACCGGCGGCTGCGGGTCATCATCGATCTGTCGCCCGTGGGAATCGTGCTCGCCGCCGATGAGCGGCACTGGGACGGAAACGTCCGGGCGCGGCAACTGTTGGGGCACCCTGCCGGCCTCTCCGTCGACGTCTCGCGATATGCCGGCGAGTGGTTGGACGCCGAGGAGAAGCCGCTGGCCTTCGAGGAGCTCCCCGTCGTGCGGGCGCTGCGCGGGGATCAGCTCGAAGGCGTGGAGATGCGCCTGCGGCGGCCCGACGGCCGCCTGGTGCCGCTGCTGGTGAGCTCGGCGCTCATCCCGGGCGCCGGGGGGACACCGCCGGGCGCCGTCGTCATCTTCGAGGACATCTCGGCGATCAAGGACCTGGAACGGCTTCGAATCGAGTGGAGCGCGGTGGTCGCGCATGACCTGCGCCAGCCCCTGAGCAGCATCGAGATGTACGCACGGCTCATCGCCCGCCAGGTCGCCGCGGAGCCAGCGCTGCGGCACAGGGCCCAGCAGATCAGCGGCCTGGTGCGCCGGCTCAACCGGATGGTCCAGGACCTGGTCGATTTCACGCGGCTGGAGGCGCGGCAGCTCTCGCTCAACCGCCAGCCCGTGGAGCTCGTGCAGCTGATTGAACAGGCGATGGAGCGGATGGAGTTGGAGGTGCCCGAACGGCCGCTCCAGCTGCGGGTGCACGGCGCGCCCGCCCGGGTGGACGCCGACGCCGACCGCATCGCGCAGGTGATGGAGAACCTGCTGACCAACGCCATCAAGTACGGCGACCCGGGGACGCCCATCCGCGTCGCGGTCGAGGTGGGCGCCGGCCAGGTCAGTGTGTCGGTGACGAATCAGGGACCGGGCATCCCCCCGGAACAAATGCCGTACCTGTTCGGGCGGTTCCAGCGCGCCCGGGACGTGGAGCGCCGGGGCGCGAAGGGGCTCGGGCTCGGGCTCTACATCACGCGGGCGCTGATCGAGGCCCACCACGGGCGGATTGTCGCGGAGCGCGTCCCCGAGGGAGCGATGACGTTCCGCTTCACCCTGCCGTTGGCACGGCCCGCCGAGCAGCTCGCCGGGCCCGAGCAGCAGTCCCACTGAACGTTTCTCCGGCCCCCGAAGCAGGAGGGCGGTGTCTGCCCGGTGCCCGGGCAGGCGGGCTGGCTGTGGGCGCTCTTCCTGGGACCGCCGGGACAGGGGGCGCGGCCCCGGGGGGGTTCGGAGCGCAACCCTTGCGCCTGGACGCAGCCCTTGCACCCGGAAGCCCTGTCGGGACGGGGGGTCCGAGGGCGCGGCGTTGGCACGGTGCTTGGAATGGGGGAGGGGACCGATGGTCTCGTCCCCGCACATCCCCACTCCGTCCGAAGAGCTGATGCGGCGCTATGACGTCGCCGGCCCCCGCTACACCAGCTACCCCACCGTGCCCGAGTGGAAGCAGGACTTCGGCACGGAGCGCTACGCCGAGCGGCTCGACGTGGCGGGCAGCTCGGGCGCCGGCGAGCCCCTCTCCCTGTACGTCCACCTGCCGTTCTGCCGCAGCCTCTGCTGGTACTGCGGGTGCAACGTCGTCGTCTCCCAGGATCGCCGCGCGGCGGACGTCTACATCGACCATGTCCTCCTGGAGCTGGAGCGGGTGGTGGAGCGGCTGGGCCGCCGCCGCACGCTCTCCCAGGTGCACTGGGGCGGGGGTACTCCCACCTTCCTCAACGAGCGCCAGCTGGAGCGTCTGTGGAGTGGCATCACCCGCCACCTCTCGCCGCTGCCGGACGCCGAGGTGGCCGTCGAGGTCCACCCCGCCATCACCTCGCCGGGACAGCTCTCCCTGCTGCGGGAGCTCGGCTTCAACCGCGTCTCCATGGGGCTGCAGGACTTCGATCCGAAGGTGCAGGAGGTCACCCACCGCCACCAGCCCTTCTCGCGGACGCGGTCCCTGCTGGACCACGCGCGCGGCCTCGGCTTCTCCGGCGTGAACTTCGATCTCATCTACGGGCTGCCGTACCAGAACCCGGAGAGCTGGGCGCGCACGCTCCATCAGATCCTCGAGCTGCGGCCGGACAGGCTCGCCGTGTACTCGTTCGCCTTCATCCCGGACGTGCTCAAGCACCAGAAGCGCATGCCGGCCGAGGCCCTGCCCGACGCGCACACCAAGCAGGGGCTGTTCCGCGCCGCCTGGGCCGCCTTCGTGGACGCGGGCTACCTGCCCATCGGCATGGACCACTTCGCCGTCCCCGAGGACGAGCTGGCCCTGGCCCAGCAGCGGCGCGCCCTCGGGCGCAACTTCCAGGGCTACACGGTGAAGGCCGCGCGGGACGTGGTGGCGCTCGGCTCCACCGGCATCAGTGACGTGGGCGGGGCCTACGCGCAGAACGTCCGCGCCCTGCCGTACTACTACGAGCGCGTGCGCGAGGGCCGCTTCGCCACCGAGCGCGGCATCCAGCTCACCGAGGACGATCGGCGCCGCCGCGCCATCATCACCCAGCTCATGTGCAACTTCTGGGTGGACCTGGGCGAGCACGGCACGAGCGGCTTCGCGCTGGAATTGGAGCGGCTGCGGCCGCTGGAAGACGATGGGCTGGTCAGGCGGGAGGGGAGCCAGCTCGAGGTAACCCCCCTGGGGCGGCTGTTCGTGCGCAACGTGGCGATGGTGTTCGACGCCTACCTGCGCCGGGCCGAGCGGCCCCGCTTCTCCCGGACGGTCTGAGCATGGACGCCATCGATATCCTCGTGAATGAACACCGCCACATCGAGCGCGTCATGGACGTGCTCGAGCGCGCCGCGCACTTCCTCGTCACCTTCGTGGACGGCAGCCACGACGCCAAGGAGGACGAGGTCTTCCAGGCCATCACCTCGCGGGGGTGGCCCCAACCGTGGGTCGGGCGATGAGCGCCGCGAGCGCCGTGAGGCGCATCCTGGTGGTGGAGGGCGAGCCCGTGGCCATGGGCGCGCTGTGTGATCTCCTGTCCATGGACGGCTACGCCACGGTGGGCCTGTGCGAGCCGGACGAGGCCGTCCGGCGTCTGCGCAGCGAGCCCTTCGATGCCGTCATCACGGACGTGGTGCTGCCCGGAGGGCACGGGCTGGACGTGGTGCGCACGGCCCGGGAGCTCCGGCCGGGCTCGCCGGTGCTGGTGGTGACGGGGCAGGTGAACTCGCTGGCCACCGAGGCCGCCCGCTCCCTGGGCGTCCGGCGCGTGCTCGGCAAACCCCTGCGCTACGAGACGCTCATCTCCGCGCTGCGCGACTCCATCCAGAGCCGCTGAGGGCCAGGGCCCGGGGAATCTCATCAAGTCCGGCTGAGCCGATATTCCTTGATTCTCAAATTCACAAAGAGGAGGATTCAGTAATATTGCAGTGGGACTGGACGTCCGAGCCTGGAGGAATGCCCGATGCGACGAGCCCTGATTCGCACGCCCCTGTGCGCCCTGCTTTCCGGGCTGATGCTGCTCGCCTGTGGTGTTCCCGAGAGCGAGGAGGCTCCGCCCGAGGAGCTGGAAGTGGGCACCCGGCAGTCCGCGATGTGCTCCGGGGCGAGCGTCTCCAGCCTCACCTTTTCGGCCCTCTCCTCGTACCAGGGAGAGGTGATTGGCATGGGGAACTGGAAGGTGGTGTACCCCGCCAACGCGGTGTTCCTGGAGTACTACCTCGATGGCGTCCGGTACGCCTATGCGGATCGTACGCCCGAGGAGCCCGTCGACAACCGGGAGGGCAGTTGGCACTTCAGTCAGCAGGGGATTCCTTGCGGCTCGCACACCCTCGAGGTGAGGGCCTGGCCCGTGGTCCTCAGCAGCACGGGCCGTGACGTGTGCGGCCCCACGCCCAGCAAGACGATCTCCCAGAGCTACACCGAGGCGTGTCAGCTCTCCGGCGATCTCGGCTCGGCGCTGGGGGCGAAGGTCGTCTCGGCGAGCACGTGCGGAGCGGCCAACACCCGGAGTCCGGGTTGCGTGAGCAACTCCTCCGCTCCGGAGCGCATCTACGCGTGGACGGCGCCGTACTCCGGCACCTTCACGTTCAGCACGGTGGGCGCCTCGTATGACACGGTGCTGCAGATCTCCAACGCGGCGACGGGCGCGACGCTCGGCTGCAACGACGACTCCAATGGCACGCTGCAATCCTCGGTGACGGTGACCGTCAGCGCCGGCCAGAGGCTGGAGTTGTCAGTGGATGGCTATGGCGCGGCGTGCGGCACCTTCCAGGTCAACGTGTTCCCCATTTCCGCCACGGGACTCAAGCTCTGGCTGAGCGGGTCCGCGGGGGTGACGTCCAGTGGGGGGCGTGTGTCCGCCTGGACGGACCACAGCGGCAACCGGCGCGACGCCACCATGTCGGACGCGGCGCGCCAGCCCTACCTCATCAACCCGGCCCTCAACGGCAAGCCCGTGCTCCGTTTCGCCGGGGCCCAGTCGCTCGTCTTCAGCAGCCTGATGCAGTTGAGCCGCCCCACGGTGTTCGTGGTGGCCAGGAACAACAAGAGCACTGAATCCTTCCACATGATTCTGGGGCCGGCCGGCAGCTCGGCCAACCATCAACTGCGCTTCGAGAATGGCAGCCAGGTGCTGCTGGTCACCCCCGGCGTCTACACCTCCACGGTGGGCAGCAACCGCGTCTACCACACGCTCGCGGTGCGCTATGACGGCTCGGCCTGGAAGGTCTTCCGCGATGGCGTGCTGAAGTCCACCCATGCCTCCACGAGCTCGGCGACGTGGGACCTCAACCAGGTGGGGGCCTGGTTCGGGCAGTACTTCCTGGAGGGAGATATCGCGGAGATCATCGCGTATGACCGGGCCTTGTCGGACAGCGAGCTCGGCGCGGTGAGCAGCTACCTTCGTGGCAGGTACGCACTGCCGTGAGGTCTCGTGCCCGCGCACGCTCCAGCAGTCGCTGGCGTCCGAGGCCGCGCCGCGCGACTCCCTCCAGGGCCGCTGAGGGCGTGCTCTTGTTTCCCAGGTACCTCGCCGGGCACATCGGCGTTGCGCGGCGCCGCCTCGGAGCGTAGGGAGTCCCATCTCCCATGTCCGCGACCGCCCAACTGCTCGAAGCCGTTCGAAAGGAAGCCCGCCCCGGTATCTGGACCACCGGGGTGACCCTCTCCCGTAACGGGGCCGTCTCGCTCCAGTCCCAGAAGCCCACCGAGCTGGAGCTGAGGGTCAAGGCGCCGGGCCGCCCGGTCGCCCTCACGGTCACCCTCTATCCGAATGACGCCGTCTGGGAGTGTGACTGCCCCGGCCGCGTGGACCCGTGCGAGCACGTGGTGGCGGCGGCCATCTTCGTCCAGCAGGCGGAGAAGCAGGACACCCCGCTGGAGACGGTCGCGAAGAAGTGGACCCGCGTCGTCTACCACTTCACCCGGGTCTCCGGCGGGCTGGAGCTCCACCGCACGCTCGCGCACCCGGAGGGGAAGGAGGAGCCCCTCGAGGACAGCCTCGCCTCCCTGATGGCCAGGCCCGCGAAGGCCGCCACCCTCCAGGTGGAGCAGTCGGATCTCCTCGCGGATCGGCTCCTGGAGAAACGCATCCGCGGCGCGCTCCCTCCCGAGCGGCTGGACGCGCTGCTCCAGGTGCTCCAGTCCGCGCGCAACGTGCTGCTCGACGGGCGGCCCGTGGCCGTCTCGGAGGAGGTCGTCCTTCCGCGGGCCGTGGTCGAGGACCGGGGCGGGCAGTTGGTGGTGACGGTGGCGAAGGATCCCCGTGTCGTCGACGTGGTGAGCCCGGGCGTCGCGCTGCTCGGAGACGCCCTGGCACGCATGGGTGAGACGGCGATGACGGGACCGTGGCTCCAGAACCTCCCGGTGGTCCGCACCTTCGCGCCCGAGCAGATGGGGGAGATCACCTCCAAGGTGCTCCCGGAGCTGGGCCGCCGCATGCCGGTCGAGGTCCGCAGCAAGCGCCTGCCCTCCATCGACCGTGACCTGAAGCCGCGCATCCTGCTGGAGCTCAATCAGCTCGAGTCCGGGCTGTCCGTGCTGCCCACGCTCGTCTACGGGGCGCCGCCGTCGGTGCGGATCGACAACGGCCGCATGGTGTACCTGCGCGGCGCCGTACCCCTGCGCGACGAGGCGGTCGAGCAGCGGCTCCTCCATTCGCTCCGGGACGAGCTGAACCTGGTGCCCGGCCGGCGGCTGACGGTGCAGGGCCAGGAGATGGTGCGCTTCGCGGACAAGATCCGCCGCTGGCGCGGAGACCTCTCCGGCGACGCGGCGGGCATCGTGAGCCCGAACGTCCGGCTCCGCCCGAAGCTCGAGGTGCGGTCCGGCGCCACCGCGGCCGGGATTCCCGACGTGCGCTTCACGCTCGAGTTCCAGGTGGAAGGGGACAAGGGCCCGACGCACACCGTGGACGCGGCGGCGGTCATCCGCGCGTGGAACGAGGGCCTGGGGCTCGTGCCCCTGGAGGGCGGTGGCTGGGCGCCGCTGCCCCGCGCCTGGTTGGACAAGAATGGGCAGCGCGTCGCGGACCTCCTGGCCGCGCGTCAGGCGGATGGCAAGGTCTCCAACCACGCCCTGCCCGAGCTGAGCGCGCTGTGCGAGACGCTCGAGCAGCCGCCTCCGCCGGGGCTCGACAGGCTGGCGCCGCTGGTCGAGGGCTTCGAGAAGCTCCCCGCGCCCACGCTGCCGGAGGACCTCACCGCCACGCTGCGCCACTACCAGCAGCAGGGCGTGAGCTGGCTCGGCTTCCTCAAGAGCGCCGGGCTCGGCGGCATCCTCGCCGACGACATGGGCCTCGGAAAGACGCTCCAGACCATCTGCGTGCTGGGGCCTCGCACGCTCGTCGTGTGCCCCACCAGCGTGCTGCCCAACTGGGCCGCGGAGCTGAAGCGTTTCCGTCCGTCGCTCAAGGTGTGCGTGTACCACGGCCCCGGCCGCGCCCTGGACGAGGCCGCCGATGTCACCCTCACCACGTACGCCATCCTCCGCCTGGACGCGGCGGTGCTCGGCGGGCGCACCTGGGACGCCGTCGTGCTGGACGAGGCGCAGGCCATCAAGAACCCGGAGAGCCAGGTGGCGCGTGCGGCCTTCGGGCTCCAGGCCCAGTTCCGGCTGGCGCTCAGCGGTACGCCGCTGGAGAACCGGCTGGAGGAGCTGTGGAGCCTGATGCACTTCACCAACCCGGGCCTGCTCGGGGGGCGCCGGCAGTTCGAGGACAAGGTGGCCCGGCCCATCTCGGATGGGAGCGCCGAGGCGGCGCAGTCGCTGCGCAAGCGCATCCGGCCCTTCGTGCTGCGCAGGCTCAAGCGGGACGTGGCGCCCGAGCTGCCGCCGCGCACCGAGTCCGTGATGCACGTGTCGTTGGATGAGAAGGAGCGCTCCGTCTACGACGCGGTGATGGCGGCCACGCGCGCGGAGGTGGTCGCCCTGCTCAACGAGGGCGGCAGCGTGCTGAAGGCCCTGGAGGCCCTGCTCCGGCTGCGTCAGGCGGCCTGTCATCCGGCGCTCGTCCCGGGCCAGCAGGCCAGCTCGTCCTCGAAGGTGCAGACGCTCGTGGAGGCGCTCGGCACCGCGGTGTCGGATGGGCACAAGGCGCTCGTGTTCTCGCAGTGGACCTCGCTGTTGGATCTCATCGAGCCGCACCTCGAGTCGGCGGGGATCGGCTTCGATCGCCTGGACGGCACGACGACGAACCGCGGGGACATCACCGCGCGCTTCCAGACGCCCGAGGGCGCGCCGGTGCTGCTCATGTCGCTCAAGGCCGGTGGTACGGGCTTGAACCTCACCGCGGCGGACCACGTGTTCCTCATGGACCCGTGGTGGAACCCGGCGGCCGAGGCGCAGGCGGCGGACCGGGCCCACCGCATCGGCCAGGAGCGTCCGGTGATGGTGTACCGGCTGGTGTCGCAGGGCACGGTGGAGGAGCGCATCCTGGGGCTCCAGGAGAAGAAGCGCGCCCTCTTCGAGGCGGCCCTGAGCGAGGCCGCGGGCGCCACGGCCATCACCCGCGAGGACCTGCTCGAGCTGTTCTCCTGAGCGGGCCGGGCCCGGTTGCACGCTGCCCGAGTGGCCTCCACCCGGGGGGAGGCCCTCCTGCGGGAATCAAGGACGCCGAACCTGGTGTAGAGAGGGGTCATGGCCGACAAGCGTCGCTTCGACCTCTTCGCCCAGTTCCTCACCGAGCGCTTCCCCGCTCCGCGCATCTATGACATCGCGGGCGGGCAGGGCCGGCTCAACGAGGCCCTGTCCAGATTGGGCCGCACGGTCACCACCTTCGACCTGCGCCACAAGCACCTGCCCGTCCGCTACGAGCAGCGCATGTTCACCCTGGAGGAGCCCTGCGAGTGCGACCTGCTCGTGGGCATGCACCCGGACGGCGCCACGCGCATCATCATCGAGTACGCGGCGAAGCACCGGCTGCCCTTCGCCGTGGTGCCGTGCTGCTCGGACAACAGCATGCCGTACAACCCGTGGCGGCGGTACCTGGCGGACCTGGCGCGCGAGCTCGGCTTCCCCCACGTGGAGGAGCAGGAGCTCCCCATGGAGGGCCGCTCCCGCGTCGTCCTCGGGGACTTCTCACCCCGGTAGGTGCTCGGGCATGTCGTAGGTGGCGTCGGTCCCGGCCAGCCCCATGGACACGGCGTTGCGCCAGTAGGCCATCCCGGCGTTCAGCGCCAGCATGTCCACCCCCGGCACCCGCCGCAGCACCGAGTGGGTGTTCGACACCACCACCCGCAGCAGCGGCACCACCAGGCCCCAGGCATTTCGCGGGTAGCCGAGCGCGTCCGCGTACGTGTCTCCGATGAGGCGGCGTGAGATGGCGTAGCCGATCTCCACGGCCCGCTCCGCTCGCGAGCGCTCCTCCGGGGTGTGCGCTTGCAGCAGGGGGCTCTGCAGGAGCGCGTCGGCCAGGGCCCTCGCGTCCTCGTCCGGGAGCTCCTGCGTGCGGGTGATCAACCCCCAGAGCGTACGGGCCTCGGCCTCAGTGGCGGGGAGCAGCTCCTCGCGCACGCCGAGCACGTAGCCGGTGTAGCGCCACAGGTGCAGCAGCTCCTCCACCTCGTCTGGCGTCAGCTCCACCCCGAGGCGCCGCAGCCCATCCACCACCTCGAGGCTGAAGAGCATCACCGTGCCCGCCATGTCGAGCTGGTTGATGGGCGTGCCCCAGGCCCGCGCGTTCCACCGGGGCGAGCCCTCGAGCAGGCGCCGCACCTGGGCGTGCATCAGCCGCACCCGCACCGCCGCCGCGAAGCCCTGCGCGCCCGGCCGCATTCCTCCTGGCAGGCACACCGCCTCCACGAAGTGGCTCGTCTCGGAGAGCCGGCGCGGGGCCGCCGTCTTGAGCCGGCCCGAGAAGGCGAGCGGCTTGTTGCCCGCGGGCGAGCAGTAGCCCATCACGAGCGAGCGGAACGCGAGCACGAAGCCGCCGAAGATGCCCGTGCGCAGGAAGGCCGTGCCGCCCCGGTCACAGCGCGCCTCGTCCACCCAGAAGGGGACATGGTGGATGTGCTCGGAGAGACGGAGCAGCGGCTCCGGTGCGGAAGAGGGAAGGACCCCCGCCGTCAGCTGGCGCAGCATCTCCTGGCGCCGAGGGGGCGGGAGCGTGGAGAGGACCGCGGCGGCCTCGTCGGCCAGGGGATCTCCCTCGCCGAGCATGGCGCCGAGGCGCTCCACGCGGTTTCCGAACTGACGGCGGGCCTGCTCCAGGTGGACGTAGCGCTCGGGAAACATCCGCTTCACCTTAGTCCCAACCCCGGAGCGCGACGCGCATTCCCCGGAGCCACCGGTCGAGTTCCTGACGGCGCAGCGTGGCGAAGACCCGGCCGCCCACGATGGAGAGGCCGGTGAGCGTCATCACCACGAAGCCGATGCGATGGTCCCTCAACCCGGCGTGCACCAGCGTGGCCGCCACGTCCAGCGTGAGGAACAGCGTCCCCAGGGCCAGGTAGGCGCGGATGTGCAGCGCCATGCCGGCCGCCACGCCCAGCAGGCAGGCCGCGCCGAACACGAAGGCATAGGTGCCGTCCGCCGCCTGGCCGATCTGCAGCGCCACCTTCGCCGCCGCGGGCACGTACAGCAGCATGCCGCCCAGGATGCGCACCGCGTTCCTCGCCGCGCGCGGCAGGCTGCCCGTGAAGAGCTGGCCCAGCATCAACAGCAGCAGGCCGAGCGGCGCCAGGTAGATTTCGATGCCCTCCATGTCCAGGGAGAGCGCGGCGATGAGCAGCGCCGCGTTGCAGGCCGTGGCCGCCAGCGAGCCGAACAGCCGGCTGCGCTCCACCGCTCCCAGCGCCGCGTACAGGAGGCCCGAGCCACCCGCCAGCAGCGCGGCCTCCCGCGTGGCCTCGCTGGGGAGCACCAGCGCCATGCCCACCGGCAGCAGCGCCGCGAACCGGCGGGTCGCCCGCTCCACCGGTGCCACCCCCGCCCGCCGCGCCAGCACCGTCACCCCCACCAGCACGAAGCCCAGCGCCAGGGCGAAGAGCGCATCGTGCTCGGGGCGCAGGTCCCGGGCATGGAGCGCCCTCACGAGCGCGTACACGCCCACCACCGCCACCTGCACGAAGTACACGTGCCGGCCCGTCCGCTCGCGCCACGCGGCGTGCAGCGACACCCCCACCGCCAGCGCGATGGCCGAGCCCGCCAGCGGGAGCACCCGCTCGTCCGGTGTGCTCCCCTGCGCTGCCACCAGCGCGAGCAGCCCACCCATGGCGATGAGCCACAGGTCCCGGCCCCAGGCGAGCCCCCGGGCCAGGTCCTCGCGTCCTTCACGCAGCCGCCGGTTGGCCATGTGCGCGAGCGCCGCCACCGCCGCCACGCAGAGCGCCAGGGCCGGAAGGTGCGGCGCGAGGCTGCGTGTGTCGAGCGCCACCGAGAGGCCCGTCAGCGCGGCGAGCCCCGCCAGCGCCGTGGCCCAGCCCGCGCCCAGCCGCGCCAGCGCGCCCTTCCACTGGGCCGCGCCGATGTACAGCGTGGTGGCCAGGATCGCCAGGGTGAGGGGGAGGGACACGGACCGCATCCAGTCTCCACCCAGGCCGTACACGTCCGAGAGCAGGAGCCGGGGAACGGCCATCAGCGGATCCGTCCTGCCTCCACTGGCCAGCGCGTACACCGTCGCGTTGAGCGCATAGAAGAGGGCACCCAGTTGGGCCCGCGCACGCGCCTGGCCCTCGTCACGCCCCAGCCTTCGGGCCACCCACGGGCTCAGCGCCACCACGCCCAGCCCCACCAGGGCGAGCACGGGGCCCGGCCATGCGCCCACGGTGGGCTCGAGATGCGCCACGGCGTGGATGACCAGGAGCAGGCCCAGCCCTGGCACCAGCCGTCCCTGGGGCCGCGCCCGGCTCGCGAGCAGCAGCAGCCCGGCGCCGAGGATGAGCACGGCCGCCTCCAGCCCGGGCTGGAAGAACGCCGCCGCGAAGACGAGCCCCGCGGCGGTGCCCGACCAGCCGTGCAGCGCCCGCATGAGCCGAGGGCCGAAGGAGTCGGAGCCGGACTCCCCGAACAGGAGGTGCTGCACGAGGCGGACGCGGACTCCCAACAGGGTGAGCGCCAGCCCCGCGCCGGCATACGCGAGCCCCGCGGCGGCGAGGCCCAGGAAGGCCCGGTACCAGAGCTGCTCCACCGTCTCGCCGGAGGCCAGCCATGCCTCGGATGCGAGCCAGTGCGTGCTCCGGGCGGCCTCCAGGTACTCGGCGCGAACCCACTGACTCCCCGGAGGCAACGTGGCCACCAGTTCATGTCCGAGCACGGCGCGATGGACGGCCCACAGCGCGGCCCCCGGCAGTGCCAGGAGCAGTCCCAGGTTGGCGAGCGCCGGAGCCCGGAAGGAGAAGGCGAGCAGCATCGCCAGGAGTCCGGCGCCCAGCGGCATGAGCGGAGGCACCACCGTCAACGCGCGGGAGAGCAGGGGCCCACCGGCGCTCCACGCACCCACCGAGAGCACCACGGCCAGCGCGGCCACTCCGGCGTGCGGGACGAGGTGGTAGACGCGGCCGTGGCGCTCGTTCTCCAGGAGGCGCCCGAGCCACGGCCCGAAACGCCGCGTGGCGAGCGCCAGCAGCCAGAGGCCCATGCCGATGAACGGGAGGCGGAAGGCGCTCACGTCGGGCGGCAGGGGACGTCCCGCGCGGTTGAGCACCGCCGTGAAGGCGATGAAGAGGCCCGCGACGGCGAGCATGCCCACCGAGCCTCGCAGGTGCCACGTGACGAAGCCTCGCGAGAGGAAGGCGAGCGCCGCGCTCCCCGTGAGCAGCGCTCCCGCGAGCACCAGCGTGGGGCGCTCGGACTCCACCGGGAACTGCATCCAGTTCGACAGGAGGACGAGGGTGCACACCCCGCCCACGGAGGACACGGCGGCGAAGCCATCGGTGTAGAGGGGGCGGCCCGACTCGGGGAAGGGCAGGCGGATCCACCCGAGCAGCCGCCTGCCTCGCGGGGCGGGCTCAGGAGTTTCGGATGCGCGTCCACGCAGCGACGCGATGGCGGAGAAGCCGAGCGTCAGTCCCGCGAGCAGCAGGGCCCGGCCGGCGAAGTCCGTGGGGCGCAGCCCCTGGACGAACAGCACGGCCGAGAGCGCGAGGCCCCACGCGGCCAGGGTGCTGATGAGCCGGCTCCGCTCCCGTCTCACGCGCAGCAGCAGGAGCACCGAGGCGAGGACGAGCGGCATGCAGCCGATGACGAGCGTCGGGAGGCTCGTGGCCACTTCGCCGGCACCGGCCTGTACTCCGGGAAGGGCGAGCAGCACCCCCACGGAGGCCAGGGCGAGCGAGAGGTCATCCAGGGGCAGGAGCTCGTTGCTCTTCCCGCTCCGGCGCATCCACGCCGCCTGGAGGAGCCCGGCCACGCCGTAGAGCGCCGCCGCCCCGGTGAGCACGGACAGCTGCGCCCAGTCCCTCGCCTCCACGCCGGTGGCGTCGATGGTGGCGAAGGCTCCGAAGATGGCGGCCACCGCTCCCAGGTAGTGCAGGGCCCGCGCGCGGTACCCACCGGTGAGGTGCGCGGCCACGGCCACCAGCGCGCCCGCGGTCACCGCCGGCCATGCCGTGTCCGAGCCCCAACCCGTGACGCCGTACGAGGTCAGCGGCAACGCCGCCAGGGAGAGCACCACGCCCCAGCCGAGCAGCCAGAAGCCGAGACTGTGCTGGGCGTTCAGCCGGCCCATGGGCAGCAGACCCGCGCCCACGGCGGCGATGCCCACCATCCACCAGCGGGGCTCGAGGGGCATCATCAAGCGGGCCAGGAGGACGCCGGCCAGGGCCAGTGTGAGCACGGCCGGGTGGGCGAGCGCGCGCCGCCGGGGCTCGAACAGGAAGAAGGTCAGCGCCGCCCCCATGGGCGTGAGGGCCGAGGCGAGGTCCACCCAGGGCTCCACGCCAGGCTGCACGGAGAAGGCCGCGAGCGCCGCGGCGAGGGCTCCACTGGCCAGCACCGCGTGCGCGAGGGTCTCCACCACGGGGGCCGCCTGGGGATGGGCCTCGCGCGCGGAGGGCTGACTCGCCACGCCCGCGGCCACCGCGGCGAGCGCCATCGCCCAGAGCGTCATGCCGGCGAAGAGCGGGCTCCCCGGGAAGAGGGCGTCGAAACCGGAAGGCGCGCTGGCGACGGCGAAGACGGCGAGGGCGGCCGCGCCATAGAGGCTCGTGGTCAGGAGGGAGAGTCCTGCCCGGGGCTGCTCCCGCCGGGCCCGCCACGCCGAGGCCCCGAAGGCCGCCACACCGGCGAAGGCGCAGAGCGTGCGGGCCCAGGGCGCCTCGTCCAGCCCCATCAACGGCAGTCCCGCCAGCAGCGAGGGGAGCAGCGCCACCCCGAGCGACACGGGGGAAGCGCCGTACAGCAGGCGTCCCGTGGGCCTCAGGGTGAGCAGGGTGAGCGCGGCGACTCCGGCCGAGGCGGGCCCGCCCATCACCGGGGACAGGCCCACCAGGGAGGACAGCGCGACGAAGACGACGGGCAGCAGGGCGATGCCGATGCTCGCGAGCACCCGTCCGGCCGAGGCCGAGCGCCGGGCGAGGAGCACCCCGAGTCCGACGAAGGCCGAGTGGTAGGCGAAGAGGGCACCCGTGACGAGCAGCTGCCGGGGCACGCCGCCGAGCGCGCGCCAGGCCTCGCGCACGCCCATGAGGGATCCGCCGAGCACCAGCACCGCGCCGAGGAACCACCACACGTACTCGTGCAGCTTGGGGGCCGCGCCGCTCGCGGCGTCGTCGAGCGCCACCATCGCATCCAGCCCGCCGCCGAGCGCGCCCGCGTCCGCGCGCTGGAAGAGCGCCTGTCCCGACTCCGACGCGAGGCCGATGCCCTCCTCCTCGTGGTGCGGACGGGGAGTGGCCTCGCGCTCGCGCTCCTCGCGGGCCGCGTTCTCCAGCGCCTGGAAGAAGGCCTGGCCCCAGGTGGGGCGCCAATCCTCGAGCTCCTCGAGCTTCCCGGCGAGCGCGTCCGCCTTCTGCTCCAGCGTGCTCGCGTCCTCGAGCAGCGGCACGGCGATGGCGGCGCTCACGACGGTGGTGACGGAGAGGGACTCGGTGAGCCGGGTCGCGGTGGCCGGTTCCACCAGCCGCGTGGCCTGCCAGTCGGAGATCCGCCGCTTCAGCTTCTCCTGGACGAGCCTGTCCACGTGCTCCCGTGTCACGGGCTCCAATAGGGCGCCGCAGTCCGGACAGGTGTCCCGGCTCTCCCCGTCGCGAAGCTCGGCACAGACCAAACAGATCATCGGGGCCCCCATCGTCACCAGGCGCATGCGTCCGGCGTGGAGACTAGGCGCTTTCGCCTCTTCCTCCAAAGGCCCCGGCCAGGAGGGCTTCCCGTGGGGACATCCACTGGCGCATTCAGTAGTCTCCGGCTCCATGCGTTCGAGCCACTGCCGGGTGCTGCTGGTCGTGTGTTGCTTGCTGGCACCGTGGGCGTCGGCGCAAGCGCCGCTGTCAGGGGGCACACCGGACGTCGTGGTGGCCTCGGTGCTTGCGGTGGTTCCGGATACGGTGCGCCTCAAGATGCTGGCGGCCATGGCCCGGGGGGACATCGCCGGGGCCATCTCCATGTGGCAGCTCGCCACGAATCGCGACACGGTTCCGCCCGCCCTGGCGGCACTTCAATCGGCCTTCGGCCTGGCCAACAGGGTGGCGGGTTCCTGCGGCCGAGTGGCCAAAGACATCTCCCAAGGCTTCAAATTCCTGGGAGGCACCCCTCAGTACCTTCGCATTTCCAGCACCCAGGGTGATTTTTTGTCATGGCAAAGCCGGACTTTGATGTCCGACAACAACAGGCATTTCTTGGTGGAGTACGAAGGTAGGTTTTATGATGCGTTCACTGGCCCAGCGGGAATGTCCCGAGCCGAATACCTCAAGCACGTCGTGCTGCGCGGTGAGGCTCTCATTGAGCAGGTTACCGAGGAGATGCTGACAAGATGAGCAAGCTTCAGACACCCAGGGATTGGGAGGGACGTGCTGTCTCCACCGTGGACTTGCTGCTGTTCATCCGGGAACAGGTGAACGAAGGAGCGATATTGGAAATGTTCCTGGGCTCGGTGAATGCCCACGCCATGCGTGCCTTCATCGAGGGCAGCTCCATGGCCCTCCAGTACAACGGTCTTCCCGACCGGGAGTTCCAGGACTTCATCGTCTGGCTGCGCGACGTCAAACGGGAATGGCCAGAGGATGGTTGGGTGAAGAAGTATCTCCGGGAACTCGGCGGAGATCATGCAGCGGCCATCAAGAAGTTCCTCGATTTCGTCGCTGAATTCGCCGCCACCCGGAAGCGCTGAGAAGAGCAGGGGAGCGGACCCACGGGCCCGCTCCCCCTTCCACGCAGGCTCAGCCGCAGCGGCCGCAGTCCAGCCGGCAGTTGTCGTAGGTCCCGACATAGACGAGCGGCGGGCACGCCTCGCGCGCGGCCTCGGCGCTGGAGGAGAGCGCACAGGCGCGCGCGGTGCTCTCCCGCTCGTTGAGCATGCCCCGGTCGTTGCCCACGTAGACGCCTCCCCAAGTCACGTGGTGGGCACGTCCTGACTGCGTCCTGCCGTGCATGGGCTTGTCTGGCCCACGGGGTTGTTCCGCTCTCGCGGGCTGCCCAGGACGAAATTGCCGCCGACGTCAAACCCGGATCCAGGATGACGGTTTTTCTTGGGAACCGGCCTGTTGCCGGGGGGATGAAGCGTGCGGAGACGGACAGACGGGCGGGGCGCGTCGGCTGTCTGACATTCAAGGGGGGTGGGGCCCGTCCCGCGGTGAGGGGGGACGGGCCGGGGTGTCCGCTCAGCCGCGCGCGGCGCGAGCCAGCTGCACCTTGGTGGCCCGGGGGGCCTCGTCCTCGCCCTTCATCCAGCGCTTCATGGCGGGGACGGCCTTCTTGCTCCAGTTGCGGCTGGCGCGCACCTCGAGGAAGGCCTGCACCAACGCGTCCACCATCTTGGAGAGCTGCTCGGTGAGGTAGAGCCGCTCCAGCAGCCGGTCATCCTCCTCCTCGGCCATCAGCTCCGGCAGCTTCGCGGCGCGGATGTCGAGGAACTCGGCGTCCAGCGTCACCTCGTACACCTTCTCGCCGTGGGTGAGGCGCCAGCGGGCCTGGTGCACCAGCAGGCCGCGGTCCATGGAGTGCTTCACCTGCTCCGAGTAGGGCGCGAGCGCGCCCCGGGCCATCAGCTCGGTGACGTCGCCGTTGACGCCACGCAGGGTGCAGCGGCCCGTGTAGAGGACGACGAGGCCCGTGCCCTCGAAGTCCACCAGCGCATCCCCCGACTCCGAGCGCCACAGCAGCCAGGTGAGGAACTCGCGGCCCAGGTAGGCCCGGCCGCGCAGCAGCTGCTCGCGCGCCTTGTCACGTTCGATCTCCGCTTCGTCCCGCGTCTCCTCCTCGGTGGCTCCACCGTCGACGCCGGTGTCACCGCGCATGAAGGCCGCTTCGATTCTCGCCTGCTCACGCCTCCCCATGGGCCACCTCGCTGCTGGGAATCTCGTTGTGGGAAATCTCCATGCCGATCAGCTCCGGCGTGGGGACGAGCTCCTCGTCCTTGATGCCGGAGCGCGCGGCCATGGCGGCGGGCACCAGCGGCTGGAGCTTCACCTCGAAGGCCTGCTCGAGCGCCAGGAGGATCTCCTCCACCTGCTTGCGCGAGGCGGCCCAGATCTGCACCTGCTGCGTCTGCAGGTTCCAGCTCACGTCGTGCACCTTGGTGGAGGGCACGGCGCGCTGGCGCAGCATGTGGCGGAGGGAGGCGCGGTTCTCCGCCTTCTCGCCACGGGTGGGCTGGCGGCCGTTCTGCTTCTCGAAGGCGGTGGCCCACTTGTCCAGCTCGGCCTTCAGCACCGCGGCGGGCACCTTGACGGTGTCCACCCGGAAGCCGAACAGCGCGTAGTCGCCGTACAGGATGGCGCCGGTGGAGAACTCCACGGAGTCATGGTTCTCCAGCTCCACGAAGCCCGCGGCCCGCTCGTCCTCGGTCTTCTTGAGGTCGATGGGCTCGAAGGCCCCGGACTTCAAGCCCTTGGAGAGCCAGCGTTTCTTGTCGGAAGGAGCGTTTCCGGCCGGCTCGGACCGGAAGCGCGAGAAGGTCACTGCACCACTGAGGACTGGCATGAAGCCCGGCAACTTTCACAAGCCGGGCCCCGCCGTCAAGGTACTGCTGGTGCGGCCTCCATCCGGGACGCCCGCTTCTTCTTCCAGGCCTTGTATTCGGGGGACTTGACGAAGCCCGCGTACTCCTCGAGGGCCGTCAGGTCGCCAATCTCCACGCTCGTGTCGCGCTCGATGCCGTCCAGGTAGCGGGCGGTGTCCTTGAACTGCTTGTCCTGGAGCGACAGGCCGATGAGCACCCAGTGGGCCAGGGTGAGGGTGGGCTCGCCGGCGATGGCGGCCTTGAAGTGGCCCAGGGCCGCCTTGCGGTCCCCCTTGTCCAGCATCACGCTGCCGCGCAGGTACTGGAGGTAGGGGTCCTTCACCCGCTGATCCAACCGGTCGATCATCTTCATCACCGTGGCGTAGTCCTTGCGCATCATGTGGCCGTCGATGGAGATGAGGTCCAGGCTGGGATCGTTGGGGTAGGCCTGCTCGAAGTCCTGGATGGACTTCTGGTACTGGGCCTCGTCGAGCTGGGCGGCGGCGCTGAGGCGCAGCAGGAGGAAGGGCTTGTTCTTGCGCAGGGACTCGGGCAGCGCGTCGAACGTCTTCACCACCTCGGCGTACTGCTTCTCCTGCACCTGGCGCTGCATCTCCTGGAGCTTGGGGGCGTTCTTGAGGAAGTCCTGCTCCTTGCCCATCAGCTTGTCCACGAGGTTGTAGCCGGCCTCCTTGGCGGCCTGGAGGTACATGCGGCGCAGGGTCTCGCTGAAGGGCTCGCCGGTGATGTAGGGGTAGAAGTCGACGATGACGACCTGGCCCTCGGCGTTCCTGGCCAGCTCCAGGTCCAGGTAGTTGACGCCGCTCTGGCTGGTCATGACGCGGTAGAGGGCGTGAGGGGCGCCGCCCTCCATGCGCAGGCGCAGCAGGCGGAAGCTGGAGTCATCCTCGCGCGTGGCGACGAGCTGCTTGCCCAGCTGCAGGCCCGAGCGGCGCACGCCCTTGGAGAAGCCGTCGTGGAAGGCCTTGGGGGTGGAGGTGCCGCGCGTGGCGCGCTCGAGGAGCCGATCCACGTCGACGCGCGCGTCCAGGATGGAGCCGTCACCCGCGTGGATGCCTTGCTCCAGTTCCGTGGTGTAGGCCACGTACGCCGGATCCATGGCGGGGGCTGGGGTGGGCGCGGCCGTGGGCTGCGCCGCGAGGACGACGAGGAGGAGGGTGAGCATGGTGCGCGCACGCTACACGTGGGGCGCGCCCGCTGTCCAAACGCGCCCACTGCTGGTAGATGGCCCCCGCCATGAACGATTTCTTCCCGCAGATGACCTCCAACCTGGTGCTGGCGTTCCCGGGCTTCCGTCTCTACGCCCTGTGCGCCGTCATCCTCGTCATCAAGATGTTCGCCGTGGGCATCTACACCGCCATGACGCGCTCCCGGCTGAAGGTGGCGATGAACCCCGAGGACGCGGCCCGGTTCGGCGCCCAGGTCACGGCCACCGAGCACCCCGACGTGGAGCGCGTGCTGCGCGCCCACCGCAATGACCTGGAGAACATCCCGGGCTTCCTCATCCTCGGGCTCATCGCCGTGCTGGCGGGCGTGCCGGTGCTCGGCCTGCGGATCTGCTTCATCGCCTATACCGCCGCCCGGGTGGTGTACAGCGTCGCCTACGTCAAGGCCATGCAGCCGTGGCGCTCGATGAGCTTCGGCATCGGGACGCTGTGCATGTTCGCGCTGTGCGTGATGATCATCATCCGCATCCTGTCCTGAGCCCCACCGCCCTCCGACGCAGGAGCCCCCCGCCCATGCCCCAGATGCTCGACAGCCTGCCGGTCCTCTACCGCGATCTCCTGCCCGGCTTCTTCCGCGCGGAGATTCCCAACGAGGAGAAGGCCACGTGCTCCTCGTGCGCCATGTGCCCGTCCTCCGCGCAGGGGACCGTCGAGTCCGTGGACGGGGTGAGCCGGCTGTTCCGGCCGGACACCAAGTGCTGCACCTACTACCCCAAGCTGCCCAACTACCTGGTGGGCGCGCTCCTGTCCGACACGCGCGAGGAGCTGGGCGAGGGACGGCGGCGGGTGGGGGAGAAGATCGCCAGCCACGTGGGCGTGACGCCGCAGTGGGTCCGCCCGTCGGCGCGCTACAACCTGCTGTACCGCAACTCGCGGCAGTTCTTCGGCCGGGCGGCCTCCATGCGCTGCCCGTACTTCGAGGAGCAGCAGGGCGGGTGCACCATCTGGCCCTTCCGCGAGGCCGTGTGCTCCACGTTCTTCTGCAAGTACGTGGCGGGCGCGGACGGGCGGAAGCTGTGGATGACGTTCAAGACGTACCTGGCGCTCGCGGAGATCCAGCTCTCGCGCTACGCCGTGCTCCAGCTGCTGCCCGAGTACATCCTCGCCGGCAAGGACAAGCCGGACCTGGCGGAGACGCCGACGCTCGAGGACCTGGACGACAAGCCGCTGCCGGAGAAGGAGTACGCCGCGCTGTGGCGCCAGTGGGCGGGCCGCGAGCAGGAGTTCTACCGGGCCTGCTACGACACCATCCGCGCCCTGACGCCGGAGCAGGTGGAGAAGATCATGGGCCTGGATGGGGTCATCGAGCTGAAGGTGCTGGAGAAGAGCCTGCGGGACGCGGTGGCGCCCGCGCTGCCCAAGGTGCTCAAGCTCAACCCCGAGGCCACGGTGAAGTGGCTCGCGGATGGCAGTGTGGCGCTGGGGGCCTACAGCGAGTACGACGCCGTCGCGCTGCCCGGGGTGGCCTACTCGCTCCTGGTGGAGTTCACCGGCCGCGAGCCTGTCGAAGCGGTGCGCGCGCGCCTGCGCGAGGAGAAGCAGGCGGATCTGCACGAGGACATCCTGCTGGAGCTCTACCGGCACCGGATCCTGACGGAGGCCTGAGCCCTCCGGGAGGGTTCAGCCGGGGCGGGACTCGGGGGCCACCTGCCGCAGCAGCTCCAGGGGTCCCAGCTCCTGGAGCTTCTGGAGCTGCTCCTGGTTCTTGACGAGCAGCGAGCCGGCGAAGCCCATGGCGTTGACGTTGATGCCGTGGGACTCGGCCCGCGCGCGAGGCACCAGCAGCATCCAGTCCCGCGTGGTGAGCAGGTTGTACGGAGGCAGCGGGTGGCCGATTCCCAGCTCCTTCATCAGGGACTGATAGGCCGCGAGCATCCGCGCCCCGTCCCGGGCGGGAGAGGACTCCCACGGCCCGAGCCGCGTCACCGCGTGGGCGAACCCCGGGGCCCCGGGCAGCACCTTCTCCATGGGGACCCGCAGGCCCTCGGGACCGAGCGGGGGGATGAGCTGGAGGTGCTTGTGGGGCTGGCTGGCCCCGGCCACCTCGCCGGAGTTGTAGAAGCCCAGCCCGTCCAGCCCGTCCATGCAGAGCGCGAGCGCCTCGAAGTCCGCGGCCGTGAGCAGGGACTCCTGCTCCTCGAAGGCGCGCGTGACGATGAGCAGGTGGTGCTCGACGACGTTGAACTTGTTGAGCAGGCACAGGTGCGTGGGGGAGAGCCCGCCCACGATGAGGTCCGGATCCGGGTTCTCGAAGGGATCGAAGGGCACCGCGCGGGGCTTCTCGCGCCTGGCCCGCTCGTCCTTGAGGTGCGCCCGGCCGAGCACCCGCACCTGGAAGGGGATTCCCCGCTCCTCGAGGGTCTGGCACTCGGTGGCGATCGGCTGCAGGGCACCGGTGGCCAGTGCGTGCCGGGTCGTGGAGACGATCCGCGGCCACAGGTCCTCGGGCCGCAGGGATGGCTCATGGGGGAGGGAGGGCGTGCTCATCACGGTGCAGACTACCTCTGGGCGCCTCAACCGCGCAGCAGCCGCTCCACGAGCGCCACGTATTGCTGCATGGCCGCTTCCCGGCCCAGCCCCTTGCGGCCGGCCCAGGCGTCGTACTTGGCGCGCCCCTTGAGGTCCAGCATCCCCGGGCGCTTGCCCTGCACGTCGCCCTCGGTGGCCTGCTTGAAGAGCGAATACAGCTCCAACAGCGTGTCGTTGGAGGGGCGCGTCTTGAGCGTCTTCACGTGCTCCTGCGCGGAACGGAAGTCATCTTCGAGTGCCATGGTGGTGTCTCCTCTACTTCATCAGTTCTTCGAGCCAGCGCGCGAAGGGCTCGGAGGCCACCACGGGCGCCAGGCGCCTGCGCAGGGACTCGCGGCCCAGGTCCTGGAAGGTGTCGAGCAGGCCGAGGGGCTCGAGCAACTCGCGCATCGGCCGCTTGCCGTCGCGCTCCATGATGCGGGTGAGCAGGTGCTCCAACTCCGCGGTGGCGTCCCGCGTGGAGAGCCACTGGGTGAGGGCCTTGCGCACCACCGCCGCGCCGCCGGGGACGTCCGCTCGGGACAGCTCGCGTCCGAGCTTCGCCAGCGGCAGGCCCAGCACTCCGTCCAGGAGGGCCACGCGCATCTCGGCCTGCTCGGAGGCCCGGGTGGGGTCGGTGAGCGCATCCGCGAGCTGCTGGAAGAGGCCGGAGAGCGCCGAGTCGGCGAAGTCGCGGGCACGCTTCTCCACCTGGCGCTCGATCTCATCGGAGAGCGCGCCCGCGATGCCACCCAGTGTTCCGCCCGAGCTCTTGGCCTGCTCGGCGGCGAACTTCGCGAGGCCAGAGAAGCCCTTGGCGATGCGGTTCTCCGTCACGGGGGCGCTCACCTTGCGGCTGAACTCGACGAGCACGTTGAAGAGCAGCGCGCGCGCCAGTGTGCGGACGGGCGGACGGTCCAGCACGGAGAGCACCAGCGCCCGGTCCGGCGAGTAGTGGCGGGAGGCCAGCTCCGCCAGCATCTTGGGGAGCTCGGGGGGCACGGCCTCGCGCACGGTGCGCGGGTCCTGGGTGAGCTGGCGCTGGAGGTGGTCGAGCGCCGAGGCGAGCTCGCGGTCGGCGGTGTTGGAGGCGAGCCAGCCCTCGAGGGCGGCCCTCAGCGCGCGCGCCATGAGGGCGGGCGGCACGAGGGTCTCGAGGGGTTGGGAGAGCTCGTGCTCCACGACGAGCGCGGCGAGGCGATCCAACGGACCGTCGGTAGAGGCGTCCTGGAGTCGGGCGAGGAGGTCCTGGGCATTCATGGCGGTGGGCAGTATGGCGCGGCTCGGGGCGTTCGCCTCCCCGAAAGCACCTGGGATGTCGACAGGTGGGCCCCCCGCCTCGCTACGGGAAGATCACGCCGTCGAAGAGCTCACCCCCACCGCTCGCGTCCTCGCTCCACAGCTTCAGGGTGAAGGTGCCGCGCGCCTCCTCCACCGTCATTTCCAGTTCCACCCCGACGGTGCGCCGAGCCCCCGGGGTCATGGGCTCCTGCTGCCACACGCCGAGCACCTTCCACTCCACGCCCTGTGGGCCCAGCAGCACCGCCCCCCCGGGCATCCAGGGGGTGCTCCCGTTGTTTTTCAACTCCAGTTCCAGCGCCAGCCGCACCACCTCCCGCCCTTCCTCCAGGCGTGCGGTGGCTGAGCGGTAGCCGCGTGCCTTGATGCTGGTGAGCGTGTTGCCCGGGCGCGAGGTGACGCTGCGGGTGATGTTTTTATCGACGATGCCCCCCTCACCCAGCAGTCTCTGAGCAATCAGGCCCAGCATCCCCAGCTGCCCGCTGCACCGCGCCTCCAGGCGCGCCTTGTCCTCCTGGCACTGTCGCGCTTCCGCCCGTGCCTGCTGCTCACCCTCGCCGCAGGAGGCGGGCGGGCGTGGCTGGCGTATCACCTCCACCTGCCGCGCGGCCTCGGAGGGGTGCACCACCAGCAGGAAACGGGCGCTGGCCGGAG
Organism: Archangium sp.; assembly: GCF_036277355.1. Lineage (GTDB taxonomy): Bacteria > Myxococcota > Myxococcia > Myxococcales > Myxococcaceae > Archangium. The sequence goes on from NZ_DASUNC010000199.1 coordinate 68,916, forward strand.
TCATGCCGTCCTGGAAGAAGACCGCCATGGGCACGCGCTCTGCCTGCGTGAGCGCCCGCGTGGGCACGAGCGCCAGCCCCGTCTCCCCCTCCACCACCCGGAAACGCTCCCGCCCGGCCAATTCCACGCGTCCCACTTTCGTGTCGAAGAAGAAGCCGGTGGAGAGCCCCGGGTGGATGCACACCGCGTACGCCTCACCGTGCGTGTCTTCCGTCAGCTCCAGGTGGCTCGTCCCCGTCACACAGCCAGGTGGCGCGGACAGTGCCGAGGCGTCCAGGGGGGCAGCGAGCAACACGAGTCGCAACAGGGCAGCGGAGGACAGCATGGGCATGGGCGGGGGTCTCCCGAGAACGTGGACAGGACCGCGGGAGTGGGGCTCTACCATACCTCCTGCCCGGTCATGTCCGGCCCACTGCCGTCCCACCTCGCGGACGCCCCTACTTGAAGCGGTCCACCACCCGCACCTGCGCAACGGGGTCCACCATCATCTTGCCCGGCGGGCTGCCGGGCTCGATCTCGAGGCCCACCTTGTCGTCCGTGTCCAGCAGCTCCAGACACACCGGGTAGGTCACCCCGAGGGGCGTGCGCGCCTCGGTGAAGCGGCCGTACACCCGCCCCTCCTTGACGTAGAGCCGCCCGGAGAGCCGGGTGTTGTCCGGCAGCGCGAAGCGTCCTCCATAGCCATGGCGATCGGCTCCCGCGTTCCAGATGGCCGCCAGGTAGACAGGAGTGTCTTCGTCCACGCGCACGTACCTGCCGCGCACGTCGCTCCACTGCACGCTCGTTATCTCTCCCAGGCGGAAGCCGAGTGTGGCCGTCATGGTCTCCACGGCCCCGGCGGGGCAGGCCTGGGGAGGCGGAGCGGGGCGCTCGGAGGGCACCTGCTGCGCGGCCCCCACGCAGGCCTGCAAGGCGGCGCCGGTGAGGCCGAGACACGCGTTGCGCATGGCGGTGCCCCGGCGCTTCGGGGCGGCTTCGAGCTGGGGGCCTGGGGTTGTCTGCGGCGGCTGCTTCACGGGAGCACTGTCCTTTCGGGGCGCCAACGGCGGGGCGGCGGCCGGGGGCGGAGGCGCCTCGGGCAGAGGCGCGGCCACGGCCCGCACAGGTTCCGGCGCTGGCCTCGCCGGCGCCACTTCCTGGCTGGAGCCGAGCCACCAGGCCCCCACCACCACGGCCAACCCCACGCCCACCGCCGCCAACAGCCGGCCCCAGCGCACCCAGGGCCTCACCGGGCGCCGCCGCTCCGGGTGCAGCACCTGCTTCCAGTCCACGTCCGTGCGGGCCCTCAACTCCTCCAGCGCCGCGTGCAGTGCCACCGCGCCCGGGTAGCGCGCCTCGGGCGTCTTGGCCAGCAGCCGCAGGCACACCTCTTCCACCGCCCGCGGCACGTTCGGGTTGACGAGGTGCGGAGGCAGGGGCGGCTGGTGCAGCACCGCCTCCACGTCCTCGCCCCCGTGCTCGGCGGGCCGGAAGGGGAAGCGGCCCGTGAGCAGCCGGTAGAGCACCACGCCCACCGCGTACAGGTCGTCTCCCGGCCCGGCCCGGTAGTGCGCGCCCGGCTCGCCCGCGTGCGCACGGCCATAGGCCCACGCCTCGGGGGCCCGGTAGGGCAGCGTGCCCGGGGGAAACATCCCCTTCGTCAGCGTGGGGTCTCCCTCGTGGTAGCCCGCGCCGAAGTCCACCAGCACCGCACGGCCCGTGCGCTGGTGCACCAGGATGTTGGCCTCTTTCACGTCACGGTGCACCACCCGCGCTTCGTGCACCACCGCCAGGCCGCACACCACCTCCAGCACCCGGTCCACCACCTCACCCATGGTGCGCCCGGGGGCCAGTCCCCACGCGTCCAGGGTGGTGCCTTCAATCAACTCCAGCTTCAGCGGCCCTCCAACGCACGGGACGCCTGGAGCGCCTCGCCTCGCGTCACTCGTTGACGTCAATGAGCATCACACATCTGTCTGCATTGCTCGTTGACGTCAACGAGTGGTGTCCGGCGTCCCGTCTTCGCACACGTCATGGCGAAGCGCACCGGGCCCGGGTGTGTCAGAGCGGACCGCCGAGGTCGGGGGGCGGCGGCTCGGCGGGGGTGGTGTCCCCGTGGCCGGCGCGCGAGTGCTTGCGGCCATAGCCGAAGTAGATGACCAACCCGAGCGCCATCCACGCGCCGAGCCGCAACCACGTGGCCACGCCCAGGCCCAGCATGAGGGAGCCGCAGGTGAGGATGCCGAGCACGGGCACCACGGGAACGAACGGGGTGCGGAAGGGCCGGGGCAGCTCCGGCCGCCGGTAGCGCAACACGAGGATGCCCGCGCACACCACCACGAAGGCGAACAGCGTGCCGATGGACACGAGCTCCCCCAGCAGGCCGATGGGGAACAGCCCCGCCACCACCATGGCCACCACGCCGGTGATGAGCGTGGAGACATAGGGGGTGTGGAAGCGCGGGTGCACCTGGCCGAAGAAGTGGGGAAGCAGGCCGTCGCGCGCCATCGCGTAGAAGATGCGCGGCTGTCCCATCAGCAACACGAGCACCACCGAGGCCAGGCCCGCGATGGCTCCCAGGCTGATGAGGGGCCGCAACCAGGACAGCGCCGGCCCCGCCTGGGCGATGGCCACGTACACGGGCTCGGGCACGTTGAGGGTGCTGTAGTGCGCCACGCCCGTCATCACCAGCGCCATGAGCATGTACAGCACGGTGCAGACGGCGAGCGAGCCCAGGATGCCCACCGGCAGATCCTTCTGCGGATTGCGCGTCTCCTGGGCCGCGGTGGAGACGGCATCGAAGCCGATGTACGCGAAGAAGATGACGCCCGCTCCCGAGAGAATCCCGCTCCAGCCGAAGTGCCCGAAGGTGCCCGTGTTCTCCGGGATGAAGGGCCTCCAGTTCTCGGGCCGCACGTAGAACGCGCCGAAGCCGATGACGAGCAGGACGACGGTCACCTTCAGGAAGACGATGATGTTGTTGAGCCGCGCCGACTCGTGGATGCCGACGACGAGCAGCCCGGTGAGCAGCGCCACCAGCAGCGCCGCCGGCAGGTTGACGATCGCTCCGGTGGCGTGGGGGATGTGCGAGCCCGGTGCCACGTCGAACGGGGCGCTCGTCAGGGCCACCGGGAGTTGGAGGTGCAGGTAGTCGCGCAGGAAGGCGGTGAAGTAGCCGGACCAGCCCACCGCCACCGTGGAGGAGGCGAAGAGGTACTCGAGCATGAGATCCCAGCCGATGATCCACGCGACGAGCTCGCCGAGGGTGGCGTAGCCGTAGGTGTAGGCGCTGCCGGCCACGGGAATCATCGCGGCGAACTCGGCGTAGCACAGCCCGGCGAAGAGGCAGCCCACCCCCGCGAGGACGAAGGACAGGAGGATGGCGGGCCCCGCGTGCTGGGCCGCCGCCGTGCCCGTCACCACGAAGATGCCCGCGCCGATGATGGCGCCCACGCCCAGCAGGACGAGCTGGAAGCCCGTGAGCGTGCGGTGCAGCTCGTGCCCCCCTTCTTCACGCTGCAATTGGGCGATGCTCTTCTTCGACCAGATGCTCATGGGCGGCAGTCAACGCCGCTCTGGCCGTCCGAGAAAGAACAAAAAGGGCCGCTCGCTCCACTGAGTGTCCGCCGGAGAGCGGATGTTCCCTTTGCGTTGGGCGAGCCCGCCAGCGCTCCAGTTGGAAAACCCCGCCAACTTCTGGCTCACTGAGATGCGCGCCCGTGGGCCGAGGGCCTGGTTGGGATTTCACTCTGACTGGCGAGCCAGCGCATCCGCCTCGTCCCAGGCGGCCTGGGCCCCAGGTTCGTTGCCGAGAGCCTGACGTGCAGCGGCGGCCTGGGTGAGGCAATAACGGAGATCCTGATTCGCCTGTGGAATATCGCCAAGTATCTCGTGCAATTGGCGCGAAAGAGCCAGGGACTCCTCGTAGGCATCGGCCGCTGCCGACAGCTCCCCGCGAGCCATGCGGATGTCTCCCACGTTGTTGAGCGACACGGAGAGGTCACGAAGCGCCTCCGGCGTCTGTCCCACCACCTCGCGCAACTGTCGCGAAAGAGCCAGGGACTCCTCGTAGGCCTCAGCTGCCGCCGACAGCTCCCCGCGAGCCATGCGGATGTCTCCCACTTTCTCGATCAACACGGAAAGGTCGCGCAGCACTTCCGGCGTCTGTCCTACCACCTCGCGCACCAAGCGGATGAGAGCCAGAGACTCCTCGTAGGCCTCGGCCGCCATCGGCAGATCCCCGCGAGCCATGCGGATGTCTCCCACTCTGGTGAGCGAAATGGAGAAGTCGCGCAGCGCCTCTGGCGTCTGTCCCACCACCTCGCGCAACTGTCGCGAAAGAGCCAGGGACTCCTCGTAGGCCTCAGCCGCCGCCGACAGCTCCCCGCGAGCCATGCGGATGTCTCCCACCCTCTCGATCAACACGGAGAGGTCGCGAAGCGCCTCCGGCGTCTGTCCCACCGCTTCGCGCACCAAGCGGATGAGAGCCAGGGACTCCTCGTAGGCCTCGGCCGCCGCCGACAGCTCCCCGCGAGCCCGGCGGATGTTTCCCACGTTGTTGAGCGACATGGAGAGGTCGCGAAGCGCCTCCGGCGTCTGTCCCACCACCTCGCGCAACTGGCGCCGCAGAGCCAGGGACTCCTCGTAGGCCTCGGCCGCCGCCGACAGCTCCCCGCGAGCCATGCGGATGTCTCCCACGTTGTTGAGCGGCATGGAGAGGTCGCGAAGCGCCTCAGGCGTCTGTCCCACCACCTCGCGCAACTGGCGCCGCAGAGCCAGGGACTCCTCGTAGGCCTCAGCCGCCGCCGACAGCTCCCCGCGAGCCCGGCGGATGTCTCCCACCCTGTCGAGCGAGATGGAGAGGTCGCGCAGCGCTTCTGGTGTATCCCCCTGAATCTGGCTGCGCTGGCGGCAGAGGGAGAGCGCCTCTTCATATGCACGATTCGCTTCTCTCAAATCCCGCCGCATGTAAGCCAACCGCCCCAGGCCATCGAGCCAGAGGAGACGTTGTCTATCCGTCTGCCCACGCGTGAGTTCAACGGCTTGCTCCAGGTGCTCTGCCGCAGTCGCGAAATCCCCCTCGGCCTCTTCCGACATGGCCAGTGCATGAAGAACTCTGGCACTGCTCAGCGGGTCTTCCTGAACACGATTGCGGATGCGCTCCCATGCCTGCCGCGCCGCTTCGAGGGCCTCGCTCACCCTCCCGGTGGCAAGCAATCCTTCCGTGGCTCGGGTCAGCACAGAGGCCAGCGCCTGATAGCTTTTCAGGTTCCCAGACTGAATCCGTTGCAGCTCGGTGAGAGCGAAGTCCGCGTCGGGAATGGCGCCACTGTCCTCGCTGTCAGAGGCGCCTGCCTCCCGTCGATCCAATCCCGGCCACTCCCGCGCCTCAGCGGGCTCCGCCGCGGGCAACAGCTCGATGTCCATGGCTCGAACCGACCAGAGATCCGAAGCCATCTGGCGGAAGTAGGGCTTCAGCCGGGGAGGAGCCACCAGCACGAGCCCTCCCCGCAGGTGGCGGCGCAAGGCATCCCGGCGCTCATTCATCAGGACGACCAGCTCCATCCAAGCCTGATGCCAGGGTCCCTCGGGTTGCGTCCCCGAGTCGAGATGCAGCGCTTCGATCCAGTGGCAACCGACGTCCCTCGCTTCCTGGGTGAGCAATTCCCGGAGCACTGCGGGCAACTCCTCCGGTCGCGAGGGCTCATACCGGTTCAGACGGCGCGTCTGTCCACGCAGCAGGCGTTCCGTGCGCTGGCGGAGAACCCCTGTCGCGAGTGGCGAGGGGGCGAAGATGAAGCAGAGCCAGAAGTCCTCCGACCACTCCACCTGGCGGCGCAGGCGCAGCCAATCCTGCTCCCCCTCGGGGCCGAGCCCCACCTCATCAGGAGGGCGCATGTCGCCTAGTCCTTCTTTGCCCACCGCGTCCTGGCCACTTCCGCCTGTTGCCGCACGACATCACGCACCAGGGGATGGATGTCGTACCAGTCCGCGCCATTGCGGTAGTTGAGCGCCAGATGCGCCTCGAAGTAGCCGGCCAGCTCGTGCAGCCGCTCATTGCTCTTCAGGGCTACATCATGGCTGTTGGCGATCATGTCGAGCCAGATGGCCGCCTCATCGGAGATGGGCAGGAACCCGTTGCGGTTCTGCTGGATGGCCGCGTCCACTACGGCCCTGCTCACGGGTAGCTTGTCCGCGCGGCGGATGATCTCCGCGAACAGCCGCAGCTGGTCACGCAGGTGGCCCCCGGAGAGCAGGCTCAGTTCGTCCACGACCGCCCGCGACTGCGGCCCCAGCAGCCGCTTCCAGTCACCGCGCTCCGAGATGAGCTTCTCCAGCAGGTCGAGCGCGGGCTGGAAGGGCGTCCGCTGCTCGTCCTTGAGCCGCACCTTCAGCGTCGGAATCATCTGGAGGCCGCCCGGCTCATAGAGGGACCCGAGATTGGGTTGCAGGATCTTGAGGTACGGGGGAACCGTGTAGACGACGTGCAGGTAGTCGAAGTGGAGCTTGTCGCTGTGCTGGACGAGGAGGTTGATGACCGAGTCCTGCACGGCCGCGGCATTGGTGAAGGTGCCACGGATGTGCTCCATGGAGTCCACCAGCAGCACCACCTCGGTGTTCGGTCCATACCGGTCCTTGACCTTCTTGACGCACTCCTCGACGTAGGCGCTCACGTCCCGGGTCAGGGCGCCCAGGTGGCCCGCCATGCGCTTCTGGAGCTTCTCTCGGAAGGAAGGGTCGCTCTTGAGCGTGGCCTTGAGACCCGCGGAAGCTCCGGTGGAGACGGACTTGTCCGGAGTGGAGGCACCGGCGGTCAGGCCCGCAGATATCTCCGGAACCTCGATGTTGGTGCGTGTGAGGAAGTTGACGAGCCGCGGCCAATAACCCTCGTGGGCCGGGTCTCCCGTCAGGTGCTCGGCTTCGAGCAGCGAATCCCCCAGCCCGCCCGCCAGCGCCATGAGGAAGTCGCTCACGTCGATGGGCTGCGAGGGGCTGAGGTAGTCCTCGATGTCGACCAGGGCCACCTTGTAGACCCCGCGACCGTCCAGCTTGCTCCGCAACCGGCGCAGCTCGGTGCTCTTCCCACTGCCGCGGAAGCCGGAGAGCAGCTGCACGCTCTGGCCCGTCGAGTACTCGATGGAGCGCATCAGCAGCTTGACGGGATCGTGCTCCTCGAAGTTCGGATCCGAGTAGATTCTCACGTAGCGCTGGTCGTCGCGCCCATTGAATTCAATGGGCCGGTCGGCGACCGCTCGGAAGAACCTGCGCAGGAAGTCCTGCTCGTCTGGCGTCATGGGGCCTATCTACCCCGGCCCGGGGTTCCCCTCCACTCCGAGCTTTGCTTGCTGGATGACAATGACGCCTTCCTGGCTACGCCCGCGCCACCTGGGCCGGAGGCGGCATCTCGCTCGGACCAGGCCGGGTGGGAAAAGTCCCGTCAGGGGTACTCTCGCAGCAAAGAACAAGGCACCTTCCGGTCGCGCTTCGTACCAACTGGTCCGACTATCGGACCAGTTGCGGGACAAAGCGCCCGGAGCCTCCCCTGGCGGCTGGGAGGCCTCGGCGAGTGCTTGGACGTGGGGCATATCAATGGGGGAAACGGGCTGAGCATGGCGCGTGAGCCAGACATGAAGCAGTGGAAGGAGACACTGGTCACGGTGTTTCACGATGGGGACGAGGCTCGAGCCCGTGCCATGGTGGCCCAATGGGGTGCGCAGCCTCGAAAGATCGGGGCCCTGCTGGAAGCCATGCTCGAGGACGCGGATGCGCTCGTTCGCCAGACGGCTGCATTCGCCCTGGGCGAGCTGGGAGGCGCTTCCAGCGCGAGGCGTCTCGAGCGGCAACTGGCCCTGGAAGAAGCGCGTGGGGATTATGATGGTGAGTCCGTGGCGACAGTCATCACCCAGGCGCTCGGGCGGTTGGAGGACGCAGGCGCTCGGGCGAGTCTGGTGCGCGGACTGCACCGGTTGGTGGCCAGTCCCAGACCAGAACACTCGGAGGTGAGCACGGTGGCGCGCGCTCTCTGGCGCGGACGTCACCCGGAGCTCATTCCCATCGTCCAGCAAGCCCTTCAACGGCTCGCGCCAGCCGCTTCACGCTCCTTGCATGGCCTGCTGGCGCTCCTGGAGAAGTCGCCAGAGGAACTTCGCGTCTGGGCCCTCGAGCCATCGGTGCCGTTGGAGCACAAGACGGGAGTCCTCACGCTTCTCGAGGAGGACATCCCGGACGAACTGCTCGCCGTCCTCCCCGCGTTCATCTCCTCGGCTCACGCCCTCGCCGAAACAGCCGTTGGGCACAAAGGTCCTGCTTCCTACCATTGTGACCGTCTGTTCACCCTGTTGCTCCTTCACCGGGAGCGCCTGCTGCCCGCGCTCCCAAGCGAGGCTCGTGCCGAGCTGCGCGCTCTGGCCCGGCGGCTGGTCGCGGCCCTGTCTCCCAATTGCAGCCTCGGCGCCGCCGTCGTGCTCCAGCACGTGGGACAGCGCGAGGACATTCCTCTTCTCGAGGTCAATCGACCGGCGGAGCCGATTCTCGCCAAGGTCTTCGATGAGGCCGCTCAGGCGTTGCGCCAGCTTCCTCCCGATTGAATCACTGCAAGTGTCGCGGTAGCCCGGAAGCCAGTCCGCTACGCCCGGGCCACCTGGGCCGGGGGCGGTGCCTCGCTCGGGCCTGGCTGGGAGGCCTCCGCGAGTGCCTCGATGCGCAGCAGCAGCTCCTCGATGTGGCTGCGCTCGACGCGGGTGGCGGACGGGTTGCCCAGCCCGGAGAAGCGCAGCAGCGTGAGCTGGGCAGCCAGCTCCTCGACGAGCCCGATGCTGTGCTCCAGCTCGGCCGCGGCGTGCTCGTACAGCCGGGTGAGCCGCTCCTTCACGCTCGCCGGGGCGGTGGCCAGCGCCGCCTCCATCTCCAGCAGCCGCCGCTCCTGCGTCCGCAGGCGCCCGACGAACCCGTCCAGCAACCGGTGCTCGCGCGCCTGCTCCGCCGCCCACGTGCTCTCCACCGCCGCCTGCCTCCAGCACTCCTCGAGCCGCCCCGTCACCTCGTCCAGCCGCCGGGCCCGCGCGCTCTGGTGGCCGCGCTCCACGCGGAGGGCGGCTTCTCCCGGACTGAGCAACACCGGGAGCAGGAAGGGCCAGAGGGCCAGGGCCAGCAGCGCCTGTCCCATCCGTTCCGCGAGCGGGCTCCCCCGCCTCTGGACGAAGGCACAGGCCCCCGCCACCGCTCCGAGCACCGCATACGCCGTGAGAATCACGAGTGCCGTCATGGTCCGTCCTCCTTCAGCCCAGCGCGTTGAAGGCCCAGAAGCCCAGGCCCGAGGTGAACGCCACCATCATCCAGGACACCCGCGCGAGGATGCCCACGCGGTACGCGTCCTCGGAGGACAGCACGGCGGTGGGGTTTCCCAGCGCGGCGCGGGTGACGGACTCGGCCAACAGGCTCAGCAGCCGGTGGATGCGCGCACCCGCGGCCCATCCGGACAGGAGGAACGCCGCGGTGAGCAGCAGCGGCCCCGCCCACTCGGCATCCAGCCGCCACAACAGGTAGAGCGGAGGCGCGAGCCCCGCGAGCAGCAGCGAGCCCGTGGCCGCCGACGCCAACAGTGCCGCCACCAGCCGCGCGAGGGGGACTCGCGCCGCCACGAGGATGCTCGCCGCGTAGATGGGGCCCAGCGACGCCGCGAGCGCCAGCAGCACGTTCATCGACGCCAGTGCCGCTGGCAGGGCCCAGTCCTCTCCGTGGCCGCGCGCGGCGCTCGCCGTGGCGGCGAAGGCGCTCGTGCTCACGGCGATGACTCCCACCGAGCCGACCACCAGCCCCTGGAGGCGCGTGGCATCGAGCAGCCGCTCCACGATGGAGGACGGCTCGCGCAGGAGCTCCACGAGGAGCTGCCGCTCGGGCTCGGCGGGGACGGCGGGCTCGGAGAGGGGCGCGCGCTCCTCCACGGACCAGGGCATGAACGGCGTGAGGGGCTCGGCGGTGAGCGTGACAGTCGGGGACATGGCTTGCATGGAAGACCTCGTCAGGGTCAGAGCGAGAGGAAGGAGGCGTGGACGCGCAGCAGGAAGACGGCGCCCAGGAAGAAGGCGAAGGCCCGGGACATCCACCAGGCGGCCCGCGAGGAGTCGAGCGAGGTGATGACGCGCACGGGAAGGGCCGCGAGGGTGGCGAGCGCGAGCCCGGGGACGAACACCGCGGGGAGGGCCAGGACGAGCGGCGCGTCCCGGGAGACGAGCACGAGGAAGGCCATGAGGGGCATGACACAGGTGGCCACGAGCCCGGCGGCGAGCAGCCCGATAGCGGTGGCGGCGAGCAGGACGCGGGTGGTGAGGCGCAGGCGCAGGTAGATGGCGAAGACGAGGGTGCCGGGGACGACGACGAGCAGGGCCTCGAAGACGGCGCGGAGGGCATCGAGCTTCGGGATGAACCGGAGCCCGGTGGAGGAGACGAAGCCCGCGGCGGCGGAAGAAGCGGCCACGAGGAAGATGCCGAGCAGTGCCGGTGCGAGGGTGGCGGCGAGTGGGCGCCGGGCCATGTCGAGCGCTTCACGAGCGGGCCGGTCCACCGCGCGCAGGAGAGAATGAATCAGGTCCAGGCGGCCCACCGCCGCCGTGGGAGATGCAGAGCCCATGAGGCCTCCTCAGGTGCGCGACATCGCGCGACCCGGGATTGAGCAAGCCCCGTGCCCGGAACCCCGCCCTCGTCACTCCAAATCTCCGCCCAATTCCCTCCCAATATCCCCTCTCCCCTCGGGAGAGGGACGGGGTGAGGGTGCCCGAGCCCGTTCTCCCACCCGCGTCAAACCACTCGCGTGACGCAGTGCACCTGGGAGGCGCGGGTCAGAGGTATGTAAGGCGTTACACAGGTATCCCTGGAACGGCGAGCCGCTCAGCCGATGTGGAGCTCCTCGCGGATGCCGTGTTCATGGATTTTATTGAAGAGGGTCTTGTAGCTGATCCCGAGGAGTCGGGCGGCGGCGGTCTTCTGGCCCCTGGCGGCCTGGAGGGCGGCGATGACGGCGGCGCGCTCGGCGCTGGCGACGGCGTCGCGCAGCGTCTGCACGGTGGGCCCCTCTCCCACCGCCGTCACCTCCGCCGGAGCCGGAGCCGAAGCCGGAACGGGAGCCAGCGCCCCGCGCGGAGTCAGGGGAGCGCGGAGCGACTCGGAGTCGAAGTGCCCGAGCACCACGGCCCGCTCGACGAAGTTCTCCAACTCGCGCACGTTGCCGGGCCAGGTCCAGGCGAGGGCCCGCCGCAAGGTCTCCGCATCCGGCCTGGGAGGCGTGAGCCCCTTGCGCTGGGCGTGCTTCTCCAGGAAGTGCTCGATGAGGCCGGGGATGTCGCGCGTGCGCTCGCGCAGGGGAGGCAGGTGGATGGGAATGACGGCGAGCCGGTAGAGGAGGTCCGAGCGGAACTGCCCGCTGGAGGCCATGGCATCCAGGTCGCGGTGGGTGGCGGAGATGACGCGGAGGTCCACCTTGACGGTCTCGCGCCCGCCGATGCGGGTGATCTCCCGCTCCTGGAGCACGCGGAGCAGACGGGCCTGGGCCTCCAGGGACATGTCGCCAATCTCATCGAGGAAGAGCGTGCCGCCCTCGGCCGTTTCGATGAGCCCCTTGCGGCGGGAGTGGGCACCGGTGAAGGCGCCGCGCTCGAAGCCGAACAGCTCGGACTCGAGGAGGGAAGGGGGCAGGGCGGCGCAGTTGACGGAGACGAAGGGCCCATCGAGCCGGGGCGAGGCGGCGTGGATGGCGCGGGCGACGAGCTCCTTGCCGGTGCCGGACTCGCCGCGCACGAGCACGGTGGCATCCGAGGCGGCCACGCGGGGAAGGAGCGCGGCCACGTCCCGCAGTCCGCCATCGGCGCCAATGAGCGCGCGGCCGGTGTCCGAGTCCGGGGCGAGCGTGGGCGCGGCCAGCTCCAGCTCCACGAGCCGGCGTCCCGCCTCCAGCGCGGCCTCCACGGAGGAGACGAGCCGCTCGTTGGGGAACGGCTTGACGAGGAAGTCGGCCGCGCCCGCGCGCAGCGCCTGGACGGCCCGTTCCACGGTGCCGAACGCGGTCATCACGATGACGGGCGTACGCAGTCCCCGCTGGCGCAGCCGGTCGAGCAACACGAGCCCATCGCCATCGCCCAGCTTCACGTCGAGCAGCAGGAGGTCCGGCGCATGCCGCGAGAGGTACGCCTCCGCGGCCGCCACCGAGTCGAGCGGAACGACCCTCAGCCCGCGCGCGCCCAGCACGTCCTGGTAGAGCTCGCGCAGGTTGTGCTCGTCCTCCACGAGGGCCACCTCGGGCCCGTCCACCGCGGCATCCACCGTCATCGCACGTCCTCCCTCGCCGGGCCGGGGCCCGCTGGCGCCACGGGCAGCTCCACGCGGGCCACGGCGCCTGGCCTGTCCTGACGCGGCAGGAGCCCGAGCGTCCCACCCGCGGACTCAATGGCCGAGCGCGAGATGGCGAGCCCGAGCCCCGTTCCACCCGCCTTCGTCGTGTAGAAGGGCCGGAAGAGCCGCTCGCGATCCACGGCCTCGAGCCCCTGGCCCTCGTCGCGCACCTCGACGACGACGCGGCCCTCCTCACACCGGGCCACGACCTCGATGCGCCCGTCCCGAGCCTCCCGCATGGCCTCGGCGGCGTTCTTCAACAGGTTCAGCAGCACCCCGCGCAGTGCGTCCTCGTCGCCCACGGCCCTCAAGTCCGGATCCAACCGGGGCACGAGCGTGGGGAAGTCCGGCTCGCCCTCGGCCACCGCCACCGCCTCCAACACAATCCGCGACACGTCGAGCGGACCCGCCCCCTTCTCACCCCGCGGCGCCCGGCCGAGGCTCAACAGCTCGGCGACGCGCGCGTCGATGCGATCGCTCTCCTCGCGGATGATGCGGACCGCCTTCTCGAAGCGGGCGCGGTGCTCGGCGGAGACATGCCCGCCCTGTCCCGAGAGCAGCTCGGCGTACCCGCGCACGGCGGCCAGCGGATTCTTGATCTCATGGGCCACGGAGGCGGCCAGCTCCCCGGCGATGGCGAGCCGCTCGGCGCGCTCCAGGCGTCCGCGCAGGGCCGCCGCCTCGGCGCGGGAGGCCGAGAGCTGCTCGGAGAGCCGCGCCTGCTTGGGGAACAGGAGCTGCTCGATGCCCCGGTTGAGCTGCTCGCCCAGGCCGATGAAGAGCAGGGAGGCCACGAGCGCCACCCCCACGGAGACGGAGACCTGGACGAGGTCCACCGGGTAGCCCAGCAATCGGAACACCGCGACGACGGCGCAGGCCACGGCGATGGCGAGCACCGCGTGGGTGAGGGCCCGGGAGACGGGCAACCGCACGGCGACCCGCTCGTGGAGGATGTAGCTGAGCGTCGCCATCTCGGCGGCGAGCACGATGCACAGCAGCACCCCATTGCCGGCGGGCGTCCCCTGGAACAGCTCGAGCACCGTGCGGAGCAGGCAGACGAGCAGCGACACGCCGATGAGTGCCGTCAGGTGCCGGGAGAGCCGGCGGATGGAGGCGTTCTCATGGCGGCACAGCAGCAAGCGCAGCCCGCCGAGCAGACCCACGCCGGCGAGTCCCAGCACCTGGGGAAACACCGCCAGCAGTGGCTGCCCGAAGGCCATGGCCACCCCGGCCGACAGCCCGAGGAGCGCCAGCCCGGTGGGCACCAGGGCCCACGAGAGCCAGCGGCGTACCCGGGTGGGTCCGAGCTCGACGAGGGCATCGGCGATGAAGCCGGAGACGGACAGCAGCGCGGCGAGCCCGACGGCCACGCGGACGGACTCGCGGGCCCGGGGCTGCAGGAGGACGACGAACCACCCGGCGGCGAAGAGGGCGACGCCGGTGGGGCCGCAGGCGAAGAAGAGCCCGCGCCGCTCCCGCCGGGCGGAGGCGAGGACGTAGCCGGCCAGCAGGCCGTTGAAGAGCGCCACGATGAGCGCGACGACGGATGAGGCGAGGAGATGCGCCGACATACGGGCCCCCGGTCCGAGCGTATCACGCGGGGCGCGGTATCATGCCCGCGATGCGTGTCCTCGCCCTCGTCGTCCTCCTGGCCAGCGCCGTGGCAGTGGCCAGTGAGCCCGAGCTGGAGCTCACCGGCTCCACCCGGCTGCCCTCGGATCCCACCCCGGCCGAGCTCGTCCGCGACACCCACTACTGGATCTCCAACGAGGACCACCTCGGGCTCTTCCATGACGCGGTGAAGGACAAGCGGGGCGTCTACCTGGGGGTGGGCTCGGACCAGAACTACCTGCTGGCGGCCTGGGCCCGCGCGGAGGTTCTCGTGCTGATGGACTTCGATCAGTCCATCGTGGATCTCCACCGCGTCTACCGCCTCATGTTCCTCGCGGCGGAGACGCCCGAGGAGTTCCTGCGCCTGTGGCGGCGGGAGAGCCGCGCGGAGGTGCGCCGCCTCATCCAGGAGAAAGGCGGTACCCGGTTCGAGCGGGCGCAGCTGCTCCGGGCGTACGGCACCGCGCGCTGGGCGGTGGAGCGGCGGCTGAAGCGCGTGGTGGAGCAGATGAAGAAGGCCTCGCTGCCCTGTTTCCTGGTGGATGCGGACGACTACGCGCACATCCGCGGCCTCCATGAGGGGAACAGGGTCCTCGTCGTGCGGGGCGACCTCACCGCCGAGCGCACGGTGGCCGCCCTCGGCCGCGTCACGAAACAGGCGGGGAGGAAGATGGGGGTGGTCTACCTGTCGAACGCCGAGCAGTACTTCCCCTATGACGCGAACTACCGCAGCAACATGCGCGCGCTCCCGCTGGACGAGCACAGCGTGGTGGTGCGCACGAGCGGCCAGCGGGGCATCACCCACGTGAAGGGCAGCTACTACCACTACAACACCCAGTCGGGTTCGAGCTTCCGGGCCTGGCTGGAGGACCGGAAGACGCGGGACGTGCGCATGATGCTCCGGTACGCGCCGGACACCGGGCAGCCGCGTGGTCTGTCTCGGCTCGACATGGGGCCCGGCGAGGCGCGCGAGGCGTGGAAGCAGAAGCTCCTCGAGAAGCGGATGAGAAGGGTGGCGCGGCAGTGAGTAGAGCGATGTGGCTCCTCCTGGTGCTCGGACTCGGGAGCGCGGGCGTGGCCGGGGCGGCGGCTCCGTTCCCCGGGGCGCCCGAGGTGCTGCCCTGCCTCGAGGCGCCGGTGCCGGGCATGGCCTGCATCCCCGGAGGTCCCTTCCTCCGAGGCGTGAACACGGGGAAGCACGCACCGGCGAAGCCGCAGGCGGAGGTCTGGGTGCAAACCTTCTACATGGACACGCACGAGGTGACGTACGGCGAGTACAAGGCCTGCGAGAAGGAAGGCCGGTGCGGCAAGGGCGGGCCGAACTACCGCGACTTCGACAACCCCCGGCAGCCCATCAACGGGGTGAGCTGGTACGACGCGAAGGGCTACTGCGAGGCCCACGGCAAGCGCCTGCCCACGGAGGCCGAGTGGGAGAAGGCGGCGCGGGGAACGGATGGGCGGCTCTACCCGTGGGGCGACGAGCCGGCCACCTGCGAGCGCGCCGTCATCCAGGACAGCCGGGGGCGCAGCTGCGGGAAGAAGCAGCGCTCGAGGACGCACGCCGACGTGGGACGTCCGGAGCCGGTGGGCACGCGGCCGCCCAATCCGTACGGGCTCTACGACATGGCGGGCAATGCCTGGGAGTGGGTGGCGGACTGGTACACGCCCTCGTGGAAGGCCTGTGGCGAGGCGTGCCTGGGGGTGGACCCGAAGGGCCCGTGCGAGGGACGCGAGCCGTGCCCGGGCCACACGGAGAAGGTGGTGCGAGGCGGCTCGTGGTTCTGGCCAGCCTCGTACGCGACGTCGGTGTACCGGCGGCCCCACGTGCCCGCCAACCGGCCCATCTTCCACCACTTCGGCTTCCGCTGCGCCGCGAGCCTCGAGCAGGCGCGGGCGTCAGTGGTGGGTGAGGGCACCCGGTGAGCGCGGCAGCCGCACGGTGAAGGTCGTCCCCCGGCCCAGGCCCGACTGCGCGGCCACGGTGCCCCCGTGCGCCTCCACCAGGTGCTTCACGATGTAGAGGCCGAGCCCGATGCTGCGGCTCGCCCGGTCCACCTGCGGTGTGCCGCGCTGGAGCGGCTCGAAGAGGCGGGGGAGGAGGTCGGCCGGAATGGGCGGCCCGTCGTTGTGCACCCGCAGCTCCACGCCGTCGCTCTCGCCGCGCAGCTCCACGCGCACGGGCGTGTCCGCGGGGCTGTACTTGAGGGCGTTGGTCACCAGGTTGGAGGCCACCTGGGCCATGCGGTCCGCGTCCCACTCCCCCGTGGTGCAGCCGCGTTGGCGCACCTCGAGGTGGCGCTCCGGCCAGGCCACGCCCAGCTCGTCCAGCACCTGGTCCACGAGGTGCCGCAGGTCCGTGGGCCGGCGCTCCAGGGAGATGCCTCCGCCCAGCCGGGCCTGGGTGAAGTCGAGCAGGTCGCGGATCATCCGCGCGGCGCGCTCGGCCGAGGCGAGGATGCGGCTGGCGGACTTGGTGGCGCGGGCGTCGAGCTCCTCGCGCCGCAGCAGGGCGTGGGCCGCCAGGGTGATGGCGTTGATGGGGTTGCGCAGGTCATGGCTGACGATGCCGATGAGCTGCTGCTCGAACTCCACGCGGCGGCGCAGCTCGGCCGCGTACCGGCGCTCCGCCTCATAGGCTCGCGCGTTGGCCACGGCCGAGGCCACGTGTCCGGCGGCCATCTCGAAGAAGCTCCGGTAGGAGTCGTCCAGCGCCTGTCGTGGAGACACGCCCGCCACCAGCACCCCATAGGGCACCTTCTGTCCCGGCCGGGAAATGGGGAGCAGCACCGCCGTGTGCGGCGACTCGTCCCAGGGACCTCCCGGCAGATCGCCGAAGCGCGCACGCACGTCGGTGAGCACCTCCACGCGTCCGGTGGCCGCCACGTGCGCCAGGGGCCAGCGGCTGGCGTCCACCTCCGTCTCCAGCCCCGTGCTCGCCACCAGGGTGGCCTGGGCGCGTGGCTCGTCCCACTGGTAGAGCAGCGCGAAGGGCACGTCCGCGGGGTTGGCCGCGAGGGTGCGAGCCGCCTGACGGCAGGCCTCCTCCGGCGTCCGGGACTCGCTGACGTGCCCGGCGAGCTGCCGCAGGGTGTGCAGCCGCCGCTCGCCGATGACGCGCTCGGTGGTGAAGTTCACCGCGGTGAAGACGCCCTCCACCCGGCCCGCCTCGATGCCGATGGGGCTGTAGGAGAAGGTCCGGTACGTCTCCTCCAGGTAACCATTCCGGTTGATGGCGAGCATCAGATCATCTGCCCACGTGGCCCGGCCCGTGGCGAGGACGCCCTCCAGCATGGGGCCGATGACGTGCCAGACCTCGGGCCAGGCCTCGCGGCCCGGACGGCCCAGGGCCAGCTCCGGGTGCTTGCGGCCGAAGAAGGGGATGAAGGCGTCGTTGTAGAGGACGAGCAGCTCCGGCCCGGCGTAGATGAGGATGGGGAAGCGCGAGTTGAGGCAGATGCTCACCGCGCTGCGCAGCGACTGGGACCAGCCCTCCACGGGGCCCAGGGAGGTGGCGGCCCAATCGAAGGCACGCATGTGCGCACCCATCTCTCCGCCGCCCGCGAAGAGGTCCTCCGGCTCTCCGGGCAGGAGGTAGGAAGCCCGCTCGTACAGGGCGGGGCCGAGCCGGCTGGAAAAGGTCCCGTCGATGTGCTCGCTCATTCAGGACAAGCTCCAACGCACTGGGAGGGCGGGAGATTCTCTCTCGTGAGCATCCCTGCCGGGCGGCCGAGGGCGCTCCCCTGGCCGCTGGCCGTCCGGGAAAACGAGGCCGCTGGGGTGACGAGGCGCCTGGCAAGCGCCCGCGAGGCGGGGGAGCCCAGGCACAACCCCACAGGTCGTTCCCTTGGGGTGAATGTCTACAGTAGCCTCCGGCGCACCTTCACACCATTTCCCCTGTCTTCAACCTCCCGGGTGGGGCCGTCTGGCACCGCCGTGACGGGAGAGGAGTGTCTTCATGTCTGACGCTGATTCGCGCAAGCCCGCCCCCTCTGTGAAGAAGCGCCCCGTCCTGTTCTCCCACGGGGACACGGGGTATCTGCGGCTGCGGAAGCTGACGCATGGGCCGGGTGAGCAGAAACGCTTCCTGTGCCTGCCTCGCACCGGGGACAAGGACGGGCCCCTGGTGGAGGTGGCCATGGTCACCGCGTCCGCCGACTGGACGAGCCATGCGCGGCTCGAGGACGCGGCGGATCTGGGCGCGCTGTTGTCGCACCCGGCCATCCCCCGTCACCACGGGCTGTTCCAATACCGGGGCGGCCGCTACCTGGTGACGGAGTACGTGACGGGCATCAGCCTGAACATGGCGGGGCATTACGGCAGCGTGCGCGGACGTCAGCTCTCCGAGGCCTTCACGCTCTACGTGGCCTCCTCGGTGGCGGAGGTGTTGTCGTACGTGCACACCCTCACGGACGCGGCCGGCCGGCCTCTGGGCGTCCTCCACCAGTCGGTGGACCCCTACAACATCATCGTGAAGAACGATGGCACGGTGATGCTGGCCCACTTCATGTCGGCGGCCTCCCTGCTGCCCCGGCGCGCGCCGGCCGTCCCGTTCATCCTCCAGGGGGAGATCGACTTCGCCGCCCCGGAGCGCCTGTTCCCCATGCCGGGCGTCACGGCGGATTCCCGCGCGGATCTCTTCTCGTTGGGCATGGTGATGCTGGAGATGATCACCGGCCTGCAGCTCTATGGCTCGGACGAGGTGGAGCAGGCCGCCGAGCGGCTCCCTCCGGGCCACCCGGGCTACGACGGGGAGTTGCCCTGGGTGTGCGAGGTGCCCAGCTGGACCACGGTGGAGCAGATGGCCCGGCGTGCCGCGGCCTTCACTCCCGAGCACATCGATCACCTGATGCGGCGGGTGTCGGAGCCCGTGCGGCTCATCCTCCACAAGCTGCTGCGCCGCCACCCCGAGGAGCGGTACGCCAACGCCGCCGCCTTGAAGGGCGACCTGGACGCGTGCCTCGGCGTGCTGGACGCGCCCTATGGCGCCAGGGAGGCCATCGAGGAGGTGCTCAAGGCCCGGAGCGAGGCGCTGGCGGTGAAGGGGCCCATCGAGCTCATCCCGTCCGACGAAGTCGAGCGCAGGGCGGGAGAGGTGCTCCTGCCGACCAACCACTGACGGAGGGGGCGACCCGATTTTCGCGGTCAGGTCCGAAAACGGCCAGACAGGGGCGGGCGGCCACGCTACGAAAGCCCCGTGATGGAGACGCTGGAGACCGAGACCTGCTACCGGGCCCTGACCGCGCGAGACCGGCGCTTCGATGGGCTCTTCTTCGTCGGGGTGTCCACGACGGGCATCTACTGCCGGCCGGTGTGCACGGCGAGGACGCCCCGGCGGGAGCGCTGTGCCTTCTACCGCACGGCCGCCGAGGCCGAGCACGCGGGCTTCCGGGCCTGTCTGCTGTGCCGCCCCGAGCTGGCTCCGGGCAGCGCGCCGGTGGACTCGGTGCCGAGGCTCGTGGCGGCCGCGGTGGCGCGCATCGAGGGGGGCTGTCTCAACGAGTCATCCCTGGAGGAGCTGGCGGCGGAGCTGGGGGTCACCAGCCGGCATCTGCGCCGGGCGATGGAAGCGGAGCTCGGTGTCTCTCCGGTCGAGCTGGCGCAGTCGCGGCGGCTCGCGCTGGCGAAGCAGCTGCTCCAGGACACCACGCTCCCGCTGGCCGAGGTCGCCTTCGCCAGTGGCTTCCAGAGCGTCCGTCGCTTCAACGCGCTCTTCCAGGAGCGCTTCGGCCGGCCACCCTCGGAGCTGCGGCGCGCGAGTGACGAGGGCGTGGGAGCGCGTGCGCTCGTGCTGCGGTTGGACTATCGCCCGCCGCTGGACTGGGAGCAGCTGCTGCGCTTCCTGCGGGGCCGCGCGATTCCAGGCGTGGAGCACGCGGGGGAGGCCGAGTACCGGCGCACGGTGCGCCTGGGGGGCAGGACGGGCTGGCTGACGGTGCGGAAGGATCCGAAGCGCCCCGCGCTGCTGGCCGAGGTCTCGCTGTCGCTGGCGGGCGTGCTGATGCAGGTGGCGGCGCGGCTGCGGGCGCTCTTCGACTTGGATGCGCAGCCGGAGGTCATCGCGGAGTGCCTCGGCCGGGACGCGCTCCTGGCGAAGCACGTCCGGGCGCACCCGGGGCTGCGGGTGCTGGGGGCCTTCGAGCCCTTCGAGCTGGTGGTGCGCGCCATCCTCGGGCAGCAGGTCTCGGTGCGCGCGGCGACGACGCTGAGCGGGAGGCTCGTCGCGCGCTTCGGCGAGCCCGTGGACGGTCCGGAGGCGGAGGTGTCCCGGCTGTTCCCGCTGCCGGAGACGCTGGCGGCGGCGTCGGAGGACGACGTGGCGAAGCTGGGAATGCCGGGGGCGCGGGCGAGGAGCCTGCTGGCGGTGGCGCGGGCGGTGGCGGACGGCTCGGTGCGGCTGGACCGGCACGCGGATGTGGACGAGACGATGGCGGCGCTCGAGGCGTTGCCGGGCATCGGGGCCTGGACGGCGCACTACGTGGCCATGAGGGCCCTGCGCTGGCCCGATGCCTTTCCCGCGAGTGACCTGGGGATTCGCAAGGCACTCGGAGACGTGACGGCGAAGGAGGCCGGTGCGCGGGCCGAGGCCTGGCGGCCCTGGCGCTCCTACGCGGCGATACACCTCTGGACTTCTCTTTCGGAAGGAGCAGGCGGATGAAGCTGTACACCACGACGCTGAAGAGCCCGGTGGGCCCTCTGCGGCTGTACGCGAACGAAGGGGCGCTCATCGCCATCTACCTGGAGAACCACAAGCGGGCGCCCACGCTCGTGGCCAGCGAGGGGGAGTCGCATCCGGTGCTGCGGGAGGCGCGGCGGCAGCTGGAGGAGTACTTCGCGGGCGAGCGCATGTCCTTCGAGCTTCCGCTCGAGCCGGTGGGGACGCCCTTCCAGCAGACGGTGTGGAAGGCCCTGCGGGAGATTCCGTTGGGCGTCACGTGGTCCTACGCGGGCCTCGCGCGCCACATCGGCCGGGAGGGGGCGTCGCGGGCCGTGGGCTCCGCGAACGCGAGGAATCCGCTCTCCATCGTCGTCCCCTGCCACCGGGTGGTGGGGACGAGCGGGAAGCTCACGGGGTACGCGGGAGGCGTGCCCACGAAACAGTGGCTGCTCGAGCACGAGCAGCGCATCCGGGGCAGCGCGGGGGCTTCTGCGTCAGGTCCGGCGTGAGCCCCCGAGCAGGGCCAGCAAGGCCAGGACCAGCGCGCACGCGTAGGGGAAGACGGGGGCGAGGTAGGGTCCGAGCGCGAAGAGCTCCACCAGGGCCACCTCGCCCATCAACACCTCGGGTGCTCCGGGCTCCAGCTGGAGTGACGTGTGCGCCTGGACCCGCCCGAGCGCGTCCCCCACGGAGCTGACGCCGGTGCTCGCAGCGCGCACCAGATCCCTCCGGGCCTCCACGCCGCGCAGCGTGGCCAGGGCGAGCGCCTGGTACGGCGCATCCCCATCTCCGAACCAGGCGTGATTGGCCAGGGTGACGAGGAGGTTGGGCTTCTCCCGCACCAGCGGATGGACGGCGAAGGGGAGGATGTCCTCGTAGCAGATGAGGGGGGCGATCCGCAGCGGGCCGCTCACCAGCAGACGGGCCTGCTCCCCCGGCTCGATGTCCGGCGAGTCCGGCAGCCGCGCGCGCACCTCCCGGGCCCACTCGGGGAAGCGCGCCGCGAAGGGCACGTACTCGCCGAAGGGGAAGAGCCGGCGCTTGTCGGAGCGTCCGGTGATGCGGCCGTCGGGTGACACCAGGACGGCGCTGTTGTGGATGAGCGAGCCCCCGAAGGTGTGGCTGAGCGCGCCGAAGAGGAGCGTCCCCTGGAAGCCGGGCCGCAGCTCCCACGGGTGCCCGGGCGCGTACTCCCGGGGGAGCTGCCGATCGAAGAGGTAGGGGAAGGCGGACTCGGGCCACACCACCAGCTCGGCGCCGTCGCGCGCCAGTTGCTGCGTGGACTGGCGCAGGGTGGCCAGGTACTGCTCTCCCCGGTGCTTGCGATCCTCGGCGGTGACGGTGCCGGCGTTGGGCTGGACGATGCCCACCCGGACCTTGGGCGCCGCCGCGCGCGCCATCGCCACGTGCGTGGCCCGGAGCAGTCCGGCGGCCACCACCGCGAGCACCACCGTGCCCGCCACCCGCACCGGCCGGGGGAGGGGCCGCCCGTGCCGGAGGGCCAGCCCGGCCTCCAGCAGGGTGAGGTTGATGAGCACCACGAGCGCGGACACCGCGGGCGCGCCTCCGAGCTCGGCCACCTGGATCAGCGGCCAGGCCCGCCACACGGTGACGCCCAGGTTCCACGGGAAGAGGAAGGGCAGCACGCTCTCCGCCACCACGACCGCCAGCGGCACCGAGACGAGCCAGGGCACGCGGGCCGAGCGCGTGAGGAGGGTGCCCAGCCCCGCCCAGAGGGAGAAGACGCTGGCCTGGTACGCGGCGAGCAACACCAGCGCCAGCACGCGGACCCACGCCGGCAGGTGGCCGAAACGGTCGAGCAGTGCGTAGCCCCAGCGGAAGCCGATGAGGTTGATGGCGAAGCCACACAGCCAGGCGGGCGCCAGGGCCTGCATGGGCGTGGCGTTCCGGAGCGCCAGCAGCAGGGGGACCAGCGCCACCAGCGCCAGCGGCCACAGGTCCAGGGGGGGCGCCGCCAGCGCGAGCAGGGCGGCGGAGAACAGGGCCTGGAGGAGGCGCGTGCGCCGGTGCGCGGGCGTAGGCGTGTCCTCGGGCCGGGCCGTGTCGTGGGGGAGCTGCTCCGCGGGGGTCGTTTCGGGCTGCTCGCGGCGCCGCTGGGCTGCTGCCTTCTTCCTGCTCATGGTGCCTGATGCTCCTCACTGCGCCTGGGTGCGGCGCCCGCGCTCCGGGTCCACGGCGATGGGGGGCGGAATGGAGGGATCCGGCGGCGAGGGGGTGGAGGGCAGGGCCAGCGGCTTCGTCCACTGCGGCGGATGGGCCGGATCGGGCATGAGCGAGGGCGCGACCACGCGGGTGGGAGGCACCTCGGGCACCGGGGCCAGCGCGGCCGTCTCCGGGGACGCGCCGGGCTGCGCGGGGGCAGGGCGCTCCGCCAGCCTGCGCGGGGGCTCCTCGCGGGCGGAGACCGGCACCACGGGCGCGGGTCCGGCCACATCGGTGAGCGGCGCGGTGGGCTCGGGCGTGTGCCGCGGCGGCTCCTGGAGCTCCGTCACCACCACCGCGATGGCCAGCACGAGCAGGGCGGCGGCCACCAGCAGGAAGCGCTTCTTCATCGCGTCATCGTCTCCCGGGAGGGGGGCCGGCCCATCCTAGCGCAAGCACCGGGGTGCCTTCTGGGGTGGATGCGTCGGCTGCTGAATACTTCACCATAGGTGAATCCACTTATACTAGCATTTTCCCCCTCAGCAGGAGGGGTCATGAAAAACCGTCTTCTCGGTGCACCGGTATCCCGCGCGCTCGCGTTGTGGACCGGGCTCGTGGGTGGGCTGGTGCTGGCGGATGCGCCTTCGAACCAGTCCTCGTCGGTGGATACGTACTACGGAGCGTTCACCGCCTCGGAGCCGCTCTCCGTGCCCGCCTTCCACGGACTGGAGCCGTCGCTGCGGCTCACCTACAGCTCGGCGGGAGGCAGCGGGGCCGCGGGAGTCGGTTGGAGCCTGGAGGGGTTCTCCACCATCGTCCGGGCCAGCCCCGGCAAGGGCGTGCCCCGTTATGACGGAGCGGACCTGTTCGTGCTGGACGGGCAGGAGTTGGTGGCGTGCCCCGCGGGCAGCTCCAGTCCGAGCTGCACCACGGGAGGCACGCACGCCACCCGTATCGAGAGCTACCAGCGCATCCAATACAACGCGGCGGCGAACACGTGGACGTCGTGGGACAAGGATGGAACGCGCAGGAGCTACGTGCCCCTCTTCCAGACGGCGCAGGGGACGTACCGCTGGGGTGTGAGCAGTGTGACGGACACCTCCGGCAACACCGTCAACTACGGCTGGTGGTGTGACGGAAGCCCGGCCCTGGACTGCTATCCGGACAGCGTCAGCTACAA